>CAZOOA010000018.1:0-5539 GCA_964581355.1 uncultured Desulfovibrionaceae bacterium | reverse complement strand
TTCTTCCGGTGTGCTGACGCATTGCTTCAAGGAAAAAGCCTGCCCCGGCGGCGTGATATGATCTTTGGCCCCGGCCAGGATAATCACAGGGCAGTCGATGTTTTTTAAATCCAGGAACTGCCCGTTAATTTTCATGGCGTTGGGCTTGGTTAAGTTATTCTTCTGAAAGATATTTTCAATAATCTCCAGGTAAAAGCGCCCCGGGAGCATTTGGGTATATTCATACCAGTTTTCAAAGCGGATATACCGCTTGATGTTCTCCTCGTCTTCTTCCAAGACCCACTTCCAAAGGCGAAAATATTTGTTGAAGTAGTGTTCTTCCGGCTGCATGTTTTTAAAGCCCATGAGCATTAACTTGCCGTCCATGAGGCCATTTCCCATGGCAACCAGGTTTTGGAAGAAAAACAGGGGCATTTTGGCATTATCCACGATGGGAGAAGGTTCTGCTTCCACATCGATGGGCGCGGCTGCAGTAATTAAAGCAGAAATTTTTTCCTGGTGCAGAGCGGTATAAACGGCAGCTTGCCAGCCCCCCTGGCACTGGCCCACCAGGTTGATCCGGAAAATGCCTGTTTTCTCGCGGATGGTTTCCACGGCTTCATCGGTCAGACGGATGTAGTCGCCGATATCCAGGTCCTTGTACTCCATCGTGGCCGATAGCCACTGCGCCACGTAAACATCATAGCCATAACGGTGAAAGACCCGGACAAGGCTCTGGGCCGGGGAATAGTCGGCGATATTGGAGTGGTGGCCCGCCTGGGGTGGAAGAATCAGGACAGGACGCCTGGCTTTGGGGTCCTCCCGGTTAGGGAAATGCCGCAAGCAGAGGGTCTGGTTTTCATAAATGATTTCATTGGGTGTAGACCAGTTTGTTTCCGGGGCCAGCAGGTCAAAAAGAATGGTATAGTAGCGTACAACCTTTGTGTAATAATCGATCAGGGCACGCACAGTCGAGGAGTCGGGCTTTACTTCCTCCGGGTTAAATAATTGAAGCGCTGGATACATACTCAAAATCCTCACTTTCGTTTTTACTCCATGTGTGACTCCAGGTGTTAGACAACAAACTCATGGTTGACAATCTGTTCGTATATTTCTTCGGTCAGCTCAATGTACTGTTCCTGGATCACATCATAGACATACAGTTCATCGGGGCTGTCCCCGGCGATGTTCCGGGGATTGGCCCCTTCTTCGCGGTATTGCTGCTTTAGTTCCTCGTCCAGGAACTCTTCTTTGCTGATGCGCAAAAACAGCGGCCGTTCATGGACCGGCAGCCTGCGTTTGATATAGTTGTTAAACTTTTTCCAGTTCAACTTTTCCCCTTCAATCAGGGTAATGACTGCCATGCCGCAGGCCCCTTCAAAGCCCGGGATAGGTTCGCTGAAAACGTAGGCATCGTCGATGGCCCCGAAGAACTTTTTGAACACATCGCTTACCTTGTAAGCGGATATGGTGCGCCCTTTCCAGCGGTAAACGCCGCCCAGGCGCTGCACGAAGGAAATATAGTCCTGGTCGTGGAGCTGCATCAAGTCATTGGTGTTAAAAAATTTATCCCCCGGGGTGAAAACATCACGCAAAATGACGGCTTCCCGCTCACCGGGGTCATTAATATAACCGGCAAAGTCATTGTAGTCGTAAATGGCGCAGAGCAACAGGCCCACATCGTCCTTGGCGCATTTCATCGCCCGGCCCTCCTGGTCTGTGATCATTTTATCGTTCATGATATCATAGAGGACCAGTTCCCCCTGCCGTATTCCCGCCAGCTCCAGGTTGCCGCACATACCGGGGATTTCTTCTGTGTTAATAAATGTGCCGATGTTTTCAGTGGTGTTGTAGGTTTCCAGGATGTGGGGCACACGGAACCTTTTTTTAAAGGGTTCCATGAGATGTTCGGCCATGCCGTTGCTGATGATAATTTCCAGGGAGTGATTTTTCTCTTCATCCGTTCGTTCCTGGTTGTAAATGTACCGGAACATCTCCCCCACGCCAAAAAAATAATCGGCTTCACTGCGAATAATTTCATTCCAGAAGTTAGATGCAGAAAACTTCTGGGCTACAACCAGGGTGCTCCCCGCTGCGACAGTGCCGGCAAAACAAGCATTAAAGCCGCTGCTCATATACAGGGGCAAGCACATATATTGGGTACGGTTTTCATTTAAATCGGTAAAAGCTTCGATGGCTTTCCCCGCCACCAGCCAGCGGATATGGGTCATAGGGACAGTTTTCCGGTGACCTCCGCTGCCGGCTGTGAACAGGTAGGCGAGTATTTCAAAATATTTTATGCTGGAAGTGGAAGTAGGATTATCTACGTGCTGCGGGAGCGCTTCTTTGATATTTTTCATCTCTGCAGGCAGTTCCATGTTCTCGGAATCAAGGCGATAAACGAGCATCTCACCGGGGTCTCTCAGGCGAATAAAATCTTTTGCTTTTTCCAGGGGCTCGATAAATTGGCTGCCGATAAGAATCGCCCGGGCATCACACAGGTTGATATCCCGGGCCAGGCCTTCGGCCCGCAGTGTAGTGTTCAGCAGCGCAGAAATAATGCCCAACTTGCTTAGCCCAATGACTGCGGCAATCATGGAAGCTGAGTTGTCCATCATCAAGGCCACCACATCACCCCGGCTATAACCGGCTGCGTTAAAATAGGCGGCATACCGGTTTGCACGGTGATTTAACTCTTCATAGGTCAAGGTTTCTTCCTGGCAGACCACGGCTGCCTGGCTGGGCCTTAAAACAGCCAGTTCTTCAATACGCAGCCCTAGGGACTGGTTGTAATTCTCCTTGATCTGCTCCAGGTAATCGGTATATATTTCACTCCGTATCTTCACATCTCTCCTCCTTCAATCTCTCTTAATTCAAGCATAAGTGAGCCAAGTTTTGAACCCAATCCAAGGTTTGGAAATGGGCGCATGACTATTTTTACCACAACCAGCAGATAGCGTCAACGTTTCTTTCGCCTTTTTCTGCAGAAAATAAAACTTTTTTGTAGGACCCCCATAAAACGGTCGCCTTCACCATAACCGCCGGGAACTGCCTTGAAATACCGGGTCAGGATCTCCGCCTTTTCCGGGTCGGCATACTGCTGCAGTTCCTTTTTAACCGTGGCCAGGTCTGTCAATGAACATGCACCTCCTGCTATGGCTTGAACATATTTGGTTAAAGAAAACGAAAAAGTTTCTTGCCCGGTTGTGGTAAATATTATATAATGTGCTTAAATTTTGACAAAGGGCAGGTGGAACAGTTGACTCTTATGGAGCCAAGGCAAGAATTAAAACAAATATGCCAAAAACACGGTATAGCCTTGGTTTACTTGTTTGGTTCCCAGGCGCATAAAGGCGAAAACCTTATACGCGGCAAAAAGGAGAAAGTTGATGATCCCCTTGCAGACCTTGACGTGGGCGTAGTTTTTCGTCAGCCTCTACCCCGGGAAAAAACTTTACACCGTTTATACACACGGATATACCAGGATCTAGTAGATCTTTTTGTGCCTTTGTCGTTAGATCTCACTTTCCTGGAAGAAAACCACTCCGTATTTCAGTTTAACGCCATTTGTGGAATTTGCGTTTACTATTTTTCTGAAAAATTTAAGGATGAGTTCGAGTTAAACGTTATGAGAAGAGCTGCCGATTTCAAGCCTTTTCTGGAAAAATACCTGGACGAGTACTTAGAGGAGGCCGTTTCTCAAGATGGATAAACTGTTAACGTGCATTCAACAACATAATTTTTTCCAATTGCATTAATTTTGGCCTAATTTATTGCATATGAGAAAAATATTTTCAGAAATAGGCCTGGTTTCCAGTATTTGCCTTGTACTTTTCTCCCACCTGTTGTATGATAAAGGTGGGAGGGATCACTATGGTTGAAGCCTTTAACCAGGGGCCAGGACCGCTCATTGGAGCCTTGTATGACCAGCTTGGCATGGGCCAGACCATCGATGAGATGGTGCGGTGGGATCCTGTACAGTGCCCTCTTTCGCCGGGGATGCGCATTAAAGCGCTGGTGATCAATATTTTTGGTCGGAAGCGGCCTTTGTATCGGTTGCACGAGTTCTACGAATATATGGATGTTGAAAACCTTTTCGGCAAAGGCATCAGCCGGGAAGACTTAACCGATTACAATATGGCCAGGGCCTTAGATAAGCTGGCTGAACGAGGTCCCCGGGAAGTGTTTTCCACTCTGTGCCTGCGGGCTATCTGGCATGAGCAGATTGAGCTAAAGTATTTGCATAGTGATACCACATCCATTTCTTTATACGGTACTTATGAAGACCAGGATGGAAACGAGTTTATCATTACCCAGGGCCACAGCAAAGAGAAACGGCCGGATCTAAAACAGTTTCTCTACGGTTTAAGTGTTACCCCGGATAAAGTGCCGGTCTGCGCCGATGTAAACAGCGGCAACACCAGTGACAAGACCTGGAACTACGATTTTATCGAAAAACTGGCCGAGACCTTTGACCCGGAGGTCCTGGAAAAGGTGATTTACATTGCCGACTCGGCACTGATGACAAAAGATAACCTGAACAAAATGGCCCAACACCGGCTACAATTTATCTCTCGCCTACCGGGCAATTTCTCCCTGGAAAAAGAACTCAAGGCTAAGGCCTGGGAAGATGAATCGGCCTTTCAAGAACTGGGTACCTTTTCTAAACGCAAAGACGCTGCTAAGTACCGGGTCCAGGAGTTAACAGGAACACTTTATGACAAGCCGTATCGCTTCCTGGTGGTTCATTCCACCAAGCTGGACGGCCGGAAAACCAGATCCCTGGAAAAGAAACTGTCCCTTCAGGAAAAAGAACTTCAAAAAGCCATCAGCCACTTAGAAAAGCAAGCCTATGCCTGCGAACCTGATGCCAAAGCTGCCCTGGAAGAGTTTAAAAAACAGCACCAGGACGAGTTCTTTGCCGTAACCGGACAGGTAGAGCAACAAGCCAAGCGCAAACCGGGCCGTCCCGGTAAAAACAGTGTTCCTGAAACGGTCTATCGCTTAAAGTTGCAGTACCATCTCAACGACGCTGCTGTACAGAAGGCCAAGGAAAAGTTAAGCTGTTTTGTACTGGTGACAAACCTGGATGAAACCAATACAGCATATGAGATTGTCAAAGAGTATAAAGCCCAAAGCCATGTGGAAACATCGTTTAAGTTTCTTAAAGACCCGCTCTTTGTCGGTCCAATCTACTTGAAAAAGCCTGAACGGGTAGAAGCATTAGCGTACGTACTGCTCATGGCACTGCTGATCTTCGGTATCCTGGAACGCCGGGCCCGAGAAGCGATGAAACATGAAACAGAACCCCTGTTACTCCAGGGTAAGGTAGAAACCTTTAAGCCAACCGGGAAAAGAATCCTGGAATTTTTTGAAACAGTACTGGTAATGACGACGGATAACCCGTACCGCCGGACCTTTTCCAGCCGTTACAAAGTGCCCCGGGTCCTGAAACTGGCTGGCTTTGAGCCGGATATTTATTTAAACATCCGGGATGGACCAGGAAAATTACCATAAATTAACTACAAAATTTTTGTAGCAAAGGGTGTTGAATGCCCGT
>CAZOOA010000017.1:0-46108 GCA_964581355.1 uncultured Desulfovibrionaceae bacterium | reverse complement strand
GCGGCAAAGCGCTAGGGCTCAGTTCAAGCTTCCGCCGTCCAACCTGCAAACTTAGGCGTCCTGCCACGGTTGCAGGCGGCGGGCGTCCATGCCCGCCGGGCCGGCTCCCAGCATTCACTTCGCCAAGCGCTTATCGCCGCTTGACAAAGTCGCCGATACAGGGAAAGCGGACCTCCTCCAAGCGGGAAACGGGTTTGAAAACCCATTTTCATCCCCTGTTGTGGTCGGATGGGCCATGGTGGTTAGGATGAAAATGGCAGCGTTGGCGTATGCCGGACCCGCCGGTTTAGGTTCGCTTCAGGCAAGTTAAGCTGCTCTACTCGGCCCTCCGGGTCCCCTACCGGCCAAGGATCGTGAGAGCGGTGAAGTTTAGGAAGAGAGAGGAAGAATAATGGCACTTAGTAAGACAAAAAGCGAGCATGGCGAAGAAGTAATGGATTTTCCCCTTCTCACTATCGGGGTTCTGGGTGTCCAGGGCGCTGTAACGGAGCACCTGCAGGCGGTGGAGCAATGCGGTGCCCGGGCTGTATTTGTGCGTAACCCTGCCCAGCTGGACAACCTGGACGGGCTTATTCTGCCAGGAGGCGAAAGCACCACCATTGGCCGCTTGATTAAGCGGTACGGCTACGAGGAAAAGATCCATCGCCTGGCGGAAAAGGGCAAACCCTTATGGGGCACTTGCGCGGGAATGGTCTTGCTGGCCGACAAGGTGGAAAATCAAAACCCTGTTTTGGGTTTAATGTCCATCTCAGTAAGGCGAAATGCCTTTGGGAGACAACGGGAAAGTTTTGAAGCAGACCTGGATATCCCAGCTTTGGGGGGGGAGCCCTATCGCGGTGTGTTTATCCGGGCGCCTATTATTTTATCCACAGGAAAAGGCGTGGAGACTTTGGCCCGCTTTAAAGAACACATCGTTGCCGCTCGGCAGGATAACTTCCTGGCGACCTCCTTTCACCCCGAGCTTACCAGTGACGAGCGCTTACACCGCTACTTTTTGCTGGCAGCACAGGAAGCCCGCACCGGGTAATAATAATAAAAACCTGTGTTGGGCTTGCTTATTGACAAATGTATCAAGGGCTGAAGGCATAAGCACTATTAAACCCAAAAGAAAGGGGCTCTCCTTTCTTTTCTTGTTTTCCCGGGAGGAATAACCCTTCTTATGCAGAATATTTTATATATCCAGGGCCTTGCACAGCTTAGCAGCTTATACGTCTGTTTTTGCGCGAAGACAGTCGGAACCAGGCCGGGAAGCTTATAGCATCATTTCAGACATGATAAAGGGGAGATAATATTGGAAGATCTTTTTACGAAAAAAATGCACTGCAGTGTTTGTGACAAGAACTTTGAATCATCCAAGTTGCGCCGCAGCAAGTATTCAGTCAAATCCATTGACACGGACTTTAATACAATGTATAAAGGGGAAAACCCGCAATATTATAATGTTTATATCTGCCCTTACTGCGGCTACGGCTTTACAGACAATTTTAAAAAACCGACAGAAGAGGCAAGAGAAGAAATTCTACATACTGTTTCTCCGCTATCGGGAGACTACAGCGGCCAGCGCACCCTGGATATGGCGATCAAGGCTTTCGAGCGTGCCCTGCAATGTGCCCGGATTATTAAGGAAAAAAACCAGGTCCTGGCCGGCCTGACACTGCACTTGGCCTGGTTTAACCGGGAGGCGGGCAATGCAGAAAAGGAACAAGAATACCTGCAAAAAGCCTTGGAATATTTTATTTTGGCCTACGAGCGAGAAGTGGAAGCAGGTTCCCTGGCCAAGACTCTCTACCTGATGGGTGAAATTAGCCGGCGTCTCGGTGATCAGCGGGAAGCCGTGCGTTGGTTCGGAAGAGTTATTAATGACAAAAGCATTAAGGATGCCGGGATCATCCGCATGGCCCGGGAGCGATGGCAGGAAATGCGCGAAGACGAAAACGGGGAAATATAGGGGGGATGGGTTTGGAAGAGCAGGAAACCCTTTTAAACTACTTGAAACGGAATAAAAGCCAGGCTTCTGAACAAACATCTCAGGAAAACCCGGATCAGGCCTACTCATCTCAGGCCTACTCATCTGATCCGGGGCCAAACAAGTCACAGGGAGAAGACCAGTCAGGTGGAACAGATGCGAATGCGCCTCCACTGGAAAAAACGTTCACTTCGGACAATCCCGATCCGATCCTGGAGCAGGCGGTAACAGTGCATTCCCTGGACCAGTGGAGGGAAATCTGCCTGGCATGCACCCGTTGCGGCCTCAGGGCAGGTGCTAATGGAGTGGTTTTCGGCGAAGGGGATCCCCGGGCCCGGATTATGTTTATCGGTGAAGGACCCGGGGCGGAAGAAGACCGCCAGGGGCGTCCTTTTGTCGGGGCTGCCGGTCGTCTCTTGGACAGAATTATCGACTCTGCCGGGCTTTCCCGGGAAGGGGTCTACATAGCCAATATTGTTAAATGCCGTCCGCCTAAAAACCGCACGCCTCAAAAAGAGGAAATGGAAACCTGCCTTCCATTACTGGAAAAGCAAATTGAACTGATCGATCCCCCCATCCTGGTGCTGCTGGGTTCGGTGGCGGCAAAGACTCTCATAGATCCTGGTTTGACCATAACCCGTGCCCGGGGCCGTTGGCACTCTTGGGGGGAACGCCAGGTGATGCCTACCTTTCACCCGGCAGCGCTGCTGCGGGACCCGGGTAAAAAACGCCCTGTTTGGGAAGACATAAAAAAAGTCATGGCCCGTTATGAAGAACTGGGCATGAAGGAGCCATAAGCCAATGAAGAAAAAAATTCTTTTGGTGGAGGATGAACAGACGCTGGTTCGGGCCCTCAAATTCAACCTGGAAAAAGAAGGTTTTGAGGTGGAGATCGCCTATGATGGAGAAGAGGCGTTACAAAAGTTTAATGCCCAGGAGCCCGACCTGATTATTTTGGACTTGATGCTGCCCAAGGTGGATGGATATGAAGTCTGCCGCAATGTACGCAAAAAATCCGAGGTGCCCATTATTATGCTCACCGCCAGGGACGAGGATATTGATAAAATCCTGGGCCTGGAGTTAGGGGCTGACGATTACATTACCAAGCCGTTCAATGCCCGCGAACTTCTGGCCCGCATCCGGGCCATTTTTCGCCGCGCTTCTCAGCAGTCGGCCCAAGGGGATAGGGTAGTCCGTACTGGAGACCTGGAAATTGACCTGGTCAAGCACCGGGTTAAATTGAAAGGGCGGGATGTCCCCCTGACTTCCCGCGAATATTCCCTGCTCAGCTTCCTGGTTTCCAATGCCGGGCGCGTTTACTCCCGTAAGCAGCTTTTGGAGCAGGTGTGGGGCTACGATTACTACGGGGATGCCCGCACTGTAGACGTCCACATTCGCCACCTGAGGGAGAAGCTGGAAGAAAACCCGGCTGAGCCCAAGCTGATTTTAACTGTTTGGGGGACCGGCTATAAATTTAGAGAGGGTTAGATGCGTCGATGTTTAAAAGCATTCGCCTCCGGATAGCCCTGTCATACCTGCTGCTGGTGGTAGCGGTTATGCTGGTCACCGGCTTCATTTTGCTGAATATGCTGGAAAACTACCATATGTCTTCGGAAGAAGAGAGGCTGGAACGCACCGGGCGTCTGGCTGCCGAGTTTATGGCTCCCTTTATGCGGGAAGAAGTGGACCCGGTCCTGTTAAGCAGTGTAGCGGAAAGTTTCAGCAGCCAGTTTAATGCCCGTGTGCTGGTAGTCGATTCCCGGCAAATGGTCCTGGGCGATTCCGTCCGTGTAGGCGGGCTTTTAGGTACTGGCCTGGACCGCCAGGAGGTAAAAACAGCCCTGGAAGGGGATGTGGGGCAGAGTGTCCAGTATAGCCAACAGTCCGAGCAGTGGGTTCTCCAGATAGCTGTCCCGATCCTGGAGGAAGAAAACGACCAGGTGCTGGGTGCTGCCTTCATCTCCTCATCGCTGACCCCGGTATACGAAACAATTACGGCTTTACAGCGTTTCCTGATTATCTCCACCCTGGTGGCCATGGCTTTTTCTGCCGGCTTGGCTATCGTGATTTCTCATCACCTGACCGTCCCGATCAAAGAACTAACTGATGCCGCCAGACAGATGGCCGAGGGTAAGCTGGACCAGAAAATTGATACCCGGTCCCGGGATGAAATCGGGCAGCTGGCCCGGCAGTTTAACCTCATGGCCAGCAAGGTCAAGGAGATGAACCAGCGGCTAACCCGTTTTGTGGCCGATGTTTCCCATGAACTGCGGACCCCCCTGGCCTCTATGCTCATTGGCATTCAATCGCTGCAAAACTATGAAATGGAACCCGAGGAACAGCAGGAATTTCTAAAGGATATTAACCAGCAGACCCAGCGGATGATCTACCTGGTGGAAGATTTGCTGGAGCTCACCAGGCGCCAGGAGGTGGAAGAAGCCCGGGAAACCGTTCCTTTAAGGCTGCTCCTGGAAGAGGTGCTGGAGACCACTGAACCCCGGGCAAACCGCAAAGGGTTAAGCCTGTTCCGGGAAATGGAAGAAAACCTTCCCTACATTCAGACGTCCCCAGAAGCAATAAAAAGGGTGCTTTTTAACCTGCTGGACAATGCCATAAAATTTACTCCTGCGGGAGGATGGTTAAAAGTATCAACCCAAACAGATCCCGGGCAAGTTACCATCATCGTGGAAGATACCGGCTGCGGGGTACCTGAAGAATCTCTGCCCCATGTGTTTGATCGCTTTTACCGGGTCGATAAGGCACGGTCCCGGGAAATGGGTGGAACGGGCCTGGGGTTGTCCATCTGCAAGGAGATCGTGGAGCTTTACGGCGGAGATATTTCGGTAACCAGCCAGGAGGGTGAAGGAAGCAGCTTTAAGGTTACCCTTCCAGTCAGTCCCTTGCTACACCCGGGGCAGCATCCGGAAGATGTTTCAGCGGAAAATGTTATAGAAAATTAAGTGATTGCTAACCTGCACGTAATATTTTTTTCTTATGATCAAAAAAGTATGATTTTTAAAATAGCATGCAGCCTAAACTGTATTGAAGCAGCAGCAAACTGACAAATGAGTCAGAAAGGGGTTTTTATGAGTTTTCAACAAGTTCTATTTGCCAGGGGAACCAACCGGGGTAAAAAAAGACTGCTTGCACGCGGCCTTACTTTATGCCTTTGCCTGGCCCTGCTCTTTAGCAGCGCCTGTGCCCCCATGGGAGAATACTCAGAGGAAGGAAATCCCATCGAACCCCTTGTGGCCGGCCAGGAAGAGTCTTCCGTTGAAGGCGACCTGGTGGTCCGGGGTCGATTTGCCGTGGTCAATCCGGAAATGAAGGTCTACGCCCTGGATATTTCCAGTGACGGACGAAGGATCCTGTTCAGTTCCGATGCCCGCACAGTCAACATGATCGATGATCAGGGACGGCTGCAGTGGGATGTTTCCTTTGACGAAAACCCCACCAGCGCAGCTCTCTCCAGTGACGGGCGTTTTGCCGCTGTCGGGACGGAAAAAGGTGAGATCCATTTTTTCCGCCAGGATGGCCGGGAGCAGTGGAATGCAGAAGTGGAAGGTTCGATTAAAAAAATGAAAATGGCACCGGGTGGAGAAAATCTGGCGGTTTCCGTAAAAAAAGAAGACGAACAGCGCAGGCTGTATTTCTATGATTCCTGGGGCGGACTGCTGTATGAACTGGAAACAAGAGAATTAAACCAGATCGTTTTTCTCCCCCCGGGCAACTTTGGCTACATTGAAAAACATGAGGAAAAAAACATGGTTGTTGTCTATAGGGATGGCGAGCCTTACTGGGAAAAGGAAGTATCCCTGGCGGCTTTTTCCGGTAACGGCAGCTACGTGGCCACAGCTTCAGGGACGGAGCTGGCTTTCTTTAACCTGGAAGGGGGAACCCAGCCCCGGGAAGTTTGGAGCCAGGAAATGGAAATAGAGCCCAGCTGGATGCACCTGACCGAGATGGGCGGCCATGTTATTGCCTACAGCGGTTTTTCAGGAAGCAGCAACAACCTCTTTGTGTTTGACCGTTCCGGGGAGCTCACCTGGGATAAGAGAATTCCCGACGGAGCGCTGGTCCAGGCTTCTCGGTTTGGTGAACGGATCGTGGCTTCTTCCTGGCAGGAATACAGTGAAGATTTCAGCGAGCTGCTGGTGTTGGATATCAAAGGCAACATTTTGCAGGATGTGGAAATGGCCAGCCGGATTGAAAAAATGGCCCTTTCCGGGGACGGGAAAGTTTTGGGCCTGGCCGGTAGTGACGGGGACATCTTTGTTTTTGAGTTGCCCGTTTTGGGCAGCTATCATCTAGAGACTGAGACAGTGGAAGAGGAAGGGAACGGCATTTTTTACCGGCAGGTGAACCGGGAAGAGCCGGAAGATGAGAGTTACGTAACCCTGTTTTTTTATGATCAAAATGCCATGCACCTGGTACCTGTTAATCGCCCGGTGAAAAAATCTTCCGCCTCCCTGTCAACCGCCGTAGACGAATTGGTTAAAGGGCCGAGGCGGGAGAGCAACTTATCCCGCACCATTCCCAAGGATGCGAATATCCAGGTGAAGCGGGAAGAAGGGATTGCCTATATTGATTTGCCAGAGGAACTAAACCAAATGATCGGTTCTGCCCAGGCCGCCGGGGTGATCAACTCCCTGGTCTACACCGTTTCCCAGTTTTCCTCTGTTCGGGGAATCCAGTTTTTAATTGAAGGGGAAAAGGACAGCTATTTTGGCACGGAAGGACTGTTTATTCATGATATCCTTCCCCCGCAAAGGCCGGGCTTGGAACAGGCGGTCATTTATGTTCCTTTCCGCTCGGGGGACCGTTATTACCTGCTGCCCCGGGAATCCCTGCGCTTGGGCGATAGAACCAGTCGGCCCGCTGACCTGGTCCAGGCTATCATTAAGGAAAGCGAACGTTTTCTGCCAGCAGTTCCCGAACTTAAAGAGGCGAGAGTATATTCCAGTGAAATTGTCCTGGACTGGGACGAATCGTTTCAGGAACTATTTCCCCCGGGAGGGGATGAGACAGATATAGCCACCGCAGAACTGTTTATGGATTCTCTTCTGCTGACGCTGGCGGAGCGCTTTACTCCGAACCGCCTGGTCTTTAAGGTGGAGGGAGAAAGGTGGACTCCGCCTGAAGGTTATCCCGACCTGGTACAGGAGCTGACTTATCCCTATTTCATCAACCCGGAATAGCTTTGACCGATTATTGGCAGAGCTTTTTGCCCAGGTTGAAACCCACTTTACGCTGTAGATTAACATTTTTGTTTTCCTGTACCATACCGTAACCGGGGGCGATATGCCAGTCCCCGGTTGTTTTTTATTCCTTATTGCGGTAAAATAAGAGAAAGTTCTTAAAAACCGAGTATTTCCAAAGCTGGAATAAAGGATCGTGATAAGATTGCTGGCCTTCAAAGAAGAATTATCCACCCTGTTGGCAGAACTTACTCCCTTAACCCGGGAGGAAGCAGAATCGTCCCTGGAAATTCCCCCGGAGCCGGAAATGGGAGAGTATGCCTTTCCCTGCTTTATCCTGGCCCGGCAGCTGAAGAAGTCTCCTGTTGAGATCGCCGGGGAACTGGCTTCACGGGTTGAGTCCAGGGGGTTGCTGGAAAAAGCCCAACCGGTAGGTCCCTATTTGAACTTTCATGTTAACCGTCCCCGGCTGGCCCGGGAACTGCTGCCGGCTATTACCCAGGGCCGGGAAACGGTCTTTATCGGCCAGGAAGGCCAGGGAAAGACGGTGGTTGTGGATTATTCCGCCCCGAATATCGCCAAGCCTTTTGGCGTGGGCCATTTGCGTTCTACAGTCATCGGGAATGCTCTTGTTCGCCTTTACAAGACCCTGGGCTACCGGGTGGTGGGGATCAACCATCTGGGCGACTGGGGCACCCAGTTTGGCAAGCTGATCGTGGCCTTTAAACACTGGGGCGATGATAAAAAATTACGGGATAATCCCGTGCATTATTTATATGAGCTTTATGTCCGCTTCCACCGGGAAGTGGAGGCGGATCCGGACCTGGAGGAAGAAGCCAGGCAGTGGTTCTTAAGCCTGGAAAAAGATGATCCAGATGCCCTGGCCCTCTGGGAGCGTTTTCGATCCCTGAGCCTGGAAGAGTTCCAGCGGATCTATGCCTACCTGGGGATTGAGTTTGACCAGTACCAGGGAGAAAGCTTTTACAACCACATGCTGGAAGAGACCGTTCAGCTGGCCCGGGAAAAAGGGCTGGTCAAGGAAAGCCAGGGAGCCCTGATTGCCGATCTGGAGCCCCACGGCTTACCGCCCTGCCTGCTGCAGAAAAAAGACGGGGCCACCCTATACATTACCCGGGACCTGGCGGCAGCGATTTATCGCTATGAACAGTACGGATTTGACCAACTGCTCTACGTAGTAGGCGCCGAGCAGACCCTGCATTTTCGCCAGCTTTTCAAGCTGCTGGAACTGATGGGTTATACCTGGGCCCAAAATTGTGTCCATGTACCTTTCGGCCTGATCCATTTCAAGGATGGCCGCATGTCTACCCGGGAGGGTAAAGTTATTTTCCTGGAGGATGTCCTGCAGCGGGCTGTGGACCTGGCGTACCAGGTGATCGAAGAGAAAAATCCAACCCTGGAGAGCAAAAAAGAAGCGGCCCGGATGGTGGGTTTGGGTGCTGTTATCTTTGGAGACCTGGTCAACGACCGGGTGAAAGATATCGAGTTCGACTGGGATAAAGTGCTGGACTTCTCCGGTGAAACCGCCCCTTATATCCAGTATTCCCATGCCCGGATTTGCAGTATCCTGAGAAAAGCTTTCGGACAGGAGATTCCCGAAATACAACCCCCCGGGGACCGGGCAAACCTGGAACTGTTGACTGCACCCGAGGAAGAGCAGCTGCTTTTATCCCTGGCCCGCTTTGAAGAACAGGTAAAACGCGCCGCGGCTGATTACAAGCCATCGTACCTGGCCCATTACCTGGTAACGCTGGCGCGGGATTTTAACCGCTTTTACCATAACTGTCCCGTGCTGACGGCCGGTGAAGATCGGCAAGCAACCCGGCTTATGCTGATCGATGCGGTGCGAATTATTCTGGCCCGGGGACTGGAACTTTTAGGGATCGAAGCGCCCCGGGAAATGTAGCAGGCACCAGGAGGGGTATGTCCCGGGATGCCCCTGTAAGCGGCAGGACAAAGGAGCGGGATGTCACAAGCTCGTTCTGCCCGGGGTCCTGGAGGCAAAGATGCCGTTACAAGCTTCAGTGCTGGCAAAAAAGGAGGTTGTGTTTAGATGCTGGATATGCGCTATGTCCGGGAGAACCCGGAAGAAGTCCGTCTGGCCCTGCAGAACAAGGGGGAAGAGGCGGCCCTGGATGAGTTTTTGACCCTGGATGATCGCAGGAGGGAGCGGCTGCAGGAAGTGGAATCCTTGAAGGCCCGGCGTAACACGGTCTCCAAGGAAATTGGCCGCCTGAAAAAAGAAGGGCAGGATGCTGCCAGTTTAATGGAAGAAATGCGCCAGGTAGGCGAGCAGGTCAAAGGAATGGATGAAGAGCTGAAGTCTATCGAATCCCGGATGGAAGAGATCCTTTTACATATCCCCAATATTCCCGATGCAGCGGTTCCCGTGGGAGTAACGGAGGATGACAATGTTGAGGTTAGAAGCTGGGGCGAGCATCCTGCTTTTGATGGTGAACCCCAGGCCCACTGGGATCTAGGTGAAGCCCTCGGGATCCTGGACTTTCCCCGGGCCAGCAAGATGTCCGGGTCGCGCTTTGCCCTGTACCGGGGCGACGGGGCGCGCTTGGAGCGGGCCTTGATCAACTTTATGCTGGACCTGCATACTTCGGAGCATGGGTGCCAGGAGGTGTTTCCACCCTTTTTGGTCCACGGCGATTCCATGGTGGGCACAGGGCAGCTGCCCAAGTTTGCCGAAGACGCCTTTAATCTTTCGGAAACGGATCTGTGGTTGATCCCCACTGCGGAAGTTCCCGTGACCAATATGCACCGGGAAGAGATCCTGGACCCCGGGCAGCTTCCCCTTTATTACGTAGCTTACAGCGCCTGTTTCCGGGCTGAAGCCGGCGCCCACGGGCGAGATACCCGGGGGTTGATCCGGCAGCACCAGTTCAACAAGGTGGAACTGGTCAAGTTTGCCACGCCGGAAACCTCTGATGAGGAACTGGAAAAACTGGTCGCCGACGCGGAAAAAGTGCTGCAGCTTTTAGGCATCCCCTACCGGGTTATGCTGATGTGTACGGGAGATCTTGGTTTTGCCGCGGCAAAAAAATATGACCTGGAAATCTGGTTCCCCGCCTACCAGGCTTACCGGGAAGTCTCCTCCTGCAGCAATTTCCGCGATTTCCAGGCCCGCCGGGCCGGGATCCGCTATCGGCCTGCACCGGGAGCCAAGGCAGAGTTTGTTCATACCCTCAACGGGTCGGGTGTGGCCGTAGGGCGCACACTGGCTGCCATCCTGGAAAATTACCAGCAGTCCGATGGTAGTGTGCTAATTCCTGAGGTGTTGAAACCATATTTCCCCCCGGGACAGGGACAGGTGCTGCGTAAGATATAAAATTGTTTGTAACTGTTCAGCGCTATTTGTAAGCGAAGCTGCGGGGACGGTTTTCGCGCTTCCGGAGCGCAGCGGAGGACCGACAGGGAAAGCGCGAGAACCATCCCCCTGCTTTGCGGCGTGTTGTGGAATCACATAAGGGCTGAGCAGTTACAATTGTTTTCAAACTCACCCTAATAGGTGTTCAAATGCCCCTGCGCCTTCGCCTGCCTAAATTGGCGCAAAAGTCCGTTTATTTTTCCATACGGGCAGGAAATATTGCAGATGTGTCGAATATAGTGTATACGAACTATTAGTTACAGTTTCACAGTTCAACTTAACGATGGGATGGTCTAAAAGGCAGCGACACTGATGCAGGCTAAAAAAGAATGCAGGGGCGTTAGCTGCCTTTTGTGCACTTTTTCCCATTAACAACAAATCAATTACTTACAGGAGGTGTATAGCCTGGTTTAACAAAGTGTTAACCAGGCGCAAAAACTTGAGTAGAGAAGGAGTACAAGTAGCCAAACCTTACCAACGCTTGACCCGGGAACAGATGGAGCTGGTGCACCAGACATCGATGGAACTGCTGCAGAAACCCGGTGTTTTGGTCTACAGCCAGGAAGCTGTTTCCATGCTGTCAGATGCCGGGTGCAGTGTTACCCAGACCCGGGAAGGTGAATACGACGCTTGGTGGGTCAGCATTCCGTCCTCTGTGGTCCAGAAAGCCCTGGAGACGGCGCCAAGTAAGGTAGTCTTAGGAGCCAGGAACCCCGAGAACAAGATCATCATGGATGCCAAAGGCTTCAATGTATACTTTGGGTCCGGCTCGGAAACCAACTTCTGGCTGGATGTCAAGCCGGAGAACTTTGTTTCCCAGGAAGACCCGGAGCACAAGCGGACTTTCCCGACCATAACCCGCAGGAGAGGAACTGTGGAAGACCTTTGTAAATCCGCCCATCTATCCGATAACCTGGAGAACCTGGACTTTTTTATCCGCAATGTCAACATTCAGGATTCCGATATCAATGAAAGCAACAAGGATGTGAACAAGTTTTTTGCTTCGTTGAATAATATAACCAAGCACGTCATGGGCGGGTTGACCGATTTCGGTCAGATGGATCATGTCGTGCGCATGGCCGAAATCATTGCCGGCGGACGGGATGAACTGCTGGAAAACCCTGTGATTTCTTTTATCACTTCAGTAATCAAAAGCCCCATGCAGGTCGTCGACGAAACGGCGGAAAAGTTGATTACAGTGGCGCGGCTGGGCCTGCCCGTAGTAATTTCCTCTTCGCCTCAGGGTGGCTCTACAGCTCCCATTGATGAAGCGGGCATGGTGGCCCAGGTTAACGCCGAAGTCTTGACCGGGATTGTAATCAACCAGTTGGCCAGCCCGGGAGCTCCGGTCATTTACGGTGCTGTCCCCGTCAGGGCCCGTATGGATGACCTGCACGATATGTATGGCGTCCCCGAGTTTTGCCATTACAATACGTCCTGCGCCCAGATGGCCCGCTATTATGAAGTGCCTTGCTATTCTACGGCCGGCGTAGGCGACGCCAAGGTTCCGGGGATGCAGGCAGCAGCAGAAAAAATGTTTACCCACGCGTTTGTTCCACGTTCAGGACCTGACATTGTCCACTATGCCTTTGGGCTGCTGGAGAAGACCAATACGTTCTGCCCGGAACAGGCTGTGCTAGATAATCACCATATCGGCCTGGTCAAGTTCCTCTACCGCGATGCCCAGGTGAATGAAAAAGAGATGGAACGGGTAAAGAATACCGTGGAAGAAGTAATGCAGACACCACACCGCCTCTTTTCACGCTACGCCCGACGCTTATTGCGTTCGGGTGGTATTTCCCCTGTTTATCCTTTTGAGGGAGACCTGGAAGACCAGGACGGGACCCTGCTTAAGACCCATGAAAAAGTCCAGGAGATCCTGGAAATGCCCCGCCAGTACCTTTCTGAAGCAATTTGCCAGGAGATCTACGAACAGGTGCCCGGGTTGCTGCCCCGGCTAAATCCATATCAGGCTTAACTGTCGGCGGTTTTGGTGGGCTGTATGGTGTGTTTATTAGACCACCAGCAGGTTAGTTTATTATTTCTTTTGCACAGAAAAGCAGGCTTGAAAGACCTGAGCAGTATTTAATCAAGGAGGTTAGGACAAATGTCCGAAAAAATCATAGAGCAAATTGTGGAAAATGTCCTGCAAGGTCGAAGGGACAAAAACGATGAAGGGATCGATGAAGGACTCGAGGGGACCCCGGGAGTGACAGAACTGGTGGAAGAGGCTCTTAGCCAGGGTGTCCCGGTGGAAACGGTGTTAGGGGATGGTTTAAGCCATGGGATGACTCTGGTGGGGGAGAAATATGAAAGCGGGGAGTACTTTATCCCCGACATGCTGGCCGCGGCAGAAGCCGTAGGCGCAGCCATGGAAATTATGGAACCTCACCTGGTCAAGGCAGGCGGCCAGGGTAACAAAGGCAAGATAGTTATAGCGACAGTAGAAAAAGACCAGCATGATATCGGTAAGAACCTGGTTACCATCATGCTCAAGGGAGCAGGCTATTCTGTGGTCGATCTGGGAGTGAATGTCCCGGCCTCCCGGATCGCCGAAGTGGTGGAGCAGGAAAATGCCGACCTGTTAGGCCTGTCAGCCTTACTGGATACTACCATGCCCTTCATGAAGGAGACCATTGAAGAACTGGAGAAGAAAAACCTAAGGGACCAAGTCCGTGTAATGATCGGCGGCGCACCGACCAACGAGGATTTTGCCCGGGATATCGGCGCCGATGCCCACGGAAAAGACGCTTTTGCCGCCGTGAAAATTGCGGACAAAATGCTTTAAAGGAGTGTGAATTGCAAAATGCAGGAAGAACATGCCGATCAAGCATATAGTGAGGCCATTCAACACGGCCAGTACAGTGAACGGATCAAGGGACTCAGGGGGAAATACGATCACATCCGCCTTTTGTGGGAAGACTTGATTACAGCTTTTTATCTGCGTCCCCACCTGGAATCCGTGGTCAAGAAAAAAGAAACATCCACTGGAGGGCTGCGGCTGTATGACCTGGGCTGCGGTACGGGAGACGGATACGATCTCCTTTCCAAGCTTCCTGGAAAGACCAAGCTGGGTGAACACGATACCCGCCTGATCCCCCAGGAACTGCTGGAGCATTACAAAGGGGTCGACCTGAACATCGAATTACTGAAAGAAGGGGAAAATGTGTTCGGGCACTACGACCACGTCAACTTCTGTAAAGGGGATTTTTCCAACGGTCTGCCTGTAGAAGAAGGGGAGTCCTCTTATGACCTGTACTTTACTTCGTACGGGACCCTTTCCCACAGCAGTGACGAAGAGCTGGAAAAACTGTTGATCGATATTGCCCATCATGCCCATCACGGCAGCCTGATCATGGGGGACTGGATCGGCCGTTTCTCCTACGAATGGCAGGATCTTTGGACGGAAAACTTCGAGGAACGGACACATATGGACTATAAGATCAATTATCTCTATGAGGAAGATGAGCGCGACGACATTGAAGTGTCTTCCTTCCCCATGCGGCTGATGACGCCCCAGGAAGTCTCGACCATCGTAGAGCGCGCCGCCGAGCGTTCGGGTGTAGACCTGGAGATTGTCCGCTTTTTTGACCGTTCCCTTTTCGTGGGGCGGCATATCGAAACAGGCACATACAACGGCAATCCCCAACCCATCCGTTCCATGGTCAATTCGCTGCATGAGCCGGGGCTCAGGACATACTTCCCGGATTTAAAGTTCGACTTTCAGCCCAAAAAAGGTTTTACCTGGCAGAACCGCCTGCTGGGAGACCTGGCCGATTGTTGGAACAGCCTGGTAGACTATACCATGGAGTTGATGAAGTTCTCCGACCGGTCCAGCAGCGAGCTGCTGCCGGATTCGCCGCTTACGGAATTTCCTGCCCTGGAAAGGGCTTACGAGGTAATGCGCCAGACGGTGGAGGTCAGCAAAGGCCTGTTTGGTGATACCCGGGCGGACTTGATCGAGTCGCAGTTGGGCTTTGCCCTGCGCAGCCTGGAGATGAACATGCAGCGGGGCATGGGCCTGGGACACGGATTGGTGGCTATCATTCGCGTCAACAAGTAGCAGGTGACCATACAGGTAAAGCCAGGCGAACCACATGTAGAAGCTGCTCAACAGTGAAAACAGTCTAGAAAACAGGCTAGAGCAGGATCAACAAACCGAAAAATTATTGAGGAGGCATTAAAATGGTAGTACATGGAGCAATGGGCGGAAGTTACAAGCCCCTGTCGGAAAGCGATATTCGTTCCATCAATGACATGGTGATTCGACTTTATGAAGAGGTTGGTGTCAAGATTCCCAATGACCAGGCCCTGGATATCTTTGCCGATAATGGGGCAGAGGTGGATAAAAATAGCGGGATTGTGAAAATCTCCCGTTCCATGTTTGAAGATTTAGTGGCCAAAGCCCCGGAAAAGGTCGTGCTTTGCGGCCGAAAAGAAGAAAACGACCTGACCCTGGAAGGGGCCCGGACCTACCTGGGAACCGGCGGGACAGTTTTGAACTGCCTGGACCTGGAGACGGGGCAGCGCCGTCCTACCAGCTTGCAGGATGTGAAAGACTTTGCCCGGCTGATGGATGCCCTGGATCACATCTCCTTTTTTGTGATCAATGTTTACCCCAACGAACTTCCTTATGCAGAAGTGGATGTGAACCGTTTTTACTCCGCTCTTTCCAATACCAGTAAGCATGTCATGGGCGGAATCTATACCCTGGAAGGTTTGCGTAACGTGGTGAAAATGGGTGAAGAGCTGGCCGGCAGCCCGGAAAAACTGCGGGAAAGACCCTTTATTTCCATGATCACCTGCGTAATGAGTCCCCTGCTGCTGGATGACAGCTATACTGATTTCCTGATTGAAGTAGCCCGGCAGGGCATACCCCTGGCCACCCCGGCAGAACCCCTGGCTGGAGCCACCAGCCCGGTGACCCTGGCAGCAACTATCGCTACCAACTGCATCGAAACCCTGACCGGTGTCATGCTGGCCCAGCTGGTCAACCCCGGCACGCCGACCCTGTTCGGCTCGGTAGCCACCAACATGGACATGAAAAGCGGCTCGTACCTGGCGGGCAGCATCGAGTCGGGCCTGATTAACGCCGGCCTGGCCCAGATGGCCCAGTTTTACAAGGTTCCCTTTTATGCCACTGCCGGCATGTCCGACAGCAAGCTTCCCGACTGCCAGGCAGGCTATGAAAAAGCCACCACGGCCATGGTCGCTGCGCTGGCCGGGGCCAACTATATCCACGATGCCGCCGGATTGCTGGAATTCTGTACCACGGCTTCCTACGAGCAGATGGTCATCGATGACGAGATCATCGGCACCTGCTTACGGGCCGTCCGGGGCATTGAGGTCAATGAAAGGACCCTGGCAGAAGAGACCATCCGCCGGGTGGGGCCGGGCGGAAACTTCGTGGCCGAAATGCATACCATTGAAAACTTCCGTAAGGAGTTTTTCTACCCGCAGGTATCCGATCGCCAGTCAAGAAAGCACTGGGAACAGGGCGGCGCCCTGGATGCCCGGGAAAGAGCCCGGAAAATCGCCAAAGATTTGCTAACCAACCATCAACCCGAGCCCCTGCCTGAAGCAGCCAGCAAAAAAATCCTCTCCCAGTTTCAAGCTATCAGGCCTTAGGGAGCAGGCCTTTGAATAAAAGGAGCAGGCTGAGTCACTCAAAACTCCATTCACAGACAAAGGAGCTGAAAAAGCATGCTTGTCATAGGCGAACTGATCAACGCCACACGGAAAAAAGTACGCCAGGCGGTTATTGACCAGGACCTGGCCTTCCTGCAGGACCTGGCCAAGCGGCAGGATGAAGCCGGAGCCCACTATATCGACGTCAATGTGGCTACCGGTGCCGGGAAGCAGGAAAAAGAAATTGAAGACATGAGATGGGCTGTCAAAGGTATCAAGGAAGTTACCGAAAAGCCGCTGGCGATTGATACCACCAGCCCGGACGTAATGAAGGCCGGATTGGAAACCCATGGCCCCGGCGCCATGGTCAACTCCGCCAGTGCCGAAGAAGGACGCCTGGAACCCTTCCTGCAGCTGGCCAAAGAATATGACTGTCTTTGTGTTGCCCTTCCGGTCAGCGATGCAGGGATCCCCAAGGAACTTGAAGAACGGATGGAAATCAGCAAACAGATTATTGAAGCTGCGAGAAAAGAAGGCTTTCCCGAAGACCGGCTCTATGTGGACCCCCTGGTCTTTCCCTTGGGTGTGGATGATCAGAGCGGGGTGTTAACCCTGCAGACCATCGCCGATCTGAAAAAGCAGTTCGATGTGAAGACCACCATCGGGTTGACCAATATTTCCCACGGCCTGCCCCAGCGCGGCCTGCTGAACCGCACCTTCATAACCTTGGCCATTTACGCCGGCCTGGACTCGGCGATCATTGATCCCTTGAACAAAGAGGTCATGAGCTCCGTCCTGGCGGCCGAGGCGGCCTTGGGCAAGGACCCCTATTGCGGAAAATTGCTAAAAGCGTTCCGCAAAGGCCAATTGGTGCCGTAAGACCTTCCAGGGTTAAGTCAACCCTGGTGAAGAGAAAGAGAAAAAATCGAATTTAAAAGGAAGAACAATACAGGAAAGGAGTAGTGCTAATGTCACGCATGGAAGAACTTGCTACAGCTATTATGGAAGGAGATTCTGAGGGGATCAAAGACCTGGTCCAGAAAGTCCTGGATGAAGGAACTGAACCTGAAGATATTTTAAGTAACGGTTTAATGCAGGGGATGGAGGTAGTAGGAAAGCGCTTTGCCAATGAGGATATGTTCATCCCCGAAGTTATGCTCTGTGCCAGAACCATGCACTCCGCTTTGGAAATCCTGCGCCCGCTGCTGGAGTCCCAGGATAAAAAGATGCAGATGAAAGGCAAATTGTTGTTAGGGACCGTTGCCGGAGACATTCACGACATCGGCAAGAGCCTGGTAGAAATGATGTTCACTGCCAACGGGTTTGAGGTGGTGGATATCGGCGTCAATATTAACCCGGAATCATTTGTTGAGGCGGTAAAAAAACATGAACCGGATATAATCGGTATGTCGGCCCTGCTGACTACCACCATGCCTGCCATGGCTGAGACGGTGGAAGCCATTGACAATGCCGGCTTGAGAAAGGATGGCCGGCCCCTGATCATAGTCGGAGGAGCGCCGGTTACCGAAGAATTCGCCCAGGAAATTAAAGCCGACCTTTATGGCGAAAATGCCCTGGAAGGCGTCGATGTGACCAAGGAAGCACTGGGGATTAGTTAAAATACCAGGAATAGCGCAGGCCGGGCGTTTATTGCCCGGCCTGCTAACAAGAATGGAAAATATGATTACAGCTCTGAGGCTCTATCGAGCCTTGGGCAGGGGATGAAGATAGGTTTCATACCAATCATACTACAAGGAAGGAGTCGATACCTTGGATATTGCCAAGCAAGTGCAGGAGCAGGCCAAAAAAGCCAAGGAAGCTTCCCGCGTTCTGGCCAAACTGGAAGTTGGACAAAGAAACCAGGCCCTACTGCGAATGGCCGAGCTTATCCGTGAAAATGTTTCCGAAGTGGCCCAGGCCAACCAGGAAGATTTAAAAGAAGCCCAAGAAAAAGGATTAAACCAGCACCTTTTAAACCGTCTGGTTTTTGACCGGCCCAAGATCGAATCCCGGGCCGATGCCCTGGAATCGATAGCGGCCCTTTCCGACCCCCTGGGAGATGCAGACTATTTAAAACGCAGGCCCAGTGGCCTGGAAGTAAAAAAGGTTCGCACCCCCCTGGGAGTAGTGGCCATGGTGTTTGAGGCGCGTCCCCACGTGGTGGCAAATGTCGGCGGTGTCTGCCTGAAAGCCGGTAATGCTTCCATCATGCGGGGAGGTTCTGAAGCTTTGCGCAGCATTACAGCTTTGGGACGCCTCTGGAAGCAGTCCCTGCAGGAAAGCGGCCTGCCCGAAGAAACTGTCCAGGTTATTGCCACAGCGGACCGGGATGCCGTCAATACCTTGATAAAACTGGAAGAATATATCGATGTCCTAATTCCCCGAGGAGGCAAAGGGCTGATCCAGCTGATCAAGGACAGGGCCAGCATCCCCATCATCAAGCACTTTGAAGGGATTTGCCATGTCTACCTGGATAAAGATGCCAAAGAGCAGGCAGCCATAGATGTTACCCATAATTCCAAACTGCTCATGCCCGAGGTATGCAATGCTGCGGAAACGCTTTTGGTCCACGAACAGGCTGCCCGGCGCCTTCTGCCTGCTGTGGCGGAAGCTTTGTTTAAAGAAGGTGTAACACTGAAAGGCTGCTCCAAGTCCCGGGAAATCGTTGCCGGGATGGAGGAGGCCACAGAAGAAGATTGGATTACGGAATACCTGGACTTGATCCTCTCGGTTAAGGTGGTCGCTTCCCTGGCGGAAGCCATTGAACATATCAATCATTACGGATCCCATCATACCGACGTGATTGTAAGCAGCGATTACGATGCAATCAAGCAATTTACCCGGGAGGTGGATTCCGGGGTGGTCCTGTCCAACGCGTCAACCATGTTTAACGACGGAGGCGAACTGGGCATGGGGGCCGAGGTGGGCATTTCCACCGACAAACTTCAGGCCCGTGGCCCTGTCGGAATCAAGGAGCTAACTTCGTACAAGTACATCGTGGAAGGACAGGGCCATATCATGTAATAATTTTGGGAGTGAACTTGATCATGCTTTTTCGAGAAGAGAATCATCAAATGGAGGAAGTGCTGGAACAGTGGGAGGAAAGCTTCGAAGAGAAGGAGAAGGAGCGAGAAGGGGAACGGCGCAATATCGGGGTGGAATTAAAATTTCCTGTCGTTGATGGAAAAGGCCAGGCTGTTGATCCCGGGGTTATGACCGCGTTGTGGGAGTTCCTCGGTGAAGAAGGCTGGGATGTCATCACGGACCCCCACTACAAGCAACCCATTGGGGCCACATATCCCGGGGACCCTGCCGATGATTTGGCGGGGACCGAAACTGGCTATTGCAAAATGGAGTTTTCCCTGGGCTACAAGGGGAACCTGTGGCAGCTGAACAAGCGCATCCGTTCCCTGGCGGAAATGCTGGAACTGTTTCGTCAAAAGCAAAAGGAGAAAGTCTATTTTCTCTGCTACGGCATCCATCCTGTGACCCCACCTTCCGATGACTTGATGACCAAAAAGCAGCGCAACCTGTTCTGGAACAAGGCTTTTGGCAATCGGCGGGTTAACCTGTTAAGCATTACCTGCTCCAACCAGGTTCATGCCGATGTCGCCGTGGAAGAAGCCGCTGCAGCATTAAATGTGTTTAATGGTTTGAGTCCGGTGGAGATTGCCTTAAATGCTAATTCCAATATATGGAATGGACGGGTGGACCCGGAATGCAAAGCCCTAAGTGTCGATTTCTGGAGACGCTGGCTTACCAAGAGCCCCCGGGTGGGCATGACACCCCGGCGCTTCGGCAACCTGACGGACTACACGGTCTTTGTCTCCGGCTTCAAGCCGGTGTACGTCAAGAGAAAAGGGCGGTACTACGGTATTGGGCACTATGCTTCCTTTGCCGAATACTGGGCTGCGGGGAAAAAAGCTACCGGTGAAGATGAAAATGGAGAACGAGTTCCCCTGACACCCCAGGATGAGGATTTCGACCTGCACTATACTTTCTGCTGGAATGACGCCCGCCTATCCGGCTATTATACCCTGGAAAACCGGGTTAACTGCCAGCAGCCGCCCCACCGTCTCATGGTTCCTGCGGCTTTTACCCTGGGGATTATGGAAAAGCTGCTGCCAGCCCAATCCCTGGTCGACAGCTTTGACTGGGATGAACTGGAAACGGCCCGGGATGATGCCGTTCACAACGGCATGCAGGCCAACATGGCAGGTGAAGGTATTAAAGAACTCTGCCAGGAGGTGCTGCAGCTGGCTCAAAAAGGGTTGGAACAAAGAAACTTGGGCGAAGAAAAACTGTTGGAACCTTTGTGGGAAAGCCTGGAAGAAGCCTCCTGCCCTGCGGACTACGCCCGGGAAATTTTTTTAAAGCAGGGGCTGGAAGCTTTTCTGAAAGCTCATTCCACAGAGCGGATTCTTGCCGGCTCCAGGTAAGAATATACTGAAAGAAGATACAAACTTTTATTTTAGGAGGAAGGATAGCTTGTTCGGTTACAGCGGGAAAATATTGCGTGTGGATTTGAGCCAGGAAACGGTGACATATGAATCGCTCCCTGAGGAGCTGGTCCGAAAGTACATTGGAGGGCGGGGGTTGGCTGCCCATTACCTCTATCACGAAGTGCCTGCCGGGGCCGACCCCTTGGGGCCTGACAACCGTCTTATTTTTACCACAGGGCCCTTTGATAATACCAACCTTCCCGGTTCCAGCCGCTACCTGGTGTGTTTCAAGTCTCCCCTGACGGGAGGTTGGGGCGATGCCAATGCCGGCGGGTCTTTTGGCAGGATGCTAAAGCGTTCCGGGTACGACCTGATCATTGTCCAGGGGCAAGCTTCCAGGCCTCTTTACCTTATGGCCACGGAAGAAGAAATTGCCCTCAAAGATGCTTCTCATTTGTGGGGCCTAAGCGTGGGTGAAACCACGGAGCAGATCCGTTTTGACTACAAGAACAAGCGCCTTCAAGTCGCCGCTATCGGGCAAGCCGGTGAAAACCTGGCCCGTTATGCCTGCGTGATTAACGGGTTCAACCGCGCCGCAGGACGCAGCGGCGCCGGGGCTGTTATGGGAGCCAAAAAGCTTAAGGCCGTTGTCACCTTTGGCAACATGGAAACAAGGGTGAACGACCGAACCCGTTTACGAGACCGGATCAAAGAGCTTAACCAGTATATCCGTGAAGACCCGGGCTGCCGGGTGCTCAGTACACACGGCACGGGTAGCGGTGTAGGCCCGTACAACGAGATGGGCATGTTCCCCGCCTATAACTTTAAGGAAGGATATTCCGACGATATCACGCCCTTAATGGGCGAAACCATGACTGATACCGTCCTGGTGGGTCGGGAAGCCTGCCCGGCCTGTCCCGTGGCCTGCAAACGGGTGGTCCAGGTGGTGGAAGAGCCTTTTACCACCAATCCCGTTTATGGGGGGCCGGAATTTGAAACCATCGGTTCCCTGGGCAGCTGCGTAGGGGTGTACAACACTAAAGCAGTAGCCAAAGCCCATGAGCGGTGCAACCACTTCGGCCTCGATGCCATCAATACAGGGCTGGTCATCGCCTGGGCCATGGAATGTTATGAACGAGGGATTCTGGGCCCTGAAGACACCGGCGGGATGGACCTTTCCTGGGGGAACGAGGAGGCCTTGCTGCAGCTGGTTGAAGACATTTCTTACCGCCGGGGCCTGGGTGATCTGCTGGCCGAGGGCCTAAAAATTGCCTCGGAGAAAGTAGGGCAGGGCTCGGATTATTTCGCCATGCAGGTAAAAAACCAGGCCTTTGCCGTCCATATGCCCCGGGCCAAGATTGGCCAGGGTCTCTCCTATGCCACATCCAATCGCGGTGCCTGCCATATGCAGGGCATGCATGACGAAACCATTGAGGCAGGCCGCCTGATGTCTTCCATCGGCATCGATAAAAAGTTTCGCGGAATATCCCGCATGTCCAAGCATTTAAAGCCCGAATATGAGGCAATTGGCCAGAACTTAAGGGCCTTCCAGGATAGCCTGATCATGTGCCGGTTTATCTGCTGGGATTCCGGACCCATCACCCCGGCTTCCCTTTCGGAACTGGTCCGGCTGATCACCGGCATGGAAGAATACACCACCCGGCAGCTTATGCACATGGGAGAGCGGGCCTTTAACCTGTGCCGCCTGTTCAATATCAGGGAAGGTTTCACCGCCGCCGATGACACGCTGCCCGGCCGGGTAGGAGAATCCCTGCCCCGGGGTGCAAGCGCCGGTTCAACCATCTCCCCGGAAGACCTGGCCCAGATGCTGTCACGGTATTACCAGTTTCGCGGCTGGGACGAGAACGGGATACCCACCACAGATACATTAAAGCGACTGGAGCTGGAAGAAGAAGCAGCTATGCTGGTTAAATAATTTGACAAAGAAAGTCCTTGATTCTTGGAGAAGGGGAAAAGAGCAATAATGAAGAAAAAAATATCATGGGTTAAGTTGGCGGGAATGCTCCTTTTGCTTTTTCTGGTTGTGGTAACGGTAGGTTGTGCAGAACGCAATGGAACACCAGCTGACACGGATAACCATGCAGAACAGGAAGAACCTGAGGCAAAAACCACAGAAAAAGTTCAGCTGTTTGTAGGCTCCAAAGAGACGACGGAGCAGCTTATTATGGGGCAGATTTCGGTTTTACTGTTAGAAGAAGCCGGGTTCGAGGTATTGGACAAAACCGGCTTGGGAGATACCCGGGCCGTGCGCAAAGCCCTGGAAGAGGAAGAAATTGATCTTTACTGGGAATACACGGGGACTGCCTGGAAGTCTCATCTCGGGTATGAAGATACATTTACCGACTCGTGGCAAGGCTATGACAGGGTCCAGGAAGAAGACAGGCAAAACGGGGTTGCCTGGCTGGATTATACGCCATTTAACAATACCTATGCTCTTTTGATGCGCCAGGAAGACGCGGAACAGTTGAAGATAAGTTCGATCAGCGACCTGGCGGAAGCAATCGAGCAAGATGAACAGCCGCTCGGGGAGTGGGTTTTGGCGACAAACCATCAATATGTCGTGGTAGAAGACAAACTTTCCAGGCTCAAGGAAACATATGGTTTGGAGTTTGATGAGGTCCAGGTTATGGACCAGGATGATATTTACAGGGCGTTAAAAGACGGAGATGTGCTGGTAGGGGTAGGTATGGCCACCTCTGGCTTTGTCGCCGGTTTTGACCTGGTGAGCTTGGTTGATGACCAGCAGTTTCATCCGGCCTATAACTGCGCTCCCACCCTGCGAGAAGAAACGCTGGAGCAGCATCCGGAAATTGAGGAAACCTTAAACCAGGTTATATCTTTGCTGGACGACAAGACCATGAGCCGTTTGAACGCGGCCGTGGAACTTGACGGTCAGGAACCTGTTGAAGTTGCCAGGGAATGGCTGGAAACGGAAGGGTTGCTGTAAACAACAGGAACCGCAAGGCGAACGTCTTTTTGTTCTACCTGTATTTTGAATAAGCCAGACCACAAGCAGTTTGTGCCATATACCTGGTGCAGGCTGCTTGTATTTTGGCCAGGCTAGTTTGGGAAGTAACAGTTTCGACTCCTCGACTCCCTCATGCGCAATACAAGATCTCAACACATGAACCACTCAAGGTTCACTCATTTTGAGAACACAAAAGTTTCGGGCTTGAAAGCAGTTAGCGGTTTTTAAATTGATTATTGACTGGATGGTCCGTCTTTTTCCTTTTCCCTGCTTTCCACGTGGTCAACCCAGCGGGGAAAGTGTTTCCTGGCGTAGCTTCTGGAAACTCGTCCACCGATCATTCCGCGGATCAAAGGGCGATGCGTTTTTACCAAATGAACGGCAACGGTGTGAATTATAATTGAGGCGATTAAGAGATAAGTTCCCAGGCTGTGTAACAGGTTTGCCGCCTGGAGCAAGTCTAAACGAATCTCTGCACCAGGAAAATTCTTGTACGTTTTGATTGCTCCGGATACAATCAGGAGCAATAGGGAAAACCCCGTTAGTGCATAGCTTAAGCGCTGGTTGGAATAATACTTGAAATGTTCCCGAGGGTTTTGCTGGTTTCTCCTGTTTCCGGGCAGTGGCAGCAGGCGAAATAAATCATTCAGGTTTGGCAGCAGAGAAAATTCTTTTCGCTTAAGATGATAGATTAAATGAATAAGAATAATCCCTACCAAAACAGCAGAGGCAACGTAATGGAGCTGCAGGAAAAGAGAATGCTGTTCGGCCCAGGAGTGCCCGGGTAGGGAAATGATATTATGTCGCCGGAAGAAAGGCATTTGGCCAAATCCGCTGATAATCAGCACCAGGCTGGAAAAGGCAATGATCCAGTGGGTCCAGATGACAAAGCGGTTATGCCGTAGAATATGAAGGGAATGACTGCCAGAATCATTGCGTTGATTATTATCTGTCACCGGGTAATACTCCTCCTATCACCAGGCTGCCGGAATATGCGCCATACACTTATTGTGCTGCCTGTAAAATGCTATTCCCCAGGGTACCCACCTAAGTGGAATCATCATTCACAGAAAAAACTGTTCTTATTATACTAGCAACGAAAAAAATTATCAATATCTTCTTGTGTTACTGAGATTCCGGGAATTGTTGAAGGATTCACTTAGAAATAGCAGTAAAAAAGTAGCAGTAAAAAAGGGCAAGCAAAGTTCACTTTGCTTGCCCCGCCATGTACTGACTGTTTTCCCATGGTCATGCTCTGACGTATCCTGATTATTTGTGTAATGGAACAAATGAACCGGATCGTGCGTTTACTCGATAAAACCTTGCTCAAGGAGCCATTCTTCAGCAGCTTCACTGGGTGTTTGCTCTTCAATGTCGACTTTCATGTTCAACGATGACATCGTTTCTTCATTCAGGGCTGCAGCAATAGGATTAAGAATATCTGGAATTTCGGGATGTGCATCCAGGGCTTCCTGGCGAACTACCGGAGCACAGTTGTAAACCGGGTGGAATTCCAGGTCGTCAACCAGGTTAACCAGGTTATAATCGGCAATGCGGGCATCTGTAGCAAAGCCCATGGCCACCGGGTGGTCTTTTTCTCTTAACGCGCCATACACAACCCCGAGATCCATAACTTCGTAATCTGCAAATTCAAACCCGTAATGTTCCTGCAATCCTTCCAAGCCGTCATCACGCGCTTCGTATTCATGGTCAGTAGCAAAAGTCCATTCGCCGGGTTCCGGGGCATCCACGCCTTTATTGATTGCATCAGCCAGATCGCTGATTGTTTCGATGCCCCACTCATCAGCATCCTCCTGGCGCATCATAATTGTGTAAGTGTTGTTAAACGGGGTATAGTCCAGCCAGACAAGGTCATTTTCCAGGTCTGCCTCTGAAACCGTAGCATAGGACTCTTCCGGCTCGGTGATTACCTCCATGCCAAAGAATTCAACCAAAGCAGTCCCGGTGTACTCCCAGTACATGTCCAGGTCTCCTCTTTCCAGGGCTTCCCGGGCCACCACTGTTCCACCCAGACCGGTTTCATCTTCTGTCGGAATACCATGATGTTCCAGGGCGTGGATGGCGATTTGGCCCAGGATCAACTGCTCGGTAAACTCTTTTGACCCAACGGTAACTGTTACAGTGGGATCTTCATCGGGACCACACCCCGTTACAAATACCGTTCCAACCAAAAACACCAAAAGCAAAGATACAATCAACATCCTCTTCAAACTCATAAAATAAATTCCCCCCTCTATTAGTGTATGATTATGGAAAAACAGCCAATCGTCCTTACCCCAACCTGGAGGAGCCAGAACCATAAGGATTTTCAGTGTGTCTGTCTAAGTGATAAAAATTTGCCATTTTTGCGCAAGACTAGAAAAAAGAGGCTGATAATAGAACAAACCCCAAACTTGTTGACGGAAACATCAGCAGCGCTGTGTTCTTTCCGGCGCAACATAAACAAGAATTTTTCGATCAGGACCAGCGAACGATTCTTTCTTCTATGCGCCCGATCAGGTAATCAAGCAAAACAGCTGTCAGGGCAGCTATGGTTGCCCCGGTAATGATAATCATGTCCCTGTGAACAGAAAGCCCTGTGACAATAAGGTCACCCAACCCTCCACCCGCAATAAATGTGGCCAGGGTTGCTGCCCCCACATTAATCACAACCGCTGTCCGGATACCGGCAACAATAATGGGGAAGGCAATCGGCAGTTCGATCCGGGTCAAAATTCGGTATTGATTCATGCCCATTCCCTTGGCTGCCTCAATAATATGATTATCGACTCCATCGATGCCAGCAAAGGTGTTCCGCAAAATGGGAAGGATTGAATAGAGAAACAGCGCGAAAACGGCTGTTCGAAAACCAAGTCCCAGGATTGTGTAGAAAAGAGCCAGAATAGCCAGACTGGGAACTGTCTGCCCAATATTCACAATGTTTTCCACGACCCGACCCACATAATACAAGCGAGGCCTGGAGAGCATTATTCCTGCAGCCACGCCAACAATGGTTGCAGCAAACATGGAGACAAGAAGCAAGGTCATGTGTTCACGGATCACCCGGAACACCCGCTCATAGGTAACCATGCGGGCTACAATAGAGTCGGTGGGGTTGTTTACAGCATAGATAACAATTGCTGCACCGATACTGATCATGATCAACGGGACAATTAGCCACTTCCAAATGTTTTGCAGCATCGCTAGCTGTCCTCCTTTACCACGTTGAGCAGGTCGCCCAGGGTAATGGTTCCTTCGTACTGGTCATTTTCATTGACTACAGCAACATAACCTTCTCCAGCTTCCAGCATGACCGAAAGGGCATCGTTCAGCGTTGCATCACTGGTTATAGTGTCAGTGACATCCTGGCAGTAATCAGCAGCCACCTCGCCGGTTCTTTGCTTCAAATCGTTTGCTCCGATGATCCCTTTCAACTTGTTATCGCGGTCGACAACCATGACCGCCCGGATTTCGCTTTTATCTAACTGCTTTTGGATTTCTTCTGTACTGGCATTCTCGGGAGTCGGTTTCAACCTGTCTATTTCGTCCAAAATTTCGTGGATCCGGATCAGATGCAGTCGTTTGATTGAACGGTTGCGGCCAACCAAGTTGGAAACAAACTCATCGGCCGGCGAGCTTAAGAGGTCACTTGGGGTGGCATGCTGAACAATGACCCCTTCCCTCATAACCGCAATTGTATCGCTCATCTTTATTGCTTCATCAATATCATGGGTTACAAAAACAATGGTCTTGCCCATGCGCTCCTGGATACGCAAAAATTCGTTTTGCAGGCGGGCGCGGGTGATGGGGTCGACCGCACCGAACGGTTCATCCATCAGCATGATCGGTGGGTCTGAGACCATGGCCCGGGCTACCCCGACCCGCTGCCTCTGCCCTCCGCTTAATGCGGAAGGATAGCGGGTATTGTAAATATTTGGATCAAGGCCGACCAGGGTCATGACTTCATCAACTTTCTCTTTAATTTTTTCCTTGGGCCAGCGCTTTTCATTGGGAACCGTGGCTACGTTTTGTTCAATTGTCATGTGTGGAAACAGGCCAATTTCCTGAATGACGTAGCCGATATCGAGGCGAAGTTTGATGGGGTCCATCTTGAGCACGTCCTCTCCGCCAATATAAATTTTTCCCCCGGTTGGTTCATAAATTCGATTGATCATTTTCATGGTCGTTGTTTTCCCGCACCCGGAAGGACCGACCAGGACACAAACATCGCCTTCCTTGATTTCAAGATCCAATTCTTTGACGGCGGCCTCTTTTTGTCCAGGAAATATTTTTGTTAGTTTTTCCAGCTTAATCATTGTTTTGCCCCCTTCCAGGTCTGCCTGCTGCGGCTAATCGCTTTTCGCCCCAGTTCATGAAAAAGTCAAAGGTAAGCGCGATGATCGATACGCCAATAGCTCCAGTAATAATCATTGGTTCGTTCGCCCTTGAAATGCCCTGGAAGATAAGTTCACCGAGGCCTCCGGCGCCAACGTAAGCAGCAATCGCGGCAATACCAACAACCATTACGGTAGCGGTCCGTACACCAGCCATGATCACCGGCATGGCCAAGGGTATTTTAATCCGGGTCAAGATACGCCATTCAGTCATCCCCATACCCTTAGCCGCCTCGATAATTGCCGGGTTCAGTTCCCTGATGCCGGTGTAGGTATTCCGGACAATGGGCAGCAAACTGTAGAGAATCAGAGCCACCACCCCGGTGGTAAAGCCAATCCCGAAGATAGGAACCATAAAGGCCAGCATAGCCAAACTGGGAATGACCATCAAGATCTGGCAAACCCACAGCACCACCTGGGCAGCATTATCGTAATAGCTGATAATAATGCCCACGATAACTGATACAATCACAGCAATAATTACTGTTAAAATAACCAACCAGAGGTGCTCAAGCATCAACTCACCGATTAGATCAATTCGCCGGACAATGTAACTACCAGTTCTGGTGATCAGACCCGGGTTTTCGCTCTGAGCCGAAAGGGCAATGCCACTTTCGGCTGTTCTAATTACGCCTAGTAAGTGGCCGAATAATGAGTCCATGAAGCAGCAATCATCCTCTCTATTATTTTTTGTTGCCCGGTTTGAAAAAAATTGGGAGCTTTACAGCTTATTCTCAAATGCAATGAATCTTTCCGGTGAGCCCACTTCTTTATAAAAAAACTACTGGCCATATCTGGGCTGAATAATACCAGTTCCCCGCTGTATACCCGCATATGAGAATAAGCCGTGCTATATGGTATAAATATTCTATAAATAAATTGAAAATCCTGCTAATTGGGAAAACATTCTTACTTATTGAACGGTACACACGGCATTGTTTTTCCGCAAGGATTGTTGACTATCACTTTTTAAGATGTTATACTCTATTATACCGCAGGAGGGGTGTCCGAGTGGTTTAAGGAGCCGGTCTTGAAAACCGGTGACTCGCAAGAGCCGTGGGTTCGAATCCCACCCCCTCCGCCATGTGGACACAAAGACGCGGAGAGATGGCCGAGTTGGTCGAAGGCGGTCGCCTGCTAAGCGATTAAGCGGGTTAAAGCCTGCTTCGAGGGTTCGAATCCCTCTCTCTCCGCCACATATGCGCCCGTAGCTCAGTCGGACAGAGTAACTGACTACGAATCAGGAGGTCGCAGGTTCGAGTCCTGCCGGGCGCACCACCAACAAATGCCGAAGGGACGGACTTATTGTTAAGAGTCCGTCCCTTATTTTCTTATTTGCTGACTTTTTCTTAGGTTTTCTTTCAGGAATCAGGATTTCCTTCAGGAAACGCTCTTTGTTTTACTTGGGAACCAATGCTGAGTTTTCAAGCAGATCTGGACCAGTAGCAGCATGATCGGTACCTCAATGAGCATTCCCGTAACCGCTGCCAGGGTTGCCCCTGAATCGATGCCGAAAAGGGCGATAGCCATGGCGATAGCCACCTCAAAATGGTTGCTGGCTGCAATCTGGGCCGTAGGCGCTGCATCATCATAGGGAAGGCCAATTTTTTTAGATACATAGTAACCGATTCCGAAGATGGCAAAAATCTGGATCGTCAAAGGGATTAAGACAAAGAGCACCAGCATCGGGTTGGAAAGAACAACACTTGACTGCGGCGTCACAATGGCTACAATAGTGAACAATAAAGCCGAGGGCGCCACATAATGGAGCTTCCCGGTAAATCGCTCAAAGGCCTCTTTCCCTTTTTTCTCCAACATTATTTTCCGGGTAAAATATCCTGCTACCAGGGGCAGGCCCACATAGGCCAGCACTCCAAAGGCCACTCTGTCCAGGGGAACCGGGACATCAGCCACGGGTAACAGCAGGACTGCGAGAGGTCCATAAAGTACGACCATGGTTAGTGAGTTGATGGCAACCATCACCACGACATGACCCATGTTGGCCCGGGATAGGTAGCCCCAGACTAACACCATAGCCGTGCAGGGAGCTATTCCCAAAAGGATCATCCCTGCCATCAAGTCTCCTCCCATATCGTAGCCTACATACTGGCTGAAGAGAACCCGGAAGAAAAGCCAGGCAATAAAAGCCATGGTAAAGGGTTTTACCAGCCAGTTAAGAACTAAGGTGGTGGCTAAAGGTTTGATCGATTTCCCGGCATAAATGATTTCTTTAAAATCTGTCTGGACCATGATGGGGTAAATCATTAAAAACAGTGCGATGGCGACAATAACAGGATACCCGTAAATCTCGAAAGCTTCAAATATCTCTGTCAGCTGCGGGAAGGTCTCGCCCAGGATTAACCCCAAGGCGATACAAATTGCTACCCAGAGGGTGAGATATCTCTCAAAAAAACCCAGTCTGTGTTCATCAGTCATAATGGAACCTCCTTATAGTGTGAAGATTGAGTTTTCAGTTTCACGGTATCTGCTCCGGCTGTCTTCACGCTAAGGCGCTTAAGCCCAGTCAAGCTTAACGCTGTCTGAACTGCAAAGGGAAGTATCCTGTTTCGGTATGTTGTTGGATAAAGGCCATGTTATTATTTATGTTCGTTTACTTCTTGTGCAGGCGGATTGATTCCCACTACGCATGCACCATCTATTCGTAATGCCAGGCGCTCATCCAGGCGGCGTTTTTCTCCAGCGAAATAATCGGCTGGAATTTTTTGAACGGCTTGCAGCAACTGAAGCTGGAACGGATCCAGGTTATCGTTTATCCGGTACATGGACCACTTTCCTTTTCTGCTGCATCGTACCAGTTCCCCCTCTTCCAGCTTCCGCAAATTGCGGGAGACGTTAAACTGGCTTTCTTCCATGACATCCACGATCTCGCAGACACATAATTCGTCACCTGCATCCAGCAGCAGCCGGATGATGCGTAAACGAGTCGGATGACCGAAAAGTTTAAACCCGGATGTATATTCTTGCATAACATTTCTCCTTATTAAGCAATTCATATGCATTTAACTGCATATAAGATTATAGCAAGGCTTCCGGGAGATGTCAACCGGCTTTTAAAGGATAACACTTATGACCAGGATATGCCTTCTGTCCGGGGTTCTCACCGGGGATCCTTGATGCTATAATATAAAAAAGGTTTTGTTGCAGGTTTAGCATCCTGCTAAGCGTGCGTAAAAATGTCTTCGGGGGTTTGTTTAGTCCCAATTCATTTTATAGATGCTGTATAATATTACAAAGTCTTTGTAGCAAGGGTGATGGGTCGTTGTTGGATAAAAGCTATCGCAATGCGCTCCGGTTGCTGGGTTGGGCGATTCTTTTCGTGGCGCTGGTCTGGTTTTTTCAAAGTGTCCTGTGGGTAGTGCAGCTGTTTGTGATTAGCTTGCTGCTGGTATATTTTCTTCTGCCGGCGGTGGAAATCTTGAAAGCAAGGTTTCGCTTTCCCCACCCGTTGGCCGTTGGCACGGTCTTTGCTGTCTTCCTGGGCTTAATCGCTTCCTTTTTTGCCGTGATTGCGCCTGTCATTCAGCAGGAAATCCAGGTAATTGTCAGTGATATGCCCCGTTACCTGAAACAGCTTAGAGAGTTGGTGCAGGAAGCAGCGGGTCAACTGGAGTTTTTTGGCATCAGCCAGGAATATGTTGAAGAATTCCTGGCTTTTCCTGCAGATTTTCAGCCCCTGCTGGATCGGGTGGTAGTGTTGGGCAGGGTGCTTGGAGAAAGTATCATCGATGTTTTTTTTATTCTTTTCATCGTTTTTTACCTCTTATATGATTTCCAAAGCATCCGCAAAGATTACCTGGACTATCTTCCCTCACACCTGCGGGGGAAGGCTGAGGATATAATGCAGATCGTCGACACTAATTTCGGGGGGTATATCCGGGGGACTATTATTCGCTGTACCATTGTGGGCCTTATTGTCGGGCTGTCTCTCTCTATCATTGGCATGCCCAATGCCCTGTTGCTGGGTGTTTTTGCCGGGATCCTGGATGTTGTGCTCTATATCGGACCCTACATTGCTGCGTTTCCCGCCCTGTTGATCGCCCTTTCCCCCCAGACCCCTTCCATTGTTGTTGTAGCCGGCATTTATGTCTTTGTCCAGATCCTGGAGAGCCTGGTACTTTCGCCTGTCCTGTTGGGCAGGACGGTAAAGCTTAAGCCGATTACCGTCATCCTCTGCCTGTTGATGGGACAGCAGGTGGCCGGCTTTTTAGGAATGCTGATCGCTGTGCCTCTGGCTGGAATTACCAAAGGTCTGCTCCATTACTTTCGCCATGAGGAACTTCCTGAAGAACAGCTCCGGGAAGGCACTTCGCCCCTGCTAAAACGGTTTGGTCCTTCTTAAGCAAGTTACCCAGTCGCCCGGACGACAGCGTCAATACACGGTTTTTCATACTAATGCATTTTCAGGAAGATTATGTTATATTAAAGCTGGTTTTATCCATTGCGGATGGTTTGATTTGTCGCAGTCAGTCCAGGGAGAAAAGTCCTTTTTGCCAGGCAGAACGAAAGCCGGAGCGAAACTTGAAGGAGCGAATTTAAGTGACCACCTTTGTTCCAGCAGAGGATAAAAAATATATGCAGCTGGCCATATCCCAAGCGGGAAAAGCCTGCCAAATGGGGGAAGTTCCCGTAGGTGCAGTTTTAGTTAAAGAAGGCCGGGTTCTGGCCCAAAATTGTAACCGGAGGGAAACCAGTGATGATGCCACGGCTCATGCTGAAATCCTGGTCCTGCGGGAGGCCGGGCAGCGTCTGGGAGGCTGGAGACTGGAGGATACCACCCTGTACGTAACTTTGGAGCCCTGTCCCATGTGTGCCGGCGCCCTGGTGCTGGCCCGGGTAAAGCGTCTTGTTTTTGGGGCTTTTGACCCCAAGGGGGGAGCAGCGGGTTCCCTTTACGATATTCCCGGCGACATCCGCCTCAATCATCGGTTGGAAGTGATTTCGGGCGTTATGGAAGCTGAATGCGCTGCACTACTTAAAGATTTTTTTCGGAAAAAAAGAAGTGGAAAGCAAGGACCGGCAGATTGTTGACGGTGCTTTCATTTGAGCATAAGGAGGACCAAGGGGGATGGAAAAAAAATATATCCTGGCCCTGGATCAGGGGACAAGCAGCTGCCGGGCCCTGCTTTTCGACAAGGAAAGCCGGATCGTGGGCCTGGCCCAGAAGGAGTTTACCCAGTTCTATCCCCGGGCAGGCTGGGTGGAACATGATCCCGAGGAAATCTGGAGCACCCAGTACGGGGTGATTGCTGAGCTGGTGGCCCAAACAGGGATCCATCCCGGTCAAATTGCCGCCCTGGGCATCACCAACCAGCGGGAGACCACGGTGGTCTGGGATCAAGCGACGGGGAAACCCGTCTATAACGCCATTGTCTGGCAGTGCCGGCGGACCGCCGATACCTGTGAAGCATTGAAATCAAAGGGTTTGGAAGAAAAGTTTCGCTCCCGGACAGGGCTGGTCCTGGACGCCTATTTTTCCGGCACCAAAGTAAAATGGATCCTGGATCACGTGGAAGGTGCCCGGGAAAAAGCCTTAAAGGGCGAGCTGCTTTTTGGCACCATCGATACCTGGCTGATCTGGAAGCTGACCGGGGGGCGTTTACATGTTACCGATTACTCCAATGCCTCCCGCACTTTGATGTTTAATATCCAGGATCTGGCCTGGGATGAGGATCTTTTGACAGAACTGAATGTGCCCGTTTCCATGCTGCCGGACGTAAAACCTTCCAGTATAGTTTACGGCTATACATCTCCAGGTAGTTTCCTGGGTGTTGAGGTGCCTGTTGCCGGGGTGGCGGGAGACCAGCAGGCAGCTCTGTTCGGCCAAACCTGTTTTCAGCCCGGTATGGCTAAGAACACCTACGGGACGGGCTGTTTTATGCTGATGAATACCGGGAGCAGCCTCTACCGGTCTGAAAACGGCCTGCTGACCACCATTGCCTGGGGTGTCGATGGCCGGGTGGAGTATGCCCTGGAAGGCAGCATTTTTATTGCCGGGGCGGCTATCCAGTGGCTGCGGGACGGCCTGCGGATCCTGGAAGATTCCCCGGATTCCGAGTATTTTGCCGGCAAGGTGGAGGATTCCGGGGGTGTTTATTTGGTCCCTGCTTTTGTGGGGCTGGGTGCCCCGTACTGGGATATGAGGGCCCGGGGTGCCATTCTGGGGCTGACCCGGGGTTCGACCAAAGAGCACCTGATCCGGGCGGCGCTGGACTCCCTGGCCTACCAGACCCGGGATGTGCTGGGGGCTATGGAAACGGATTCCGGGATTAGATTGAAAGCGCTGCGAGTGGACGGCGGTGCCGTGGCTAACAACCTGCTGATGCAGTTCCAGGCTGATATCCTGGGGACACCGGTGGAACGACCCCGGGTGATTGAGACCACGGCCCTGGGAGCTGCCTACCTGGCCGGTCTGGCGGTGGGTTTCTGGAAAGGAAAAGAGGATTTGGCCCAAAAATGGCAGTTGGAGCAACGTTTTCTCTGCCAGATGGAAACGGAGCGACGGGAAAAGCTGTACAGCGGCTGGAAGCGGGCCGTAGAACGGGCGATGGACTGGGCGGTCGACGATTGAGCAGCAGCACCAGGGCTTTACTCACCGCGGCTCACCGCGGCGCGTTCTGAAGCCCCGTTTAACGTGGTCATGATGAAAGCGCTGCTGTAGATCACCTCGAAGTGACTGCCCTTTTTTGCAGCTGGATTTCCCCTCCGCAGCCCTGCCGGCGTTTAACGACCTCGGCCCGGGCTTTCTCCTTCCAACCTGGATTCCCGCCTACTCATAACGAGGCAGTAGCAAGAAGTGCCTAATAATAACGAAAAAATCGGGCTTTATGACATTATCTGCTTGCCGCAAACATCGTTATGTGTTATGATAAACATAACGAGGATGTGGTCATTGAATGGTAGCTATCATATATCAGAAAGACAAACGTTCTGGAATCACCTATGCTTATGAATCGGTTTCCTACTGGGATAAAAACAAGCAACAATCCCGGTCAAAACGGACGCTTATTGGCCGGGTGGACAATGAAACCGGAGAGATTGTCCCCACAGACGGCAGAGGCCGCAAAGAGAAAGAATTGCCTGAGGTTGCGAGGCAGGGCAATACTTCCTTTGTCCAGGTATCAAGGAGCTTCTACGGAGCAACGTATCTGCTGGATATTATCGGCGAAAAACTTGGTATTACCGAGGACTTGAAACAGTGCTTTCCAGCCAATTATCAGCAGATTCTTTCCATTGCCTACTACCTGATCCTGGAGGACAAAAACCCTCTTTACCGTTTTGAAAAATGGAGTAGCTTGCATAAGCATCCGTACGGTAACAATATCTCTTCACAGCGAAGCAGCGAACTGTTTGCTTCCATTACCGAAGATGCAAAGTACAAATTCTTCCGCTTGCAAGGAAAACGTCGGACAGAAAAGGAGTTCTGGGCTTACGACATCAGCTCCATCTCCAGCTTTTCTGAACATCTACGTCAAGTGCAACAGGGTAAGAACAAAGAGAACGACCTACTGCCTCAACTGAATCTGGCACTGGTATTTGGGGAAACGTCCAACCTTCCCTTTTATTACCGTAAGTTGGCTGGGAACATCCCGGATTCCAAGACAGTTCAAACTTTACTTGCTGAATTGGATCTCTTCGGTTTCTCCAAAGTAAAATTAGTCATGGACCGGGGCTTTTACAGTGAAGCCAATATTAACGCCCTATTGAAAGAACGCTTGAAATTTTTGATCTCCGTAAAGATGTCTCTTGCGTTCGTCCGAAAAGAGCTGGAAGCCATCTACGAGCGATTTCGCACGTTTGAGCACTACAGTGAGAAATACGAGTTGTATTGCCATACGGTACAGACAAAGTGGCTTTATACGCAGTATCGCCCCTATAAAGGAGATACCCTTTCGGAGCCCAGGCGCATCTATATCCATTTCTATTACAACATTGACAAAGCAGCAGAAGACGAAAAAGCGTTTGACCGAAAGCTTATCACACTGCGCCACGAACTGGAATCAGGCAAAAGGGTTCCGGAACATGAAAAGCTATACAAAAAATACTTTGAAACAAAAACTACACCCAAACGGGGCACAAAGGCTACCGTCAACGAAGAGGTTGTCAAAAATGCAAAACGCTATTATGGGTTTTTTGCCCTGCTAACGAACGAGACCATGGATGCCGTCACTGCACTGGAACTGTACCGAAACAAGGATATGGTTGAAAAAGCATTCGGTAATCTGAAAGAACGACTGAACATGCGCCGCACACTGGTTTCCTCAGAACAAAGCCTTGACGGCAAGCTTTTCGTTGAATTTGTGGCACTTATTTATCTTTCTTACATCAAGAAACAGATGCAGGATACTGATTTATTCAAGAAATATACCTTGCAGGGTGCTCTCGATAAGCTGGACGTCATCGAATGCTTCGAAGCGCCCGGTAAGAAACTTCGTGTCGGTGAAATTCTTGAAAAACAAAAGGAAATTTATGAAAAATTGGGTGTTGATCCGCCTACCTCGTTATGAGTAGGCGGGAATCCAGGTTCCAAGGCGGGCTGTTTATTTCTCGGGAATAGGCGTTTCTTACTGCTCCTTCTTCTCTTGTTTCCCAAGTTTAAGGTTTAATTATTATATTCAACTTCTGTGGAAGGAAATAACCGCTTCCAGGCATTCTTCACAAACGACGATATGCCCTTCTGCTTCAGGAAACAGCATGGCCCCCTTGGGGTCTTTCATGCACTGCATGCGCTCACAGGACCCCTGGCTTTCCTTGATAATGACTTTTTCACGGCACTGGGAGCAAAAAATCATCACGGGTTCCCCCTTTATAATCATCTGCAGGCCTTTGGCTGGCCCGAATTCTTTACAAAGCAAGCGTTCTATTATATAATATTCCACACACGGAGAGGTGGCCGAGTCCGGTTGAAGGCGCACGACTCGAAATCGTGAGAGCCCGAGAGGGTTCCGTGGGTTCGAATCCCACCCTCTCCGCCACCAAGAGCGATCTTGTTTGTAAAATGTAAGACGTTTACAAACAATCTACAAACATTGACCTCCTGGACATCTAATCCGGGGGGTTTTGTGTTTTTTTATTCCCAAAAGTCCGGGTCCCCCATTTGATGGCACCAGAAACCATTGAATTCTTCCAGTTTCGATTGATGAAAAACATCTCCCTTGAGCCAGATATACAGCCCGGTGGGGTCTTTTTCATAAGGGTGGTAGATCCATAGTTCTTTGTTGTAGTCTGCGCTAACCACAGAAGTCTGGCGGATGACGTGGGGCGGGCAGCCCAAAACCTCCACCAGTTCCTCCCGGGTCAATCCTTCCAGGTCTACCGTATCCCAACCGGGCTTGGGAGTCATATCGGCAGGTTGATAATCCCAGCAGCAGGGTTCTGTTCCGTTTTCGCTGCTGCTATTATAATCAGCTGAAATATCTTCCTGTATTTCTGAATCAGTTTCCCGGGCTTCTATTCCATTGTTCGTATTATTTTCCAATGAACGGTCATTGCCGTGCTCTTCCTGTGTTTCTTTAGTAGCAGCATTTTCTTCCAGTTGTTCTTCCAGTTGTTCTTCTTGTTCCTTTCCTTCCCTTTGCTCTTCATGAACTTCTATGCCGTTTTCTTCCGTCCCGGCTCCGTTTTCCCCCGGTCCGCAGCCGGCCGACAGTGCAAACATGAACACGATGATTGCCAGTGCCACTGGCAGCACCAGTTCCGGAAAGCTCAACCTGCTCATTTTTCCGTTCATTTTTCTTTCCCCTTTAACTAGATAATGAGCCTGCCCTTTCAAGCTGTCATAATATTATAACATATTATAAGGCGGGCTGTGTGTCGATCTTTTTCCTCTGTGTCACAAATAGTTTGACTTTCAATTTTTTCCAGAACATTTCAGAATTATCAAAAATCCTACTTTAGTATAATAGATTTTTGGTGTGTTGAATGATATTGTTAAAAGCAAACGCCGCGAAGTCAGAAAATTGGGCAGGTTGTGTTTGGCGTAAAATGATAAGAGTATTTGAATTACCATTAAAATTATAAAGGAGGGTTTTGCTGATGTTGTTGAGAAAAAGCCGTCTTAGGGTTGGAGTGCTGCTAGTTATGTTGCTGCTGCTGGCAGCAGTTGTACCCCAGGTGGCGCAGGCAGTCGGTTACGGGGATGTGTATTCCTTTGGGCGAAACAGTCAGGGCCAGTTGGGTCACGGGGATACGGATGATCGCTATGTACCTACCAAAATACAGGGTCTCGGCCCGGTGACATCCCTTACTGCTTCCAATTTTAATTACTATTCCCTGGTTGTGCTGGCCAACGGGGACGTCTACTCCTTCGGAATGAATTTTCACGGCCAACTGGGTCACGGGGATACGGAAACGCGGAATGTGCCTACGAAGATAGAAGGCCTGGGCCCTGCCCGGACAGTAGAGGCAGGAAGCGGCCATTCCCTGGTGCTGCTGGAAAACGGGGATGTCTATTCCTTTGGCATGAGGGCTGACATGCTTGGCCACAGCCCTACCGGAGGGCCGAATATTACCACTCCGAAAAAAGTGGAAGGGATAGGGCCGGCCCAGGCCATTTCCGCCGGAACAAATCATTCCCTGGTGCTGCTGGAAAATGGCGATGTGTATGCCTTCGGCCGTGGGGATGGGGGCCAGCTGGGCTCGGAAGAGGCCAGGTCCACCAGGACTCCTGTTAAGATCCCGGGACTGCCTCCGGTAAAGGAGATATCCGCCGGCTATGGGCACTCATTGCTGGTTACCACCACCGGTGAGGTCTATGCCTTCGGCGCCAACGATGACGGCCAGTTGGGCCTGGGGCATACTGATGATGTAATTACTCCTACCCGCATACCGGGTACCGGGCCGGCCTTGAATGTGTCTGCCGGGAGAAACTTTTCCCTGTTGCTGCTGGAAGACGGTGACGTGCTTTCGTTCGGCCGTAACAACCATGGCCAGTTGGGACATTGTGAAGCAACAGCTCGTTTTGCCACGGTTACATCGCCAACCAAGATAGAGAGCCTGGAAAATGTGCAGGCAGTGGCCGCAGGCATGGAGCACTCCCTGGTGCTGCTGGAAAACGGAGACGTCTACGGTTTTGGACGCAATGACTGGGGGGAGCTGGGCTGGGATCCGGACCTGGGCAGCCATCCTGCACCCGGCTACAACCCCACACCGGCTAAAATCGAAGGGCTCGATGAAGTGCAGGTCATTGACGCCGGTTATAATTTCTCCCTGATCCTGGAAGCTGTGGAAAGAGAGATAACCATTGCTGTGGATGGCGATCTGCTGCAACCCGACGTGCCACCGATCATTCTTCACGGTCGGACCATGGTCCCCCTGCGGGCCATCTTTGAAGCCCTGGATGTTGACGTGGAGTGGATCGCCGAGACCCGGACCATTATCGGCACAACCGATGAGACCCGGATCGAGCTGACCATCGACAGCACCCGCACGTTAGTCAACGGCGTGGAGGGGACCCTGGACGTGCCGGCTACGATTATCGAGGGCCGCACCCTGGTGCCTGTCCGCTTTATTGCCGAAAGCACGGGACAGGAAGTGGACTGGGATGCGGCCGCGAGAAGGGTGATAATTACTTCCGATTAGCTGGGAAGTCATTGCATGGAAGTACCGACCTGGAAGGCAGTAGCGAATTGAAGCCGCCTTGATTGGAAAACAAAATACCCCCGGATGGTTGCAGGCAGTTATCAAATGCAAGCGTTTTCGGGGGTATCATCTTTTAGCTGTGTCGCGGTCTTTCCTTTGACCGCGCCCCGGGAAGCTCCCCGGTGAAACAACGCTGGAAAAACCGGGGATATGTTGCATCTTGCCTTGTGACCAGGAGCCAGCAGAAGCTTTTTCACAGCTGGTGGCCCCTTAAATTATCTTCTGGTATAATGGTTTCAATATAATTGCTGGTATGCTCAGAACGATAAGCAATAGCGAAGTTCGCAGGAGCGTCTCTATTGGCGGTTCTGGCGTTTCCCAGGCAAAGCAAAGGACCAAGTGGGGAAGCGTCAGGGGAAGCAAAGGGGGGGGAAAGCAACAGAACCGTCCGTCCCCCTGCTTCCTAAAGATCCCGCAATAATACTGTAGAGGGAGGCTTGGCACGCACTTCCATATCAGTATTACGTTTCCATTCTGTTTGAGGAGGCCAGTAAAGGAGTGCGTTTATGGAAAACAACCGGATTAGCAGTGGAATTCCTTCGCTGGACCGGGTCTTGGACGAACTGCGCCTGGGAGACAACGTGGTCTGGCAGGTGGACAGCCTGGATGATTACCGCCGGTTTACCGAGCCCTTTGCCGAGGAGGCCATCCGCAAAAGCGGCCTCTGCATTTACCTGCGCTTCGGGCCGCATCCGCCTGTAGTCCAACCCCGCCCTGGGCTGGAAGTGAAGGAGGTGGACCCCGGCTACGGTTTCGCCCATGTCACGGCAGAGATGCATCGCCTGATCCAGGAACAGGCTGCCAAAGGGGCCCGCTTTTTCATCCTGGATAACCTTTCATCCCTGGTAGACCAGTGGGCCACGGATGAATTGCTGGCCAACTTTTTCCAGGTAACCTGCCCCTTCCTGGGCGAGCTAAACACCGTCGCCTATTTTGCCCTGATGCGCGGGCGCCACTCCAACAGTGCCGTGGCCCGCATCCGTGATACGACCCAGGTTTTGGTGGATGTTTACCGCATCCAGGGAAAGATGTATATCCACCCGCTGAAAGTATGGGACCGCTATTCTCCCCAGATGTTTTTACCCCACAGCGAGGAAGGGGGGGAGTGGCAGCCGGTTTTCCGCAGCGGTGAAGCCGCCGATATCTCGGCCCGGGCACGCCGCCACCCATTGCGGATAGAAAAACCTTCCAGCGCGCCCTGGGAGATGGTCTACAACAAACTCTTGCAGTGCTGGGAGCGGGGCGATGATGCAGAAGCGTTAACACCGGAGTTCCGGGCCTTGAAACAGGAAGCGATCCGCATGCTGATCGGCTCGGACCCCTCCCTGAACAGGCTGGCCGACAAGTACTTTACCCTGGAGGATATCTTTGCCATCCGGGAGCGCTTGATCGGTTCGGGCCGGATCGGGGGCAAGACCACGGGGATGCTGCTGGCCCGCAAAATACTGCTGGCTGAAAAGGGGAAGGTCGATTTTTCCCCTGTGCTGGAGCATCACGATTCCTTCTATATCGGTTCCGATGTCTTTTTCACCTTCCTGGTGGACAACAACCTGTTCCGGCTGCGCCTGCAGCTGACCACCAACGCTTCCCTCAGCTGGGAGGAGTTTGAGGAAATCGAGGAGGAATTTCTGGCAGGCAGTTTCCCGGCAGAAATCATGGATCAGTTCCGCAACATGCTGGATTATTTCGGACAGGCCCCGATTATTGTCCGTTCCAGCAGCCTGCTGGAAGACAGCTTTGGCAATGCCTTCGCCGGCAAATACCGCAGCGATTTCTGCGCCAACCAGGGAAGTCCCGAAGAGCGAATGGAAAATTTTCTGCGGACGATCAAACGGGTCTATGCCAGCACGCTCAGCCCCGATGTGCTCACGTACAGGCTTAAGCGGGGGTTGGGGGAGAGTGACGAGCAGATGGCCATCCTGGTGCAGCGGGTGGCCGGGCTGCCTTATCGCCAATATTTCTTCCCCAGCCTGGCCGGCGTGGCCTTTTCCCACAACCTGTATGCCTGGTCAGAACGCATTGACCCAAAGCAGGGGTTGATCCGCCTGGTCTTCGGTTTGGGGACCAGGGCGGTGAACCGTGTCTCCGAGGACTACCCGCGGATGATCGCCGTCAGCCATCCCCAAATCCGTCCGGAAGCTGGATATCGCATCGCCCATTACTCCCAGCGCCTGATGGACCTGCTGGATTTAGCTGATAATTGCTTTTTGACCCTGCCAGTGACAGAGGTGCTCGGCGGGAACAATTATCCCCAGCTTTCCTACTTTGTCTCCCTGCTGCAGGATGGCAACCCCTACGACCCGCCTTACAGCTCCAATCCCGCCGCAGAAGAGGAGTTTATCTTAACTTTTAACCGCCTGGTGGAAAAGACATCCTTTGTCTCCTATATGCGCGAAATGTTGGAACAGCTGGAAAATGCCTACGGGCAGCCTGTGGATACAGAGTTTACCGCCTCGGTGCTAAAAGGTGGCGAAGTCCGGATTAACCTGCTGCAGTGCCGTCCCTTGTGGCTGCCGGCCCAGCTGGAGTCCCTGAAAATTCCCGAAGATGTCCCCCCGGAGCGGGTGCTTTTCCGGGCCCAGCGGGTGGTCAACCCCGCCCTGGTGGAAGGTATCCGCTATGTGATTTATGTCGACCCCCGGGGCTACAGTGCCTTGGGCAGCGAATCTTTACGCAAGCAGGTGGGGCGCCTGGTGGGCAGCCTGAACCGTCACCCGCGCCTGCGGGAAGAAAAACTGCTTTTCATGGGTCCGGGGCGCTGGGGCAGCAGCAATCTCCACCTGGGCATTAATACCAGCTATGCCGATATCGATAACGCCTCCATCTTGGTGGAGCTGGCCTGGGAAAAGGCGGGGCAGTTCCCCGAAGTCTCCTATGGAACGCATTTTTTCCAGGACCTGGTGGAAGCGCAGATCACCTACCTTCCCGTATACCCGGATCAGCCCCAGGACCAGTTTAACCGGGACTTTTTCCAACAGTCTCCCTCTATCCTGGACTTTCTGCTCCCAAGGAACGAAGTTTTTAGCGAGACAGTACGTGTCATCGATATTCCCGCTGTTACAGGGGGCGCTACCGCCCAGCTGGCGGCAGAGCCCCGGCCCGGTCAGGCCCTTTGCTACCTGGAACCGGGGGATTAAAGGGGGTTAAATTTTATGAAAATCCGGATATTATTTGGTAAAATAACGTCAATGAGCAACCAAAGATTTTGCCGACCTACTTCAGTCGCACTCACACGGAGGCTTTTATGACCCTGGAGCAGATACTCATTTTCAGCATCCTTTCCCTAATCCTGTTTTTTTTCGTCTGGGGCCGCTGGCGCTATGATATCGTCGCTTTATTGGCCCTGCTGGTAGCTACTTTTGTTGGTTTGGTCCCGCCGGCCCAAGCTTTTGATGGTTTTGGGCACCCTGCGGTCATTACGGTGGCGGCTGTGCTGGTGGTAAGCCGGGGGCTGTTAAACTCGGGCATGGTGGACTTCATCGTCCGGCTGATGTCCCGGGTGGGTGAAAACGCTATCGCCCAGCTCTCGGCCCTGGTTGCTGCGGTAACCCTCTGCTCAGGCTTTATGAACAACATTGGTGCCCTGGCCTTGTTTATGCCGGTGGCTATCCGCATGGCCCGGAAAAACCAACGCACGCCCTCACTATTTCTCATGCCCCTGGCCTTTGGGTCCCTGCTGGGTGGGCTGATCACCCAGGTGGGGACGCCTCCCAATATTATCATTTCGTCTTTCCGGCAGCAGTCCCTGGGTGCCGAGCCTTTCCGTATGTTTGATTTTGCGCCCGTGGGTGCGGGCGTGGCCCTGGCCGGGGTATTGTTTATTATCCTGGGGGGCTGGCGCCTGATTCCCCGCAGAAAAGGGCAGCTTTCCCGGGAGGATATGTTTGAAATTGATGACTACATTACCGAGGTTCTGATCCCCGAAGACTCCAAATTTACAGGGAAACGACTGCGGGAACTGGAAAAGGCCGCTGAAGGGGATGTGGTGGTGGTCGGTCACGTCCGCGACGAGCAAAAATTCCCGGCGCCTTCCCCTCACCGGATCCTGAGAGCAGGTGATTCGGTTATCGTCAAGGCCAGTGCCGATGAACTTCAGGGACTGCTAGATGCCGGTGGGCTGGAGCTGGCTGCTTCTGAACAGGTGGATGAAGAAATCCTGCGCTCTGAGGAGATCGGCATCATGGAAGCCACGATTACAACCAACTCCTGGCTGGATGGGCGCACGGCCCGTTCTTTAAACCTGCGTTCCCGCTACGGGATCAACTTGCTGGGTGTGGCCCGGGAAGGGGGGAGGCTAAGGGCCCGCCCCGAGAACATTCGCCTGCGGGCCGGTGATGTGCTGCTGCTCCAGGGCGGGTTGGAAACGCTGCAGGAGGTGCTGCCCACCCTGGGCTGCCTGCCTCTGGCGGAAAGGGGCTTGAGATTGGGCCAGCCCCGGAAAGTTCTTTTGGGCCTGGGTATCTTTGGGGCGGCCCTGGTGACAGCGGCCCTGGGCTTTCTGCCGGTGCAGGTGGCTTTTTCTGCCGCTGCTGTAGCCCTGGTGCTGGCCGGTTTTCTCTCTTTACGGGAGATTTATGAGAGCGTCGACTGGCCGATCATTGTCCTGCTGGGGGCCATGCTTCCCGTGAGCCAGGCCCTGGAGACGACAGGAGGGGCCCAGGTTATCGCCGATGGCATCTTAAGCCTGGCCGGCAGCCTTGCCCCCTGGACAACCCTGACTGTAGTGCTGGTGGTCAGCATGCTGCTTTCCAATGTGGTGAACAATGCCGCCGCGGCTGTGCTGATGGCTCCCATCGCCGTCAGTATTGGCGCCGCCCTGGGGGCTTCCCTGGATCCTTTCCTGATGAGTGTGGCTGTGGGCGCTTCCTGCGCCTTTTTGACCCCTATCGGCCACCAGTCCAACACCCTGGTTATGGGCCCGGGCGGCTATCATTTCGGCGATTACTGGCGTATGGGCCTGCCCCTGGGGATTGTCGTTGTCCTGGTTGCCGTTCCCCTGATTATGCGGGTCTGGCCCCTCGGGCTGTAGGGAAGATATTGCGTAGGCATAACTGGAAAACCTGAAGAATATTCCCAAACGATGATTTGGCTTTAAAAGATGCGGCTGTAGAAGATAAGCAATTACCTTAGAAGAAAGGACCTTTTATTATGAAGATTGTTATTGCCCCAGATTCCTTTAAGGGTAGTTTGTCGGCTTCAAAAGTTGCAGAGAGTATAACCTTAGGAATAAACAAGGTGCTACCTGAAGCAGAAATAGTTGAACTTCCACTTTCAGACGGTGGAGAGGGGTTAGTTGATGCACTGGTAAAAGCTACTGGAGGAGAAACATTATATCAACAAGTTACTGGTCCTTTAGGCTTACCTGTGGATTCTTTTTGGGGCTTGCTAGGAGATGGTAAGACAGCCGTTATCGAAATGGCAGCAGCTTCAGGGCTCAACCTGGTGCCAAAAGAAGAGCGCAATCCACTAAAAACAACGTCATTCGGAACAGGTGAGTTGATTTGTTCAGCGGTAAATCAAGGATGCTCAAAGTTAATTATTGGAATTGGAGGCAGTGCAACAAACGATGGTGGCGTTGGAATGGCACAGGCTTTGGGTGTACGTTTCCTGGACGAAAAAGGAAAAGAATTGCCTTTTGGAGGAGGTGAATTAATTCGATTAAATTCAATTGATACTTCAAGAATAGATTTCTGTTTGAAAGATATTGATGTACAGGTTGCATGTGATGTAAACAATCCCCTAACAGGTTGTCAAGGAGCCTCTTATGTCTACGGTCCACAAAAAGGTGCAACAAAGGCAATGGTTCAAGATCTCGACAAAGGATTAAAACATTATGCCCGTATTCTTAATAAAGATCTTGGTATAGAAATTGAAAATATTCCAGGCTCTGGAGCAGCAGGAGGTTTAGGTGCTGGTCTAATGGCTTTTCTTAATGGAAAGTTAACTTCGGGAATAGATTTAGTTATGGAAGTAATTGATTTTGAAAAACATCTTTCCCATGCCAGTCTGGTTTTTACAGGAGAAGGGGCATTAGACAGTCAGTCGTTATTTGGTAAAGTCCCAGTAGGGGTGGCTAGGAAAGCCAAGAAAAATAATGTTCCAGTCGTTGTTATAGCTGGGAGTATAATTGAAAATCTGGAGATTTTTCACGAAGAAGGAATAACTGCTTCTTTCAGTATAATAAATAAACCACTTGAGTTAAAAGATGCACTATCGAAAACTGCTGTTTTACTTGAGTTGACGGTGAAGGAAATAATGAATCTGTATGTTCATTTATTAAACAACTTTTCGAAGAAAGGTAAAATAAATAATTAAGGGGATATATACATGAGAAAATCGAAATGAAAAAGGCTGTTCCAAGGATTTCGGGACAGCCTTTTATTCGTTTAACGGCGCAGCAGTTCCACGACCTGCTGGAGCAGTCCGGTAATCACTTCCA
>CAZOOA010000016.1:43866-46465 GCA_964581355.1 uncultured Desulfovibrionaceae bacterium | reverse complement strand
GGGAATCAACCAGTAGAAGGGATGCCCGGGTGTAAAGAGAGGGGTGGAAGGAGTTGGCCAGGACCAGGTACCCGCCGCCGGGCCTTTGCTGGATGGCAATGCCGTTGCCGTCGTGTTCCGGGCTCGGGTAAGTGTTCTCCCAGAGCATTTCACCTTCCCGGTCCACTGCCAGCAGGTAAACTTCTTCAAAGGCAGCTTGTTCAGATTTTTTGTAGCCGGTGATAATCACGTCGCCGTTTTCCAGGAGCACACCTGCCCGCCCCCGTTCCTCGCCGGTTTCACCGTAAGTCCTTTCCCATTCAATGCTGCCATCGGTGTCGACCCGGGCCAGGTAGACATCCCAGTACGTTGCCCCGGCGTTAAGCACTGAACCGATGACCAGGTAGCCCTCTTCGGGAAGAAGTAAAACCTGGTTTGCATTACTTGCGCTCCAGTCAATCCCCAGGGTTGTCTGCCATTTTTCTTCCCCGGCTGGATCGGTTTTCTGTAAAAAACTGTGATCGCCCCTGTTGCCGGCAACGATTAATTCTCCCTGGGAATTTTCCACCAGGCTGAGGCCGGCGCTGTGCTCTTCCCGGGAGGCGCCTTTACGCCACTCCAGTTCACCCTGGGAATCGGTCTTGATCAGGTAGGCCCGCCGGCTGGAATAATCTCCCGCGGTGACTGTAACGGCATATCCCCCGTCTGCTGTCTGGATTATGCAGGATGGATTACAGTCCTGTGGCACTTGATGGGTCGTTTCCCATAATAGCTCCCCATTTTCGTCTGCCGCCACCAGGTACAGGACCGGGGAGAAAGACCCGAAAGAGGATGTTGCGCCGGCGGTGATGTATTCCCCATCCCGGTTCATAATGCTGCTGGCTCCAAAGTCCCTTAAGTCTCCCCCAAAGATCTCCATCCAGGCTGCTTCTGCTTCTTCTGCGGCAAGCCCGCCAAATTCCGGGTACTCCGGCTCAGGGAATTCTGTCTCCTGCTGCTCCTCCCCGTCAGAGCCCTCAAAGGCAAGGGCCTGCTGCATGCTCTGGTTGGTATGATAGAAACTGGCCAGAACGAAGAGACCGAAAACCATTAGCGCAATCCCGGTGGTGCGCCACTGTTTTCTAGCGCGGCCATCCCCGCTTTTGGAAGCAAAAGAAAGCGTGTAATCTACAACCTTTTCCGGGTTTTCCTTCACCCCGGCCTGCTGCAGCATGGACTCCAGTTTGTACGCGCCGCGCAGGATCTGCCCCCCCATGGCGTTGGTTTGCCAGATATCCACATAGCTGCCGTCGCGGTGGTGGAGCCGGGTGCCGCAGTTTATCGATGATACGGCCAAAGCTGCCCGGCCGGCGGCTCCTGCCTGCTCTGAACCTCTGGCGGTCAAGGCCGATAAAAGTGTTAAAAGCACCAGCCAGCGGGGATAGCGTTTTTCTGCCGGCTGGAAAGAGGTAAAATCCTGCCAGGGGATGCGGCGCTCGCCCCCGTAGTGGGAGAGAGTTAAGTGCTGATCATCCAGGGTAAGGGTAAAGCTGGCGTACCAGGCGGAGATAAATACCAGCCAGAGGCTGAACAGGGCCATCCCCCAGAAGATCAGGGTTGCAGGCAAAAAGCCTGTCAGGGCCTGGACGGAACCGCCCATGATCAGCAGGGGCAGGCCAAAAAAGGGCACAAAAAGAATCACGCTTGCCAGGTCGGCGCCAATCACCGAACCCCTGGAGTAATGCATGGCCTCGGGGGCGCGGCGCGGCTTGGGCAGGAAAAAATAAAGCAGCAGGCCCGCCAGAAAAAACAGGTAGCTGTAGGGGCGGTAAGGACGGAAAAAGCTGGAGGGCGGCTCGTTGATCCCGGTATAGCCGCTGCCGGGGGAGAAATTGTCGTGGGTGAAAGAGATATATCGCATGCGCAGGTACAGGGACTCCTCCGCGCTGCCCGGCCCTTTCAGGTGTACAGGTTCATTTGGGCTTACCAAATGCGAAAGAAGCCCGGCCACAGGCTCTTCCTCCGGCCGGAAAAAGATGGACCGGATCCGGCCCCATTCCAGATCGTCTGCCGGAATGCGTTTTTCCCACTGGGGTGAAGGACGACCTGCGGCGGCAGCACCGGCCTGCTCAAGAAAATCATTCCACCGGGTCCCCTCCAGTTCCACCAGGGCGCCATCGGTGACAGTGTCTATGTATTCCTGCAGGGGCAGAGCAGCCAGGTGCACCTGCTGGTCAGTCACAAAATGGCCGCTGGTCTCCCGTTCCTGCTCCCGGGCGAAGTCCACAATATCCATTCTGACCAAAGGGGCAGGAGAGGCGTACATGAAAAGCCACATCCCGATGGCAAAAAACAACAAGAGCAGTAAACGGCGCCATAGTTCAAACCTGCCAGAATTATGCATGGGAGAATCATTGTGCATAGTAGCTATCCTCATTTCATTAGAGTACTGTTCTCCGAAATATATTGAGTATATTTTACTCCCCCGGGAGAAAAAAGAATATCACCCTTTGGGGTGATATTGAGAAAAACAGCTTGTTTTGCAGGGAGAATTAATACATTTTTGTGTCTTCGCTGCGGGTGTACACCCAGCAGTCTTTCCAGGCACTGTCAGTGAGGCAGTGCTTGTCAAGTGCTTCTT
>CAZOOA010000016.1:0-43766 GCA_964581355.1 uncultured Desulfovibrionaceae bacterium | reverse complement strand
AAATAGTTATTATATTATAACATATTTCACTACATGGCTGTTATATTTTTTTTAGCACGATGGCCCGGTTGCCGCGGTTGTTGTAACAGAGCTGGTCGCAGAGCAGCCGGGACATGGCCAGGCCGCGTCCCCGCTCCTGTTTGCCTTCCAGTTCCAGGGGAGCCTCCAGGGCAGCGCGCCAATCAAACCCTTCTCCCTGGTCCTGCACTGCAGCCAGGATATACTCCTCTGCAATTATTATCTCCAAAAACACCTTTTTCAAAAGGTCAAGCCGGTTGCCGTGTTCCATTCCATTAACTGTCAGTTCATAGAGGGCCGAGAAAAAAAACTCTGCATCTTGCAAGTGGTCCAGGTGTTCCAGGAAGGGTAAAACCTCCTGGTAGAGCCGGTTTAGCTCTTTCGGTTGGCTTTCCAGCTCAAGGTACAGCTTGTTGATCCCCGGTGGATCCAGCTGCATAACCAGGAAGGTAATATCGTCGTCAGGCTGGAAAGTATCCCCTGCGAACCGACGAAAATCCTCGTTGATAGCCGGGACAATTAAAGCGGGAGGCAGGTGGCAGTGCTCGGAGAAAACATGCTCAGCCCTGCTTTGATAGAACTGGCCGTCGGTATATTGTTCATACAAACCATCGGTGCTGAACAGGATGGTCGAACCTGGCTCCAGGGTTACTTTGTTTTCCTGGAAATTCATCAGTTCCGGGGGAAAAGCAGCCGAAACCGGCGGCCCCTCGCTATCCAGGCTCATCTGCTGCTGATTATCCAGGCGAAGCGTAGGGAAGGCCTGAAAGCCTGCCCCCGTGTAAGACAGCTCTCTGGTCTCCAGGTCAAAGACAACCAGGAAAATACAGACGAAATACTCCCGGGGATAGTTTTTCCGGCGGAATTGCCGGTTCAGGTGCTGGAGCATTTTGGGGGGCGCAAGTTGATCGGGTTTCAGGTTGACGTAGCTGTCAATGGTTTCCTTGACAAAAACGCTGAGCATGGCCCCGTCCAGGCCGTGTCCGGATACATCAGAAAGGTATATAATGAGTTTGTTGTCTACCTGGAAGGCATCATAAAAATCCCCTCCCAGCTTTTGAGCCGGCTGGTAGTGTGCAGCCAGGGAAACCCCCGGGGCCAAGGGCAGAGTTTCCGGCAGAGTGCGCTCATGGATATGCCGGGCTTTTTCCATCTCCCGGTCCAGCTGGCGGTAAAGCTCTTCCAGTTCGATCCCCTTTAATTCCAGCTCCAGGGTATAATCGGTGATTTTCTGCTCGGCCCGCTTTCTTTCGGTAATATCACGGAAACTCCACAGCCTGCCTGCAACCTGACCTGCTTCCAGGAGGGGGCAGGAGAAGCGCTCAAACACCCTCTCATCCTTAAAATAGAGGGTGTCCAGGCTGTTCTGGTCGCAGCTGTAGAGCTCTTCTATCCTTTCAGTAAAAGATTCCGGGCCTTTGACTTGTTCTGCAGCTGCATGGATAAAGACTTGATCATCTTCCATGGCTGAAACATCATCAGGCATCTGCCACATTTCTTTAAACCGGGAGTTGAGATAGACGACTTTCCGGTCTGTGTTCACAACCAGGATTCCATCTTCTACAGACTCGATGATGGTTTTTAATTCGTTGGCCTTTTTGCTTAACGAACGCTCGGCCAGTTTTTCAATGTTGCTGGCGATGGTAGCGATTTCATGGTTGGAGTGTTCGTAAGTGGTTTCCTGGAGCGAATCCCCCCGGGATATGGAGGAAATTCTTTTTCCCAGTTCGGTCAAAGGTTCCGCAAACCGCTTGCCAAAGATTTTGCTCTGGGCCATACCCAGTACCGCTGCCAGGAGAGTGACGCTGAAGATATAGAGAACGATATTGGAGACGACGGGACCCAGGACCTCCCGGCGCTCTACGTCGGTAACAAAGACCCAGTCCGTGGACGCGATGGTGCTGTAGTGGCCCCACATCCTTGTATTATTGTTTGAATAGGACAGGGCTCCCTGTTCCTTGGTAATTTGATCCCTGATTTCTGAAATGGTGTCTCCGACGAATTCTTCTTCCGGGTGGATGATAATGGTACCCTGCTGGTCAACAACATAACTGCGCTGGGAGGAGTACAAATGCCGCTCGCGCAGCAGGTTTACAACCTTTTCCAGGGACACGTCGATAGCGATGACACCCACAGTATGGCCCCGGGTATCCCGGAGCACTTTCGATTGTGACAGGAGCCACTCGTCGGTCAACGCTTCCCGGTAGGGCAGTCCGATGGAGATTTCAGGATTCTTGTTAACAGCGGCCACATACCAGGGTCTTTCCCTGGGGTCAAACCCTTCGGGTGGGGTGTAGTCATTGATCAAAAGGTGCCCGTTTTCGTAGCCGGAATAAATGTAGGCGATGGCGGGGTTTGTTTCATGATGATCCTGGTAGGTTTTTAGTGCCCTTTGCTTGGCTGCTTCGTCTTCCATGGCCATGACAATGTCCGTGCTTTTTGATAGTGCTTCAATGGTATTGGTAATGTCGGCAAAATAGCCTTCTGTAAAAATGCTGATCTGATGATTGGCTTCTTTGATTGATTGCCTGGCTTTGTCGATGCTGATGTTGAAGAGGCTGGACAGAATAAGAATACCAAAAACCAACAGGATCAGCAGGGACGATAGCAGGCCCAGGTAAAAGACCTCGCTTTTGATGGAAAACCGGTTTTTTAAAAACAATACAAGCGTCCTTTCTTTCAAAACCTGCCCCCAAAGCCGGATCTTCCACAAAGAGACAGAATATGGATATTTTCTCTGTGATCACCGGAACATCTGGAGTAAATGAAACCTCTTTGATATGATTCGTCAAATTTCTCCATTAATCCTGCAAAAAACCTGTTTGCCAATAAAAAGGAAATTTGAGAAAGGACTATACAGGGTGGGAGTAAAACTGGAAACCAGGATAAAAAGTGGTTATAACAAAAAGGTCTTCTGCAGACACTGAAACAGTTCTGGGGGAAGAAAGACTCGCCTGGAAAAGCTGTCTTACCAGGATTGCAGATATTGCTGGAGGGTATTTAGCAGGGTGTCCTTTTTCACCGGCTTGGAGAGATGGGCAGTGCATCCGGCCTGGAAAGCTTTTTGGACTTCTTCTTTCAGGGCATACGCGGTCAGGGCGATGATGGGAAGGGGATCCCGTCCAGTGGCCTGCTCCCGCCGGCGGATTTCCCGGGTGGCCTGATAGCCGTCCATTTCCGGCATCTGGATATCCATCAGGACCAGGTCGAAGTGTTGCCCTTTGACCTTTTCCAGGGCTTCAGCACCGTTGACAGCCAAAAAGACTTGATAGGGCATTTTTTTCAGATAAGCCTGGATCAGGCGCTGGTTGTCTTCGTTGTCTTCGACCAGCAGAATGTTCGGCTGCCCTGCTGCCGGCGGGATGTTTTTCGCAGCCGGCTCCTTTTCTGCAGAGCTTTTTTCCGCACTTAAGTCTTGCTCTTTTTGCTCTGCTGCCGGGCCAGTTATGCTTTGTTTTGTCCCGGAAGTGTTCGGGGACAGTTTGAAGCCAACAGTAAAGGTAAATGTGCTGCCCCGACCCGGGGTACTTTGAACCTCGATGGCACCCCCCATCATTTCCACCAGGCGTTTGGAAATATGCAGTCCCAGCCCCGAACCGCCATATTTTCGGGTGGTTGAAGAGTCGCCCTGGGTAAAGCTCTCAAAGATGTGTTCCCGGTCCTGCTCTGCAATGCCAATGCCTGTGTCGGAGATGGTAAAGGCAAGGCAGAGATCACTTTCCTGCGTTCCTGAACAAGCATGAACCTTCTGTTGGCTTGCCCCATTTTGCAGGGCTTCCCGGGGGACCCGCTCCACTGTTAGAGTTACCTGACCCTCGTCCGTAAACTTGATCGCATTACCCAGCAGATTGACCAGCACCTGCTGCAGGCGGTTGGCGTCGCCGGACAGGTTTAAAGGTGTGCCGGGTTGGATGCGCCACAAGAGGTTCAACCCTTTTTCATTGGCCCGGAAAGACATAAATGCTGCTGTCTTTTCCAGCACCTCTTCCAGGTTAAAGGGGCTTTCTTCCAGCTGCAGGTGGCCGGCTTCGATCTTGGATATGTCCAGGATGTCGTTAATCAGGTTTAACAGGGTTTCACCGGCCCGTCTAAAGTGTTTGACATATTCTTTTTGCTCCGGGGTAAGCTCGGTTTCCGCCAAAAGATCGGCCATCCCGACAATGGAGTTCATGGGTGTTCGGATTTCATGGCTCATGGTGGCCAAAAATTCACTTTTGGCCCGGCTGGAGGCTTCCGCTTTTCTCTGGGCTTCTTTCAGGTCGGTTATATCCCGGCCAACCCCCTGGATTTCCAGGATACGGCCCTGGTCATCGAGTACAGCGCTGTCCTCCCAAGCCAGCCAGCGCCACCCGTCTTTGGTCAGGGCCCGCTGCTCCATATAGGCGCGGAATGGGGGCCTTTCCAGGTCTTTCATTGCTTCCATGGTGGGCTCAATGTCCTCTTCATGGATCAAGGGGGCGAAGGTGTTCCCGATCAGCTCTTCGCGGCTTTTTCCAAAAACCCGGCAGTAGGCATCGTTGACATAGGTAAAGCGGTTTTGACTGTCCACCCGCACGATCAGGTCCTGCTGGGACTCAACCAGTCCGCGGTAAAGACGTTCCTGTTCCTGCAGGCGCTCTTCGATCTGCTTGCGCCGGGTGATATCGGTGGCAATGCCCATCACCTGGCGCTCTTCAGGATTTTCCGAAAGGATTAGGGGAACTTTGGTGGTCTGGAACCAGCGAACACGCCCCTGGCTGTCGGTAAGCTGCTCTTCGGGGATGTGCTTGACCTTGCCGGATTCCATTACTTCACGGTCATCCCGGAGAAAACTGGCAATCTCTTCTTCCGTGGCTGTCATGTCGTAGTCGGTGCTGCCAATCATTTCCTCCTTGGTGGTGCCAAAGAGCCGGGCCACCATATCGTTGGCCAGGGTATGCCGCCCGTACCAGTCCTTGGCAAAGATGGGGTTGGGGCTGCTGTCAATAACCAGCTGGAGAAACTGTTTTTCCCGGGCCAGCTCCTGCTGCAGGGACAAAGAATCGGTAACGTCATTGGCTGACCCGTAGATCAATTCTTCCCGGGTGCTGGCCCGCCACTCCAGCCAGCGTACGCTGCCATCTTTGTGCCGGTAGCGGTTGAAAAATTTGGCTATCTTCTGGCCTGCACCCAGCTGAGCAATGGCTTGCCTGGTCTTTTCCAGGTCTTCAGGGTGCACATAATCGAGGAACTGTTTGCCGATCAATTCGCTGCGTGAGTACCCGAGAATATCTTCCCAGGCTTTGTTGAGCTTCAGGATAACGCCTTCAGGGTCGGAGATTAGAAGCAGGCCCTGGGTAACATCAAAAAAGCCCTCCAGGTCGCGCGCGGCCTCTTCCAGCTGCTGCTTTCTTTTTTGCAGCTCTTTTTCCGCCTGCTGCCCTTGTTCTGGAGTTTCTTCTTCCGGGTTTGGGGCGTGGTTGTCCTGTCCCCTGCCCCTCCAGTCGCTTTCTTTCATCTTGAACTCCTTTAATGCTCAGATCGTTATTCCAACTTTTCATTTCGACAAGCTGGAACTGAAATCCTGCTTGCAGCACTTTCCGGTTTCACCCTGTTGCAGTGCCTTCTCCCTGTTGTTCAACCTGCATGACCAGGAAGGTAATATCGTCTTCATGTTTCAACGAGCCGGCACTGAAATGACAAAAATCTTCATTGATGGCCTGGACAATGCTGAGTGGAAGCAGATGGACGTGGTCGTAAAACACTTTCTCCACCCTCTGCTGGTAACGGAACCCATCTATGCTGTGTTCAAAGAGGCCGTCTGTGCTGAACAAAAGCGTTGCACCGGGGTCCAGTTGAACCCGGTGTTCCTGGAAGTTCATTAGCTCGGAAGGGAAAACAGCGGCAACCGGCAGCCCGTCACAGGCAAGCAGTTCCCGGTCACCACTACCCCGTTGGAGCAGGGGAAACACCTGGCAACCAGCCCCGCCGTAGCTCAGCGTCCTGGTTTCCAGGTCAAAAACAGCCAGGAAGATGGAAATAAAATAGTCCGGGGGGTAATTTTTCTTGCGGAACTGGCTGTCCAGATGCTGTAAGATAAGGGCCGGCTGCAGCTGGCCTGGCTTTAAGCTGACATAGCTGTCGATGGTCTCTTTGACGAAAACGCTGAGCATGGCTCCATCCAGGCCGTGCCCGGAAACGTCGGACAGGTAAATGACCAGCTGGCGGTCTGCCTGGATCAGATCATAGAAATCCCCGCCCAGCGGCAAAGCAGGCTGATAGTGGGCAGCAAAGACAAGCCCCGGGATCCGGGGCAGGGAGTCGGGAAGGGTTAATGCGTGAATATGCCGGGCCTTGTCTATCTCCTGATCCAGGTGGCGGTACAGTTCCTGCAGTTCAATGTTTTTTAACTCCAGTTCCCGGATATAGCTGATGATTTTCTGCTCCGCCTGCTTGCGCCGGGTAATATCACCAAAACTCCATAGTCTCCCGGCAACCCGTCCCTGGTCCATGATCGGGCAGGTATACTGTTCAAAAACCCGTCCATCTTGGAAGTAAAAGGTATCCACCTCATCGCGGTCGGAAAGATGCAGCTCTTCTGTTTTTCCCAGAAAAGACTGCGGATCTTTCAGCTGGTCGGCAACTGCCTGAAAATAGTCTTCATCACTGGAAGCTGACTGGGCTACTCCTGCTGGAATCCGCCACATTTCCTTGAACTTTGTGTTGACGTAGATTATTTCCCTCCTGTCACTGACTACCAGGATTCCGTCGTGGGTAGATTCGATGATTGTCTGCAGTTCATTGGCCCGCCTGGTCAGCGAATCTTCCGCCAGGCGCTCTATGTTGCTGGCAATGGCCGCTATTTCAGGGTTGGAATACTGGTAAGAGGTTTCCGGGAGCAATCTGCCCGATGAAATGGCGGAAACCCTTTTTCCCAGTTCAGTTAGGGGATCAGCAAACCGCCGTGCAAAGAGCTTGCTTTGCAGCAGGCCCAGCCCGGCAGCCAGCAGGGCTACACTGGATAGGTAGATAACGATCCGCGCAACAAGGGGGCTCAAAACCTCCCGGCGCTGAACCGTAGTGATGATAATCCAGTCCGTGGAATCAATGGTGTTATAATAGCCCCATTTGGTGGTCCCTTCATTTGAAAACTCCACCCTGCCCCGGGTGCCGGTAATATGTTGTTTCATCTCCGGCATTTTCCGGCCGACCCTTCCTTCATCGGGGTGGATGATTACAGTCCCCTCCCTGTCCAGAACAAAGCTTTGCTGGGAATTATACTCATGCTTTTTACCCAGCAGCCGGGCAATCCCCTCCAGGGACACATCGATGGCGATGACGCCGGCGACATTGCCACTGGAGTTTTTTAACACCTTCGATTGGGAAAGAAGCAACTCATCTGTGACTGCTTCCCGGTAAGGCAGCCCGGCGGAAACCTGCGGTTTTTTTTCCAGGGCAGCGATGTACCAGGGTCGGTCGGTGGGGTCATATCCAGGTGGGGGGACATAATCGTTGATTACCAGCATTCCGGTTTCATAACCGGAATAGATATAGGCAATATCACTATACACGGTTGAATAATCCAGGTAGGTGGCCAGGGTTCGCTGTTTTGCTGCTTCATCCCCGGTCCCCGCAGCAATAATCGCCGGATCCCGGGAAAGGACCTCAATAGACCTGGCGATCTCGCTAAAGTATCCTTCAGCAAAATCACTGACCTGCCTGTTCGCTTCCCGGACATAAATCCTTCCCTTTTCCATACCCTGAGTTAAAAGACTTAAGGACATGAGGATGCCAAAGGCGAGCAGAATAAGCAGAAAAAACAAGAACCCCAGGTGGAAAAATTCACTTTTGATCGAGGGGCGATTATTGAACAGCAAGCGCAGCAACCTCTTCCTTCCGGCAAAGACCTCCTATTTTTAGTTATTTTTCGCCAAATTACACCACAATTCCTGCAATTTTTCCGGAAGGAGATGGTGAAAAACCACTTTTTTTAACCATAAGTTCATTATATGCCTAACTGTTCCAGGTCCTGTAATTTTTTTCTTCGCTTTTGCCCTATTTCAGAATTTGATTACACTACGCATCTTCCAGGTTCTGGCTTTTGAAGTCTGCTTCCAGTTTGACGATCAGGTCATCGGGGTTCTCACCGTGGTCGGGGAAGGAAACTGAAGAGGCGGACAAGGCCATCTTTTGTTCTTGCTGCCCTGCAGGCAGGAGTTCTTTTTCAATCTTTTCTTTGACCACAACTGATCCCTGGTAGTCGGCAAAGGGCAGCAGGAGCAGCAGTTCATTGGACGAGAGATCGATGATATCATCGGTCTCTCTTAGCAAAGGTTCAATCTGACTCGATAAACGTCCCTGGTACAATTTGCTGTCCACTCCTTCACCGACCATGAAAGTCTCCCTGCCCCGGGGCAGCAGGCTGAGCATCATCATGCTGAAGGGATATTTCCCCCGCTTGGCCCGCTTAATTTCCTTGCGGATGGGATCATAGTAGTCCATAATCGGCTGGCGGTCTTCTTCTAGGTGGGTTTCTGCAGGTTCTTTCTCTCCGGCACGGTATGCGGGATCACCGGTCAGAATTTGTTCAACCCGCTTCATAAAATCATAGGGATTAACGGGTTTTGTCAAAACATCCCTGGCCCCATATTTCAGGGCCAAGGGGATGATGTCTTTCCGGATGCCTGTGCTAACCACAATGAAGGGGAGCCAATGAACCTGGAACTTTTCCTTGTAGTTTTGGAGCGCCTTTAAGCCATTGCCATCAGGCAGGTTGAGATCGAGGATAATCAGGGCGATGTCTTCTACGGGATGGTAGAGTAAAAACTGCAGCATTTCACGGATTGAAGAGGCTTCATGCATTTCCAGGGAAAAGCGGTTTTGAAGCATGTTTTTTGTGTTCAGTCGAAACAGGGGCGAATCGTCCACAATTAGCATTTTGTTTCTCGCTGACATAGGTTTACTCCCGTCCTTAAAAATTATGATGGCTGCCTTGAAGCTGCTTTCTGGAATGCGGTTTAAGCCGGTTCAGAAAGCTCCGGGGTGTATACTTCAACCCGGTTGCGACCCCGCGTTTTTGCCTGATAGAGGGCTTTGTCCGCCTGATCGATCAGGTCATTAGGCGCTGCGGACTCACTTGGAGCCATCGTGGCTACCCCCACGCTGGCAGTGACAACACTACAAACAGTGGAACACTTATGAGGAATATGTAATCCCTTGACTGCTTGACGGAGCCTTTCAGCCAGGTTTAATGCGCCTTCGGTATCGGTTTCCGGGAGGACCACGGCAAACTCCTCGCCCCCGTAGCGGGCCACCAGATCACCGGGTCTTTTCGTGTTTTCATCCAGCGCCCGGGCTATGTTCTTGAGGCACTCATCTCCCGCCAGGTGGCCGTAATTATCATTAAAGTCTTTAAACATATCGATATCGACCATAATCAGGGAAAGCTGCCGGGAATAGCGTATGGCTCGCCTCCATTCCCTTTCCAGAAACTGTTCAAAGAACATCCGGTTGGCAATGCCTGTGAGCCCGTCGATGGAAGTTAACTCCTGCAGTTTGATATTGGCTTTTTCCAACAGGCGGGTAACACCAAGGAGTTCTTCCTCACGCAGTTTGCGCCGATCCATTTCTTTTTTCAGCATCAGGGCCGAATCCACCCGGGCCATCAGAACTACAGGGCTGAAAGGTTTGGCGATAAAATCCATGGCCCCGGCATTAAACGCTGCTTTTAAGAACCGGTCCTCTGTCTTGGCTGTTATCATAATCAGGGGGATATCTCTTAAGTGTTCCCTGGACTTGATCCGAATAAATGCTTCAATCCCGTCCACGCCTTCCATGACATAGCCCATCAGGACCAGGTCAATCTTTTCGCCGTTTGCCGGGTCATCCAGCCCCAAAATGTCAAAAGCTTCCGCGGCAGAACTGGCACAAATAACATCCCGATGCCCGGCATCCAGCAAGATGTCCTTGATGTATTGACAGATAAAAGGCGAGTCATCAACGATCAATATTTTCATCTTATCCACCTCTGTAGAATGATTTGTTTTATGCCTTGCGTCAGATCGCCTTGATCCCGGCATGAAGCCCGACCCAAGCCAAACCAAAACGGCAGTATGGCAGCCTGTGGCACGAATGGTCATCAGCTGCCTAGGCCAGATGCTGATAAAGAAGGGTCTTGATAAAACCGCTATTGTTCTATTGTTCTTGTATAGAAATGCAATTGTTAAAATCAATTCCACAATTACTGGAAAAACCCTTCATTATATTGGCTTTTTTTCATTCATTCCACTTTATTTGCCTTGAGGGCAGGGGGCAGGGGGCAGGGTAGATAAATAATTTTAGCTTCTGTTGAAGAAAAATTAGCAGAAAAGAGGTATCCAGCCAATATATCTTGAATTTTGTACTGAGAGGAAGCAGTAAACAGTATTGAACCCATTTTGAGGGCTGCTGTTAAGCTTATGCCATAAAATGGGGGAAAGGAAGGTTTCTTCGATGAAAATAGGGATTATGAGCGATACTCACGGGTGCCTGCAGGGCTGGGAAAAGGCCCTGGGTTTTTTCCGGGAATGTGACTTGATCCTGCATGCCGGCGACATTCTTTACCACGGTTCCAGAAACCCTTTGCCGGCAGGTTACGACCCCAACCAGCTGGTTAAAGCCATCAATGAACTGACACTGCCGCTTTTCGTCGTCCGGGGCAACTGTGACGCAGAGGTGGAGGAAACGGTGCTTCAGCTCCCGTTGATGTCCCCTTACTTTTTCTCCTATATTGATGGAATAAGGATTTTGATGCTCCACGGCCACACTTTGCACAATGAAAACAGCCTGGTGGAAACAGGCCTTTATTACGGGGCCGATGTGTTGGTCTCCGGCCACACCCACCGCCCCGCTGTACAAAAAAAAGCCAACCTGGTGCTGGTCAATCCCGGCTCTACAGCTCTGCCCAAGGACGACCCGGCAGCGGTGGGGGTTATGGATACAGAAACCAGGGAGGTCCAGCTTCTAAAGTTGGAAGACGGGGAATGCATTACCCGGCAGTCCTTTTAAGTTATGCGCAGTAATTCCAGAAAAACCCCGGGCCTGCACCGAAAAGCTCAAAGCGTCAACTTTAGGCCAGGCCGGGGGTTTTTTCTTGCCTGTACCGCAATAATCCCAATATTTTCGGGAAGAAAAACAGCAGAAGCATCGTTATTTTACAATCATTACGCAGGTTTTACACTGCTGCGCCACGGCATTGCTGGTACTGCCCGGGATCCACTTTTTCAGTCCGCTTAAGCCTCTGCTCCCGATAATGATTAAGTCACTGCCCATTTCTTCCGCAACTTCACAGATCGTGTCCGCAGGGTGCCCTTCCCTGGATATCGTTTTAACTACGATCCTCTGGTCTTCGAAGTGTTTGCGGGCATTGTGCAAAACCTTGTCGCTTTCCTCTTTTCTACATTCATCCCACTGCCTGACTGTTTCGCTCGAAAGATCGTATCCGGTGAAAAATGCCTGATACAAGGGCATGACATGAATGATGGTGACATCACAGTTCTTTTTCTCTACGGCCATTTCCACTGCTTTTTCCATCGCTTTCATGCTTTCCGTTGAACCGTCTGTGCAGGCTAATAGTTTCATCATACTACCTCCCTGGATTATTAGCTGATATGAACCTGATTCTGACTTGAAAGCCGGGCAATCCGGCCGATTAAAACCTGTGTTGTCTTCATATTCCTGGTTTCAGGGAAAGAAAATGATTTAAGCTGGGCAAAATTTCGTAGAAGTGCTGCTTCTCTGAACAAACATCACTTCTTCGTCAGGTCCAACCGGAAAGTTTTTGTTTTGGACAGTCGCTTTTGCTTTAACAATAGCCCGCTCCAGGAATACATCTTCTCCTATGATGGCCTCCTCCATAATGATCGATTCCCGGACTACGCTATTCCTGCCAACCTGTACGCCCGGAAAAAGAACTGAATGCTCCACCCGGCCCCGGATTTCACAGGTCTCATTGACCAGGGAGCAATTGATCAAGCCCGAAGCAGGCAGGGGCTCTTCTGGAGGCTGTTCTGCAGCTACCGTATAAATAGGCCAGTTAGGGTCATGAAAATCCAACCCGGTTTGGCCGTTCAGCAAATCCATGCTTGCCTCCCAGTAGCTCTCCAGGGTGCCTACATCCTTCCAGTATCCTCGAAACAGGTAGGCAAAAACTCTGCATCCGGCCTGATGCATTTGAGGAAGAACATTTTTCCCAAAGTCATGGCTCGACAGCTTGTTCTGCTGATCCAGCTCCAGGTGTTCTTTCATGATCTCCCGGTCAAAAATATAAATGCCCATGGAAGCCAGGTTGTTGCGAGGTTTTTGGGGCTTTTCCTCGAATTCAACGACCTTTCCGTCACTGTCTGTATCCAGGATGCCGAACCGTCCGGCTTCCGCCCAGGGAACTTCAATGGCGGCGATGGTTACATCGGCCTGCTTGTCCAGGTGATATTGCAGCATTTTGGAGTAATCCATTTTGTAAATGTGATCCCCCGAAACCACCAGCACATTCCTGGAATTATGATAGTCGATAAAGCATAAGTTCTGATACACAGCATCTGCGGTGCCTTTATACCATTTGATACCTTCTGTGCAGGCATAAGGCGGCAAAATAGTCACTCTCCCTTTGCCCCGATCCAAACCCCATGGACTACCGACACCAATATGCGCATTTAATGCCTGCGGTTTGTACTGGGTAAGCACCCCAACCCTTTGGATTCCTGAATTTTTGCAGTTACTCATGGTAAAATCAACTATCCTGTATTTACCGCCAAAAGGAACCGCCGGCTTCGCCATATTCCGCGTTAATATTCCCAACCTGCGCCCCTCTCCCCCGGCCAGGAGCATGGCCACGCAATCACCTGCTGAAATCATACCCTGTTTCTCCTCTCATTCCGTTTTGGCGCTCTAATTGTGTTTTTTTTGGTGCTTTTATTAACACTTTCAACCTGTTGGCCTGCTTTTATTATAGGGGGATTAAACCTAATTTAATATTAGAAGGTTGCGCAATTTTGTGGCTGCCCTGTGCCAATTTTTTTCTTTTTTTTTGAGTAAATTGGCTGCTGTCTTACTGGGAAAAGCATGGGGAAGGGATGGGGAAAAGATGGGTAAATTCAAAATAATATGAAAATATGCTGTAAAGGATTCTTACAATATCATGTAGAATTATCTAATATGTTGCATTATTGCTGAACAATTACAATACAACAAACCAACCTGAAACCAACCTGGTTTTGCTTCCAAATTTTCCTTCTTTCTTGGGTGTGATAACGTGATGATTCCGGCTTTACGCAAAGACAAATCCCGTTTTATCCTGTTGCTGGGGATTATTTTGCTCATTGTCTTCATCTCTGTATTTGTCAATCTCTTTCTCGGCCGGGATATCGTATACACACATTTGTTTTACCTGCCCATCATCTTGGCCGGAATCTGGTATTATAAGCGAGCGCTCTATGTTGCCGTCTTTCTGGGCCTGTTCCACATTGGCCTGAATTTTTTCCAGGAGGGAATGTTTGCTTACAGCGCAGTGATCCGTGCGTTAATATTTTGTTTGATCACCTATGTTATTGGCACCCTGGCAGAAAAAAAAGACACTGTATTCTCCGCCCTTGAGCAGGCCCAAAAGGAAAAGTCATTAATCCTGGAAAACCTGTCGGAACTGGTTGTTTTATACGATCAGCAGCAAAGAATTGTCTGGGCCAACCCCGCAGCCGGGAAAAGTTTTCCAGCAAACTATGAAGAGCTTGCCGGCAAAAAATGCTACGAAATCTGGCATCAGAGGCAGGTTCCCTGCGAAGAATGTCCGGTGACAAAAACCTTGGAAACCGGCAGTGTACACAGAAGCGAGATCACGACCCCGGACAACCGCTGCTGGAATATTACCGGCTCTCCGGTCATCGATGAGCATGGGAGTATTGTGGGTGCAGTGGAAACAGCACTGGATATAACGGAAAGCAAGCGGACAAAAGAAGCCCTTGAACAACTTAACATTCAACTGGAACAACGGGTACAGGAACGGACTTCCAAGCTGGAGCTGTTGAACCAGGAGCTGGATGCCTTTAGTTATTCTGTTTCTCACGACCTGCAGGCCCCTTTGCGCAGTATCCGGGGCTTCAGCAAGGCGCTATTGGACCATCATGGAGACAAACTGGACAAACAGGGCAAGGATTACCTGCACCGGGTTTTCCTGGCCGGGCAGCGGATGAGCGAACTGATCGATGACTTGTTAAGCCTGTCCCGGGTTACGCGCTTGGAAATGCTCCGTGAAAAGGTGAATCTCAGCTTTCTGGTATCTTCTTCCCTAACTGCACTCCAGGAGCAGGAACCGGAACGGGAGATTCAGTTCTCCGTCGAACCTGATATTTTCGTTTGGGGTGATGCAGCATTGCTGCGCATCGCCATAGACAACCTGCTGGGCAATGCCTGGAAGTTCACCGAAAAGACCCGTAATGCCCGTATTGAGTTCAGCGCTTCACAGCAAGGCGGTCGGATTGTCTACTCTATCCGTGATAACGGTGTCGGCTTTAACAGTGCTCATGCTGACAAAGTCTTTGGAGCCTTTCAACGACTTCATGACTCGAAAGAATACAGTGGCACCGGGATTGGCTTGAGTATTGTAGCACGAATTATCAAGCGGCACGAGGGGAAGATTTGGGCCGAGGGAGAAGTTGGCAATGGCGCAGAATTTTCCTTTATCTTGGGGGAACAGGAAGCCTGGCCCTGCAGAGGCAACTGAAGTATCCGAAGTATCTCAAGCAGGCTCTGCTCATTACCTGTAAAGGGCGGAACAAACCGGAAGTAAGCTGCACAGAATGTTTTTTTATCGCCCTGCTGGGAGGAGAAAATGAATCCTTTACGTGTTTTGATTATTGAAGACTCCGAGGACAGTGTCTTGTTACTGCTGCTCACCCTGCGGGAAGGCGGTTATGAACCTGTTTCCCGCTGTGTGCAGACCGAACAGGAATTGCGGCATGCTTTACAAGCAGAACCCTGGGATCTTGTTCTCTCCGATCACGATATGCCCGGTTTCAGTGCCCCTGAAGCGTTGGCTGTCTTCCAGGAAAGCCAGTTGAATATTCCCTTCATCATTGTCTCCGGGGCCATCGGTGAAGAACTGGCCGCGGCTGCCATGAAGGCCGGTGCCCACGATTTTGTCATGAAGAGAAACCTGAGCCGCCTCGTTCCTGCTGTGCAGCGGGAACTGCGGGAAGCAGAAAACCGCCGGGAGCGGCGTAAAATAGAGCAAGAGTCCCAGGAACGTTACCGGGAAATCCAAATCCTGTCGGGCAGAATTTTACATGCCTTTGAAGAGGAGCGGTCCCGCCTGGCACGGGAACTGCACGATGAAATTGGCCAGGCTTTAACAGTAATCAATATGGACCTGCAGTACCTGCAGGTGAAATTGTCTTCCCTGGATCCGGCAGACCAGGACAAACTGGCCAACAGCATCAAGCTGCTGCGAGAGACCCTGCACAACGTGCGCCGGCAGATCCTGGCCCTGCGGCCACCTTCCCTGGATAAAATGGGGCTTGTCGAGGTAGTCCGGGAAATGGCCCGGGAAGTGGGGGACCGGGCCGGGTTAAAAATAAGTGTGCAGGAAAAGGGGCTTTCCATGAGGCTGCCCCAGGAAATAGAAACGGCATTATACCGGTGTATCCAGGAAGCTCTGACCAATACTGTCCGGCATGCTGAAGCCAGCAATGTTCAGATAGGACTGCAGCGCATCCAGGACCAGGTGTTCGCCAGCATTGTGGACGATGGTATCGGGTTGAGCCCGGAACAGGTGAAGAACAACCCCAACGGTGGGGTGGGGTTGGCAGGCTTGCGGGAACGGGTTAGCCTGCTTAACGGGACGATACAGCTGGATACAGCACCTGGCAAAGGGTTCCGGATCAATATTGCCATCCCTTTTTCCGGCTATTATGAAAATGGAGGTTCTGGCCAATGACCCGTGTGCTCATTGTTGATGATCATGCTCTGTTTCGCCAGGGACTTCGCTCCCTGCTGGAAACCATGGAGGGACTGGAAATCGTTGGTGAAGCGGGAGACGGCCAAGGAGCCCTGGATCTGGCCGCCTCATTGAATCCTGACGTGATCTTGATGGACATTGGCATGCCGGACTTTGATGGCCTGGAAGCAACTAGCCTGATTAAAGTACGCTTTCCAAACATCAAAGTGCTGGTTATTTCCATGCATGCCGACCATCTTTTCATCCGCCAGGCTTTGATCGCAGGTGCATCAGGCTATATCTTCAAAGGAGCGGCTTTTCCCGAGCTCAAAGCAGCCATCGAAAGTGTCATCCAGGGTGCCCCTTATATCAGTCCCGTGCTGCTGGTTTCTGTTTTGGAAGATTATATCAAGCTGACCCCCCAGGATGATCTGAAGATGAAGTATAATACATTGACAAAGCGGGAAAAAGAGATTTTCGAGCTGATTGCCCAGGGTCTTGGCCGGCAAATAATCGGGGCCCGCCTGTTTATCAGCCCCAAAACTGTGGACCGCCATAAAAGCAACCTCAAAGAAAAATTGGGCCTCAACAATGACCTGGAAATGAAAAGTTTTGCCAAACAATTAAATTTGATCGAATAAAAGAGAAAAAAGGCTTATCCCTACATTTTACCCATATTTATTGAACAGGTGCAGATAAAAAAATGCGCATTTGTTCCCTTGAAAATACGTATTTTTCTAATTCTAATCGACCCGGTTTACCAATATACTAAAGGTATGCTTGACCAACAGTGAACAGCAGGAGAAAGGATGAACAACTTGAACGATTTATATGTGCTGATAGTTGAGGACTCAGAAAATGATACCGAATTGTTGGTGCATGCTTTGCGCGAGGGCGGCTTCAATCCCGTTTACCAGCGCGTGGAGACAGAAGAGGAGATGCAGCAGGCACTGCGAAGGGTATCCTGGGACTTGATTATTTCCGATTATGATATGCCTTTTTTCAGCGCCCCCGAAGCCCTGGCCCTTTACCTGAAAAGCGGCCTGGAAATTCCCTTTATTGTCGTTTCCGGCGCTATTAGTGAGGAAGCCGGGGTGGTTGCGATGAAAGCCGGTGCACACGATTACATTTCGAAGCGAAACTTATCCCGCCTGCTCCCAGCCGTGCTGCGGGAGTTACGCGATGCGGCCAACCGCAGGGAACTCTATCAGGCAGAAAAAGAGCGGCAGCAGCAAGAAAAGGATTTCAAAAACTTAAGTGAAAACAACCCGGATATCTTAGTCCGTTTCAACGGCAATTACCAGGTTGTCTATGCAAATCCGGCTATTACCAGGGAAACAGGTGTGACCCGGGAGCTGCTTCTGGGCAAAACAGTGGAGGAACTGGGCATAGCTGAAAAATCTGCGATAACCTGGAAGCAGGCCTTGCAAGATGCTTTCGAACATGGTGAGATCAAGACAATTTATTTTGATTATGGCACACCATCAGAGCTGAAGAATTTCCAATCCTATGTTGTCCCGGAATTCGCCCCGGATAAAACCATTGAGTCGGTGTTGACCATCACGCGCAATGTAACAGAGATCAAGAACAAGGAATAGCAAGTTTGATGCAGTTATGGAAGAGGTGGAAGGGAGCATAAGCCGCAGCATATTGTATATTAACGATCTTGCCCTGCAAAAAAAACGACTGCCCCAGAGTGGAAGTAGTATTTCGCCCCCAGCACCTCTGCCTCACCCCGGTTAACTTTTCCGGCTATTGCCGGACTTCGCAGCACAAGCTCTTCTGCCACGGTCTTGATGTTTTCGTCCACGGCACACTCCAGCAGGCTGGATTTATCCTCACCGGCCCGGATCCTTTCTATGGCCTTTTCCAGGGAGGGTTGTATTTTGTCCACGATGGCTGTAAGGTTGGCCCCCAGGCGGGCTGTCCTGTCCGGGGCTTTAGCCTCCTGCAGGGCTACCTTGACGGCCCCGCAGTTCTCATGCCCCAGGACAACCAGCAGGGGAACATCCAGATTGGCCGCGGCATATTCCAGGCTCCCCAGGTTGATGGCATCGACAATGTTGCCGGCCGTGCGGATGACAAACAGGTCACCCAGGCCCTGGTCGAAAAGGATCTCCGGGGGCACCCGGGAGTCCGGGCAGCCCAGGATGGCGGCAAAAGGTTTTTGCCCTTTTTGTGACAGTTCCTGGCGGCGGGTCATGCTTATATCCTTGGCGGCCATTTTGCCTTCCACAAAGCGCCGGTTGCCTTCTTCCAGCAAAGCCCGGGCCTGACTGGCCGTTATCTTTTCCTGCCTAAATGAGTGTGATGATTCATTGTTGTTCATGTCTTTCACGTCCTTGGTCTATCTTGAAAGTAGAAACTGTGAGGAAAAACACTTTACTGTCACTGTATGTCGTTAAGCCAGGGCCTCGTTCCAGCTGGCAATGTAGTGCAGCTTATCAGCGCCGGGGTTCGACGGCCTTTCCTGGTGCACAACCCAGGCCCCGGGCAGATCCAATTCCCGGGCCGTCAGTTCGAAATGGCAAAGGGCAATCCCCATGTCGATGCGCTGGATATCAAACCCCAAAGCCTTGTTGGTGACATAGGCGTAATCCATGTAGAAATGCCAGAAACGGCCGCTTTTCACGATTCGCCAGGGCTGCTTGTTGGAAGCCGAGGGGGCCAATCTGACCATTTCCAGGGGCGCGCTAAAAGAACCGGCTTCAATTTCTTCCAGGGGGTTGCCGATACGCTGCTGAAAAAAGAGTTCTTCCCAGGGCTTTCTTTTCCTGGACTGTGATGTAAGTTTCATGGCTTTACTGAGCAGGCTTTCCTTCTCTGCCTTGTAACCAACAGGGGTAATTACCGGGAGTATTTCGCTGCTGCGGGGCTTGACAATTTTACCCAGATCTTTTTTGCTGAAAGTGCCCCCCAGCCAGCAGGTGCCTAACCCCAGGGAAGTCGCATAGAGAATGAGCTGCTCAAAGGCATAGCCCAGCTGTTCCAGGTCCTTGTCCCCCTGTTCCACCAGTCCTGCGATGTAATGCTGTGCCCCTTTGATCACGCCATAGGTGCCGATCCTGCCCCCCGTCTGCTCTGCCATATTTTTATCATCCCAAAAGATAAAGCGCACCGGGCAGGAGAAGGGACCGGCCAAACCCTGGGCATATCTTTCCAGCTGCTCGATGATTTCGACAGGCAGGGGTACTGGCTTGTAACTCCTGACAGAGGTCCTGCTGCTGATAACCTCGGTGATGGGAGCATCAAAAAAAGGTTCGTTTCTCACGGGCATCACTCCTGCGTCTGATACTTTGGAAACAGATACTAATTTTTTTACTGGTAATTATTTTAATTCGATATCTAGACAACAAATCCTTTTTATGGGATGTGTTTGTTGCCTTTATAGGGACATGAGCTTACAAGACACTCTCTCCGCTGAAAAGAGCCGGTGAATCAGGCCTGTGTTCTGTTTCGCACCATGTTTTTCCATTTTATTTTGTTTTGCCGGGATAAGTAGTTTTGAAATATTTCTTCTTTTCAGGTATAATATATAGTTACAGTCTGATTGTTTTCATCACGTATAAGGGAGGAGATACGCATGGCCAAAAAACGTACACTGAATTCTAAGCATGGCGTAATCCGGATCGCAGATGAAGTGGTAGCAATTACCAGTGCCCTGGCCTCCGTAGAAGTTGAAGGTGTAGAAAGCTTAAGCGGTGGCATTGCAGGTGGAATCAGTGAAGCGGTGGGGCGCAAAAACCTTGCCCGGGGCGTTAAGGTGGAAGTGGGTGAGGAAGAAGCAGTCGTGGACTTGCAGTTGATCGTGAAATATGGGGAATCTTTACAGGAAGTGGCCAAAAAAGTGCAGCAAAATGTAAAAAAAGTGGTCGAGGACATGACCGGACTGAAGGTAGTGCGGGTAGATGTTTATATCCCTGGAGTGAGCTTTTCACAGGAAACCGTTGAAGCAGAACAGGGGCTTAAGTAAATTGCTGCGCAGGGTTGCCCCTTCGCCCAGGTGACTGCATCAATCTACAACTTTCCATCCTTACTGCCGAAACCAGACCTGTGTTACCAGGCCTGTTTGCGGGTGAGAGTCGTGGCCGACCCGGGCACCAAAGGCCTCTGCGATGGCTCGAAAGGGAAGAAAAGTCCTTCCGTCCCGGATAAAAGCAGGCACATCAGAAATCACGGTACGGGTGCTTCCATTTTCCCGCACATAAATACCGGGACTGCCTATATTGATCGTTATCTGGATATCCTCGCGCTGCAGGTACACCGTCTGCACCCTGGAGTCTTTGGGTTCCCAGTCGATTTGGGCCGCAAAAGCTTCCCCTAAAAACCGGACCGGTACAAACGTGCGGCCGCTGAGGATAAAAGGCGCTACATCCATTTGACGACTCTCATCATCAAAATACACTGTTTTACTGCCGATCTCCATAATCACCTCACTGGCTCCGCGATCAACTTCCCGGGGGGGATCGGGGTCATCACCAGGGTCTCCAGGCATTTCAGGGAGTTCCGGTTTCTGGGGACCTTCTGGCAGCTGGGGAAAATCAACAGCCAAGGCAACGGCGTGATCAGCCCGGACCAGGCCGTAGCCCTGATGTTCCGGGGAAAGCTGCAGGTTTTCTGCAGTAAGCTGAAGCAGGGTCCTGATCTCTTCATTGCTCAACTCAGGAACCATGGACCAGGCCAGGGCAGCAGCTCCGGCCACATGCAGGGAAGCCATTGATGTGCCACTGTATAGCTTGTAATTGTTGGCCGTCCAGGTGCTCCAGATGTCATCCCCCGGTGCGATCAACTCCACCTGGGGGCCGGTGCTGGAAAAGTCTGCCCGTTCGTTTTTTTCATTGGAAGCTCCTACAGCAATGACTGAATCGTAGGCCGCAGGATAGGAAACATTTGTCCCCCTCCCCCGTTCATTGCCCAGGTTCCCGGCGGCAGCAACCAGCAGATGCCCTTCTTCGTAGGCCAGGCCGCAGATCTGGTCAAGGGTCCTGGAGTAATTGCTGCTGTAAAGACTCATATTGATAACGGGTACTTCCTCTTCTATGGCCCACATAATGCCATCCACGACCGATGAAACCGTCCCCAGGCCGTTTTCATCCAGGATCTTCACCGCATGCAGATCGGAACCATGAGAAATACCCACCACCCCTATTTCATTATCCAGGGCGCTGATAATTCCGGCCACGTGGGTCCCATGACCGTTTTCATCAAAATATTCATAATCCAGCCTGGGATTAGGGTTGGGGGAAAAATTGACTCCCTGAGCAGGCTCGATATCTTCATGGTCCCTGTAAATTCCCGTATCCAGGATTGCAATGCCGATACCATTACCTGTGGTTTTCTCCCAGGTTTGAAAGGGATATCCCTCCGTTCCAAAAACCCGGGCAACCCCCCAGGGGACAAGTTGCCGTCCAGGCAACCCGCCTATCTCCACTTCCAGTGATTCCCCTGTGTCCAGCTCCGCCACTTCCAGGGCCAGGGAATAAACAGGCTGATCAAGCTCTACATAGCTGATTTGAGGATGCAGGGAAAGCTCATGGGCACTCCGGGGGGATATCTTGACCGCCAGGGTGTTTAGTAATTCGTATTCCATATAGATACTGCCGCCATGTTGTTCTATCAGTTCCCTGTCCGGTGTTTCCTCAAAGCCGACCAACACGCCGATTTGTTCCTCTGGAGGGAAAGAGTCCAGGCCTTCCAGGGCCAAAGCGGCCGAAGCTCCCTGAGCAGGGGACAAGTTTATCAAGGCAGGGCTGAAAAACAGGCAAAACACCAGCAACCCGGCCATTATTTTCCTTATTTTATTTCTGTCCAACTTGTTCACATCAGTTCAGCTCCCAATCATTTCTGCTATCATTACAGGCATATTCAACGCAGATAGTGGCTGCAAATTTAAGATTACAATATACAGAAAACTTGTCAATCCCTACTTGCTAGCGAATTTTGCTGTACAGGCGAGGATAGCTTCATTAAACCTGCAAAATGGCTCCACTTGATTCAAGAAAACAATTTAATACACCTGAAGACGGGAAAAAACTTCTTTCAGATTCTCTGCCTGAAATTTTAATTCGTCGGGTTCGCTCCATTTCCAAAAACGGTGCGGCTGGCCTGTTAGTTTGTTGATCATTTCCTTTGTATCATATACCTCCAGGCCGTTGACCCAGTTGCACATGATCAGGATGGAAGCCATCTGGGCTCCTTCATTTGTGGTTGTGCAGATATCTTTCACCAGGCTGACCTGGTAATCTTTGGAAAAAGCATCAAATACCGTATTCATTACGCAGCCGTCGGTTACCAGCCCCCCGGTGATCAGGTGCTCGACCTTCATACTTTTCAAAATGAGATCCAGGGAAGTCTCAAAAAAGGCGCTCCAGCGGTGTTTATCCACGACAACATCCCCTTTTTCAGGGGCAAGCTCATCGAATATCTCGATCTGGTCTGTGCGGGAATTATAGTAGACAGGTTCGCCGTTGCTGTCTACCGGTTCATACAGGGGTAGGGCCAGGCCATCCCCGCGGTTGACCTGGCGCGTGTAAACAATGGGTATCTTCTGCTGCCTGCACCGGGATATGAGTTCTTTGGCTTTGCCGATTACGTCCTGGATATTGAGTAGTTCATAATTGGATTCTTTTTGCAGGTCGATCAGCAGAAGCGCTGTTTTTTTCTTGTCCATTAAGACCCCTCCTGTTTATCCATGAAAATGGCGAGAGGATTCGCTCTCGCCATTTTTACGGTACGGATCAGTTTTTCAAAATGCTCTTTATTGGACGAAGTGCCAGCGGAGTTCAGCGCTATCATCCATTTTGCCTTTAATTCTGCCTCGCCAGGCCTGTCCATGTTTCAGGGTTTGATAGCCCGGTTTAGCGATATGCTTCTTCCAGGGCTTCCTGTGCGTCTCTGCCGTCTACTGTTGTAACGCCTTCAACCCATTCCAGGACCATGTCCAAGTTTTCCGAAACCCATTCCTGGGCATATTCCTCCGGATCCCGGTCTTCATAACCAAAGGCATAGACCCACTGGTCCACATCAGAAATTTCCACGTTGAACTGCTTCAGGTACCTGGCCAGGTTGGGATGCTCTTCTTCCAAACCGGGACGGACGAGGGTCGCCACTCTTTCCGGTTCATCGCCCCAGATCCCTTTGGGATCTTCCAGGTATTCCATGTCGAAAATAACATTCATGTAATGAGGTTCCCAGCCGCTGAAGACGACCCATTCCCCTCGCTCAATCACCTGGCCTACGTCGGCAATCATGGCTGCTTCATTGCTTTCCACGATATCCCACTCGCCCAGGCCGTAGGTGTCGTTTTCAAAGGCTTCAATCATGATCTCATTGCCGTCATTCCCCGGTTCCAGGCCGTAATAGGTGTATCCAAATTCTTCGGAATGGTCGGCCAGGTCTTCCATCGAGGTGACACCGGCTTCATAAACATAGACCGGGACAGCCGGGGCATAATTTACATCCTCCAGGTGAGTATCAAGGTGAACAACCCGTCCTTCATCCAGGGCGTCAAACAGGGGCGTCCCCCAGGTGACCCACCAGGCGTCGGTAAAGGCATCGATCTGCTCGTCACCCAGTCCTTCCAAAATAACGGGCAGGGCATAATTGTTCAGTGTCACATCATAACCCAGGTTTTCCAGGATTTCTTTGTGGATGTAATTTTTCTGGGTTGAACAAGTCCACTCTACCATGGCCAGTTCGATTTCTTCCGGGATTTCTGCTTCTGCTTCCGCCGGTTCTCCGTTTGCTGCCGGTTCTTCTGCCGGTTGTTCACCACATCCCACTACCCATCCGCTAAACAAAAACATCAAGGCCAGAACGGATACAAGAATTACCATGTTCTTTCTGCTACGCCATGCAAACATAAAAAATTGACCTCCTCTTAATTTGTACTTTAAATTTGTACATTTCTACCAGCATGTTATTATATACTTTATTTTCCCGCAATGCAAAAAGGATGAAGCGCTTCAGGAGATCATCAGCCTTGTTCAAAGCAGAACAACCTATTTTTCGACACCTATATTATAAAATCCGGGGCTTATGCTTCCCTTTCCTGCCTACCCTGAAATTAGCGTTTAGCTATTTAAGCCACCGGGTCATAAAGCATGAGCCTCATGGATGTCTGCTGTGAATTGAAAGTAACTGGTATGCTGCTCAGCCCAACTTATCACACTACACACCGCGAAGCAGGGGGACGGTTCTGTCGCTTTCCCTGCCGGTCCTCCGCTGCGCTCCGGAAGCGCCAGGACCGTCCCCACGGCTATCAGGGTTGGTTTTTTTCATGAAAATCTATGATTACTCTTAACAGTTACAATTGAAAACAAAAGGGGCTGACCGGTAAAGCCTTTCCGGGGCAGCCCCTTTATGGTTGCCTTAGCTGTTATTCGTAGATTTTTTCCTCTTCCGTAGCAGCTTCAGCGGCATCGAATTCCACATCCCGCCGATACTCTTTTTCTTTTTCCCAGCGCAGGGCTTCTTCCCGGTACCATTCATGAGAGGCAATCAGGGACATGACTTCGTTGGTGCCTGTCCAGATGGAAGCCAGACTCAAATCCCGGGAATGTCGCTCGATGGGATAGACATTGGTATAGCCGATGCCCCCCATCACCTGCATGCAGTTTCGCACCGCTTCCTGGCAGGATTCGGTAACGAATTTCTTGGTCTCGCTGATCAGGCGGCGAACCCGTTTTTCATCAACGCCGGCATCCACGGCCCGGCTGGTGGTATAAACCTGGGAGCGGCTGGCATCCAGGAGCATTGCTGCATCGGCCACCTGGAAGCTGACCCCCTGAAAGCGGTTGATCACCTGGCCGAATGCCTTGCGCTTGCTGGTATAGCGGGTCGCCACTTCCAGGGCGGAGCGAGCCGGGCCGATGGTCATGGCTGCTGTACCCAACCGTTCGGGGATCATCATGGTGTTAAAGACCTTGTAGGCATCGTTTAGTTCCCCGACAATATTTTCCCTGGGAACCTTGACGTTGTCAAAGCGCACCCGTCCGGCGCCACCGCCCCGGCAGCCCATCAGCCCGTACAGGTACTCCACCTTGACATCGTCAGTCCGGTCGACGATGAAACAGGTCAGGGCTTTGTGGGGGTGGGCATCGGGATCGTGATCCGTGCGGGCATAGACCAGGAAAAAGTCGGCCCCTTCGGCCCCGACGATAAAACGTTTCTGGCCTTCGATCAGGAAGTGGTCCCCTTTATCAATGGCCTTGGTGGAGGTCCCGAAAAAGTCCGAACCACCCCGGGGCTCCGTCAGGCATTCGGCGGCAAATTTTTCCCCGGCCAGCAGGGGCTTAACATACTCTTCTTTCTGGGCATCGGTTCCGTGCTGGATGATGGCATCACAGACCAGTTCGGCCCCGACACCAAAGGTGCAGGCAAAAATATAGCCCAGGGTTCCCACTTCCTCCATAACCATCGTGGTCGCCACCCAATCCAGGTCCCGCCCGCCCCACTGGCTGGGGTAGCGGCAGCCCATCAGGTTGCGGCGGCCTGCTTCCTGGAGAAATTCCTTGGGGAATTTGATCTTGTCGGCATCCATATCCACTACCATTTCCCGGGGCACCTGGCGGACAAAGTCGCGGACTTCGTCGCGCAATTTCAGTTGTTCATCATTCAAAAGAAAATCAAACATGTTTTATACCCTCCAATTTCTCAAAAGTCTACAAGAAATAGTTGCTATAGCCACGGAGTCAGTTCGGGTATCACCTGCCACAGGCACCGCCTCTCTGGCCGGCCAGGAACCGCCTTCGTGGCAACTCCGGGCACAAGTCACGAAAACCGTCCACGTGGCTGGCGTAGCTGGACCAGGCCAGACGTTGTCTCTCTGGCAGGCCGGGCACCTGCCACGAGAACCGTGGCTGTGGCTAGACCGTGGCTAATTTAAGTCAGTTGCTCCCGCAGTTCAAACTTTTTCACTTTCCCTGTTGGCGTATGGGGCAACTCCTGGACAAAATGCATTTCCCGGGGAATTTTGTATTTGGCCAGGTGAGCCGTAAGGTGCTCTTTCAGGGCGTCTTCGTTTAATTCCGAACCCTCCTTGATGACGATAAAAGCTGTCACCATTTCTCCCCATTCCTCATGGGGCTTGCCTACGACAGCGGCTTCCACGACATCGGGGTGGGTGGCCAGGGCATCTTCCACTTCCTTGGAGTAAACGTTTTCCCCACCGCTGACAATCATATCCTTGGTGCGGTCCACGATGAAGAGGTAGCCGTCTTCGTCCACGCGGGCTACGTCTCCCGACTTATACCAGCCCTGGTGGAAGGCTTCCCGGGTTGCTTCGGGGTCTTTATAGTAACCTTCCATCATGCAGTCGGCCTTGAGCCAGATTTCCCCGGTTTCCCCAGGGCCGGCTTCTTCCGACTCATTTTTCATCACCAGGATATCGGCGCCAGGCAGAGCCTTGCAGCCGATGGAACCGGCTTTTTTCACCTGCTCCTCGGGGTAGAGGACCGTCCCGGTGGGACCTGATTCTGTCATGCCGTAGACCTGGTAGAAGTTGTCGCTCTCGTAGCTTTCCATCAAACGCAGAGCAACATCGCTGGAAATGGGGCCTCCGCCATAAATCCAGCAGCGCATGGAGGAAAGGTCATATTCTTCAAAGTTGGGGATCATCTGCAGGGGCAACAGGTAGCTTACCGGGGCCCCGAAGTAGATGGTGCATTTTTCCTCCTGGATGGCCTGCAGGAAATGCAGGGGATGGTATTCCCGCAGCAGCACAGTGCAGGCCCCGACATACTGGGCACCGATAAACCAGTTGTTCAGCGGGGAAGAGTGCCAGATGGGCATGGCCATCAGCATCCGGTCGTGTTCATCCATTTTCATGCACAGCGCCCCGGTGATCCCGGCAAAAACCACGTTCCGGTGGGAATGCAGGCAACCTTTGGGTTTTCCGGTCGTGCCCGAAGTATACAAAATCTCGGCGTAATCTTCATCACTGATCTCCACAGGAACGTAATCGGGGAGAGATGCAGCCAGCTGCCCGGCAAGGGAATCATAGCCTTCCGCTTCACCGCCGATGGCCACTTTTTTTCCACCGGAGCCGACTTTTCCGGCCACTTCAGCCAGGGTAGCATCAAAAAAGAACGCCTTGGACTCGCTGTGCTCCAGAATATACTCGGCTTCAGGAGCAGCCAGCTTGTGGTTAATGGGCACCACCACGGCTCCGGCTTTCATGGTCCCGTAAAAGACCTTGACATAATCCGGGGTGTTGAAGCTCATCAAGCCCACCCGGTCTCCTTTTTTTACTCCCCAGGACTGCAGCAGCCCGGCCACCTTCTCCGCATCTTCTTTCACCTGGGTAAAAGAATAACTTTGTCCTTCACAACGCAAACAATCCTTGTCGCCAAACTTTCTGGCATTCAGATCCACTAATTGAACCAGGTTCATGCATTTCGCCTCCTATATAAAATATAATCAAGGTGAAGCGCTGGAAAACCAGCCCTTCGAGTTGACAACCTTTAATCCGCCATTATGATCTTAAAGGGTAAAGGCGGGATGGCTCACCCTTCAATTTTTTTCACAAAATCCGCCCGCAGGTTAAGCATTTCTTCTTTCAGCCGGATCAGGTCATCTATCTTCTCGTCTATTTCCTCGATTTTTTTGTCGCCATACTCGATGGTCCTTTTGAGCTGTTCCTTTTCCGAGGGATCAACATCATACAGTTCGATCATTTCCTTGATTTCCTCCAGGGAGAAGCCGAATTTTTTCCCCCGCAGGATCAGCTTTAGGCGAGCCCTGGTCTTGCGGTCATAAAAGCGCTGTTTGCCCTCTTGCCGTTCCAGGGGGTGAAGCAGTCCCACTTCCTCGTAATAGCGGATTGTCCGGGTGCTGACATCGAATTCTTTGGCCAAATCAGAAATTGTATAGACCATATCCTGCTTAACCATATCTCATTTTCACATCCTTTCACTGACCATTTTAGGTGAAGTTTACGTAAAAGTCAATATCGGATTTACTGCGTTAAGCAAGAACTCTCTCTTGATGGCAGACGGTCCATAAAAAAACCCCGGGAATGATTTCCGGGGTGAAACAAAAATATATTCAAGTGTTCAGTCCTTATGTGATGCGCTACACGCCTCGAAGTAGGGGGACGGTTCTCGCGCTTTCCTGTCGGTCCTCCGCTGCGCTCCGGAAGCGCGAGAATCCTCACAACGCAGCGCTTAAAAGTAGCTCTGAGCATTTTCAAATATATTTAATTTCCTTCTTGGGGAGGTTTTTCGGCAAACCAGAGAACCCGCTGAGGGAAGGGGATTTCGATGCCCCCTTCTTCCAGGGCGCACTTGATTTTCCAGAGAAGTTCAGTTTTGACCCCGTACCATTCTGTTGATGGGGCCCAGATCCGGATGATGATATTGACCCCGTCATCGCCAAGTTCATCGACAAAAGCGTGGGCAGGCGGGTTGACCAGGACCAGGGGGTGTTGATCCAGGACACTGTTGATAATCTCAATGGCTTTTTCAGCACTGTCCTGGTAACGGATACCCACCGTGTATTCAAAACGCCGGGCCTGGTTGGCCACAAAGTTGGTGATGCTGTCATTGAACACTTTTTCGTTGGGGATGCGGACGTAAAGCCCTTCAAAGGTCCGAATCGTGGTGGAGATAACCCGTATATCCTCGACAAACCCAATCACATCTCCGATATTGACGATATCCCCTATTTTAATCGGCCGTTCAAAAATCAAAAAAAGCCCCGCAAGGAGGTTTCCGACGATACCCTGGCTGGCAAAACCGATGGCGATCCCGGCAATCCCTCCGGCCACCATCAGTCCGGAAGGCTCCACCCCGACCTGGGGCAGAACCAGCAAAACAGCGATGATAATCACTGTATAAGAAACGACCTTGACAATCAGCTCCAGGTGTTCCCGGCTGAGTTTTTCCCGGAAAGACCTGCGCAAATTCAGCGCCAGAAGCTTGGAAAGGATGATGCCAACGAGAAAAATCAGCACCGCCACCAGGATATTCAGTACCGTCACATCACCATAAACAACCTGGGAAAAGATCATATTCCTTCCTCCATAAGCATCTTGGGCCCGGCCATCAGCAGTTTCCCGGAGGTGAACAGATCCATGGATTTTTTGGCGATGGATTCGGCTGGTTTGGGGTGCTCTTCGATAAAGCCCGTTTCCGCCGTGGTATCACTGAGGATTTTCATATACCCTTTCATCGAAACCTGGTGGCGATCATAGAACAATTTCATATCCTGGGCGTTGAACACCATCCTGGTCACTTCTGCCCAACGGGCCGTTGTATTTTGTACACGTACTTGCATCGTCCCCTGCAGATAGAATGTAGTTTCAGGGGGTTCGGCATAAACCCTGCTTTGCCAGTAGCGGCAGAGCATTCCCGTCGCCGGACTGCCGTATAAAGTATACTTGGGCGATACCAGGGAAAAAACATCCAGCACGGTATAACTTTTTCCCTGCCCCACAAAAATACTGGCTATTTCCACGGGAAATGTTACCGTTATCTCCCGGTTTTCCCGGGGTCTGACTGCCAGGGGCTGTTCCAGCATCACCAGGAAAAAGGGGGTCAGTTCCTTAGGTTTGTTAATCGGTTCCACCGGGTTTAAATACAGCTGACCTCGATCAGCCAGGAGGGACTTTTCCACTACCTCCCGGCCGCATTCCCTGTAGTAGGCCAGCAGACCATCCTGTTTTTTCAAGGAAATATTCAGGTTATCCTGCTCAATGGTGACAGGAACCGGGTACGAATCAAAAACAAGCCTGTCCGTCTTTTCTAGGGGGAAATGTTCATCCATCGTGCAACTTCACCTCTGGTTTCAACAATTGACATACTCCCAGGGCTAAAGCCGTGGGCTTTCTGCCAGTTTAAGCATAAAAGTTAAGCGGAAACTATTGCACCGCCGCCAAAGAGAAAGCCGGCGATAATTAGCAACCTGAAGGCCTGCCAGTAAGTAATCACCTTCAAGCCGAAGATTTCAGGCATGGTAATGTTCCAGAGCCACTGGAACAAGGCAACCAGGGCAAAAAAAATGACAACAGCGAACAAAATAATCAGGGGCGCATTGATTGCAGCCATATTGACACTCTCCTTATGGTTATTTTACTTTTTCTGTTGGTGAAGCGGAACCTTCATAGGTGTCTTGTTCTATATTCTTCCTCTGCCCGACCCGCTGCCGGGCCTGGAAGACCAGGCTCTCAATGAACTCTTCCCGGTTGGCGTTTTCTTTGCCATCGTAATAGATGGTCACCATGGGCAGATCCAGTTCTTTTCGCATAGCACCCATCTGGGATTCCACCACAGAGCCGGGCATACAGGTAAAGGGAGCAACGAAAATGGCACCGGCAACCCCGTTGCGCCGGGCAAAGGCGCAGACCCGCCCGATGGCCATGGGCGGTTCCCCGCCGTAGTGCTCGGAGACATATTTCCGGGCCATCTCCCGGATCTGCCGGGGAGAGGGTTCATGCTCATCCCGGAGCAGTTCCCCGCAGGCCTCCTCCAGTAACCGCTCATCCCGGTGGGCCAGCCAGTTGCTGAACCCGTATCCTGTCCTGCTTAAAAAGGAAGGCCAGTTTTTGTTCATCTGGAAAGCAGTCCGGGCTTCCTCGTAATTGATATAGGTGGTATAGGAAAAAAGCTCGGAAGCAGGGGCCAGGGAAACCTCGCCACCTTCGGCCTCAATCTTGCGGATCAAGTCCTGGTTGCAGCGGTCGTCCAGCCGCACATAGAATTCGCCCCCCAACAGGATCAGCGGGCGTTTCTCCTGTTTTTTGGGCACCTGGGTAAAGGCTGCTGCCGCCTCCCGCAGCAATTCTTCCAGGGGCTTTATATGCCTGCCTGCCAGAATCCGGGGGACACTGGTCTGATAATTCTCCAAAAGCCCGGTCAGTTTTTCAGAATATGCTTCAAAAAGAGCGTCACTCTGACCTTTATCCAGCTCATAGGGACGCGTTCGAAGCAGCATCTTGTAGAGGAGATCCATGGCCAGCATCCCATCGTACACTGTCACGATGAACTTGAGGCCGAATCGTTTGACGGCATCTGCCAGCTTAACCGAACAGATGCGACCTTCCCCATAGCCGGCCCGGTTGATCAGCAGGGATTGGGTCGGGGCATAAAGGCCGTAGCGGCAGGGTCCGCAGGCCCATCCCTGGAAAAAGACAACCCCGTCCAGGTTTTCTCCACTTCCCTTGTTTTCCAGGTATTCCAGGTAGTCCTGCACGTTCTGGATCAGCGGCAGGCACTCATCGCCGTTGACATAGCAGCGCGCCAGGGACAGGTCTTTATCCCTGCTCCTGGGCAGCAGCTCCGCATCCACCCCGGCGCTGCGAAAGGCTGCTGCAATCGCCCGGGAGTGCTGAATGGGTTCCGGGATTAAAATCTTTTTCCAGCCGTTGTCGTGGACAAAACAGGTCCGGGATGAATAGAATTCAGGAACGCTTTCCCTGCTCTCCCTGGAGAGGCAGGTGTTTTTAAAGGCTTCCAGGCGGGTGATCATTCCTGCCGGGGCCGTATGTTCATCCAGGGTGAGCCGCAGGTACCCGGTGAGGCTGCCCAGGTAATGGCGCATCATGGCATTGGGACCACATTTGAAAGGGTCCTGAAAGACAATGTTCAGCTGGGGCAGACCTGTTTTCCCCTGGCGCTGGTTTAAAAAACGCGCCCAAAAAACTGCGGAAAGCATTTTCTGCAGCTGGATGGGATAGATATTATCCACTTTTTCCAGGTAATCATCCCACTGGTTCTGGAACTCATCCCTTAACAATTCCAGCTGGGGATCTTGCACCTGGCCGTTGTACCAGGCCCGGAGATATTCCAGGATGAAATCGTGAGGCACCGCCAGGATGCCGCGCTGGCGGGCGTAATCCAGGGAACCTTTGGAGACAAAGCTGTCATAAAGAGTATAAGAGCGGCCCAGGAATACTGCAGCTACGGCATCGGGGTGAGCGCGCAGCGTGGCCATCATCTTGATGCTCTCCTGGAGCATCTCCTGGCGAAAACGTCCCTGGGCCCTGTACCCGGCCTGCACGGCAAGGACCAGTTTTTCCTGGGAAAAAGAGGCTCCCAGGATTTTCTCTGCCACAGGAGTCAGCTGCTGCCTGATACGCTCGGCACCGTCACGGTAATTGAGCTGGGCATAGAGCATTCGTTCTTCCTTCAGTTCCAGGGAGTTGGCCACCACCCCTTTAATCGTCTGGAGCAGGGGGCAGGTAAAAGCCCGGGGCCACCTGGCCGCCCAGGAAAGGGGTTCCATATCAACAACCTCGGGAACAAAGATGAAATCCACCCCTTTTTCCACCAGCGCCTGGTAGTGACCTACCAGCACCTCCATGGGGTAGCACATCTCCGCTTCCAGTTCCCGTTTGCCTTTATCCAGGATCTCTTCGGAAGTTTCAGGGGAAAGCTCCACCTCGGCCCCCAGTTGCCGGAAAAAAGCCGCCCAGAAAGGATACAACTCAAAGAACATGCCACCCCGGGCCAGGCCTACCCGGGGCCTGGCGGCAGCGGGTTCCCCGTAGTCGGAAACTCCGGGCACATTCTCCTGCTGCAAGTCGCCGGCCGCCTGGTAAAAGAGGCGGTTGCGCAGCTGGATATAATCGGGGAAATCGCTTCCCGCAGCTTTTTTCTCCAGCCCGGAATAGCGTCCGCACCGATCCCCGTAGAGAAATTTGCTCCCATCGGTAAACTCGATCACATCCAGGGTGCAGTTGTGTTCATGCTCGCAGTTGGCATGGCAGCGCTTTCTCCCCACGGTGAAGGAGTTCAGATTTTGCAGGCTGCGGAAAGAAAAGCTGCCTTTTCGGCCCATGTTGTGGAAAACCCGGGCGATAACGGCACTGCCCAGGGCCCCGGTCAGTTCCGGGTAAGGGGGGACAATAATACCGGTATCGCATTCTGCTGCAAAAGCGCTGGCCAGGGCGTAATTTTTGGCTGTCGCCCCGGTAAAGACAACCACCCCGTCCATGGGACGGTTCTCCACGGTCCGGTTAATATAATTTCGGGCCGAGGAATAGGCCAGGCTGGCCAGTTGGGAATTTAAAGGCAGGCCCCGGGATGCGGCGGCAATCAACGTCGACTGGGAAAGCAGCGTACAGATATCTCCCAGGTCGATGGCATATTCCGCCTGGAAGGCTTTCGCGGAAAACTCCTCTTCAATCTGCACCCCCAGCAGGCTGGCCAGGTTCTCCAGGAATGTACCTGTGCCGGCAGCACAGACCGGGTTCATCCGGTAGTCGAACAGGACCCCGTCTTTGATCTGCAGAAACTTGGAATCTTCCCCGCCGATTTCGATGATCGACAGGGTTCCCCGGTCACCGCAGAGGTACTTGACCCCTTCGGCCTGGCAGGTGATTTCATCCACGGCGTATTCGGCACTCAAAATTTTTTGGGACAAAAAACGGCCGGAACCGGTGGTGCAGGCCACCATGGGAACACCCTGCAGCAGATCCCCGTACTGTTTCTCCACTTCTTTCATCAGTTCCAGCACCTGCAGGGCCGGTTTGCCCGCGGTAGGCAGATACACGCCGCCGATAAACTGCCCCCGGGCGTCCAGGAGCACACATTTCGTGGAGACAGAACCGCAGTCCACCCCGACGTAGGTCATGGACAGGTCAAAGCTTTCTTCCTGCTCCGGCGGTTCCATGTAGCGGATGCGCCCCGGTTCCAGGGGCGGCAGGGGATTTTCAGGGACGTAGCTTTGGTCCGAAGCTTGTTCCAGGACCCGGTCCCTTAACTGCTGCGCCGGCAGTTCTTTTACCGCCAGGGCGGCCGCACCCAGGGCATTTAAATAATCATGTTCAGGAGGCACAACCACTTCCACGGAACGTTCCCGGCAGTACGCTTCTATGTATTTCATCACGGCACAGTTTTCGGCTACGCCGCCGACAGCATAGACTTGGCCCGGGCCCTGGATCCGGTTTAAAGTCACCCCGGTAAGGACCAGATCGGCCAGGGCCCGGGCCATTCCTGCCGAGACCATACCCTGGGTGGCGCCTTCATTGATGGCGTGGGTCATGTCCGACTTGGCAAAGACAGCGCAGCGCCCGGAAATTTTGACTTCGCTTTCTGCTTCCAGGGCGATTTGAGCCAGCTCCCGGTCGTTGTAGCCCATCCGGGTAGCCTGCTGGTACCAGAAAGCCCCGCTTCCAGCGGCACACTGGCCATTGCGGTTGAAAAAATGAACCATCCCGGAAGGATCCAGTTCCAGGTAGTACATATTCTCATGACCCAGGGAAAGGACAGCCCGGGCTTCCAGCCCCCGGCTGGTCAATCCCGCCTGCAGGGACTCGATTTCCAGGAAGGGGGTCATTTCCAGGATTTCTGCCAGGACATCGGCATTGGCGCCGGAAAGGCCCAGCTTGACAGGCTGTGCATTGTCAACCTCTTCCAGCAGGGCATCCAGGCATTTTCCAGCCGCTTCGACAGCACTTCCTCCCGTGGGCACGGTTATTTTCCCCAGGCCTGTTCCGTCCAGGCGAACTCCTTTGACGGCATACGTGCCAAGGTCCAGGCCGAGCCGGATGGAAGAGACTTCCATGCCCTGCTCACTGGTTCTATCCTCAGAAGCTGTTTGTTTCATTCCTGTTTTCAGGCTGTTGTCACCTTGGTTCATCGATCTCACCCCCATAAATGGCTAACACGGTTAGCGCTGGGAAAGCATCCGCTGATCAGATTGTTTTTTCTTCCAAACCAGGACAAAAGCCCCGGCAGCAACCATCACCAGCGCCACTATCTGGGCTAAGGACAGGGAACTCAGCACATTCGGGTCAACGCGGTAGAACTCCACGATAAAACGGTACACCCCGTAAAGGGTTACAAACAAAATGAAAATAAAGCCGTTAAAATATTTGAGCGGTCTGGCCAACCGCAAGAGCACGAAAATGAACAGCACGGCAAAGGAGGAATAGAGCTGGGTGGGATGCCTGATGCCATCCTGCAGGACGGGGAAAACCACGCCCCAGGGGACATCGGTAAACTCGCCGTAACAGCAGCCGTTTAAAAAGCAGCCCACCCTGGTAATGGCATAGCCCAGGGCAATAAAGGGCGCTGCCAGGTCCATCAGGCTGAAAAAAGACATGCGCCGGTAGCGGCAGTAGATCAAAGCCCCCAGCAGGGCGGCAAAAAAACCGCCATAGAAAATCAGTCCCCCGTCCCGGAAGGCAAAAATGCTCCACCAGGGGGCATCCTGGAAGTATTCCCAGTAAACCGCCACATATGCGATCCGCGAACCCAGGATGGCCAGGATAATGGCTATGATCGAGGCCTCCATGAAATGATCCCGGTCGATGTTCTCTTTGGGCGCTTCCCTTAAGGCCCAGCCGATCCCGATGAGAAAAGCCAGAAAGAGCATGGTCCCGTAGGCATAAATGGTCAGGCCACCAATTTCAAACAACTCGCGCTGCAATGCAATCACCTGCAATTATTGGCTTTTTTTAATCCGCAAATATTAACAGTAAATAATGAAGAGCTTTCGCTTAATACTTTGCAACTGCTAAGAGCTACCTTGAAAAACAGGGGAACGGTTCCCCCCTCCCCCAAATAAAACAGACCAAATAAAACAGAGTATTATAAACCTACCTGTGACCTTCTTGTGACCTTTTTTTTCTTATTTATCTATGGCCTTTTGGGCCAACCTGTCAGCACGGTCATTTAACTGGTTGCCGCTGTGACCCTTGACCTTGATCCATTCCACCCGGTGCCTGCGGGACAGGTCAAGCAGTTCTTTCCACAGATCCTGGTTGGCCACGGTTTCCTCTTTCGCCGTCTGCCAGCCGTTCTTTTGCCACTTATAAAGCCAGCCCTGGTTAAAGGCATTGACCAGGTAGGCGCTGTCGGTATGCAGCAACACCCGGCAGGGTTCCTTGAGAGCCCTTAGCCCTTCCAGGGCAGCTTTCAGCTCCATCCGCTGGTTGGTCGTCTCATCTTCCCGGCCGGTGATTTCTTTTTCATGCCCGTTATACAACAAAACCGCGGCCCATCCACCGGGACCGGGATTGCCCCGGCAGGCGCCGTCGGTATAAATAGTAACTTCTTTTGGTTGTCCTGACACGGTTTTACGCCCTCCCTTGCCGTGACGCTTTGGCCGCCTGAACCTGGCGGGTCACTTCCCGGGCCGCTGCAGCCACCTGCTCTGCAGCAATGATACAGGAGACAACCGCAACCCCCTGGGCGCCTGCTTCAATCACCCGGGCGGCATTGCCGGCGTCAATTCCGCCAATGCCCACAACGGGAAGTTCGACCTGGCGGCATACTTCTGCCAGGGCTGTCAGCCCGATGGGTTCTCCAGCGTCTGCCTTGGTGGAAGTGGAGAAAACGGCCCCCACGCCCAGGTAAGAAGCACCGGCAGCCTTTGCTTCCCGGGCCTCCTGGACAGTCTCAGCAGAAACCCCCAGGATCATCTCCGGGGGGATCAGGCGACGGGCCACTGCTGCAGGCAGGTCATCCTGCCCCAGGTGCACACCGTCGGCATCTGCGGCCAGGGCAATATCCAGGCGGTCATTGATAATCAGGGGAATATCCTTTGCCCGGGTCAACTTCCGCAGCTCCAGGGCCAGTTGATACAGCTCCAAGGAGGGGAGTTCCTTGTCCCGCAACTGGATGCAGGTGGCCCCTCCCAGGATGGCCTGCTCCACAATATCCACCAGGGGGCGTCCCCCGGCCAGGTGACAGTCAGTCACCAGGTATATGCTTAAGTCTTTTGTCAAGCGGTCCAAAGGGTCCAATTTAATACATCCTTCCTTGTCGCCTAGACCGTTCTTTTTATTAAAAGGATTGTTTTGTCATCGGGAAGCAGGGGGCAATTCTGTCGCTTTCCCATTCGGTCATCCGCTTCGCTCCGGAAGCGCCAGAACTGTCCCTTTTGCTTCTTTTATTTCCTTATCCTTTTGCTCCCTGGAGACACTGATCATCTAGAAAGATTGATCATCTAAAGAGATTGATCTGCGGATGGCCTTTTGGGAGCGAATCTTTTTGTTTTTGTCTTACGTTCGGCTTGCGTTCGGCTGGTTTTCGTGTCAACCAGTCTTTGTCGACCAGTCATTTTATTGTACTTCTATTTCAGCCTGGCTGTCAAGTTCATCGGGATCCAGGTGATACAAGCTGTCCAGCAGCTGGATCTTAAAGCGGGCGGGGCCCAGCCTGGTTCGCCCGGTCTGACTGATCCTTTTATCCCAGGACATTTTCTCTTCCACGGGCAGCAGGGCGGCTGCCTGTTCTCCCGCCACTCCCATGGCAGCCATAGCCGCTACAGCAGCATGGAACGGGTCTTCTTCCACACCGGCAAAAGCAGCCACCAGGGAAGCAGCCATGCACCCGCTACCCACCACCTGGGGCAACAGCTCGTGCCCGTTATGCACCCGGGCTACCCGCCTGCCGTCGGTAATTAAGTCGACAGCCCCGGTCACAACTACTACAGCCTGGTGCTCTACGTTTTCCAGCAACTTTTTCGCTGCCTGAAGCGGGTCACCCCCTGTATCGATGGACTGAACGCCGCTAACCCTGGCTTCGGCGATGCCGGCCAGTGTCCCGATTTCCCCGCCGTTGCCCTTGATCACGGCCGGCTTAACGCTGCGCAGCAGTTCATGGGCTACTTCGGTCCGGTAGGATGTAGCCCCGACACCCACCGGGTCCAGGACAACGGGCAGGCCCAGCTGCAGGGCCTTTTTGCCCATGGCCAGCATCGAGTCCACCTGGCTGGGGTAGAGAGTGCCAATATTGATCACGGCCGCCCGGGCAGAGGCAACCATCTGCCCCACCTCCCGGATGGCATGGGCCATTACCGGCAATGCACCGATACTTAGCGTGGCGTCGGCGCAATCGCCCATGGTAACCTGGTTGGTGATATGATGAATTAGAGGTTTTTCCTGGCGCAGCCGCTTTAATAATTCTCCTGATCGAAACATCTTTACACCTCCTGAATACCTGCCAAGGAGACGGTTCTCCTGGCAGGCCGGCAGCTCCTGCAACCCTACTGCGTCCCCTGCCAAGGAGACGGTTCTTGTGGCGGGCTACGGCAGGGCTAACAAGCTGTCAAACGCCTCGCCTGCCCACGAGAACCGTTACCTTGGCAGGTTTGCCTGGCGGGGGGCATGGCTGCTCTTATCTATTCTACCAGGAAATGCCTGAAAAAAAAACCTATCTCCTGGATTAATCCAGAAGACACTTTGCTTAACCGGGCTCAATGTAGTTAGAAGTCAACTGATTATTCTTCCTTTCATCGCCTTTATTTATGCACATACCGCCCGGCTTAGCGGGCGGCATGACGGTCCTTTGATAGCAGGCTATAATTTTCGAAAGCGCAAAATGGGTCTTGTCGCACCTCCTGAAGGATAGTTAGAAGCAGAGCGGCCTTCATCGTGCATGCCAGTCTATTTCCTTACACTTTCTGGATGATTAAAAACACTTGCGGTAAATCATTTCGTACCCTTTTTCGTCGATATCCCGGGGGTTGCCCACGGTCTGCGGGTCGTTGTAGGCCTCTTTGGCCAGCCGGGGAATCATCTCCGGGTCCACACCCAGATCGCTTAATGTGGGGGAGTCTATATCGCTGGCCAGCTGAGCCACAGCCTCCACTGAGGCGCGGGCCGCATCGTTGAGATCCATACCGAAGGTGTCCACACCCATGGCCTGGGCAATACGGGCGAACTTGTAGGGGTCGCCGATCCAATTGTATTCCATGGCTGCCGGCAGGGTGGCAGCAACCGCCGGCCCGTGAGCAACAGGGACAATTCCGCCCAGGGTCTGGGTCATTGCATGGACAGCCCCGGCACTTTCGCTGCCGTAGGCAATCCCGGCTAGCATGGCGGACATGGCCATGCCATAGCGGGCTTCCAGGTCCTGCCCGTTACCCACAGCCCGGCGCAGGAATTTGGCGGCATACTCGATGGCCAGCAGTGCCGCCGCATCGGTCTGGGGCTGGGCGTAATGGCAGGTATAGCATTCAATGGCGTGACAGAGGGCGTCCATCCCGGTTCCGGCCGTCACAGCCGGGGGCATAGTTACATGCAGTTCCGGGTCAATCAGCGCCAGGTGGGCTGCGATCAGGGGACCGCCCACGTTAAACTTGAACTCCCGGGCCGGGTCGGTGATTACAGCCCAGAGAGTTACCTCGCTGCCTGTCCCAGCCGTGGTGGGAATGGTTACCAGCGGGGGGACCCGGTACTGCAGTTCTTTTTTCCCTTCGGCGCATTCATATTCCAAAACAGGCGCGTTGTGCACCACTTCCACACCCACTGCTTTGGCCGTATCCATGGCACTGCCGCCGCCCACGGCGATCAGGCCGTCACAGCCGTTGTCCCGGTAGACTTTTGTCCCGGCAGCAACAACTTCCAGCGGCGGGTTTGCCACGACCTGGTCATACAGGGCGTAGGGGACACCGGCGTCTTTCAAACTTTGCTCCACCGGCTGCAGAAGGCCGGCACGGACCACACCGGGGTCAGTCACGATCAGGGGTTTTTCCACTCCCAGGTTTTTCGTCTCCTGGCCCAGGCTTTTGATGGCGCCCAGACCGTGCTTCATCACCGTCGGAATTTCAAAAGCTGTAACACGATTCATCTGTTCAAATCTCATTGTAGATTCTCCTTTCTAAATGCCAAGTTCTTCTATCTTTTCCGGGGTCGGTACCCCCCGTGAATCCCATCCGCGGCACGCGTAGTATTCCTGCAGCATGATCTCCTCGTCTTCCCGGGAAAAAGCGTGCCCTTTAAACGGACCGTCAGGCAGAGGGTCCCGGAAGCGCTTGGGCAGCTTTTCCGTGCTATAGTCCAGCCCCTGCCGCAGGTTAAACCGGCGGCTTAGGTTCCAGATGCGCTCGCCCACCTGCATCAATCGCTCCTGGCTTAACTCCTCCCCCACTGCCCCCTGGTAGAGAGCCCGGTAAACGTCTTCGGAGATGCCGAATGAGCCGAAATCGCACTTGACCAGGGTATCCAGGGCGGCCAGGTAATTCTGGTCATGAACCACGGCCGGAGCTTTACCTTTTATAGCCAGCCTGTCCAACTCCCGGCCCTGGAATGGTTCTCCCAGGACTTCGTAGTTGATGGGGAAACCCCGCTGGTGACAAGCACCCCGGTCCGCGGTCAGGTAAGCCAGGGCCATACCGGGGGTGCTTCGAGGCCCAAAAGCAGGTATGTCCATGTTCTTTACATGCACTGCCTTTTCTTCGGCCTCTGCACCCAGCTTCTCCGCGGCCCGGGCTGTACCCAGGGCCAACAGTTGGCCCAAGTCGCCCCGGCGGCAGGCAATCTGCTCAATGACCTGGTCCAGGTAATCTTTCTGACCGAAAGCCAGAGAAATGCCATCCTGGGGCTTTAGCAGCCCGGCTTCAAAACATTCCATGGCAAACCCCAGGACACTGCCGCAGGACATACCGTCCAGACCCAGCGCGTCACAGAGATAGACCAGGTAGGCTACTTCCTGGATATCTGACAGACCGAGGTTGGCCCCCATCAGGGCTGCTGTCTCATATTCAACGATATCGGTGACTGTGGATTTTCTCCTGCCGCGCCGGATCACGCCCACTTTGCTGCAGCGGATGGGACAGGAAGCACAGGCCGTATCGCGGAGCCAGATTTTGTCCCGCTGCGCGTCTTCAGCCAGGCCGGCCGGGTCGAAAGTGCCCTTCTGGTAATTCTCCACGGGCAGAAGCCCCTGTTCATGGGAAAACCAGAGGGTGGCAGCAGTGCCGCATTCCGTCAGAGCCTGGATATCAGGTGACTGGAGCAGCTGCTCCCGGGCCTGTTCCACCGCCCGGGTGAATGTATCTGGATCGGCGACACCGACGGGATGGGTCCCTTTCAGGGCCACAGCTTTGAGCAGCTTGGAGCCCATTACCGCCCCCAGACCACCCCGCCCTGCATGCCGGTTATACTCACAGGAGATCAGGGCGTAGGGAACCTGGTTTTCGCCTGCCGGTCCGATGGTGGCAATTTTCCAAGTGGGATCAGCAAAATCTTCTTTAATCTGGTGGTTGGCCTGGAAGGTGTCCAACCCCCAGTATGCTTGAGCAGGAACCAGCTCCGCCTGTGCGTCTTCAATTTTTAACAGGACCGGGCTTTTGGCCTTACCGGTAATCACCAGGGCATCAAAGCCGCAGTACTTGATCTCCTGGGCAAAGTGTCCGCCGTAGTAGGAGTCCACGTAGCCCCCGGTCAGGGGCGATACACCCAGGGCCAACCCGCGCATGGCCGGGGCTGCTGTCCCTGTTAAAGGGCCGGCAGCAAAGATCAGGGGGCTGTCTTCCCCCAGCGGGTCCACCGGAGATTGAAGCGGCCGGGTCAGCTTTTCCAGGTACCAGGTGGCCAGCCCCTTGCCGCCCAGGTAATCTCTGCGCACCTGGGGAGAAATTTCTTCAACAAAGGTTTCCCCGGCACTCAGGTCAACAAACAGCACTTTATTCCAGTTGCTATTACCCGTTTTGTTATTGTTGTTCATTTTGTTCACCCCCATTGGACAGGTACAAGGCCCCTGTGGGACAACTTTTTATGCACCGGGGATCGCCCTGGCAGAGGTCGCACTTGGCAGCCCGTCCATTCTTTTTCAGCAGGACCACACCCAGGGGACAGTAGTCCCGGCACATGCCGCACCCCGTGCACTGCTCCTCTTTGACCACGGGGATGCCCATGGCTTCGTCAATCTCAATGGCCCCTGCGGGACACACTTTCATACAAAAGGCATTCTGGCACTGGTTGCATACCACGGGCAGGGTATACAATCCCTCCTGGTGCTGGTCCAGCTTGAGCAAAGCAAGCCGGGGGTTGTAGCCGCCTTCAACCCGGAAACTGCATTCCAGCTGGCAGGTGGTGCAACCGGTGCAGAGATCAAACTCTGTGGCAATTTTTTGTCTCATGGCCCTTTCCTCCTTATTGTTCATCTTAATGTTCATGTTCTTTTGGTCCTGCGTTGATTGCATTAGTATCTACTTGTCAAGTCTCGTGGAATCTTTCTGGCTCGTCCGGTCCACCCGGCTCATCCATTATCCCCGAAAAACCACCTTCTTGGTCTTCACCCGGCTCATCCACTGGAAGATACTGAAATATTTCCCCTGTTTCGAAAGCATTGACCAGCTTGCCCAGCCAGCGGTAATATTGCCTGGCCGACTGGATCCGCTCCAGGGCGCTCTGGGCATTTTCCCTGATCTCCGGGTCTTCGCTGTCAGCCAGTTCCCGGAAGATCGGTTCAGTGCGGCGGATGGCCTTCATGTTTACATTGATTTCCCGCTGAAACATGGGGATAAAATAGTTTTTAAAGTTGTTGAAAAAATTGGTATCGGCTACGTAATAATCTTTACGGCTTCCCTTTTTCCAGATCTTGTTCACCAGGCCCCGCTTCTCCATGTTCCGGACCCCGGTGCTCATACTGGTTTTGCTCATGCCCATGGAATCTTTCAGGTCATCCAGGGTCAGGGGACGGTCGCTAAAATATAAGATGGAGTAGAGCATCCCCGTGGAAGGGTTGACCCCGTACAGATCCATGGTCTGAGCCAGGGCCTGGCCCACTTCGGCCTGGGCCATCTCCAACCGTTCCTGTTCACTTAGTTTTTTACTCATTGAAAACACCTGCTCATCCATTGTAAACTTTATGCTTTACATACTTTACATACTGCATATTATTTATTTTAATCCATTAATCCAGCCCCCGCAAGTCAGGCGCACCCTCTCCAAGGCGCTGAGCATTCTTCCGGAAGCATGAGCAGCTTTATTATCAATTTTTCCCCCAATAAAAACAAAATCCGCTATTTTTTGCCTGATAGCGGACTAATGAAAAAAACATAGAAAGCCACTGACAGCTTGACAGCTTGCCAGCGCAAAAGTCAACCACGTCGTGGCTTAACTCCATGGAAGGAAAGAAGGTTTATGTCCTTGGACTCGGACTTCATTTCCGGGTTTCGTGCCGGAACTTCATTACGAAAAGTTCATCCCCCATAGCCGCAGCGCCAGCCGTAGTGCCAGCTGTAGTGCCTTTCCCCGTTCTATCAATCCACCCCCCCGAAATGATCCATGGGACCGTGCCCTTTGCCCAGGCTCAGTCCGCAGTGCAGGATGGCCTGCAGGTAACCCCGGGCCTGCTTGACCGCCGCCGGCACGTTGTAACCCAGGGCCATGAAAGAGGCGATGGCCGAGGCATAGGTGCAGCCGGTGCCATGGGTGTTTTTGGTTTCCACCCGGGGCGCGCGGTAGTAGCAGTATTGTTCGCCGTCAAAGAGTACATCGGTCAACTCCCGGCTGCCTTCCAGGTGTCCCCCCTTGACCAGCACAAAGGAAGGGCCTTGGCGGTGGATCTGCCTTGCCGCCTGCTTCATTTCAGAGACGGTTTCAATCTTCATTTCCGCCAGCACTTCGGCTTCAGGCAGGTTGGGCGTAACGACCCGGGCCAGGGGCAGTAAATCTTGTTTTAGCGCTCGCTGCGCACCTTCCTCCAATAGGGTATCGCCGCTTTTAGCCACCATAACCGGGTCCACCACCATCCTGCGCAGGCGGTGCTCTTTCATTTTTTCCGCCACCAGGCGGGTAATCTCTTCATTGCCCAGCATCCCTGTCTTGACCACTTTGACACTGAAGTCTTCCATAACAGTATCGATTTGGGCTTCGACCAGATCCCGCTCCAAAACCTGAAAACGGGTCACTCCCAGGGTGTTCTGGGCGGTGACAGCGGTAATGGCGGTCAACCCGTATACGCCCAGGGCGGCCATGGTTTTCAAATCGGCCTGGATCCCCGCCCCCGCTCCCGAATCGGAGCCGGCGATGGTTAATACGCATTGCATCATCTATGGCGCTGCCTTCTGGAAAAGGCAACTTCCCTCCTTAAGTAGTATGAAAAACCGTGTATTGGCGCTGTCGTCCGGGCGACTGGGTAACTCTGTG
>CAZOOA010000015.1:25884-48696 GCA_964581355.1 uncultured Desulfovibrionaceae bacterium | reverse complement strand
TCTCCCGGCACTTTATTTGTTTTCTAGGTTGTTTTACTTCGATTCAAACTCATTCATCTTGTGTTAATCCTGTGCAGTATTTTTTGATGGTTTCATCGGAACACGGTTTGGTCAATAGGGAAACTACAATAAAGAAGATAATAGAAACGAGAATCCAGTAGTTCTGATGGCCTGTCCCGATAATCGTTTCTGCTTCTGCTGGTGGCACAAAGGCATGGTACCAGAAAAAGAAGTGGGCACTTCCCAAGACCAGGTGGGCATAGAGCCAGGTGAATACGGTTGCAATGAACATTACGATAATCGTTGCAAAGGCCGCTGTTTTGGTTGCCCGAGGCCACCAGATTCCCCAGATCAGCGGGACCCCGGTGGTACAGATAATTACGATAAAGGCCCATCCCGACAAATCGAGAACAAGGGCAAAAGGATTCAATGCGAAAATTGCACAGACAACCAGGATAATGGTGGTCCACAGGCGCATGGAAGCCACAGGGTTTTCAACGGCCCATTTGTTGCCCAAAACCTTGCCCATCCAGTCCCGGCTGAAAAGAACGTTGAGCACCATAACGAAACCTGCCCCGGTAGCCATGGCGATTGCCATGCCGCCGGCCACCAGGATCGCCATCAGTACGGGATTGCCCAGGGCTTCCAGGCCGGCCACCATGGAGTAGTCGGTAATGGCTACACCACCGACCTGGTAGATGCCTTCAATGGTAGCCAGGACTTGCTCCGCCGATTCAATTCCTGCTGCAGGGTCCAGCAGGGGGTGCATGGTTTCGATCAGCACCCGGGCTGCGGTTCCAATCTGGACCAGGGCCCAGTACATAATGCCACCAATTGCTACCGCCCAGAAACAGGCCCGGCGGGCCGAGTTGACGTCCATGGCAGTAAAGAAGCGGACGATGGTGTAAGGCATGGTAGTGAACCCAAAGTGCCAGACAAAGAAGAAACTCACCATGCCGGTCCAGTAGGACATAAGAGGGTGAGCTGTCTCGCCAGGTGAGGCACCGGGTAAATGTCCGCTGGCCGGTGCGGCCCAGAATTCAGGGTTGTTGGCAAACACCGCATCTGCTGTAGCTCCAAATCCGCCGTAATGAGCATTGATGGCAAGGGCTGAAATAAGAGCAGCGATGGTGATAATAATTCCCTGGAAACCGGTGGAGAAAGATGTTGCCACCATTCCTCCCAGGAAAACATAAATGAAAATGATAACTGTGCCGATGATGACCGCCCAGGCATAAGGAACACGCAAAATGGCCATCATAAAGAGCCCCATACCTACCAGGGAGAGAACGATATAAGCCCAACCAGCCAAAACAGTAGGAATACCCGCTACAACCCGCATGGCCTTGGGACTTTCATAGCGGTCGGCAAAATAATCGGTAAAAGATACGGGAGCGTACTTACGCAGCGGTGCCGCTGTCAGCATGGCTGCCAGGGGTAATCCCCCGATAATTCCGACCATGGCCCACCAGAAGGGATAACCCAATAAAAAAACAAAAGCAGGAAGTCCCATAAAGCTGGCCGGGCTGAAATAAGTAGCTGATAATGCTGAACCGTTAATAAAAGCCCCGATTTTTCTTCCCGCCACATAATAATCCATGGGGTCAGCAGAGGCTTTACGGGTCATATAGCCGATAACAATCATAGCGATAAAATATAGGATAGCGACAATAATAACAATAGGGTTGACTTCGGCCATTTATTGATCAACCTCCTTCCCGGACTTTGCCGCAGCCTTTCGTTTTTGATCCCTTTCCGGCAAGTAAAACCACATGAAAGATACAATTAACGGGATAAAATACAGGCCTATTGTCAAAGCATAAACATAAGCCGCCGGCGCTGCACCAATTTTCGTATGGTAAATAAATCCCGGGACGCTCATTTCAATAGCCATAAATATCCAACAATATCCGTAAAAAATAATTATTCCTGGCCAAAAGCTCCAATGAATACCTTTAAACAAGGGCTTATTCCCCCTTTAAAAAAGATTATAATAATATAATCGAAAAGCTTCAGTGCAACTATTTATGCTGGTCGGCTCACCCCCCTCCAAGAACAATTTATTCATTCGCAGATCACCCCCCTTAGGACTTATTTCCGGCAATAATTCATTATTTTGCCGGATTTATAATTTTATCAAAGCATGGAAATTCCCAGTCAATGCCGAAAAATAACAATTATGCGAATTTTCGTTTTAATGAAAGGGCCTTGTTTAGCCTTTTGGATTATTCCTATTTTCATTAATTTTGTTCATTTTGGCAATTTTACTGTTCATTTTATTATAAATTTTTTTAAAATTCAACCCCTGATTTGATTTTTTTTAAAAAAGAGCGAAAGTGGGGATAGCAGTATAGGGATTAACTGAATTTTCGTGAGATATGCAGAAGAATTATCCATATTCTTCTTGGAAGTGGTAAAAAAGGCCTGGTATTTGCAAAATATAGTTTTTAACTTTTTTTGCTTTCTGCAGGTATATGCAGTTCCGGGATAATCCATACTACTGTGTAGTTAGTAGAAAAGCTATAGCACGAGATTATCTGCCAGGTGCATACAGGTGTATAAAAGATGACTTTTTACGGAACGATCAAAAAGGATCAAAAAACCAAATCCCTTTGTAAAAGATTACAACCCGGTGAAATAGCCTTCATTACTCATTACAACATTGATGAAGTAGCGGCACAGGAACTGGTCGAAAAAAAAGTGAAAGCTGTAGTCAATGCCCATGAAAGCTTTATTCCTTCTTTTCCGGGCAAGGGAACTGATTACCTGTTGAAAAACGGCATTTTCGTATTAGACAAAGTTGGCATGGAGGCTTTTTGTGCCATTCAAAACGGGGAATGGGTGGAAATCAGGGGTCAGAGTTTGTTTACTAGCTCAGGGAAGGTCTTCCAGGGAAGAATTGTGGACCCGGGATTATTAAATGTAAGCAGTAAAGATTTAGAAATAAATCTTGCCCGGCAACTGGATTGTTTTGTGCAAAACACCCTGGAGTATGCCAGAAAAGAAAAAGAATTAATCCTGGGGAAACTGGAGTTTCCCCCATTAAATACCCAACTCACGGGGAAGCACGTTCTAGTAGTGGTGAGAGGAAAGAACTACAAACAAGACCTTCGAGCGATTCGATCTTATATAAAAGAAGTTAGGCCTGTGTTGATCGGAGTTGACGGGGGCGGTGACGCTCTTTGTGAACTTGGCTTCTCCCCGCAAATGATTGTGGGGGATATGGACAGCGTCAGTGATGAAAGCTTGAACAAAGCACATGAAATAATTGTGCACGCTTACCAGAATGGCCATGCGCCCGGTCTAAAGCGTATTCGCCATTTAAACCTGCAAGCAAAAAAGATATCTTCTCCGGGAACAAGTGAAGACCTGGCTTTGCTTTTAGCTTATGAAAATAACCCAGAATTGATTGTTATTGTTGGGTCTCATACACATATGATTGATTTTTTGGAAAAAGGGCGCGGGGGTATGGGTTCCACCTTTCTGGTTCGCTTAAAAATTGGTCATAAACTTGTTGATGCCCGGGGATTGGCTCAACTTTACCGGGGGGGCATTAAGTGGACACTTGTTTCTGCCTTGCTGGTAGCGGCCCTTATACCAGTCATTATTATGGCTTCCCTTTCACCATTAATTCGACACATTTTTTACCTTCTAACATGGAGACTGGGCTTTTAATCATCTTTACCAGGTGGCGAAATGATGGATCAGCATAACTATTTATATTCACTCCTTGCCGTATTTCTATCTTTCGGCATAGGCACGCTTATTGGTGCAACCATAGGAGAAAACGCCATGATTATTAATCAACTTGAAGTAATTGAACAATTGCAGGAAGAAATAAAACACTCCAGGAGTGTAATCGATGAGTATGGTAAACAGGTCGAGGAGTTAGAAGGAGAAATTAATCAGTGGGCAGATTTAGAAAAAAATTATTTAACACCTCTTTTGCTGCAAAACCACTTGGAAGGAATCACCATACAAGTTATTGTCCCAGACTGCAAGCCTCCAGGTTTAAATACAATCCTGCAAGTTACAGGCAGTCATTATGATTTTATATATATTAACAGCAAAGCAAGCGGGGGATATTTAAGTCCGGCAGAAAGCGGCAAAGCTGGCTTAAACTTGACTGAACACTACACTCTCCAGGAAAGAGCATACTTTCTTATCGAATGGTGTGAAAGCAGCACTTTTTACCAATCCTATGTGTTGGATCGTAAGCGATCTGTGGATGTTTTAGAAGAACGGAATATTGTCTGGATTGTCGATGAACTGCTTGCACATAACGGTTCAAGTATGGTAAAGGAAGCAAAAAAGAAACAAGAACTTCCTTCGGATTTTGAATCATTTGGCGGAAAACTGGCCTTCCTGGAGGCAGTTCAAGCTTGGGTTGACGAACAGTGAATAATAGAAAAGCCGGGAATCTGAAAAAAGTAAGTGCTGTTATTCCTGCCTGGAATGAAGAGGGGTGGGTAGGAACAACCGTTGAGACACTAAGCCGGCTAAAGGAAATTGATGAAATCATCGTGGTGGACGACGGTTCCCGGGATAATACTTTTTATGAAGCTCTTTTGGCCGGCGCTACCTGTGTATTGCGATTACCAAATAATCTGGGCAAAGGTCATGCCTTGAAGCAAGGTACTATTGTTGCATCGGGTGAAATAATCATTTTTGTTGATGCGGATACTCAAAAAACAGCGGGAGAAGTTTTAAAACTACTCCTGCCGATCATCAATGATGAAACGGATATGGCTATTGGATCATTTTCAGTTAAAGGAGGAGGCGGTTTGGGAATTACAAAAAAATTGGCCAGCTGGTTCCTGTTTATTTGCACGGGCTTCGAGGCAAAATCGCCGTTATCCGGGCAGAGGGTTTTAACCAGGGTGCTGCTAAAATCAATTAATTTTCAGGCAAAAAAGTTTGATGCAGAGGTTGCCCTGACCACAGAGGCCCTTAAAAAAGGGTTTCGGGTAAAAGAGATCCCTGTCCAGATGAGCCACAGGATACTTAATCATAAATGGCAGGGATGGTTACACCGTGCCGGACAATGTCTGGATATTCTAAAATATTTTTGGAAATACCGGGGAGGAGCTTTTAAATGGACCCGAATATAGCCTTGTTTATGTTAATTGTGCTGCCGATATTTATTACTTTTATCTCTTTGCCTTCCTGGGCCAACTGGTTGCGGCAACACAGGTTCACTACCAAGAATTACCGGGGGGAAACAGTTATCACCTCAGCTGGTCCAGTACTGCTGGTAGCTCTCATTGCAGTACAACCATTTGTGTTGGTGCTGGAACAGAATAGGGTGCTTTGGGGTTCTTTTTTTTTATTTTTTCTCACGATGGCCTTGCTGGGGTTGTTGGATGATCTTAAAGGTGAAAAGGAAGTTAAAGGTTTTCGGGGGCATTTTTTTAGTGCATTTCAGGATAAAAAAATAACTACAGGGGTAATTAAAGCAACTGCAGGATGGGGAACAGGTGTTTTTGTTTCCCTGCTCCTTATGGGTAGCAGCGGTTTTGCCTGGTTAATACAAGGTACATTTCTGGCTTTATCTAGCAACTTGTTCAACCTGTTGGATACAAGGCCGGGGCGCTCAATAAAGCTGTTTCTATTTCTTTCGATACTTTTGGTCCTGTTTGAAAGAGAGCGGTCCTGGTTTTTTATTCCGGCCTGGAGTGCAATCATGGGTTATCAGTACTGGGAATCCAGTGAACGGACAATGCTTGGTGATACCGGGGCATATTTGCTGGGAAGCTTAATCAGTGTCTATAGTCTGCTTGTTTTGCCTGATTATTTCTTGATCATTGCTGTCCTGTCCCTGGGCTTGATTCATGTTTTTGCTGAAAAAATTTCTATCAATGCACTGCTGGAAAGGCCCTTGCAGCAAATACTCCTATACCGCAGTGGCAAATGGGGAAAAGAATAATATGGTCGATATGGAAATTGAGCAGGGCACCGTATTGCAGGTAGACTGGAGCAGACCCGGCTTGCAGTGCCTTAAGGTTCAGGTGGGGAACCGCCTGGAAAAGGCTTTGAATTATCCGGAAATAGCTGGAGTTGCCCATCCAGGTGACAGGATCGCAGTAAATACCACAGCAGTAAAATTAGGACTGGGAAGTGGAGGGTTTCATTATGTGTATTTCAATTATTCTCAGGGCAGCAAAAAGCTCAATCCAGGCGGACATATAATTAAATTGCGTTATACACCGTTCCAAATCAAAGTCCTAACCTTTGAAGAAATCTGGGTACAGGAGAAACCGTCCCAGGCTTTGGATGTATTTACTGGCCTCCAGGGGACTCCTGTGTTGATTGGAGAGCTTCACAGCATGCTGCCGCCAGCTATCTTGACATTAAAGAAAATAAATCCTAACCGGCGGATCGTTTATATTATGGATGACAGCGCAGCACTCCCTATCCGCTTGAGCGATAACATCAGCAGGTTGCAGGAAGAAGGCTTCCTGTCTGCAACTATTACCTGCGGTCATGCCTTCGGAGGGGATTATGAGACGGTGAATATTTATACAGCTTTAATGGCTGCCAAAGAAAAATGTCAGGCTGATATTATCCTCATTGCTCCAGGTCCTGGTGTGGTGGGAACAGGCACCCGCTATGGTTGTAGTGGCATTTTACAAGGAGAACATGTAAACCGTGTGGCCCGGTGGAACGGTACACCTATTGTCATGCCGAGGATTAGCTTTTCTGAAAAACGGCTCAGGCATAACGGGTTTAGCCATCACCTGCTCACAGCTTTAGAGGAAATATCTACTTTTAAAGCTTTCGTTCCTGTACCCCAACTTTCAAAAAAGAAACTTAAAACACTATTTTTACAACTAAAAGCAACAGGAATTCATAAGAAGCACAAAATAATTCTCACTCCTGCCAAACGGTTTATACGTAAGGAATTGAAGAATGCAGGGTTTCAATTTGAGACAATGCAGAGAGGGTTTGATGCTGATCCTGATTTTTTTATTTCAATAATTGCAGCTTCGATTTTTACAGAAAACATACTGGTAAAGAGGGATTTGCCAGGAAAGTGAAGAATTGTAAATAGTAAAATGGAATTTTGAAGCAATAGATTAACCTGTTATTATTATATATTTATACGGGGGTATTGATTAAGATGGAAGAAAAAACAACAAGTTCAAGCTATCCTTTCTCCGGAAAAGTGGTTACAGTCCGAGTGGATGAGGTTTTGCTGCCAGACGGGAAACAAGCAAAGCGGGAAATTGTAGAGCACTCTGGAGCCGTGGCCATTGTTCCGGTCAATGAAAACATGGAAGTGCTTTGCATTCGCCAGTATAGGAAGGCGGCGGAAAAAGTTCTGCTGGAAATACCTGCTGGCATTATTGAACCTGGCGAGAAAATCGAAGACTGTGCTCAAAGGGAGTTGGCCGAGGAAACCGGTTTTGCCAGCAACAACCTGTTAAACCTTACCTCTTTTTATCCTTCACCAGGTTTTTCCAGTGAAATCATTCATGTTTTTCTTGGCCGTGATTTATATAAAAAGGAAGTGGAAAAGCCTGAGGATGAGTTTATCCAGCTGGAAAATATTCCCTTGCAATCGGCCCTGGGAAAAATCAAAAATGGTGAAATTGAAGATGGTAAAACCGTTGTAGGTCTTTTGCTTGCTTTAAAATACCTAGGGCTTTGAGAGAAGCCAGATTAACTGTCCTGGAATATTTGTCCCGCCAGGTAATATATTTAATCTAAAGGACAACCTGGAGAGACAAATATATGCTCAGGATTATAGCCGGTGCCATGGAATATCTGGAAGATAATAAAGGTATTATCTTTTTTGTTTTTTTCTTCTTTGGAGTCAGCCTAATTGCGGGTGCATTGCTTGTTCGTTTTATGGAAGCCCAGCAACTTGCAGAATTAAATCATGCATTTCTTGTTTTGGGGGAAACACTTGGAAAACAAACTGAAGAACCGTTATTATACTCTACCAGTTTATTAAAAGCTTCTTTCCAGAAAAATCTGGGACTGCTTTTGTTGATGTGGCTCTGGGGGTATATTTGGTTTGGTTTTCCTTTTGTCTTATTGCTGATGCTTTACAAAGGTTTTTCCCTGGGCTTTACTGTTAGTTTTTTAGTCTGCAGGTGGTCGGCGCAAGGGGTTCTGTTTGCACTCTTTGCAGTACTTCCTCACAATCTTTTGTTTGTTCCAGCATTTATCGGAACAGCAGCAGGGGCAGGGACTTATTCATTATTAAAATGTCGGGAGCGATTTAAAGATATTTATTTTGACCAGAAAAAGCATTCTACAAATCACAATTTTTTTATCGCTGTGATGTTTTTGTTGGCGCTGCTGGGAAGTATAGTAGAGGCTTTTGTAACCCCGGTTTTTACCAGGCTAGTATTTTTAATTTTTTAACTTTAATACAAAATTGTTCAATGGTTTTAAAGGGATTTTATTAGGTGATGTGGAATAAGTTATAATTATTGCTGTATTTTACTCAAAGGGGTTATATTTGGATGGAGCAGTATTTGAAAGACTTTATTTACCATCTTTCCGTTGAAAAAGGATTGGCGGATAATACGCTGGATTCATATCAACGGGATCTACGCAAGTATTTACAATTTTTACAAGCACAGAATATCAACAGTTTTGGGCAAACTTCAAGAAGACAGATTACCGCCTACCTGTCTGAGCAGCAAAGTAAAGGCCTGGCTCCTTCTACGATTACCCGCAGCCTGGCTTCTATACGTTCCTTTTACCAGTACTTGTTAAAAGAGCAAATTATTACTGAGAATCCCGCTGTTGAACTTGAATCTCCCAAATCAGAAAAAAAACTTCCCCATGTCCTTTCCTTTCAAGATATTGAACTGCTCCTGGAGCAACCCCGGACAGATTGCATCATAGGTATGAGGGACAAAGCTATGCTGGAGTTGATTTATGCCACCGGCATTCGTGTATCCGAACTGGTTTCATTAAATTTAAATCATGCTAATATCAAAATGGGCTTTTTGCGTTGTGATGGCAAAGGTGGGAAGGAAAGAATGATCCCCTTGGGATCAGTTGCCATCAAAAGTTTGCAGGATTATTTAAAATACAGCAGAGAAAAATATGTCAAAAACAAAGAAGAAAAAGCGCTGTTTCTAAACCAGCATGGAAACCGGTTGACCCGGCAGGGATTCTGGAAAATCTTGAAAAAATATGTGCTGCGTGCAGGAATCAACACAGAAATTACACCGCATACGCTGCGCCATTCCTTTGCTACCCACTTGCTGGAAAACGGTGCAGACCTGCGTTCTGTACAGGAAATGCTGGGCCATGCCGATATTTCTACCACACAGATTTATACCCAGGTAACCCGGAAAAAAATCAAAGAAATATATGATCAGGCCCATCCAAGGGCTTAAAGTTCTGCTTTACGATTAGAATTGGCAAAAAAAGGGGATAGGATGATATTCTTTTTAAAAAAAGAGTTATTCTTTTAGTGCTTGATGGCGCGGGAGTAGGTGCTTTGCCGGACGCGTATTTATACGGGGACAAGGGAAGCAATACCCTGGGCCATATTATTTCAACATATCGGGAAATAAAACTTCCCAACCTGGCATCTCTTGGCTTGGGGAAAATCGTAGAATCATTAGATGCTGACTTGAAAGTTAATGGTGCCTATGGTAAGATGTCTCAGTTGTCAAAAGGTAAGGATACCATTTCCGGTCACTGGGAAATTGCGGGCGTGCCTTTGAATTTTACTTTTCCCGTTTATCCTGATGGTTTTCCCGTTGAAGTCGTTCGGCCCTTTGAACAAATGGTGGGGAAGAAAGTTCTGGGTAATATAACTGCTTCAGGGACAGAAATTATCAAGGAATTAGGTGTAGAGCACCTGGAAACAGGCAGGCCGATCGTTTATACTTCTGCCGATAGCGTTTTTCAGGTAGCTGCTCACGAAAGTATCGTTTCTTTAGAGACTCTGTATGAATGGTGCCGCCGGGCGAGAGAAGAAATATTGCAAGGTGATCATGCAGTAGGAAGGGTGATCGCCAGACCATTTCGAGGTACCAAGGGTGACTTCTGGCGTACAGAAAACCGCAAGGATTTTTCCCTTCTGCCTCCCGAACTGACTCTGCTTGACTACATCAGCCAGGCAGGCATGGAAGTGTGTGCAGTCGGGAAAGTGAAAGATATTTTTTCTGGCCGGGGGATTACCAGGCACATTGAAGCTTCGGGCAACCATGAAATAATGAAATCCCTGCTTTCCTGGATGAAAGAACCGGTTAGCGGCTTGATCTGGGCTACATTTGTTGATTTTGACATGCTTTACGGACACCGAAATGATTTGACCGGTTTTGCCAGGGCGCTCGAGGAATTTGATCAATTTCTGGGAGAGTTCCTGGATTGTTTAACTCCGGAAGATTTACTAATTATTACGGCTGACCATGGATGTGATCCGACTTTTAAGGGCACGGATCATACAAGAGAGTATGTCCCCTTGCTTGTTTATGGACAGGGAATTAAACCTGAAAGATTGGGTACCAGGAATAGTTTTGCCGATGTAGGTGTGACTGTCCTGGATGTTTTAAACTGTCCCATAACCCTTAAGGGGGAAAGTTTTGCTAAAATGTTGGTTTAATTAAAGAAGGAGTTTTATTATGCGAGCTTTAGGTTTGGTGATTAAAAAAAGAGATGGGCAAAGTCTTTCTCCAGAAGAGATTAATTATTTAATTAATGAGTATGCTACAGGAACAATACCCGATTACCAAATGGCGGCGCTGTTGATGGCTATTTATTTTCAAGGATTAAGCGCTAAAGAAACAAACTCGTTAACTTCGGCACTGGCTAACTCAGGGGAAGTTTTGGATTTTTCCTCCCTGGAAAAAACTGTGGTGGATAAGCACAGCAGCGGAGGGATTGGCGACAAGGTAACCCTAATCTTAACGCCTATTGTTGCAGCAGCAGGAGTTCCAGTGGCTAAAATATCCGGCCGAGGCTTGGGTTTTACCGGCGGGACCATTGACAAGTTGGAAAGTATACCCGGATTTAGCGCTCAGCTGTCTACCCAGCACTTTAAAGAAATCGTGCAAAATAATGATCTGGCTATTATGGCGCAAACGGAAAGTCTCACCCCTGCTGAAGGAAAGCTTTATGCCCTCCGGGATGTAACGGGGACAGTTGAAAATATCTCTCTTATCGCCGCATCGATCATGAGCAAAAAAGTCGCTGCAGGTGCAGATGCCATTCTTTTGGACATTAAAGCGGGCAGCGGGGCTTTTATGGAAAGTAGGGATGAGGCTTTTAACCTGGCGGAGATCCTGGTGCGAATTGGAAAAGACATGGACCGCCGTGTTGTTGCTGTTGTTTCGGATATGAATCAACCCCTGGGATATGCTGTGGGTAATGCGCTGGAAGTAATTGAGGCTTTACAGGTGCTTAAAGGAGAAGGTCCCTGGGATGTTAAGCGGCTTTGTATTACCCTGGCCGGTTACATGCTGGCCATGGTGGGTAAGGTTAGAAATCCAGAAGAGGGTCAGGAGCAGGCGGAAAAAATTCTAACAAGCGGGGAAGCCCTGGAGAAGTTTAAACAACTGATCCAGGCCCAGGGAGGACAGGTTGAATACCTGGAAAATACAGATCTATTCCCCCGGGCAGACCAGGTTAAAAAAGTAAAAGCACAAAAAGCAGGCTACCTGTGCGAAATTGATGCCAAAAGGGTTGGTAAAGTAGCAGTAAGGTTAGGTGCAGGGCGTGTTTATAAAAACCAAAAAATAAAGCCAGAAGTGGGTGTGATACTTAACAGGAAAATTGGTGACAGTGTTGTCCAGGGCGAAACCCTGGCCTGCATTCATGGAAGCGATGAAGATTCTGTCAACTCAGCTTGCAAGGAACTGGCCAATGCCTTTAATATATGTGACGAAAAAGTTGAACCACCTTCATTAATTTACGGTGTGGTGCCACCATTTCCCAGCTAATAGTAGGAAAATGGAGCTTGCGCTTCCCGGTCTTATAAAAACCTTACTTCCTCAGGAAGTAAGGTTTTTTGTATCTTTTTTACACCCGGGGGGATAATAAAAAAAATGAAAAGAGGAGGGGAAAAGGTGCCAGGAAAAAGGTTCCTTTTTATCACAGCTACCGTCTTAATCCATTTAGCAGCCTGCTTATCCCCAGTTCAGGGGATTTCCAGGGAAGATTTACAAGCTAAGGCAGCATTGTTGATGGAATATCATACCGGGGAAATTATTACTTCTTTGAACCAGGACAAAAAGGTATACCCTGCCAGCATTACGAAAATTATGACCATGCTTATTGCCTTGGATGCGCTTGCTACAGGAGATATCAGCCTGGACAATGAAGTCCCCATTACTGAAAGAGCTGCTTCCATGGGAGGTTCTCAGCTTTTTCTAAGCCCCGGTGATGTCATCGATATGGAATCTTTGCTTATTGGTATTGTTGTGGGTTCAGGAAATGATGCATCAGTGGCTGTGGCTGAATATATCGCAGGAAGTGAAGAAGCCTTTGTGGAACGTATGAATGAAAGGGCCAAAAAGATGGGCATGGAGAATACAAATTTTGTGAATACCAGCGGTCTGCACCATGAGGATCATTATTCAACCACCTATGATCTTGCCTTAATGAGCAGAGAACTGTTATCATATCCCATCTTTTTTCGCTGGAGTCAAATCTGGATGGATGAAAATTTTTTAGAAGGTCGTATTCGGGCCGGTCGGGTTTATTTAAGTAATACAAACAGGCTGATAAGGTATTATGATGGATGTGATGGTATTAAAACAGGCTTTACCGGGGAATCCGGGCATAGCATTTCTGCTACTGCAAGCAGAAACGGGACTCGCCTCATTGCCATTGTCATGGGAGCACCTGCCAGTGATATCCGCTACCAAGAAGCGAAACAACTGCTGGATTATGGTTTTTCCAATTACCAGGGACTGGTGCTTATTCCCAGAAATCAAGTGGTTTCCACTCTCCCTGTAGATCGAGGTTCGGTTTTGCAGGCAGACATTATTGCCTTGGAAAGTTTAAGTTTGATGACAAAAATAGGAGATGAAGTTGAGTATGAAATAGAATATCACCTGCCTGAACGGCTGGAAGCGCCTGCAGAAAAAGGAAGCAGGGTTGGGACAGCAGTAGCGCTTCACGAGAAAGACGTAGTTAAGGAAATAGACCTGGTGCTGGCAGATGATCTCAGGAAAGCTTCTTTTCCAGAGTTGCTTCAAAGGTATTTCCAGATATGGTTACGTTTTGCAAATTAGGGAAAATTGAACCTATATCAGTTCATCAAGGCAGGAAATTACTGATAGTTGTAGAATAGATTTCCATATATCTGCAATATTGGGGGAGAATTATGGATATAAAATTAATTAAAAGAAAAAACATTCTTATTGTGCGTCTAACAGGTGAACTCGACCATCATACTGCTTTAAAACTTAAACAAACAATAGAACAGGAGTTGTCGAAAAACACAGTGCTCCACCTGGTTATTAACTTGAAAGAGTTAAGCTTTATTGATAGTTCTGGCATTGGCGTTATTTTGGGCAGGTATCGGCAGTTCAAGGAAAAAGGTGGACAAGTTGTGCTTTGTGGGCTTAACAGGCACACTGAAAGGATTTTGCAGATGGGTGGTGTTTTAAAAGTAATCAAGGCGTTCCATACTGAAAACGAAGCTATCAATGCCTTAGGGTAATCATGCTTTGTAAAACATTATATCATGGTCAGGAGGTGCGACCCGGCTTTAAGCCGGCATAATTATGGATTTCATGGTCTTGAAAATTCCAGCAAAATCAGAAAATGAGAGTTTCGTCAGGGTGGTAGTTGCTGCTTTTTCCGCCAGGCTGGATCCAACTCTCGACGAAGTCAACGAAGTCAGGACAGCTGTTTCAGAAGCTGTAACAAACAGCATTCTTCATGCTTATGAAGATGAAAAAGGAATTATTACGATTAAAGCTTCCATAGAAAACCATTCTATATGGGTAGAAGTACGAGATGAGGGGAAAGGCATTGAAGACATTCAAAAAGTTCGTGAACCTTTTTATACTGAAAAGCCAGAGCTGGAGCGCTCAGGAATGGGAATAACAATTATGGAGAATTTTATGGATGACTTCGTTCTGGAGTCTGCACCGGGGAAAGGGACAGTCGTCAAAATGAGTAAAACCTTTCGTAAAACAGAAAGCAATCATTAAAACAAGGGTGACCTTTTATGTCTCATGTGCATAAAGAAAAGTTTGAAGAATTGTTAACAGGAAGCAAAAAAGGGAATATTAAGGCCAGACAGAGGCTGGTAACCTTGAATTTGCCCCTGGTACAAGCTTTAGCAAGTCGCTACAGTTTTGGACGAATTGATGCTGAAGATATTTTCCAGGAAGGCTGTGTCGGGCTAATAAAAGCCCTGGATAAATTCGATCCCGACAGGGGTACAAGCTTTTCCACTTATGCAGTCCCTTTTATTCTGGGTGAAATTCGTTCTTTTTTACGAGATAATGGATACTCCGTAAAAGTTTCCCGGAGTTACCATAAACATCGGGGACAGTTTCAACGGGAGAAAGAAAGGTTGGAACAAAGCTTGAAGAGGCATCCTACTCTGGAAGAATTGGCCCGGGCTATGAATCTTTCCAGGGAAGAAGTTACCCTGCTGGTTGATGAAACAGTTCCTCAAAAGCTGTCTTTTGAAGAAATTATGAATAAAACAGAAATTATTGGTATTACCGGAGCTCCTAATGCAGAGGACTGGTTTTTCACCTTGCGTTTTATGGAAGCTTTAAGCAAGTTGCCATTTAGAGAAAAACAGGTTATGGTCCTCAGGTATGTGATGGACAAAAGCCAGGTGAAGACTGCCAAAAAACTAAAACTATCTCAATCTTATGTTTCAAGGTTGGAACAACAGGCTTTGCAGAAACTAAAACAGAATGACTGGTAAACCCTATTTTAAAAAGCAAAATACAATTTATGGCAGATAAACAAGGCTAAGGAGGCCTTTTTTTTATCTGCTCAAAAAAGACCTGGCAAAAGCAAAAAAGAGCCGGGAATAATTAGGTGGATAACCAGCATTGATACAGGGCAAGCTAACTTTGTGCTAGTGAATAACTTCTGTTGGAGGAAGCAGAATGATCAAGGAAAGCCAAAAGTTCGTCCTGTTTTTCCTGGTTTTTTTCATTCTCATGGCATTGCTCAGTTTTTTTTTAGCATTTTCCATCATGCCCCACGAAGAACCTGTCCCCAGGCGTTCCCGGTTGGTAGTAGCTGAACAATGTGCCATATACTGTAATGAAAAGCTGGAATAGAGCAGGTGTTAATAAAGCAAAATAAGATATCATTAAATCTTGGAAAGGAGCGGTGAATATTGAGTGTCGCCAAAGTGATCGAAGTCATCGGTGAATCAGAAAAAGGTTGGGAAAGCGCTATTGAAGATGCCGTCAGGCAGGCTTCTAAAACGGTTGAGAATATTACCGGTGTGGAAGTGATGAATTTGACCGCAAATGTGGCAGAGGGAGAAGTTAAAGAATATAAGGCCAATGTGAGATTGGCTTTTGCTGTTCGGGAGAACAGGTAAGGGGTGAAACCAAAAAGGCATGGAAGATATCCAAAGGCAAAAAGAAACGAATCTTCTACTGGATAACCACTGGTTTAATAACTGGAACAAGTTAAAACAGCCCAAACCTCCTTTATGGAAGAACCTGATCTATGCCTTTCTATTCGGGGGGTTGGTGAGCATCCTGGGCCAGGCACTTCTGGAAATGTACCTGGCCCTTGGAGTTTCCCAGGAGCAGGCTGGCAATCCGACTGTAGCAACTGTTATTTTTTTGGCTTCCCTGCTTACAGCAATTGGCATCTTCGACCGTATAGCCAGTATTGCGGGGGCAGGCGTGGCCATTCCGGTGACAGGATTTGCTAATTCTATCACAGCAATGGCCCTGGAGTTCAAACGTGAAGGTTTCGTTTTGGGAAGTGGAGCAAAAATGTTTTCCCTGGCCGGTTCAATCATCATGTTTGGAGTTGTCACCGCCTTTGTTATAGGGATTATATCTGCAATTATTTAGGACTGGAGTTTCCGTGTATTTGCAAGGAGGAATAGTCTTGGCTCAAGGTATGGTTAACGAGACGGGTCGAGCAGCAAAAAAAGTCGGCCGGCAAAGTGTTTTGCTGGAGAAAAAAGCATCTTTGAATTATGCTGCAACGGTAGCCGGGCCCAAAGAGTCTCTGGGCCCAATGGCTCAATATATTGACCGCTGTCATGTAGATAATCTACTTAACGAAAAAAGCTTTGAAAAAGCAGAATGTCATATGCTGGAGGAGGCCTGTTATCTCACCCTGGGAAAGGCCGGGTTAACTCCTGATGATGTTGATTATTTTATTGCCGGCGATCTTTTAAACCAGGTAATTTCAGCGAATTATTGTGCGAGAAAGCTATCCATTCCTTACTTTGGATTGTATGGAGCCTGCTCGACTCTAACCGAGGGGCTGAGCCTAGGAGCAATGCTGTTGGAAGGAGGATATGGCGATCATGTTTTAATTGCAACTTCCAGTCATAATTGCACATCTGAAAGACAATACAGATTCCCTACTGAATATGGCTATCAAAGGCCGGGATACGCACAATGGACCGTTACCGGTGCAGGAGCAGTTTTGTTGGGCAGTCGGGGAGATGGCCCCCGGGTAGAATCGGTTACTGTCGGTAAGATCGTGGATGCGGGGATCAGGGATCCACTTAATATGGGAACAGCCATGGCTCCTGCGGCCGCAGATACAATCAATCAGCATTTATTAGATCTGGAAAGGGTTCCCGGTTATTATCACATGATTATTACCGGGGACCTGGGGAATACGGGTAAACAGTTAAATGAAGATATTTTATTGAACCAGGGCATTGATATACGTCCCAATTACTCTGACTGTGGAGTGTTGATCTATCATCCCCAGCAAAATGTTGGAGCAGGGGGAAGTGGTTGCGCCTGCTCGGCGCTAGTTTTTTTAGGGTTCTTTCTCAACCAAATGTTAAAGCAAGAAATCACAAGAGTGCTGCTGGTGGCCACTGGTTCACTTCACAGCCCGACTGCTATTATGCAGGGTGAAAGCATGCCTGGAATTGCTCATGCAGTATCACTGGAAATATAGTCAAGGGCGAATTATATTTCTTAAGTTTCTAAAGAAAGGAGTATGAATGTGTTGCTATGGGTGACTTTCTCACAGCCTTTTGGGTTGGAGGGGTATTCTGTGTCCTGGGCCAGTTGCTTTTCGACTTAACTAAATATACGCCAGGCCATATATTAACTGGCTTCACTGTTGGTGGTGGCATCCTTGGTGGGGTGGGGCTTTATGATCGGCTGATCGATTTTGCCGGGGCAGGGGCCCTTCTACCGATTTCCAGCTTTGGTAATGCCTTGGTCAGGGGCGCAATGTCCGAGGCGGCAAGAAGTGGTGTTTTAGGTGTTTTAACGGGAATGTTTGAACTGACTTCAACAGGAATCACTGCTGCGATAATTTTTGGCTTTTTTATGGCTTTGTTTTTTCAGCCCAAGGGATAAATTATAATTTAAGGGAAGCCTTATATGTCGGTAAACTTTACAAAACAGACACCAATTTCGCCCAAACTAAATAAGAATCTGGAATATATCGGCGAAAAACTGGGTATTGGTTTAAGTTTTGACTTACTAATTCGTGAATTCAAAATCGGACGCAAAAAAGTTGCCTTTGTTTTTTTAGATGGCTTTGTAAGTTCGGATTTGGTCACTTTAGTTATGCAGTCTTTAATGGATGCCAGGCGGGAGGATGTTGTCCCAAATTCCCTGGAAAAAATATATTCCCGGCTGCTTCCTTATGGCGAAACCTCTTTTGTAAACAACTTTGAGGAAGTTGTAGCAGAGATACTGGCCGGTCCACTGGTATTTTTAATTGATGGCGAAAATAGGGCGATTGTAGTGGACACCCGGGAATACCCGGGCAGGGATCCAGAAGAACCCGATGTAGAAAAAATTACCCGGGGTTCGCGTGACGGTTTTGTAGAAACCTTGCTTTTCAATATAGCTTTAGTCAGGAGAAGAGTACGGGATCCTGGACTTAGGACAGAGGTGATGCAGGTAGGGAGCCGTTCCTTAACCGATATAGCCCTGCTCTACATCGATGATATCGTGAATCCTTATATCCTGGAGCGGGTCAGGGAGCGCCTGCAGAAAATTAAAGTTGACGGGCTGCCTATGGCAGAGAAATCTGTAGAAGAGTTTATTACAGATACCTTTTGGAACCCCTTTCCTGAAGTGCGGTACACAGAACGTCCTGATGTGGCAGCAGTTCATTTGCTGGAAGGACATGTCTGTATCATTGTAGATACTTCACCTGCAGTTATTATTGCTCCTGTAACCCTGTTTCATCACGTACAGCATGCAGAGGAGTTTCGACACAACCCTATCATCGGTCTGTATATCCGCTGGGTACGCTTGATTGGTATTGCGGTCTCTGTTTTCCTGATCCCGTTATGGTTGATCATAGCGGAAAACCCGGGTTTAATGCCGGAATTCCTGGAGTTAATTGGCCCCAGGGAAGAACCTGCCTTGCCACTTTTTATACAGTTTGTTTTTGCCAATATTGGACTTGACCTGATTCGTATGGCCAGTATCCATACACCCTCACCTATGGCTACAGCCTTGGGACTGGTTGGGGCACTTTTGATCGGAGAGATAGCCGTGGATGTAGGTTTTTTTGTCCCTGAAGTCTTGCTCTATATTGGCTTGGTTGCCATCGGGGTTTTTGCCACTCCCAGCTGGGAGCTGGGCCTGGCCAACCGACTGATACATATTATTTTACTGGTTTTAACGGGCTTTTTCAATTATTACGGATTTTTGGCCGGGCTGCTGTTGCTGCTGGTCCTGTTAAAACGAACTAGTTCTTTTGGTTTGCCGTACCTGTGGCCACTCATTCCCTTTGACGGTCCCTCCATGCTCAGCATCCTCTTAAGGAAGCCGGTTCCGGTGAAAGGATACCGTCCTGCTTTTTTAAAGACGCAGGATCCGGATACAGCCCCTCCGGGAGAGAAATAATAGTGAGTTAAGCAAACTTTCGATGTAAAGCTCCTCAGAGTTATTTTTTCTTCTTATATGTTGTGATATAATAAATGGGAATTGCTCCCGGCATTGTACAGGCCTGACAGAGCAAACTGAAAGGGTTTCATAGTAATGACTAATCTGACCCCCATAATCAATGAGCGGGTTCCCAAAGACAAGCAAATATTGCTCTACCTGGCTGGATACTGTGCTCAACGTGAAGGCTACGGCATTTATGCCGTAGGTGAATTTATCCGCGATCTTTTATTGTTTAGGAATAACAAAAGGGTTTCTTTACTCGTTGATGGTTCAGCAGTGGATTATGCCAAAAGCCTGCAAAAGCTGTTTTCGGGCCGCCTGCAAGTCCAGGAACGATACGGAACAGCAACTTTTTTTTTGCAGTGCGGCACTGTTTTTGATCTTGCTACCGCCAGAAGGGAGTTTTCCTTTCTTGATGAAAACCCTTCTACTGAACATACTTTTTTAAAGAACGACCTGTTCAGCCGTGATTTTACCATCAATGCCTTGGCCTGCTCCTTAAATCCGGATAAATTCGGCTTGCTGTATGATCTTTTTAATGGGAAAGAAGACCTGGAGCAGGGCATAATTAGAATCCTGTACAAACTTAGCTTCGTTGATGACCCTCTGAGGATTGTCAGGGCAATACGTTTTGAGCAAAGATTTCATTTTACTATAGAAGAAGAAACCTTAAACTTGTTGACTAAAGCTGCCGCTAACCGCTTGTTAAATCGAATAAGCAAAGAAAGACTGTATCATGATGTCCTGAAAATCTTTAGGGAACCTTCTCCTTTGGTAGTAATATATCGTTTAGAAGAACTTGAACTGTTAAACGAAGTGTTTCCAAGGATTCCTTTTGGCTCTCAATTATTTAATCGCCTTGAATTACTGGAAGAACTGTTTCAGGTAAATAGAAGCGAGCAGGATGTTGGAAGTGGGGAAGATAGTGCTCTTTTTAGGCTGGACAAGGTAAATCCCACTGTCCTTTACTTAACGTTGTTTTTTAATGAAATGACTGAACATGATGTAAAATATTTAATTTACTTGATGAGACTTAGGAAAAAGGAGCGGGATAAAATTTTCTTTTTGCGAAAATTAATTCCCGGAGTATTGGAAAAACTCCGGTCAAACTCGCTAACAAAAGAGTTGCTAAAAGATTTGCCTGAAGAGGCGTTTCCCCTGCTTTTAATTTACGGGCAGGATAATGTGGCAACCCGGGAGAAACTTTACAGGCAGTTGACAAAATGCCGGGTTTCTTAAATAATACTATCGTTCTGCACGCCCGTTTCATAGAAATATTTTAGTGTTTATTCCGGGCAGCCGTGGATCAGAAAGGAGACTTACGATGTTTTTTTCAGGGCCTGACTTGCTTTATCGTATTCCAGCGCTTTTAATTGCCCTTACATTCCATGAATATGCCCATGCGCGCATGGCCTACGCCTGGGGTGATCACACAGCAAAGCTTCAAGGTCGAATGACTTTGAACCCCATTTCACATCTAGATCCTATAGGTACGTTAATGGTTATGATTGTCGGATTTGGCTGGGCCCGTCCAGTTCCTGTAAATCCCTTTAATTTTCGGGACCAACGAAAAGGGATGTTTTGGGTTTCCCTGGCAGGCCCAGGGACTAATTTAATCCTGGCTTTTGCCGCAATCCTGCTCTTGTTTGTAACCACGGGCAGTTTGCCAACGCTATACAGGCTGGCTCCACCTAACATCTTAGAAGGGATTTTAATCTGGATTGTTTTAATCAATGTATTTTTAGCAATTTTTAATTTTGTGCCGCTGCCCCCCCTGGACGGATCCAAAATCTTGAGTTCGCTTTTGCCCCGATCTTATGCCCAGTACTACCATAGCATTGAGGCATATGGCCCTTTTATCTTAATCCTGCTGTTAGTTCTGGGATTATTGCCCCGGATCTTGCTTCCTATCGCCTCATTTATTATTGGTGTGATGAATATGCTGGTTTTAATTATTACGGGCCAGTTTTTTTAGCTAATCAGCAGAAATAATGGAGAAAGGAATGGTATCTTTTGGAGGGAAAAAAAGGTGTTATCTTAAGCGGGATGAGGCCAACAGGCAGACTGCACCTGGGAAATCTATTTGGTGCTTTAGAAAGCTGGATTAAACTGCAGGACCAGTACGACTGCTATTTTTGTATTGTTGACTGGCACGCTTTAACCACTGCTTATGAAAATCCAGGAAATATAAAAGAAGATGCACGGGAAATGGTGCTGGACTGGCTCAGCTGCGGCATCGATCCTGATAATGCCACCTTATTCAAGCAGTCCGATATAATTGAGCATGCAGAGCTGCACCTGCTATTTTCCATGCTTACACCCTTATCTTGGTTAGAAAGGTGCCCCACTTATAAAGAACAGATGCAACAGATGAGCGGTCACAACCTGTCTACGTATGGCTTTTTAGGTTACCCTTTACTCCAGGCGGCTGATATACTGATTTACAAAGCCAATGCCGTTCCTGTCGGGGAAGACCAGGCGCCCCATATTGAATTAACCCGGGAGGTGGCTCGCCGGTTTAACTATCTTTATGGAAAAGAGGTTTTTCCAGAACCTGAAACCTTGCTGAATGAGTTTAAAATAATTCCCGGGCTGGATAATCGAAAAATGAGTAAAAGCTATGACAACTATATCGAAATTGCCACGCCAACTGAAAAGATTCCGGAAAAAGTACGCATGATGATTACCGACCCGGGGCGTATACGTAAAGATGACCCCGGCAATCCTGATGTCTGCAGTGTTTTTGCCTTTCATAAAATATTCAACTCCGGGGAACTTGAAAGGACAGAAGCAGACTGCCGCGGTGGGGCTGTGGGTTGCGTCCAGTGTAAAAAGCTTTTGGCAGGCAAAATACAGGCCTATCTTGGTCCGATTGTACAAAAAAGAAAAGAGTTGGAAAACAAGCCAAATTATATAGACGAGGTCCTGGAACATGGAAAAGAAAAGGCAAGAAAAGTAGTGAAGAAAACCATGGAAGAGGTGCGTTCGGCCATGGGGCTAATTTGAAAACAAACGTTCATAATGAAGGGTATTATATCAAGCTTCCTGTATTTGAAGGCCCCTTTGATCTGCTCTTTCATTTAATAAACCGTGAGGAATTGGATATCTGGGATATACCGCTAGGAAAAATAACCAGTGAATACCTGGATTATATTCAATCCATGCGGGAGCTAGAAGTGGAACTGGCAGGGGAGTTTTTAGTCATGGCTTCCTCCTTACTGCAATTAAAGTCCAGGATGCTGCTGCCAAGCCTGCCTCAAAGATTGAGCGAAAAAGAGGAAGAAGAGCTTTTCTTCGGCTCCAAGGAAGAACTGGTACGCTGCATATTGGAATACAGGAAAGTAAAGATCATTGCCCAGGAACTTAAAGCAAGAGAAAAGGAACAGCAAAAGATTTACTTACGTTATCCCAATCAGCAAAAAATGGTAATTATTAACCGCCAGGCTACTCTTTACCCCTATGCCTATGACAGCTTAAAACAAGCTGTGATTAATTTTCGAAAAAGAAAGGAAAAAGAACAGCAAGAACCTGAACCAGTTCCTGTTCCTTATGAAAACTTATCATTTAAAAACACGGTAAAATTAATTATGAACAGAATTAATAATATCACGGCATCTGTGTTTACCCTGGATGAAGTTATGAAAAAACGCAAAAGCCGGGCTGAAGTTGTGGCTACTTTTTTTGCCCTGCTGGAACTGGCCAGGAGGGGACAATTAAGCCTCTTGCAGCATACAGCATTCGGGCCGATTAATATTTCAAAAAATAACTCTTCAAAAGAATCTTC
>CAZOOA010000015.1:0-25784 GCA_964581355.1 uncultured Desulfovibrionaceae bacterium | reverse complement strand
TCTTCAAAAGAATCTTCGGAATAAGGCAGTCGATTTTTTTGGGAAGGAGAAATTTACTTGTCCATACTGGCTATCCTGGAAGCAGGTTTGTTTGTCAGCAGCGAGCCGCTTTCACTGGACCAGCTAAAAAAAATATGCGAAGCAACTGAAAAAGAAGTCTTAGATGCATTGGAGCGGATGAAAGCCAACCTGCAAGCCCAGGATAGAGGTCTGGTCCTTTTGGAAACCCCCGAGGGTTACCAGTTAGGAACAAAGCCTGAAGTTGCTTCAAGCATAGAAAAAATGTTTGAAGAAGAACAACTGACTTCCCCGCTGTCCCAGGCCTCCCTGGAAACCCTGGTGATAATAGCCACCAGGCAACCTGTAACCCGGGTGGAAATAGAAAGCATCCGCGGTGTTAAGGCAGACGGGGTAATTGACAACCTGATGAAGAGAGGATTTATCGAGATAACTGGCCGGAGAGAAAGCTTGGGCCGGCCTTTCCTTTACCGCACTACAGAAGAATTTTTGCGCTACTTTGGCATAAATAACCTGGCAGAACTGGAATCTTTTTTTAAACAAGAAACAGAACATCTTTTCACTGAAAATGGAAAAGATAAGTAGAAAGCAGGCAGAAAACCCAAATCTCTCCTGGGTTCTATAGATTTGTATAGCCCTGGCTTTAGTGGTCTTTCAGGAGGTTGAGCCATGATCCAGGACATTTCTGCTCCTTTCTACTTTTTGCTTATAGGTTTATTTTTTTTGCTTTTATTGATACCCTTCAGGTTAAGAATAGAAATTCATAATTTAAGAGATAATAATGTTATCCATTTTACGCTTATGCTCTTGGTGTTTAACAGGTTGCAATTACTGACTATTAAAAAAAATTTTCACTGGTTCAACATTTTTGAGGGGAAAAAAATTCTGGGCACTTGGAACAATATTTTCCGAACGAAAAAAGACCCAGAGAAGTTTTTTATAGGAATGAAAGATTATTTTTCCAGTTGCCTGCAGCAATTTTTGAAACACATGCCCTGCACCTCTTTTGTAATGACTATAAAAATTGGCACGGGGGATCCAGCCTGGACAGGAATACTTACAAGTATTCTGAGAGTAAGCAGCAGCCTGCTGGTCAGTAAATTTGCTCCTGCAAGTCATCAAGTTGTGCGCACGTCTATTTTCCCTTCATTTTACCACAGAGAATTAAGCTTGTACCTTTTTTTAGAAGTGAAATTAAGTGGCCTGAAGGTTATCCTTTTCGCCCTGGCATGGAGCAAACTTTTTTTACTCTTGATTAATCAACGATACAGGAGGAACAAGAAATGTCAGACCGACCCATCCAAGGCTTGATGGTGACGGCCATGGAAAACTTAAAAGAAATGGTGGATGTTAATAAAATTGTTGGCGATCCTGTAGAGACTCCGGACGGTCATGTTATTATTCCTGTTTCCCGGATATCATACGGATTCGTGGCAGGCGGAGCTGAATATGAATCCGTCGGTGCCCCTAATGGGGGACCGAACAACCAGGGGATGTTTCCCTTTGGTGGTGGTAGTGGGGGAGGAATATCCATGAATCCCATGGCTTTTTTGGTTGTAGGTCCCGGGGAGGTAAGGCTGCTGCCTGTGGATAAAAACGCTATTTATGACCGTATTGTGGATCTTGCTCCCCAGGCACTTCAGTCGTTAAAAAGCTTTTTTCAAAATAGACCAACCAGATGAAAAAACACAAGAACAAATGAAATATTAGTACCAGGTTTAAGAAAAGAGGCTCTGCGGCCTCTTTTTTCCTTTATCATAAATAAAAGACTGGAAGAATACTATTTAAAATATAATCTGTTTACAATATAAACACCACGGCCCTATCGGGCCATTACAGGGGATGAAAATCCTTGCTTACGTTCGAAGTGCTGGTTTTCAACACCCCGCCTCCTAACCGGGGAGTTGGCGCATTCGTCCGGCGACGTTGGTCTCTGTGGCTAAAGGCGCTTGGTGACCGAAGGTTCTCGGGCGGTCCGGCCGACAGGACGTCGGCCGCCGGGATCGACCCGGACGGGAGTTAAACCGGGGAGGCCGCCCGAGGACCCCGAGGGAACCTTAGCGCCTTCCACAGGGTTACCCCGTCGCCCGGACGACAGCGGCAAGACACGGTTTTTCATACAAAATTTATAAATGCTCCATGCCGGTTAATGGAAAGGGGAAGGCAATTGGGTGGAAATAAACTATTAATTTATTTTTTGCTTTTATTTCAAGTGTTTTTTCTCAGCTTCTGGGCTTCAATATCCTTTGCGGAAGAGCAGGGAGTTTCCCCCCTTGATATATCAGCAAGGTCAGCCCTGCTCCTGGATTGGAACAGTGGAAGAGTTCTTTATGAAAAAAACGCCCATGAAAAACTGCCCATCGCCAGCACTACAAAGATTGTCACCGCTGTTGTAGCCCTGGAATATGGTCAACTGGACGAAGAGGTGATAACGAGCAGAGAAGCTGCAAATACAGGGGGTTCGTCTATCTGGTTGGAGGAAGATGAAGTGAAAACACTGGAAGAGCTTCTATATGGGCTTATGCTCCGGTCGGGCAATGATGCTGCCATAGCACTGGCAGAACATATTTCTGGGGATGTCTTACGTTTTAGCCAGTTGATGACCTTGCGGGCAAAAGAACTGGGCTCCAGGAACAGTTCTTTTAAAAACCCTCATGGTCTGCATCACCCGGACCATTATTCCACAGCGTATGATCTGGCCATGGTTGCCGCTCATGCCATGGGTATACCGGAGTTTAGAAAAATTATTACTGCTCAGGAAAAAACTATATCCTGGCCGGGGCAGTTGTGGGATAGGAGGCTGATTAACCAAAACCGACTGTTAAAACTGTATCCAGGAGGAGAGGGTATAAAAACGGGATGGACTACACCCGCAGGTCGGTGTTTTGTTGGCTCAGCCAACCGGGAAGGAAGAAGGCTGGTAAGTGTTGTTTTAAATGCTCCGGCTATGTGGGAGGATACAGTAACTATGCTTGATTACGGCTTTGATCACTTTATATCCTATCCAGTTATCGATCAAGGACAGTATTTAAAAGCAATTCCAGTTACCGAAGGAAAAACGAATAAACTCAGGGTTTTGGCGGGCGAGCAATTTTCCTTTCCAATACAAGATCTGAAGGAAAAAAAAAGTTTTCTTTTCGCTTTCTAATTCAGCCTTCCCTTCAAGCGTCGCTTAAAAAAGGAGAAAGGGTCGGAGAATTGGAAGTCTACTATAGCAATGAATTTGTAGGGTTTGTTGAACTGGTTGCCGGTGATGAAATAGAGAAAAAAAGTCTTTGGGAACGAATTAAAAGGTTCTTTTCAAGGAGCGGTTTCATTGGTTAATTTGTTATGGGCCGGCATGATTGTGGTGTCCATTATTGTGGCCGGGTTGACTGGTGGAATACAGGAAATCACCCAAAGTATTTTTAATTCAGCGGAAAAAGCAGTTGGAGTGGCTATCAGCCTGATTAGCATCATGGCTTTTTGGTTGGGTATCATGAAGATCATTGAAAAATCCGGTTTTATCCACCTGGTTATCTTTTTCTTAAAACCCATCGCCAAATGGCTGTTCCCGGGAGTTCCACCTGGTCACAAGGCTATGAACACCATGTTAATGAATATGAGCGCCAACTTGCTGGGCATGGGTAATGCAGCAACCCCTTTTGGAATTAAAGCCATGGAAGAGTTACAGGAGTTGAACGAAAATCCAGATACTGCGACAGATGATATGTGTACATTTCTGGCTGTTAATACTGCAAGCTTGACTTTAATTCCGACAACAGTTATCGCAATCCGAACTGTTACGGGAGCGAGTGATCCCACCGATATAATTGGGGTAACTATCCTAGCTACTTTCATTTCTACCCTGGTAGCTGTGTTGTTTGATCGCCTTTTCAGGGGACTTCAAAGACAAAGTATCAGCACCTGGAGCAATCGCAGAGGAACACGCAGAAGCCGTTTAAAAACATAAAATGTAACATCTGCAAAGGGAGCGGGGGAATTAATATTGGGTTTTCACTCCACTATCAGCTACTTGTCATCCTGGGTAGTACCAGGTCTTATCTTGTTGGCAATAACTTATGCCGCTGCCAAAGGTGTTAAAGTGTTTGATACTTTTGTTGAAGGGGCTAACGAAAGTTTTGGAATGTCTGTCCGGCTAATCCCTTTTTTGGTCGGAATGATGGTTGCTATCGGGTTACTGCGTGATAGCGGTACCATGGAGTTAATTAATGCTACTTTGAGTCCTGTTATCAGTAAATTCGGCATTCCTTCGGAAATTCTGCCCCTTGCATTCATGCGCCCTGTTTCAGGCAGCAGTGCACTGGCCATAACCACTGAGTTAATGAACACATATGGTCCTGATTCTTTAATCGGTCGCATGGCAGCAACGATGCAGGGAAGTACAGACACAACCCTGTTCGTTTTAACCGTTTATTTCGGTGCTGTTGGGATTAAAAAAACCAGGCATGCTCTACCTGTAGGGTTGCTGGCTGACCTGGCAGGTATTCTGGCGGCCATTTTTGTTTGTAATTTGGTCTTTGGCTCTTAAACATGTATAATGGAGATTGAACTTTTAAACTTACAGGTGAATTTATGGAACATAAAATCAGGCTTCAAAAGTATCTTTCCATGGCAGGGATTGCTTCTCGAAGAGATTCGGAAAAACTAATCCGTGAAGGAAGGGTCAAGGTAAATCACTGTGTTGTCCAGGAAATGGGGATTAAAGTAGATCCTAAGAAGGATCAAGTGCTGGTGGACAATCATCCTGCCTGCTTAAAAACAGAGTATACTTATATATTACTTAATAAGCCGGCAGGTTTTTTGACCACCACCCGGGATCCCTATCAAAGACCAACGGTTTTTGAGTTAATTCCGAAATCTATCAAGGCGCATCTATTTCCGGTAGGCAGGCTAGACCTTGATACGGAAGGCGCTTTATTGATTACCAGTGATGGGGAGTTAACTTCCCGCTTAATGCACCCCCGCTACACAATCAGCAAAACCTACTTGGTCGTGACTCATGGGGTCATACCGCCAGAAAAATTAAAATATCTTCGCCAGGGGGTCAAATTGAAGGAAGGGAAAACAGCCCCGGCCAAAGTTCAGATCAACCGCTCCTGCAAAATACAAAACCAAACCTGGCTAAAAATAACCGTCCACGAAGGGAAAAAAAGGCAGATAAAAAGAATGTGCAGCAGTATTGGACATCCTGTGCAGCACTTAAAGCGGCTCTCTTTTTCTTTCTTAACTTTGGAAAACCTTGAACCCGGTCATTACCGATTTTTAACCAGCAAGGAGGTAACCCGTCTGTATAAAATAACGGGACTATTGAATTCACAGGGCGGATAAGTGTATAATCAATTAGAAATAATAAATTATTACATGTTCCTGGACTTTGTTTCAAGAAGGAAATGTAGTTATTTTCGCGAATTAACTTACAAAGGAATGATTTTAGTTTTTGTTCGATGCAGGGGAGGAACTTGCCGGTGTTTAAACCTGAACTGGACAACCGGGATTTCCGGGAAAAGAGAAAAAAAGAAGAAAAACCTGTTGAAGAACTGCCCAGGGAAGAACAGGTTAAACTTAAGTTTAAGCTCAGGTTTGATTATAAGGGGAACCCTCGCCCCGCGCGTTTCTTTTTTGGTGGCAAAAAGACAGAAGATGTAGCCGAAGAAGTCAGGGAACAGCAGATCACTTTGTGGAGGAACATGCCTTTGCAGGGAATTTATGTGGAAAGCATCGATTTGGGTGATATATACAATCTTTATGATGAAGTCCTGGGTGATGAAGTTGCTTATGCCCCCCTGGAACTTATAGTTTATTCCGATTCTATAGAAGACATTATCGGGTTTATAATGAAAGAAGAGTTTAGGAAGATTGAAATAATGCAGCCAGGCACGATCGAGTTAAGCAGCAAAGAAGCAGAGCGTTTGCTATTCAAAATAAACGAGCTGCTCCAGGAAAAACTTTCAGCACGAACCAAAGAAACCAGGCGTTAAGTTTGAGTTTCTTCCCCCGATGTATGAACAGCCCCCTACCTGCATAAAAATATTTGTGAAGGGGGCTTTTTACATGGATTTTGACAATTTCTTAGGACGTTTTGTAACAAGAATGGAAAAAATCCTGTTTCGCCTGGTCCTTGTCATGCTGGCAGTCTTGTTTGTTATTCAGGCAGTATTGGCCAACGAAGAATACAGGCAGTACTTTAATCAAACAGAAGCTCTTGAAAGCAAACCAATTATTCAGGAGGTTCAAGATGTCATTGGACGGACTGTAACTCCAAAAAATATTCTTCCAGGCCAGGAGATCGTTGTTACGATCCAATTAGTTTCTCCACCAGAGGTTGTTCCGGAACTTTTCCTGCTCATAAACAGCCGGGTTGCAGGAAAACTGGGAGAATTGCCCCTTGAGGTTACTGTGATGCCTGGAGACAGGCTGGAGGTATTCGGCGACGTTCCCGGCAATGAACCAGCTAAAGTAAAAATTATTCATATCCAGGGCGAGGTGGATGTTCCCAAAACAGGAGATTTTATAACAACTTTTGGAGACAGAGAGGCCCTTGCATGGATTGTACCTTAAAAGACTTATCCCGGAACTTTACAGCGGGCAGTGCACTTTGAAACGGGTCAAATTAGGGTTGTCAAACCAAAGATTCTAGTATATGATGCATATGAGAAGTGTTTCTCAGTAAAAGGTGGTAGGAAGGTGCAGGGAGCAATAGTCAGGGGTATTAGAGGAGCGATTGACGTTTCTGCTAATGATGCAGAGGAAATTGTTGAATCAACCAAAGAACTGCTCGGTGAGATGACCGCAAAGAATGAAGTAGAACAAGAGGATATTTGTGCGGTTTATTTCACAATGACTACTGACTTGAATGCCGTTTATCCTGCCTTAGCAGCAAGGCAAATGGGCTGGAAAAACGTGCCATTACTATGTTCCGTAGAAATTTCTGTGCCCGGATCTCTTCCCAGGTGTATTCGAGTTTTGATGCTGGTAAATACCTCGAAAAAACCTGAAGAAATCCGGCATATTTATTTAAAGGGCGCCGTTTCTTTAAGGGAAGACTTAATGGAACAATAAATTTCCATTTTTCCTAGAACAAAAAGAGGGAAAGACGGTTGGATTCACGAAATAATTAAAGAGGTGTCGTATATTATGCAAATTGCTGTAGACGGTCCTGCCGGGGCCGGAAAAAGCAGTGTAGCCCGGGAAGTAGCCAGGCGTTTGGGACTGGCCTACCTGGATACAGGCGCTATGTATCGTGCAGTTACATTAAAAGCGCTCAATGAAGGGATTGACCTGAACGATGAAGAAGCTCTTTCCCGATTGACACGTAACTGCAATATGGAAATTTCCAAAGATGATCAATTGGGCAACCGGATTCTTTTGAATGGGGAAGATATAACAGATGAAATTCGCAGTCCCAGGGTAAATCAACACGTTTCCATTGTTGCCAGGTCACCTCAGTTGAGAAAAGAACTGGTCCTGCTGCAGAGGTCCATTGCCCAAAAAACAGAAGGTATTATCATGGAAGGCCGCGATATTGGAACGAATGTGATCACAAACGCGCCCTTCAAGTTTTTCCTTTCGGCAGATGTCCAGGAACGAGCCAAAAGGCGTTGGCTGGAAATGAAAGAAAAGAATATAGATGTTCCCTTTGAACAGCTTTTTGAAGAAATAGAAATGCGTGACCGGATCGACCAGGGAAGAGCAGATGCACCTTTAAAAGTGGCACCCGATGCACATGTTATAGACACAACTTCTTTTTCTTTGGAAGAAGTCGTCCAAAAGTTGGTAGAGATTATTACAGCTTCAAGCAGCAAAGTACAAGAACAGGGTTATTCCGGCGAGGTCTCGTAATTATGCTATATCGTTTTTTTCACCTGCTATTCAGTCTTTTTTTTAAAGTCTTTTACGGTTACCAGGTAAGAGGGTATGAAAACATCCCCCCGGAAGGTCCTTTCATCATATGCGCCAACCATACCAGTTGGTTTGATCCCCCATTAACCGGGTGCCTGGTTCCAGTCAATAACCAAGTACATTTTATGGCTAAAGAAGAGTTGTTTGCCTTCCCGGTACTGGGGTTTATTATCAAAAGGCTGGGCGCTTTTCCCGTTAAACGGAATACAGCGGACCGGAAAGCGATACGCCAAGCTTTAAAAATATTAGAATCGGGGGGGGTAGTGGGTTTATTTCCAGAGGGGACGCGCATAAAAACCGGCGAACTTGGAAAACCATTACAAGGTGCTGCTTTAATAGCAATTAAAAGTGATAAACCTGTAGTACCCATGGCAATCAAGTGGCCGCCGAAATTGTTTCAACCAGTTACAGTTTCTATTGGCGCACCGGTTACTTTTCAAAGTGAGGGCAAGGGGGCACTGGAGACTGTTTCCAATCAGATTATGGACGAAATAAAAAAGCAGTGGGTTACTTTAAGGAGGTAAAAGTCCATCCAGGTATATTTAGCAGAACATGCCGGATTTTGTGATGGCGTGAAGAATGCCTTGGAATTAACAATAAAACATGTGGAAATGGGGAAAGAAGTCAGCACATTTGGCCCCCTTGTCCATAATGAAAAGGTTGCATCGTTTCTTGCTGAAAAAGGTGTCAAAGTTTTTTCCCGGTTGGAAGAAATCACAAGGGGAACGGTCATTATTAGAACGCATGGTGCAACACCGGGCATTTTCAAACGCTTGTCCAACCAGCAGAATGTGGAGGTAATTGATGCGACCTGCCCTTACGTCAAGCGGTTGCAGAAAATTGCTCACAATTTTTCCAAGAAAGGTTATACCATACTGATCTATGGTGACCGGGAACACCCTGAAGTACAGGCTCTGCTGGGTTGGGCCGGGGATGGTGCCATGGTCATTCCCCCTGGGGAATACAATAGTTTAATTGACCTGATTATAACTGGAAAAGCTGTTTTGATCTCACAGACGACGCAGCGGGAAAAAGACTTTTTGCAAGTTGCTGACCAGCTGAAAAAAATGTATCCCGAACTTGATACATATAAAACAATCTGCAAAGCGACCATGCTGCGTCAAAATGCAGCAGCAAAGCTGGCTTCTACGGTAGACTTAATGCTGGTTGTCGGTGATAGGAAAAGTTCCAACACCAGGAAATTGGCACAAGTATGCCGAGAAATAAAGAAGACCTACCAGATTACCGGAGCTCAGGAAGTTTCCAGCCGGTGGTTGGTAGGAAAATCAAAAGTAGGGGTAACTGCAGGTGCATCTACCCCGGATTGGACGATAAAGGAGGTTATGGTTCGAATGGAAAACGAAAACTTTGAAACGAAGGCGGAAGAAACATTCCCTTACCAGCAGGAAGTAAAAGAGTACAGACCTGGTGATGTGGTAACGGGGAAGGTAGTGTTGGTTGAAGATGACCAGTTGTTGGTTGATGTAGGGTGGAAATCTGACGCAGTCCTGCCAAAGGCAGAGGTATTGCTGGAAGGCGACTCGACCCTGAAAGATGCATTTTCTGAAGGTGATGACATTGACGTTCTTGTCCTAAAAATAAATGAACAGGAAGACACGATAATTGTCTCCCAAAAAAGGCTGGCCCGTGAAAGGCGCTGGAAAGAACTAACAGAAGCTTTGGAAACCGGAAAAAGCATGCAGGGAGTCGTTAAAGATGTTGTTTCTGCAGGCATTATTGTAAACCTGGGCAGCGGCATTGAAGGCTTCATGCCGGGCTCACTGGTGGATGTTCGCTACATCCCTGATTTCCAGACTTTTATGGGGCAGGAACTGTCGTTTAAGGTTATCGAATTGAACAGGGAACGGGATAAAGTGATTTTATCCCGGAAGCAAATGTTGGAAGAAGAGGCAGAAGGGCAGAAACAAGAGACCATCAATAACCTCGAAGAAAATGCAGTGATTAGCGGTACTGTTAAGAGGCTAACTGATTTTGGTGCTTTTGTTGATGTTGGGGGAATCGATGGCCTGGTCCATATTTCAGAAGTATCCTGGCAAAGGGTTGGCCATCCCCAGGAAGTGTTGGATGTAGGTGAAGAAGTACAGGTAAAAGTTTTAGAAGTTATACCAGAAAAAGAGCGGATCAGCCTGAGCATCAGGCAGGCTCAGCCGGACCCATGGTCCCAGGTTAGTGAACAATTTAGCGATGGTGATATTGTCAAAGGCAAAGTTACCCGGATTGTGAACTTTGGTGCTTTTGTTGAACTCATTCCCGGTGTTGAAGGACTGGTCCATATTTCTCAGATGGCAGATTTCCATGTCAAGCATCCTTCCGAAATAATCCAGGAAGGGGAAGAAGTAGAGTCCAAAATATTAGAGATCAACCCTGATGGAAAAAGAATTAGTTTAAGCATTAAAGAAGCCCGTCCTGCACCCAGGGATTTTTCAGCGCACTCCGGGCAATCTGCGGACTCTGAAAATCAAGGTGTTACTTTGGGGGATGTTTTTGGGGATTTATTTAGCACGGAAAGCTCATCTGATACAGAAGAGAAGTAAGTAAGCTGGCCATTATTAAACTTAATTTTTGGAAATCCAAAGTAAACCCGGTTTAAAAAACCGGGTCTTTTTTTATAGCAAAACAAATTAAGAGGGAATAAACTCTGTCTTTTCTGGTTAATCTAAACCTGCCCTAAACGAATTACATGTTTTCGATGCTTTTTCAGAAGCAGGCAGGAGCCTGTAATTCATTTCATGATAAAAGGAAGCGATTAATATTGAGTGTTGGAGTAATTGCTTTAATAGCTGTTTCCATTCTTGTTTACCTGGGGCTGGCCCAAAGGTCACTGGATCGGCTTCGAATGAGCGACCGGGCGGCGCTGCTTTTTTTAATAGCGATTATAATAGGGGGTTTTCTTCCGGACATTCCTTTGGGAGGAGATGTAGCTATTAATCTCGGTGGAGGTCTTCTCCCCATTATCCTGGTTGGCTATTTATTTAGCAAAGCACAGCAGCATGAAATACAAAGGACTGTATTGGCTGTCATTATTGCTACGGGTGTAGTCTTTTTGTTTCTGAGATTGATGCCGGCAGAACCAACGCATAATTACCTTGTCGACCCGCTTTATATAGCAGCTATTGTTGCCGGTATCAGTGGGTACCTGGCTGGACGCAGCAGAAGGGGTGCCTTTATTGCGGGTACTCTGGCTATTGTATTAAACGATATCATTACCCAGCTGGAAATGGCTGCGGCAGGGGTTGCACCTAATATTGTTATCGGGGGTGCAGGTGCCCTGGATGCAGTGGTTATTGCGGGAATTCTTGCCTTGGGGCTGGCAGAATTTATTGGTGAAACGGCAGAAAAGATATCCTTGTCGGGAATTGGCCAAAAAAAAGCAGAGAAAGCGGATGCACAGGATCCGGATACCGGGCTTTTTTCTGATTTGGAACAAGTTGAAACAAAGCATGATCAGCACCCGAAAACGGAACCGGAACCGGAGCCGGAAAATGAAACCAATAACAATTCTACAGGGGAATAAAGAATATAAACAGGTGGGGAAAAAATGTGCACAAAAAGTAATCTTTATACAGCCAATAGAGTAAAGAAAACCCTGTTTATTATGTTGTTCTGGGTATTTTTCACATTAGCCTGCAGCAATTTCTGTTATACCAACAGGGCATTTGCAGAGGACTTGTTTCAATATTTCGAGTATGAGCATATCGATCACTTAAGTGAACGTTTTTTTGCCATGAAAGATTTGGAAACCGGGGAGTCGATAATGAAATCGGCACGGATAATGAATGTTGATGACGAGTATATTAACCAGGATAATAAACTATACAGGGTGGAAAAAGTGGAAGATAATATTGCCTGGGCCCGTTTTATTGAAGAAGTCCAACTTGCAAAGCGTCCATCCATTGAAGCCTGGGCAGGAGGATCAGCAGGCGAAACTATTTACAGTCAGCCTTTAGCTCAACAACAAGAAGCAGAAGATCCGGTGGTCGGGGTTTTCCATTCCCATGGAGCAGAGGCCTATGTTCCATCCGACGGAGAAGAATTTGTTCTTGAAGGAGGAGGCATCCTGGATGTTGGCAGATCCTTTGTTGAGGCCCTGGAAGAAAAAGGCATGGAAGTGAATTTTTCTACAGACACTCATGTGCCTCATGATGCGGGAGCATACCAGCGTTCCAGGAGGACAGTAGAAGAACTGTTACGTGAAGGTTCTAATGTGCTCTTTGATTTGCACCGCGATGCGGTTCCAGCTGAGGAATACAAAGCCCAGGTCAACGGGGAAGAAAAAGTGCAAATTCAGTTTGTTGTTGGCAGACAAAATCAGAATGTACAAACAAACCGTGAATTTGCCGAAAGCTTAAAAAGTGTAGTCGATGAAAAAAATCCCGGCTTGATAAAAGGAATATTTATGGCCCAGGGCAATTACAACCAGGACGTTTTACCTTTATCATTACTTTTAGAAGTAGGCTCCCATGAAAACACCCGGGAAGGTGCCGAAAGCTCAGCAGCCTTATTTGCCGATTCAACACATTTTTATTTGACTGGTGAAGAGGCAGCACAGGTTCAGGAAGGACTGGGAGTGACTGCTTTAAGAGGCATTTTATGGGTTATTTTTGTCCTTTTCCTCGCTCTCGGCGTTTATCTCTTGATTAGCACTGGCAGTAAAGAAGAGCTAAAAAGTAAACTAAAACAATTTTTCAGCCGTGAGTTTCTGGATCTAACCAGGCGTAGAGGTAATAGAAAAGATGGCGATAACCAGCCGTGATTATCAAACTACCCACACGTTTATTGCGGGCCACAACAGGGGATGAAAAATCTTGCTTGCGTCCGAAGTTCTGGTTTTCAACACCCCGCCTCCCTACACCGGCGAGATGGCGCACTCGTCCGGCGACGTTGGTCTCTGTGGCCAAAGGCGCTTGGTGACCGAAGGCCCTCGGGCGGCCCTCCGGACGACAGCGCCCAAGACACGGTTTTTCATACTAAAGAGGTGTTTGACGTTCCACCCCATGCAGAAGCGATTTTAGTCGGTGTGATCTCCGGTGCCTTAATCCGTTATCTGTTCCTGAGAAGGGATTACAGGCAGTATCCCAGTTATCCCCATGGTGTCGTAACACACCTTTCTTTGGGCTTTATTGCTGCTTTTATTGGTGCTGCTGCCATTCCAGCTATTGTGGAAAAAGAGTTTACTGCCGTGACATTTCTGGCCCTGGCAGCCACACAGTTTCGGGAAGTTCGGGAAATGGAAAGGACAATGCTGCAAAACCTGGACCAGGGCAATTTGGTTCCCAGAGGGCCTGACTATATCGAGGGGATTGCCAGGGTTTTTGAAGCTCGTAATTATTTGATTATGTTCACATCACTTTTAGTCAGCGGAATAACATTGTGGGGTAATTATTTATCCGGCTTGTTAATTGCTGTGGTGTTACTATTGATCGGATTGCAACTCAAGGGTGGCAAAACCATTACTGATATTGCTAAAGTCCGACAGGGCCAGGTGCATTTTGACGGCCCCCTGCTTTATGTTGAAGATATTGATTTTATGAACCTGGGCATGGGGTCGGTGCATGAGGTTTACCTGGAAAGAGGCATCGGGATAATAATTGAACCTTTTGATGATAACTCCCGGGCTACACTGGCCAATAATGGGCAGAGGATGGCCATTTCCCATGACGCAGCGGCATTAATGGGGATATATAAGGATGTAGATACAGCAGAATTCACTCCCATTGTGCGCAGGGACCTGGACACAGGGCGGGTTGGGTTGATTATTGTACCCATTGAGCAGGATGTAAAGTTTTTAATTGAAGCAGTAAAAAGGGTTCCGATTTTAGAAAGTGCTCTTTCGATGCCGTTAAAAACCTATGCCGGTGGTAAGGCAGCAGATTAACAACATTTCGAGGTCGACTATTCCATGGAATTAGAAAAACTCATTTTGGCGATTATCACTCAGGATAAAGAAAAAGTCTATGGTGCAGGAGCTCCAGTATTTTTAGCAATAAGTCAAGAAGAACAGGATAAAATTGCCCTATACCTGGCCCGGATTACTGAAGGGGTAATCCATGATCTTGAAAACGGTGTTTATGTCCTGGTAAAACATTAAGACCATGAAAATTGTTTATCACTGTTATGGTGGGACTCATTCCTCGGTTTTGGCTGCAGCGCTGCATACAGGAAAGCTGAATGGTTGCCTCCCTGTAACCTGGCAGCACCTGTTCCGTCTCCCTTATTTTGATCGGGTAGATAAAAAAAACTCAGGAAAAATATATTATATTGGCCGTGATGAAGCAGGCAACGAAGTATATATCATGGGTTGTCGCAATGCCGGGCATATTGTTGAAACCGTCATTTACCAGCTGGAAACAGTTATTCCCATGGATACCGCTGAATTGCTCTTAGTAAGCACCATCCCATGCCTTAACACCCTGATGAGGATAGGCGGTTTTCTTTCCAGGCAGGTCGGTCTTACAACAACCGGCAGGATCTTTTTATTGTACGGCACACGTCAGGCCCTGCCAAAAATCATTAAGCTGGTCAGAGAAGTTAAAAAGAAAAAGTTAAACCTTTCTTGTCAGGACCGGATTTGAACTAGATTGGCTTGACAGGGGGTAATACAATATAGGATAATGAGTAAGAAAATTTAAACCGTGAGGCTTTAGATGAATAGGAATTTTATTGTTCACCAGGTAAAACCGAATTCTCCAGCCGAAAAAGCCGGGATTGTTCCCGGCCATCGTCTTTTAAGGATTAACGGAAGTAGACTATATGATATACTTGATTATAAGTATCTTGCAGCAGGAGCAGAGGTAGAGGTTTCGATAGAAAAACAAGACGGGACTGATATCGATTTGTTCCTGCAGAAACAGTATGACGAAGAGCTGGGGTTGGACTTTGCAAACCCCACCATAGGCCCAATGAGAAGGTGTCAAAATAACTGCATTTTCTGCTTTATAGACCAGCAGCCCGTAGGGTTGCGAAATTCGCTTTATGACAAAGATGATGATTACCGCATGTCTTTTTTATTCGGCAACTTTATTACTTTAACCAATACCGGAAAGCTTGATTTAAAGCGCATTGCCAAAAGACATATTTCTCCCCTATATATCTCTATCCATGCAACAGACCCAGCCGTGCGAAAAAAGATGATGAGAAACCCTTCTGCTGGGAATGTCCTGGAACAAATGAACATCCTGGCCCGGGCCGGCATTAAAATGCATGGTCAAGTAGTGCTGTGCCCGGGGATCAATGATGGACCCATCCTGGAGAAGACGTTAGACGATCTTGCTCGGCTTTATCCAGCCTTGGAAACGGTTGCTATTGTCCCTGTTGGTCTTTCCAGGCACCGGGATCGACTATTCTCCTTAAACCGGGTCACCCCGGACAAGTCAAAAAGCATCCTGAAAACGGTCAGCTCAAGGCAAGAGCAAATGATTAATAAATATAATAATCCCTTTGTATACCTGGCCGATGAATTCTATCTGCTAGCAAATGAACCATTTCCCGAACATGAACATTATGGCGCATATCATCAGCTGGAAAATGGTGTTGGTTTGAGCCGGCTGTTCTTGAATGAACTGGAATCGTTGAAAATAAACTTTCCTCCCAGCCTGCCTTCATCCAGGTCAATCTCATTGGTTACAGGACGTTCAGCAGAGCCTCTGTTAAAGCAGCTGGTCTGTGAGTTAGAAAAAATTAAGAACTTGCAGGTACAGCTGCAGGTTGTAGAAAGTGTATTCTGGGGCGAAGAAGTGACGGTAGCCGGCCTTTTAACCGGTAACGATATTCTGCATGCTTTAAAGGGGAAAAACCTGGGCGACATAGTTTTTGTCCCAGCAGAAATGTTAAAAGAAAAAACCGGGCTGTTTCTTGATGATTATACGGTTAGTGATGTAACGACATTCCTGGAGAGACCGGTGATTCCGGTAGGAAATATCCAGGAACTGGTGACTGCACTGACAAACAATACGCCAGATACATCAGATGAGAGGACGGTGCCCATTTGTCATCACCGTTAGTTGCCATCGTCGGACGCCCCAATGTGGGTAAATCGACTCTTTTTAACCGCATGGTGGGTGGGCGGAAAGCCATTGAAGAAAAGGTGCCCGGTGTTACCCGGGACCGTATTTATGATTTGGCTACCTGGTTGAATTACGAGTTCGGGGTTATCGATACAGGCGGTTTGACCTTTTCGCAGAATGAAGATATTGAAACAGAGGTACAAAAGCAAGCACTTTTAGCCATTGAAGATGCTCATGTAATTATTTTTCTGGTGGATGGCCGTGAGGGGCCCACTCCCCTGGATAGGGAAGTGGCAAACCTGCTGCGTCGTCAGGGGAAAAAAGTAATCTTAGCTGTGAATAAAATTGAATCCCAGGGTCAGTCTATCCATGAATTTTACGAACTGGGTTTCGGAGACCCCCTGGGTATTTCTGCAGCTCACGGGAAAAACATCGGTGACTTGCTGGATGAAGTAGTATCATTGTTTCCAGATGGCTCGGCCCAGGACCGGGGAGAGGAAGAGCAGCACCTGAAAATAGCCGTTGTGGGGCGGCCCAACGTGGGCAAGTCTTCTTTTATTAATCATTTATTAGGTGAGCACCGGGTTATTGTAAGTCCACAACCCGGTACAACCCGGGATTCCATTGACACCTGGATAGAAAAGGAGGGGACAAGTTACAGGTTTATTGATACGGCCGGCATACGCAAAAAAAGCCGCGTGAAAGAAGACCTGGAATATTATAGCGTCGTACGCTCCTTAAGGGCCATTGATCAGGCCGACATCGCCCTGCTTCTTTTAGAAGCCCAGGAAGGTGTGACGGAGCAGGATCAAAAAATTGCCGGTTATATACTGGATCAAGGCCGGGCCCTGATCCTGGCTTTAAACAAATGGGATTTGATCGGCGCAGAAGAACGAAGAACAGGGGGAAAGGAAATCGTCCAGGATGTTCGGGGCGCACTAAAATTTGTCTCCTTTGCTCCTGTTGTTTTTACTTCCATTTATGAACGAAAAAAGTTGAATCATTTATTTCATTTGTTTCCCCGAATATTTGAAAACTATTCACGCAGGATTCCCACACCTTTGCTAAACCGCCTGTTGGAAGATGCGCAAAGTGTTAATCCGATGCCGTTATATAAAGGAAAGCAGGGGCGTATATATTATTGGACGCAGACAAAAACCTGCCCTCCTAGTTTTATTTTATTTGTTAATAACCCGTCATTAATCCATTTTTCATATTTACGCTACCTGGAAAACAGGTTGCGAGAGGCTTTTGACTTTGAAGGAACCCCACTGAAATTCAACCTTAAATCCAGAAGTCGAAAAGGGGATAGATGATGCTGACCAAAATTGTCCTTATTATCGCCTCGTACTTGTTAGGCTCTGTTTCTTTTGGTTTCATATTTGTCAAAGTGTTCAAAGGGGTTGATATTCGCACTATAGGTAGCGGTAATCCCGGAGCTACCAATGTAGCACGCCTGATGGGCTTTAAGGTAGCTATCGTTGTTTTGCTTTTAGATGCTTTTAAAGGATGGTTGGTTGCAGTATCAATTCCTTTGGTCGTTGATGATACAGGTTTTGTCTTATTATGTGGGCTGGCTGTAATTTTGGGGCACAACTGGCCCATCTTCTTGAAATTTCTGGGCGGCAGAGGCGCAGCAACGACCCTTGGTTTTTTCCTGGGATTTGCTCTATTGCCAACTGTATTGATTTTTATTGGTGTGATTGTTGTAATCGCATTAACCCGTTATGTTTCCCTGGGTTCCATCATTGGGGGCTTGGCTATACCTGTCTTCATGCTGGTTGTTCCCGAGTTACGGAATTATGTATTGTATGGTTTAATCATTTGCCTGTTAATTCTGTTCAGGCACTTTCCAAACATTAAAAGGTTAATCCAGGGGAAAGAATCACGCCTGGGAAAGAATAAGCAATCTTTCTAAAAAGGTGGGTTATTTAGATGAAGATCGGAGTAATCGGTGCAGGAAGCTGGGGCACTTCTCTGGCCATCCTGCTGGCCAACAAGGGTTACTATGTAGAACTATGGGTGCGCAGGAAAAACTTGCTGGAAAAAATGCAGCATGAATGGGAAAACGTGGATTACCTGCCTGGCATTAAACTGCCAGGCCAGATCCGGCTTACAATGGACTTACAGCGGGCTGTTCAGGACAAAGAAATTATCGTCCTTGCTATACCATCTCATGCAGTAGAAGAGACCGTAAACAGTTTTCGCTCTTTTTTTCATCAGGAAACGATTGTTGTTAATACAGCAAAAGGATTTGCCCAGGGTTCTAATAAACGCTTATCCCAGGTTATTGAAGAATGCCTTCCCGGGCACGCCCCGGGCAAAGTGGCTGTACTTTCCGGTCCCAACCACGCCGAAGAAGTGAGCAGGGGGCTGCCTACAGCTACGGTAGTAGCTGCAGCTGAGCAGGAAACGGCAGAAACCATCCAGGACTTATTTATGACTGATCAATTTCGTGTTTATACAAACCTCGATATCATTGGAGTGGAGCTTGGCGGCGCTTTAAAAAATATTATTGCCATTGGTGCTGGAGTTTGTGATGGTCTCAAGTTCGGAGATAACACAAAAGCAGCTTTGCTGACCAGGGGGCTGGTGGAAATCACTCGCTTGGGTTTATCTCTGGGGGCACAGAGCAAAACATTCAGCGGGCTTACAGGGGTAGGGGATTTGTTTGTAACCTGTACCAGCAGTCATAGCAGAAACCGTTATGTGGGATTGCTGCTGGGTGAAGGGAAAACAATCGAAGAAATCACCGCATCCATGAAAATGGTCGCCGAAGGAATTAAAACGACCAGGGCAGCTTTTGCACTGGCCCAGGCCAGAGGTGTTGAAATGCCCATCACCAGGGAAATGCACGGGATCCTGTTTGAAGGGACTCAGCCCTGGCAGGCTGTAGAGAACTTAATGAGAAGAGAAAAAACCCATGAGATCGAGGAAGTAGCTTTTGAGTAAAAGTCTTTCTGTAATTAATCATTAGCTGTCCAGAAGAAAAACCTGGTTTTTTCAAGCAGGTTTTTCTTTATTATTTGTAATATTGTCCTTTTATCTTCATATAAATATAATGTTAAAACTAAAGTTATAACAGGCCTGGAAACACAGGGAGGGGAGAAAACGTGAAGTTCGACCTTTTTCAGGATATTATTGAACGAACAGGGGGAGATATTTACCTGGGAGTAGTGGGTCCGGTAAGAACGGGTAAGTCAACATTTATTAAAAATTTTATGGAAATATTGGTTCTCCCCAAAATTGACAACCCTTACGTCCTGGAACGTACCAAGGATGAGTTGCCACAGGGTAGTGCCGGTAAAACCATCATGACGACAGAACCCAAATTTATTCCTGACGAAGCTATCGAAGTAAAACTTGCTGAGAACATTACAATGCGGGTCAGGCTGGTTGATTGTGTGGGCTATAGCGTTCCGGGAGCAGTAGGCTATGACGACCAGGGAGAGCAGCGGATGGTTTCCACTCCCTGGTTTGATTATCCCATCCCTTTTGAAGAAGCAGCAGAAACAGGGACGCGCAAGGTTATCCAGGAGCATTCGACCATTGGTATAGTTATTACCACCGATGGGACAGTGACAGACTTGCCCCGGGATAACTACATTGATGCAGAAAATCAGGTCATTGCAGAACTCAAAGAAATTGGCAAGCCCTTTGTTATCATTTTGAATTCTACCAGGCCTTTTTCACAAAGCACTCTGCACTTAAAAGAAGAACTGACCCAACTGCATCAGGTTCCAGTCGTTTCTTTGAACTGCCTGGAACTGAGCGAAAGTGATGTAAACCTATTATTTAAAGAGGTTCTGTTTGAGTTTCCTGTCCAGGAGATCAACATTAATTTGCCTGGCTGGGTGGAAGCCCTGGAACCGAGCCACTGGCTGGTTGAGGAGTACACCAGTGTGATTAGAGAACATATTTTGAATGTGGAGCGTGTCAGAGATATTGAAACAGCCATTGAAGAAATCAAAAACTATGAAATAATTGAAGAAGTATTTATGCGCAATGTAGAATTGGGAAGCGGGTGTGCTTTTGTAGAAGTTACTGCGCCCCATGAGTTGTATGAAAAAATATTATCTGATATTAGCGGGGTGGAAATCGAAGACCAGGTCGACCTGATCAAAGTGATGCAGGAGTTTTCTCACGCCAAAAGGGAATATGATAAAATCGCTTTGGCCCTGGAGCAGGTCAAGGAAGACGGTTATGGGATTGTTGCCCCTTCCCTGGAAGAGATTGTCCTGGAAGAACCGGAGATAATTAGACAAGGGGGGCGCTTTGGGGTTCGATTACAGGCCAATGCCCCCTCTCTGCACCTGATCAAGGTAGATATCAAGTCTGAGTTTACACCTGTAGTTGGAACAGAAAAGCAAAGTGAAGACCTGGTTAATTATTTACTGGAAGAATTTTCTGAGGACCCTCAAAAATTGTGGGAATCCAATCTCTTTGGAAAGTCGCTTTATGAACTGGTAAAAGAAGGTTTTGCCAGCAAACTGGATAACATGCCCTATAATGCCAGGCGCAGGTTGCAGGAAACCCTGGAAAAAATCATTAACGAAGGTGGTGGTGGACTGATAGTAATTATCCTCTAGAAGTTTTGTAAAACATGAAAACCCTGGTCTTAAGTGAAGTTTATCTTGAACTAAGGCCAGGGTTACATATTGCTTTGTATTAAACCTTTTTTTTTGCAGGTATAAGGAGAAAAACAGCGAATTAAATAATTGTATATTTTGAATCGAAACTGTTAGAAAGGACGTAAGATAATGAGTATCCTGCGAATTATAGCCGGCGTCGCCGCCTTTTGGTTAATAATCAGTGCTATCCAGGTCATGCGGGCTGTAACAAAACACAGGATAGAGACAATTCGGCAGTCAAATAGTGAAGCAGGCCTTGACAAAGAACAGGAAAAAGAGTACAGAAAAGTAATGAATTTTCAGCTGATCAAGGTTGCCATTTCAGCATTGCTTCTGTTTTTACTGGCTAACTATCTCTAACCAAAAATCATTCATACATCCACTTGATGATAAAGACATCTGTTTTTGCTTTGTGTGCCACTTTATTGCTTACACTTCCCAGGAACAATTCCTTGATCCCTCCAAAGCCAGTATCCCCCAAGATTACCATGTCATACCGACCTTCTTCAGCCACCTCGCAGATAACATCAGCAGGTTGTCCTTTGCGCAGCAATGTGCTGGCCTCAATACTTTCTTTTGTCAATGCTTCTTTTGTTTTTTCCAGACCTTCAATGGCAACAGTTTCAATTCCTTGATGTAACGTTTCTGTTTCTTTGGCGGAGAGTTGGCCTAAACCTTTATATAAACGGACATCCTCCACCACGGACAAAACTGTTACGCTAGCGTCTAACTGTTTTAAAAGTTTAATCGCCTTACCTATGGTTTTAAAAGAATGCTCAGAACCGTCTGTTGCCAGCAGCACCTTATACATGACAACCTCCTCCTAATTATAAAATTGTTATGCTATAAAAATACGATAAAAAGATTCAAACTCCTTTTTTTCAAACCTTTTCTTTCATGTTTGCCTTTCTGACCAGTTCATGCAGTCTTTTAACCTGCAGGATAAAGCTTTCCAGTCTGGCCTCAACCACTTGGGGAAAAACATTACCGTCTGTCTCTATAGCCATGAATGGAAGGTGCGGCTGATATTTTAAAATACTGTTGGGCAGTTCTTTCTCCGGGGGAAGGAAAAGCCTTTTCTCGGTAAACGCTTTTCCGGCAATGGCTTCTGCAATCCGGTTGGGCATACAGCCAAAGGGCCCAAGGGCTACTGCACCGCTTACATGGTCAACTATTTCAGCAATGGCACTGGATACAGTTAAAATTGCCTCTCCTGTTAACTGAGGCTTGATGTAATTTGAACCAATTTTCATTAATTCATTCACCTGCAACAGGTGGTATTCATAAAGACCCGTTTGGTCAAAAGCTTGTTTGACCCGCTTTTCAATTTTTCTTTTGACGGGATACTGAAGGCGGTTTTTCAACTGCTCCATCCGGGTAAAATTTTGCAGCAGCCCGTTCTGCAGCAGATAATCGGTGTAGTAAAGCCATTCACTAACAGGCGCAACCCGGGTAATAATCCCATGGTCTGCAAAGTATTCCACCAGGTTTTGACGAGAAAATCGGTCACTGCGCACATATATTTCCCCCAGCAGGGCGACCTTGGGAAGATCATGAATTGAACCGGTGAGCTCAACTTTGCTTAAGTTCTGACATACTTCTTCAATGGTATTGTAGATATCTTTTCTTTTGTGGTGAGCAAATGAGTATAAAAGTTGCTCATAAGCCTGATTATAAACTGCCAGGGCTTCCTGCCGATCTCTGGCCAGGACCAGCAGCGAGCTGTAAACATCCGAAAGCACATCGGCTGTAACCAGCGCGATCCAGGCTCTCAGGGTAAAACCTGTACCCAGGCCCCCGTAACTGTTATCAGAACTTAAAGAAAGGGTGGTTACATTTTCGACCCCTAACCGATCAAGCAACTGATTGATGAAAACCTGGTACTGACCAAAACGGCAGGGACCAGATGTATCCGGCATAAAGTAAATCAAATGCTCGTCAGGTGCAGTAGGTTGCTCCTCCAGGTAGCGAAGCAAGCTTCCCACCGTTAATTGCAAGGGAAGACATTCCTTGCAGCTGCTGTGGCCCTGCCCCAGCATTAGTTCTTTTTCTCCCGGGGGCGGTAAAGTAATGGCATTGATATCGTGAAAAAGAAGTGTCGCAGACATCAGTGAACTGCTTTCTTTCCCCATGGAAGGGACCAGGAGCTTGACCTTGGGATGGTTTATGGGCCTATTTTCCCCTGAAGGGAGCTGCAGGTAAATAGTCCCTTTTTCTACGATAGATTTTGGCCTGGCCGGCGGTTGACCAGGTGCTAATAAGCTGCCGCTGGAGCTGGTTTTCAGGTATCCTTCAATAATGTCCAGGAAGGCGTCGATCCGCGTGTCCAGGCCAGCATCGGAAGAATGGCTGTCCAGTTCCAGTGTCAATGACGGCTTATTCCCCATAATTTCCCGGAAGTAACCTATGATAAAAGAATCGGGCCCACAGCTAAAGTTGGAAATAAAGACACCAAAAAGCTGGGGATGGCGCTTTGCCATCCTGGCTGCTTGAATATTCATCTGACCGCTGGCCCAGTACATATTGTTAAAAGATTCTTCCTGCTCGTAAGGTAAGCTGTCGCAGGGGATAATGTCCAATCCCCGGGAAGCGAATTTCTGGGAAATACCCAGGTTAGCTGTTGCGGTGAAGGCATTATAGGTGCGGCCGAATAACACGATTGCCTTTTTATCCGGGTTGGCTTCCAGGTCTTTTAATACCTGGTTGCCCTTGCTTTTCAAATTTATAACGAAACGTTCCTGCTGTTCTATAGCATGTAAGTAGGCCTGCCTGACCTTGTTTGCTTGAACCCCCAATTCCCTGCCCAGTTGCATGAACTGATCCATGGCCGCATTTAAACCTTGAGAAAAATCCAGAACAGGAGTAAGGATTTTGTTGTGCTCGTAAAGCTCTGGAAATGCAGCTTTTAGGTAATAAGGTTCTGCCTGTGCCAGGGGGCAGATGGTGCCAACTTTGCCACTGTCTGTTACCGGAAGGCCCCGCACCTGGGGAAGGAAAAGATAATCCGGGTTATGCTCAAGCAATGTTGCAAAATAACAATGGGAGAGTTCTACAGGGAAACAGAAAGAGGCCCCCTGCCTAATAGTTGCTGAGGGGTCTTTTTCTTCAGGCAGAATCACTTGAAAGCCCAGTGAAGTGAAAAAGTGATAATATAAAGGGAAGAAAGTATTGGTCAGTAATGAACGGTTGATACCCACTGTCGGAAAAGAGGTTTTATCAGGGTTAACCCCGGCAGGTTTTTCCTGGCCGGTAGTCCGGTTAAAGAGCAGTTTTTCCCGCTCAAATACAAAATCGCGACCCTGGACATTGTCGCCAGTTTCTTTGCGCGAGTTGCTGTATTTGCTGCAGGCACCACCGAAGGGATAGCGCTTGCCGTTGATAGAGAGCACTTTAACCGGGCACTTTCGATCACAGTTATCGGATCCCTTGCAGGTAAACTCCCTTTCATAGGTAATTTCCCTGCTGGCCAACTCAGTTAAATCAAAGGTTTTTTCCTTGATGAATCCGTCTTTAATCTTTTCTTTTACCTCCAGGGCCACTCCAAAAGCGCCCATCAGGCCTGGTTCCGGGGGAACTACGATGGGTTTTTCCAGTAAAGCAGCCATGGCAACGGGCACAGATTCATTGTAGCACACTCCACCCTGCATGAAGACCTTTCTTCCTACCGGACGATTGCCCTTAACCCGGGTTAGATAGTTTTGACAGATAGAATAAACCAAGCCAGCTAAAATATCGTTTGTTTGGATCCCTTCCTGCACAGCGGTTTTTATATCGCTACCAATAAAAGCAGCACACTGGTCGTTGAAATCCGGGGGGGAAGTCGCCTTAAGAGCTAAAGGAGCAATTTCTGTCATCCCGACTTCCAGGGATTCCTGGGCTGCCTCTTCCAAAAACGAGCCTGTGCCTGCGGAGCAGGCTTCGTTCATGGCATAATCTGCAGGAACTCCATTGACAATAAAAGTATACTTGGCATCCTGCCCACCTATTTCAAAAATTGTATCCACTTCAGGGTCGAAATATAGAGCAGCGGTAGCATGAGCAATAATCTCATTAATAACACCCGGCGTTAGGGCATGGAGAGCAGCAATTTCTCTGCCTGAACCGGTTACACCCAGGGCATAGATGTTGACATCTTCGGGGACCTGCCGGGACAATTCCCGGTAACAATTTCGACTGGCCTGGACCGGGTCACCATTTGTTCGTAGATAAGTAGAAGCCACCAGCGCATTATCTTCATCACGGACCAATACTGCCTTGGTTGTAGTAGAACCCACATCCAATCCCAGAAGCAAACGGTCCCCGGGTTTGGCAGCATCTTTGTTGATCTGCTCAAACCTGACCTGCCCTGATGATATATTTAAAGGAGGAAAAAAAGAAAAGGAATTCTTAAATGGTTTAAACAGATTCTCTTTAGTGATTTTGTTGGGTTCAACTTGGTTTTTGTGTGCCCACAGAGCAGCTCCCAGGGCTTCAAAATAGGGTGCTTCCGGCGGAACTGAGACGCTTAAGCCAGAAAAAGATTTGAGATGGTCGACCATGACATGATTTTGGGCCGTGCCGCCCACCAAAAGAATATCCTTGGAAGTGGTTTGCTGGACCAGTTCCAGAATTTTGTCGGCCATCATCTGGCAGAGCCCGGCCACTACCCGCCCTTTATCTTCTCCTTTATTTAATGCATGTGTGCAGTCGCTCTTGCAAAAGACCGAACATCTTCCGGCAACGGGGTAAGGTGAAGATTTGCTGGCTGCCTGCATGGCTTGCCCGGGGGTCAAACTAATTCTTTTAATCTGTTGCAGGAAAAACTCACCCGTTCCCGAAGCACATTTGCTTCCGGTAAACACGTTACCAATAAATCCCCTGGGATCAATTTCATAAAAAATGAATGTTTCCCCTCCGGCACTTACGATACCATCAAAAACCTTTCCTTGCCGGCAGTATTCATAAGCCAGCTCTACCGCTTCCGGCTCAGGGATCGACGGCATCTTTACTACCTGGCGGAATTTCCTTCCGGTCGCACATATACGCGCTTCCTGCTTATCCTCAAGCAATTTCAGCAAAACTCGCCTGGGTTCCCCTTCATGGGGGTAAGAAAAGGATTCAACAATGGAAAGTTCTTCCCCGGTATCTTTCAGTGTGACCAAACTAATCGTAGCAGCTCCTAAACAGACCCCAGTGTAATACAAAAAAGTCACCTCGTTTAATCTATTAA
>CAZOOA010000014.1:0-51049 GCA_964581355.1 uncultured Desulfovibrionaceae bacterium | reverse complement strand
TTGTATCTGTAATACCGACCTTTTTATTCTTTTGCAAACTTTGTCCTCCTTTCTCTGTTCTCTGTTTTCTATTATCTCTTTTCCTGAAAAGCTGCTGCAAAGACTGCTCTTTTCATTATTTTTCTCTAGATAAACTTTCTAGATTAGGTTCTGTCAAGGGTGTAGACAATTAAAATTTGACATGTTGAAAGAAAAATCCTGCCTGGAACGAAAGAAAAATCAACAAAGCCATGCCTTTTTCACTCTTGAAGCACCGCGTCTCGAACAAGCCCAAAAAGTAAGTAAATGGGTTTGAAACACCCAGTCGCCCGGGCGGCTGCACCAATACACGGTTTTTCATCTTACCTCCTGGCATACTCAGCCGCGGCCCTTCCAGCAGAGCGCCCCAGGAAAATTGTTTCGCTTAAAGGCATTCCCTCCAGCATAGCCTCGCCATGTAGCCCTCCGGCAATTTCTCCGGCGGCAAAAAGACCTTCAATTATCCCTCCCCGGCGTTTCACTTCTCCCTGGGGGGTGACAGAAAGGCCGCCCAGGGTGAAGTCTACCCCAGCTTTTATTTGGGCCAGGAAAACAGGAGGCTCCAGCTGCAGTTGTGGAGCCTGCTCCATCCGACCTGTTTCAACCGCTTCAGCCCAGTTATCCAGGGCAGTGATAAATGGCTGCATTAAATGGGCCTTTTCCTCCGGAGCCGTAATAAAAACACCTTCTGAAGGAGCATTGACAATAAACGAGAATGCTTCGGAAGAAGAAGCCTGGCTTATATCCAGTGTCTGCCCGTCCCGGTTTACTAAAAACGCATTTTCCCAGTAATTCCGGGGAAGCAACTCAAGTTTTTCCTCTTCTGGTGCAAACAGGGCCATGCGGCGGTTGAAAAAACTGGTTTGAACGATTTCAGCCTCCAGTTCAGCAGCCATTTGCAGGCCCCGACCCTTTTGATCTGCGCGTAAGCTTACTAAATTTCTTTGAGGTAGATATTCTTTCCAGCTTTGCAAATCGCCGCTGTATCCTCCATCTGCCAAGACTACAGATTGAAAGTAAAAGGGTTCCACCTGATCTTGCTCATGATTTTCTACTTTAACAGCTACCACCTGATTTTCATCTTCCGATGGTTTTATAGAGACAACGTTCTCTTCCTGGATCAAGACATTGCTTTGCTTCAGTTTATCCACCAGTTGGCGTCGAAAGACCAGCCCGCCCTGGTTGCTGGAAGTCTGCAACCAAAAAGGTCGCTGTTCCGGGTGAGGAATTAAATCAAAGTTCACTCCATAATCCTGCATCCAACGGTGAAATTCAGGTGCTTCTTTCAGGAAGTGCTGTAGTAGGAACGGCTCATTCATGCCTTCACCCCGGTTTAATAATGCCCGTTGAAAAGCTTCCCTGGTCATCTCCACATATTGCCCCGCCTCTTCATCTCCATTGCCAATTTCTTGGCCCTGTTCTTCCTGCCAGGTTTGCTGCGCAGGGCTTTTCCAGGTAGCCAGGCCCTCCTGGACCAGGTAAACAGAATCATTCCCTATTTCCTGGCCTTGGGGAAAAAGGTAGACCTGGGCCCCATGCTCCGAAGCAACCTGGGCAGCGATTAAAGCAGCCGTAGTGCCACCGATGACAGCTACATCCCCGCACCGCGGCACCTCCGGGAAGCTTTCCACTCTCTGAAAGGATACCTGGACAATAACTGATCCTACAAGGACCAGAACCAGCAGCACCGGGATTAATAACAAGCGGTTTTTCACTGTGGTTTCCTCCTGTAGATAAAAAACGGGCAGAAAACAGTTTATCATTCCTGCCCGAGAGAATACCTGTTAAATGTGGCAATTAATCCTTTTTAATCACGGCCAGGTTGACTACTTCATCATCGGGAGAAAGGCGGATCAACGTTACTCCCCGGGCATACCGGCCCATCTGGGATACCTGGTTGACCTTTTCCCGGATCACCTGACCGCGTGCGGTGATAATCAAAAATTCTTCGTTACTTTGTACAGGAAAGACGCTGACCAGGCGTCCAGCCCTTTCATCGAGTTTTAATGCCTTGATTCCCTTGCCGCCGCGGTTTTGCAACCTGAATTCAGCAGCTTTTGTCCTTTTCCCATATCCTTTTTCCGTGACGAAAAGCAAATCATGGCTTTTTTCTCTCTCCGGGTTCATCAAATTCATGGCCACCACGTCCTCACCAGGCCCCAGGGTTATGCCTTTTACTCCCCTGGCGGTGCGACCCAGAGTCCGAAGCTGGTTGACAGGAAAGCGGATTAAAAAGCCGGAAGAAGTAGCCAGCATCACATCGCTTTCCTCTTTTGTCGGGTCAATCTCCCCGCTTACATGACGGACAGAAATCAACTCATCGCCTTCCTGGAGAGCCAAGGCGATTACCCCGGAGCGCCTGGCCCCGGCATATTCCCGCAGCTGAGTTTTTTTAATCTGCCCTTTCTTGGTACACATCACAATATGATCCGCTTCTCCAAATTCTACCAGGGGAAAAATGGCTGTAATATATTCTTCGCTTTCCAGGGGCAACAGGTTGATAATAGCAGTTCCCCGGGCCTGGCGCCCTGCCTCGGAGACATCATAGACTTTTAGCGGATAGGCTTTACCGGTGTTGCTGAAACAGAGCAGTTTATCCCGGGTTGAAGAGACAAAGAGCTGTTGAATAAAGTCTTTGCCCCGGATGGAATGTCCGGCAATGCCCCGTCCCCCCCGGTGCTGGCTGCGGTATGTGGACAAGGGTATCCGCTTGATATAACCCTGGTTGGTCAGGGTAATGACTACTTTTTCCTCCACAATGAGGTCATCTAACTGGATTTCCCCTTCGTCGGGCACGATCCGGGTCATGCGTTCATCACCAAATTTTTTCCTGGTTTCCTGCAGTTCCCGCTTTATTTCGTTCAATATCAGGTTTTCATCGGCCAGAAGAGCTTCCAGGTAGGCAATTTCTTCCATTAAAGAACGGTATTCTTCTTCCAGTTTTTGTCTTTCCAGGGCTGTCAGGCGCTGCAAGCGCATATCCAGGATGGCCTGGGCCTGTTTTTCACTGAAAGAAAATTCATCCATCAGACTTGATCGCGCTTCGTCGACATTGGCCGAACCACGGATGATTTCGATAATCCGGTCCAGGTTATCCAGGGCTTTGCGCAGCCCTTCTACGATATGGGCCCGGTCCTTGGCCTTGCGTAAAAGAAAGTTGGAACGCCTGATAATAATTTCCTTCTGGTGCTCTAAGTATGCAGAAAGGACCTGCTGTAAGGTTAAAACCTGGGGTCTGCCGTCCACCAGAGCCAACATGATAATGCCATAGCTCTGCTGCAAAGGAGAAAATTTATAGAGCTGGTTTAAGATTACGTCCGGGTTGTAACCCCGTTTGATTTCCACTACGATCCGCACACCGTCACGGTCGGATTCATCTCTTAGCTCGGAAATCCCATCAATTTTCTTTTCCCGGACCAGCTCGGCAATTTTTTCAATCAGCTTGGCTTTGTTTTGTAAATATGGAACTTCCGTAATTAGCAAAGTGGTTTTTCCGTCTTCAGACCGGTCCAGGTGGGTTTTACCCCTAATTTTAATGGTTCCACGCCCTGTAGTATAAGCATCTTTGATCCCCTGGTAGCCCAAAATAATTCCACCGGTGGGAAAATCGGGACCCTGGATAAAATTAGCTAAATCTTCGCCTGTGGCGCTGGGATTATCGATATAATGGCACAAAGCATCAATGGTTTCTACCAAGTTATGAGGAGGGATATTGGTGGCCATACCCACGGCAATTCCTGAAGATCCGTTTACCAGGATATTGGGAAAACGGGAGGGGAGTACCACGGGTTCATTCAGGGTTTCGTCGAAATTTAAGCGGTAATCAACGGTTTCCTTATCCAAGTCTCGCAACATCTCCAGGGCTAACGCAGACATACGTGCCTCGGTGTAACGCATAGCTGCCGCCGAGTCCCCGTCCATGGACCCAAAATTTCCATGTCCATCCACCATGGGATAGCGGGTGGAAAAATCCTGGGCCATGCGTACCATGGCCTCGTAAACAGCCTGATCCCCGTGGGGATGATATTTACCCAGTACTTCACCGACCAGTCGGGCAGATTTTTTATGCGGTTTATCAGGCCCCATGTTTAAATCCTGCATAGCATAGAGTATCCGCCGGTGAACAGGTTTTAAGCCATCCCGAACATCCGGCAGGGCCCGGCTGACAATTACGCTCATAGCATAATCCATGAAGGAATTTTTCACTTCATCATGTAGCGTAACGCTAATTGTATTTCCTTCCTGCTGCATCTTGTTTACGTCCCTCCTTGAAAATTGCTAAATGGGCGAAGATAACCAGAGCCTATACCGTGATACAGACCCTACATTTTACATTATATGTCTAAGTTTCGAACACTGCGCGCGTGCGTCTCAATAAAATTACGCCGCGGCTCCACTTTATCTCCCATGAGAATGCTGAAAATCTGGTTGGCCTCCAGGGCATCCTGCATTTCCACCTGGACAATGGTCCTGGTTTGCGGGTTCAGGGTGGTTTCCCAAAGCTGTTCGGGGTTCATTTCCCCCAGACCCTTGTAACGCTGAACACTGGTTCCTTTGCGGTCATGTTGACCCATAAACTTATCCAGTTCATCCTCCCGATACAGGTAATATTCCTTTTTTCCCTTGATAATTTTAAACAACGGAGGTTGGGCTATATAGATATAACCCAGGGAAATTAGGGGTTCCATGTAGCGGAAGAAAAAGGTCAGCAAGAGCGTGCGAATATGGGAACCGTCAACATCGGCATCCGTCATGATGATGATCCGGTGATAACGCAGTTTGTTAATGTCAAATTCGTCACCGATTCCCGTCCCCAGGGCTGTGATTAAAGTGCGAATTTCTTCATTGGCCAAAATTTTATCCAGACGGGCTTTTTCCACATTTAAAATTTTACCCCTCAAGGGCAAAACAGCCTGGAAATGCCTGTCCCGGCCTTGTTTTGCTGATCCGCCCGCCGAATCACCCTCAACGATAAAAATTTCACTTTCTGCAGGATCTTTGGTGGTGCAATCGGCCAGTTTACCCGGCAGGTTGCTGATTTCAAGGGCATTTTTCCGGCGGGTTAACTCCCGTGCTTTTCGGGCTGCTTCCCGGGCCCGGGAAGCCTGCAGTGCTTTTTCACAAATTTTCCGCGTTACAGGCGGGTTCTGTTCAAAAAATGTACCCAATTCTTCGGCAATAATGTTTTCCACGATGCCGCGGACTTCCGTGTTGCCCAGCCTGGTCTTGGTCTGTCCTTCAAACTGTGGGTCCAGTATTTTTACACTGATCACCGTGGAAAGGCCTTCTCTTATATCTTCCCCCTGTAAGTTATCCTGGTTTTCTTTTAGTACACCCAGCCTGCGGGCATGATCATTAACCAACCGGGTCAGAGCAGTTTTTAAACCCAATTCATGGGAACCGCCTTCCTGGGTGCGAATATTATTGGCAAAAGAGTAAATGGTTTCATTAAAACTGTTATTGTATTGCAGGGCAATCTCAGCCACGCAGTTGTCCTTCTCTTTTTCTATATAAATGGGTTTTTTGGGAAATGTTTCTTTGTTTTTATTCAAAAAGGAGACAAAGGATTGGATTCCCCCATCGAATTTAAACGTTTCTTCTTTTTTCCCCTCTCCCCGCCGATCTTCAATGCTGATGGTAATGCCTTTATTTAAAAAAGCCAATTCCCTGAACCTTTGGGCAAGAATTTGGTAATCATAATCAATACTTTCAAAAATTTGCTCATCAGCCAGGAAGTTGATCTGGGTCCCTGTGTTGGAAACTGAACCTTTATTTTGCAGTGATGTTACAGGAATGCCTCGTTCATAGCGCTGAGAGAATTTTTCTCCATCACGGCAGATTTCCACCTCCAACTGCTGGGAAAGTGCATTGACCACAGAAATACCTACACCGTGCAAACCGCCGGAAACCTTGTAGCCTTCTCCTCCAAATTTTCCCCCGGCATGTAGTAGAGTCATAACAACTTCCACGGCCGGTTTTTTTTGCTGGGGATGCTCCTTGACAGGAATACCACGGCCATTGTCCTTTACCGTTACGCTGTTATCCGGGTGAAGAATAATTTTTATCCGGTCACAATACCCGGCCATCGCTTCGTCGATACTATTATCCACCACTTCAAAAATAAGGTGGTGCAGACCCCTGCCTCCCGTTGATCCTATATACATGCTGGGCCTTTTTCTAACTGCCTCCAGTCCTTCTAAAACCTGGATCTGGTGTTCATCATAAACACCGGTATTTTTCTTTACCATAGAATCGTTCCTCCAAAATAGTTATTCCTGTATATTTTTCTCAATCCGCTTTTGCAAGGTTAAAGGAGAAATAGGGGAATATAAAATTTTACTCTTCGTTAAGACAAATGAATTGGACTCTTCCTGTTCTAAAGAAGAAACGTGATCTCCGGGAAAACTTTCTAAAAACTGAATATTCGTGTTACTATTTTTCATCTCCACGTTAAAGATCCCAATCAGTTCATTTAAATTCACGACCTTTGAATTGCCAATGTGTAAAAACAATTGATTAACCTCCTTTTAGGCTTAGATAATTACATCGGTTCAGAGTTTATTCAGCTTTTATCTGGGTACAAAAACTGGTATAAACCCGGAAAAGATTTTAATGCTTTGTAAATATTTTCCTGTTTAATCTCAAAAGGTTCTTTCTCCTCTAAAATCATGACATACCTCTGAACAAGGCGGAAAAGTCCTTTCTTTTTTGTCTGATCGTCTAGATCAGCTCGAGAGAATAAAGTGCGAATTCTATCCGCATATCGAGATAAAATGAGATCTCGACATATATTAAATATTTTAACCTCTAAATTGGGAAAAATAAAGCATATTTGCTTAAAATTCATCCAGGGCCTGTGATGTAAAACCCGGTTGATGGGTTTTCTCCAGCTTTTTACCTGGCTGTGACATAAAAAGCAAAGATATCCTTTCATTTCCTGCTTAAAAAAAGGAAAACCACAAATACTACACTTCAAGGCCCCGTGCTCCTTTTTCCACTGCTGATTTAAATATGCCTTTCGCATTAAAGATTTCACGGTGTCTTGAAACGGTTCAGGACTATAAATCAAAAAAAAATCGATTGCGTTTTCTTCCTCCGGATTTAACACAACTTTATCGGGGAAAAAAGTTTTTTTGCCGGTTATGTTTCTGTCATATTTTTTTTCAACATCTACCTTTTTTTTAACTGTTTCAGATGCAAAATCAACATTTCGAAAGTGAAGATCTGTGATGATCTCTTCACCTACTGCGGCATTAAAATCATGGATAATTTTTGGCTTTAATAGGGTCAGGTGATATAGCCAGGAGCTGTCTTTTACTTCCACAACCAGCTGTGTTTCTTTAATGTTTACAGGTCTTGTATACTTGCCAACATGTTTTCCTACTACATTATACCATGTATCCAAAAGATTTTGGTTTTGCAGCTGTTTGTGTAATCCTGTTTTGTTAAAATAAGATTGCAATGAATCTCCAATATGTTCCATATTCTAATCTCCTCAAGTTACATTATGATACAACTGTAACCTGCCCCTTTTCTACAGAGTAAAAAAACCTGTTTTCAAACCTTTTTAAAAAGGGTTCCATATAATTTTCTTTTCGTGTTATAGATAAAAAAACCTGCCCGGCCTGGTCAAAAAGTGAGAAACATTGCTCTCGGCGCATTTCATCTAATTCAGAAAAAATATCATCCAGTAAAAATATTGGTTTCTTGTCATTTTCGTTGTAAAACTGTATTTGAGCTGCTTTAAGGGAAATGACAACACCCCTTTGCTGTCCATGGGAAGCAAAGCGCCTGGCTTCGCGGCCATTCAATAAAAAAACCAGATCATCTTTATGCGGTCCTATCAGACAAAACCCTCTTTTTTTTTCTTCTCCCTCTATTTTATCCATCTCCAACCTAAAATTTTTTTCCACAATTTCAATTTCATGCTCAAATTCTTCAGCCGCCATAAATGAGTGATACATGATGGAAAGTTGGAGTTCTTCTTGGAACAAATGACTGTAGTTTTTTGCCGCCAGGCGATTTAAATCCACTAAAAACTGGTATCTTTTCTGTGCAACTCTGCTGCCAAAATAGATCAGCTGTTCATTCCAGGGTCGGAGCATATTTTCCAGGGCTGATCCCGGCCTGTTTTCTTTCAGTAAACGATTTTTCTGAAACAGGGCTTTTTTGTATCGGGCCAGGTAATTGGCATAAATGGGGTCAAACTGGCTTATTTCCAGGTCCATAAATTTTCTTCTTTCTTCCGGTCCCCTACGCACCAGTTCCAGGTCTTCCGGTACAAAAAAAACAACAGGAAAAAAAATATCTTCTCTGTGCTTATTGTTTACCCTTCCGTTTAATTTTACAACTTTTCGTTTTTTTGCCACTTCGTAACCAACTTCCAGTCGATACAGCCGATCATCGGTATAAACATGGCCTTTTAAATAATAAAAGGGGTCATTCCAATATATCAAATCCAACTCTTTGCGGGTCCTGTATGATCTTCCAAAACACAAAACATAGATAGATTCCAACAGGTTGCTCTTTCCCTGTCCATTGGCTCCTTGAATAATAAAAACACCTGGTTCAAATGTTAATTCCTGGTGTTTAAAATTGCGAAAGTTTACCAGACGCAGGTCCTTGAGATACAAGCTAACACCTGCCTTCATTTAGCACTATTTATTCTTTAACCGAAGAACACAAACAAAAACATTATACCCTTTTATTTCCTATTGATTCAACCATACTTTTAAAATTACTATAATCACTCCTCTTGTTTATCCACTTTTATGGGAAGAATCAGGTAACGATAATGAGAAGAACTTTCCAGGGAGCCCGTGTTAAAAATACAGGGACCTAAATATCCATTAAATTCCAAGTCGATGAATTCTTTATCCAGAATACGCAAAGGATCCAGAAAAAACCGGGCGTTGATTAAAATTTCTTCCAGGTTTTCTCCTTTCTTTCCATCCAGCTCCAGTTCTTCTTCCATGCGACCCATATCTGAACCTGCTTTTACTTTTAAGACTCCATCATTAATGATTAAAGAAATCATATTGTTGTATCCCTGGGCTAACAGCAAAGCGCGGCTAATGGTTCGTTCCAGATTGCTGGCACTGACAGTAACTCGAGTTTGATGGTTTCCAGGAAAAACATTCATCAAATTTGGATACCGGTCTTCAAGCAGGCGTAAATAAAAGGTAAACTGACGATAAACAAATATAATTTCGTTATCTTTGAAATAACCGGACACTTTATCTTCCGGTGAGTCCTCGATAATCCTTAATAGCTCATTTAAACTTTTTCCGGGAACCAGCAAACGAAAAGCATTAATTTCCCCTTGTTCAACTGGCATTTGCTGCTGCAGGCAGGCCAAACGATATGTATCCGAAGCCAGGCAAGTTATTAACCCCTGCTCATCCATTTCTAACAGAATTCCTCTAAAAGAAGGCTTGCTTTCATCGTTGGAAACAGCAAAAATAACTTTCCTGAATATTTTTTTAAACTCGTTGGCTAAAAAGTTCAGGTGTGTCCACTTTTTCCATTCTTCTTCCGGGGTAAAAGAAGGGAATTCTTCCGTAGCCATACCATAAAGAACAAAATTTGATTTACCACTATTTAATTCTGTCCGAAAATTTTCCGGATCTGATTTAATTTCTACTTTTTCATCGGAAAGCTGGCGCAGTATATCCACGAATTTTACTGGCAAAACAACCTGTCCTTCCTGTAAGACTTCCATTACACTATTGGATGATTTAATACCGATGTCAACATTTGTTGCAGAAAAAGACATATTTTCTGCTGTTGCTTCCAGCAAAATACCATTAATCACCGGCATTGTAGTCCTTGAAGGAACTGCTCTTTCCACAATAACCAAGTTTTCTAAAAGCTGACTGCGGTTTGCTATTACATGCATTTTAAATCATCTCCATTCAAAATAAGTTTGCACAGAATTCCCAACCCTAATAATATATAATTATTTAATAAATAAAGATCATCAAAGTATTAGGTTGTTGGAAAATGTGGACAAGTTAAAGAAAATCTTTAAACATGGAAATCCTGCCTGGGTATAATCTTGTGGAAAGATAGGGCTGGTTTTCCCAGGAATCCACAACTTTATAAAAAAAAAGAAAAATAAGGGTGATTTATTCACAAAATTTGTTTTTTATGCACAACCTATTCATCTTTTTTACACAGACTTGCTTACCAGTTAATAATTAAGTAATTCTTTGATCTCTTTGACCGTCCGTAGTGTTTTTTCGTCTTTCAAAATGTCTGAAGAGACTTTTTTATGGGAATGCATTACTGTGGTGTGATCCCGTCCGCCAAATTCTTCTCCAATTTTTGGTAGGGAATGTTCCGTTAATTCCCGACAAAGATACATGGCAATTTGACGGGGAATGGTAACACTTTGAGTTCGTTTTTTTGACTTAAGATCATCAGGGTGAAGATTAAAATATGATGACGTTGTATTAATAATTGTGCTGGCGGTTGGATTATTTTTTTTCTTGCGTGATAGAAAATCTTTCAGAGCTTCTTCAGAAAGTTTCAGGTTGATTGGCTTGTCTTCCAGGGAGGCATAGGCAATAATGCGGATTAAAGCACCTTCCAGTTCTCTGATGTTTGATTCAATTTTTTGGGCAATATACATTAATACTTCATCAGGAATAGATATCCCTTCGTGAATACTTTTTTTCCGAAGAATTGCTGCCCTGGTTTCCAGGTCGGGGGGTTGAATATCCGTAATTAAACCCCATTCAAACCTGGAACGGAGCCTGTCTTCCAGGGTGGGTATTTCTTTGGGTGGGCGGTCACTGGAAATGACAATCTGCTTGTTGTTTTCATGTAAAGCATTGAAAGTATGGAAAAATTCTTCCTGAGTTTGTTCTTTACCCGCCAAAAATTGAATATCGTCAATTAACAGGACATCAATATTTCTGTATTTGTTTCTGAATTCCAAGGTTTTATTGTCCCGGATAGAATTAATAAAGTGATTGGTGAATTTTTCGGAAGAAAGATATTCGATCTTATCGCTGGTGCTATGAGAAATAACATAGTGGCCGATAGCATGCATGAGGTGGGTTTTGCCCAAACCTACACCGCCGTAAATAAAAAGTGGGTTATAAGCCCTGGAAGGTGCTTCTGCCACGGCCAGGGACGCTGCATGAGCCAGCCGGTTGCTGCCGCCAATCACAAAGCTTTCAAAAGTGTATTTGGGGTTTAACCAACTACAAACCCGGGAAAGATCTTTACGATCGGCCTGATTTTCTTTTTCTTCCGTAGTTTTAAAATTTTCCACGGAAGATTCTGTGGAATGAGCACTGGAAAAGTTCACATTTTGCGGGGTGACAAAGTGAATGTGACAATTTAAGTCACTTACTTTTTGTAAAATCGAAGTAATTGTTTTATGGTAATGGTTTTGGAGCCAGTCTCTGGTAAATTCATTGGGCACTTCTACAATAATTGTATTGTTTTGAAATGATAGCGGTCGGGTGGTTTTTAACCAGGTTTCAAAGCTGGGCTTACTCAGCACTTGTTCCATTTCTGTAAGTACAGAGCGCCAGATTGAAGATAATTTTTCTTCCATGACAATACCTCCAAATAGTTATCCACAAAAAGAAAAAGTTTTCCACAATAATTGTGGAAAAAATGGATAGTTTACTCCTTATAAATAAATTATCCACAAGACAATAATAGCAAAATTATAATTAAGGCGCAATAAAAATACCTGTTTCCTAAAAAGGAATTTTAAAAAAATTTCAATAAGTTAAAGGAAAAAGGCTGGAATAACTGAAAAAAGATGAAAAAATAGTATTATTAACAACATGCAAGGCCTACTCTGTTGACACCTTTTTAAAAGATACGTTATAATGAGCTTCAGGGTTTTACTGTCCAAAAAAATAATTACGTCAAAGAAAAGAGAGGTCAAAATGGTAAAGAGAACATACCAACCTAAAAAAAGACAGAGAAAAAAAGTTCATGGATTTAGAAAAAGAATGAGAACGCTGGCTGGGAAAAAAGTGATAGCCAGCCGTAGAAAAAAAGCCAGAAAACGTTTATCTGCTTAAAAAAAGATGCAGAATAATAAAGAAAAAAATAAGGTTTATTCATTAAAAAAAAACTACCATTTTCAAAAGGTTTACCGGCAAGGTAAATCCTTGGCAACAAAAAAAACAGTACTTGTGTTTTGCAAAAATGAAGAAAACATTAACAGACTTGGTATTACTGTAAGCAAAAAAGTTGGCAAAAGTGTGGTACGACATCGGGTTAAAAGGTTATACAAAGAAGCTTTTCGTTATATTCAGCCAGATCTCTTGTATAGCGGATTGGATATCGTGATTATTGCCAGAAAAGGTGCCGATAGTTTAACTTATCACGAAGCGGTTAAGGACATAAAAAAGCTGATGAAGAGGGGAAAGCTGATTTAATGAAACGGGTAATTTTGTGTTTGGTAATGCTGTATCGCAGCTTTATTTCCCCTTTGTTTCCCGCCAGGTGCCGCTTTTACCCATCATGCTCACAGTACTGCCACGATGCAGTACAGCAATATGGGGTAATAAAGGGGCTTTTTTTCAGTGTGAAAAGAATTCTTCGATGTCATCCTTTTGGTGACGGTGGATACGATCCTGTACCTTAAGTATATATTAGTATTTTTATAAAAATAAATGTTAACCGAACTGTAGGAGGAAAACTGCATAATGCAATTTATTAACACAATATCTTTGTGGATAAATGACATATTAACTTTTTTTTATTCGATTACAAACAACTACGGCTTGGCCATTATCTTGTTGACAGTATTGGTCAACATTGTAACGTTTCCCTTGACAAGGAAACAAATCCAGTCTTCCAAACGATTACAGCAAATTCAACCGGAATTAAAAAAATTACAGGAAAAATATAAAAATGATAAAGAAAAATATAATAAGGCCACTATGGAATTTATGCGGGAAAACAAAGTTAACCCCTTAGGCGGTTGTTTGCCTTTACTGGTCCAGTTTCCTGTTCTCATCGCAATTTTTAACCTGTTGCGGCAACCGGAAGAATTTATGACTGCTATTAATGATTTTAATTTTTTATACCTGGATTTAACTGAACCAGATCCTATTTATCTTTTACCTCTAATGGCTGCTGCTGCCACATACTTTCATCAACGACTGGTTATGACCGATCCCAAACAAAAAATGCTGATGTATCTTTTTCCAGTCATGATCTTTTTTATCAGTGCTGGAATACCCGGTCTTGGGGAAGGTTTTCCGGCGGGGCTGGTTCTTTATTGGTTTACAAACTCACTTTTTTCAGTAGGAAATCATTATTTGATTAAAACATCAGATCAAAAACAACCAGCCAAGAAAGATGTAAAGATAAAAGAAGAAAAATCTGAAATAAAGAATGAGAATGGACAGAAAGAAACAGCAGGCAAGGAAAAAGAAATAACTTCAAATAAGAAACAAACCCCGGCGAAGAAAACAGCATCCAGTACAGAAGCCCCCCAAAAAAAGAAAAAATCTTCCAAGGGTAAAAAGAAAGGGGCTGGTAAAAAGAAATGAATTCCGTGGAAATTAGTGCAAAAACGGTTGATGAGGCAATAGAGGAAGGTTTAAAATCCCTGGGAGTAAAACGTAATAATGTGGAAATTGAAGTGATCAGTGAACCATCGCAAGGAATTCTTAAATTACTGGGTTCTAAACCAGCCCGGGTACGATTAACGGTACTAAGAACACCGGAAGAATATATCAAATATTTTCTGCAAAATCTGGTTGAACAAATGGGTGTCCAGGGAGAGGTCGTTGCCCAAGTATCTGAAGATGGGAAACAGCAAAATGAAGGACTGATACATTTAGAAGTAACGGGTGAAAACCTGGGAGTTCTTATTGGAAAAAGGGGAAGTACCTTAAATGCTTTGCAGTATTTGGCCAATGTCGTCTATCAAAGACAGTTTCAAGAAGATCGCGGCAGGATTATACTGGACATAGAAAATTATCGGCAGAAACGCAAGAAAACCCTTGAACAGTTGGCAAAAAACTTGGCCGCAAAAGCAAAGAAAACGAAAAAAGAAATAGTTTTGGAACCCATGACTCCCCAAGAAAGAAGAATCATCCATATGACTTTAAAAGATAATAATGATGTGGTGACTTACAGCCAGGGGAATGAACCATATCGAAAAGTTGTTATTGCTCCCCGGTAAAAAAAAAATATGAATTGTTGCCGCACTGGTCCACAATAAATGGGGAGTGCGGCTTTTAGTATGAAAAACCGTCGTCCGGGTCGATCCCGGCGGCCGACGTCCTGTCGGCCGGACCGCCCGAGGACCTTCGGTCACCAAGCGCCTTTGGCCACAGAGACCAACGTCGCCGGACGAATGCGCCAACTCCCCGGTTAGGGGGCGGGAAGTTGAAAACCAGCACTTCGACACAGTAAGCAAGGTTTTTCATCCCCCGTTGTGGCTCGATAGAGCCGTGGCGGTTAGTATGGATCGGTTATTAAGGCAGTGAGGATAAATGGAAATATTTAAAGTGGAAAAATTATTTTCTTTTCACATAAGAGGAGGCGTAAAGATGTCGCCAAAAATCCAGGACATGGATAATAAAACCATCGTTGCCTTGTCGACTCCACCAGGAGAAGGTGGAATTGGTATTATCCGTTTGAGCGGCTCAGCAGCATTGAAGATCGCGAAACAATATTTCGCCTTCAAAACCAAACAGGGTGGATTGAAAAAAGCAGATGATAAATTTAAATTTAAGCCTCGAAAACTATATTATGGTTATTTCCTGGATGAACAGGGCGAGGAAATTGATGAAGTTTTGTTAAGCTATATGGCTGCGCCTAACTCCTACACTTGTGAAGATGTGGTGGAAATCAATGTCCATGGGGGAATTATTTCTGTTCGTAAAATATTGGAGTTGATGCTCCAGGGTGGGGCCAGGTTGGCAGAACCAGGGGAATTCACCCGCCGGGCTTATATTAATGGAAGAATTGACCTGGTTCAGGCAGAAAGCACACTGGCTTTAATCCGGGCAAAAACAGATAAAGGGATGAAAGCAGCCCTGCAGGGAGTAAAAGGCAATTTATCAAAAACTATTAGCAAGTTGCGCAATCAATTGCTGGAAGTGGCAGCGGAAATTGAAGTAAACGTAGATTTTCCCCATGATGATATAGAAAGGGAAGTCAAGCATAGAAAAGATATGGAAAATCAAATTCAAGAAGTCTACGATCAAGTGCAAAAATTAATTGAAAAACATAAAGCGGGTAAAGTTTTGCACGAAGGATTAAAAACAGTTATTGCTGGGAAACCAAATGTTGGAAAATCTTCATTATATAATATTTTAATTGGTGAAGACAGGGCACTGGTAACGGATATTCCAGGGACGACAAGGGATTTATTGATGGATTATATAAACATTAAAGGAGTTCCTTTAAGAATTATTGATACCGCAGGAATCAGATCTGATGGCTCGATTGCTGACAAAGTCGAACAACTGGGAGTAAATTATTCACGTCAAGCCCTGGAAGAAGCCGATTTAATTATTTTTGTTGTAGATGCAGAGACAGGAATAACACCAGAAGACCGAGTTGTTTATCAATATATGGTTAATAATTCAGAAGCAGCAAGGATTATTTTCGTTAATAAAATGGATTTAAACAACACTATTCAAGAGGAAGAGATAATAGAGGCATTACAGGATGATGTAATTGTTTATGCTTCCCTGTTGCATGAACAAGGGCTGGAGGAACTGGAGCAAGCCATCTTAAATACAACTTATGCAGGGTCGATTAAAGGAGAAGAGGGTACACTGGTATTAGAAGCCAGGCAGGGAGAACTTTTACAGAAAGCTGCAGCCTCATTAAAAGAAGCACTTGTTTCGATCCAGGATGAAATGCCGATGGATTTAATTACTATTGATTTGAATCATTCTCATGGTTGTTTGGGTGAAATTATTGGCGATAACATGAAAGCAGATTTGCTGGATGTTATTTTTAGTCGGTTTTGTATCGGAAAATAATTACTTGCTAAGGCGGTTTAAGGTGAATAACCAGGTTACAACAGATCAAATAGCAGATTTTTTTAAACAGCGTCAAATCGAATTAAAGGATCAACAGGCGCAAAAAATAGTGCAATACCTTGTTTTATTGAAAAAAGAAAACCAACGAATCAACCTTACACGCATCACAGAAAATGAACACATACTGGAAGAACACTTTTTTGATTCCCTAGCAGGCCTGACAGCAGGTGAATACTTTATCGGGGATAATTTGGTGGATACCGGCACAGGTGCCGGTTTTCCCGGTCTGCCAATTAAATTGCTATACCCGGAGCTACAGTTGACACTGCTGGAAGCAGCAGGAAAAAAAGCAGCTTTTTTGCGGTTACTGGTGAGAGAACTTAAGCTTGATGGAGTCCAGGTAATTCAGCAGCGGTCAGAAGATTTTGGTCAAAATGAAGGGAGAGAAGCTTTCAACTGGGCTGTAGCCAGGGCATTAGCCTCGCTGGCTACAGGTCTGGAACTGGTTTTACCGCTGGTTAAAATTGGGGGTTTTTTCTGGGCTTATAAAGGGCAAGAATACCGGGAAGAACTTCAAGCGGCAGAAAAAGCCCTTCAAAAATGTGGAGGAAAACTGGAAAATATTATTCCTTATACATTGCACCAAGGTACGGTACAGCGTCATATTCTGGTGTTTAAAAAAATCCAGGCAACAGATAGCTCCCTTCCCAGGAGAAGTGGGGTTCCACACAAACGTCCTATTTTATAATTATTGTTTAAGCATAGTAAATAATTGAAGATATCATTGGGATAAAAGGCAAACAAAGAAAATTCTTTTTTAATCTTGCTGGGAAGGGATGCCAGCCTCTGTGTCGAATAATTACAAATATTAATCAATATGGTGTAATTTTTAATGATTTTAATGAAAGGGTGGGGGATAACATGAAAGAACATTTTGAAAAAATATTGGGACTGCAAAATAAAGTACATAACAACGAAGAGATAAAGAATATATCCTTAAACCGAATAAAAACAAACCCATACCAACCTAGAAAAAACTTTGAAAATGAAAAGATAGAAGAATTGGCCCAATCGATAAAAACTTATGGACTTCTTCAGCCGATCATTATCACCGGTGAAAAGGATGAGTTTTTTATTGTTGCTGGAGAGAGAAGATACCTGGCTTGCAAAATGTTGGGCTGGGAAGAGATACCAGTCATATTTCGTGATTACCCTCATAGTTCCATGGCAGCCGTAGCGTTAATTGAAAATATTCAAAGAGAAGACTTGAACTTTCTGGAAGAAGCCCAGGGCTATCAGCGTTTAATGGAAGAATTCAATTTAACCCAGGAAGTCCTGGCGCAAAGACTGGGCAAAAGCCAATCTACCATTGCTAATAAATTAAGGTTACTCAAGCTTCCTGAAGAAATAAAAGCTTTATTAAAAGAAGAAAAACTATCTGAGAGGCATGCCCGCGCTTTATTAAAACTTGATTCTGCAGAACAGCAAAAAGAAACGGTTAAGTTAATCATGGAAGCCGGGATGAATGTGAAAGAAACAGAAAAGCTCATCGAAGATATGCATAAAGAAAAAGATAAACAAAAACCGTCCACTCAAAGCGGAGGCCAGGTTTTACAAAAAAAAGTTGTTGTCAGAGATGCCAGGATATTTTTAAATACGGTCAGACAGGCCGTAAAAATTATCAAGCGTTCGGGTCTAAATCCTCAAATGGAAGAGGTGGAAGAAGACGAATACTGGGAAGTGCGTATTCGACTGCCTAAGGGAGAAAATCGAAAAAATGCGGCCAGGGAATAAACATCGATCATTTTTTCTTTTCTTGCAAAATCAAACCGGGAAACCGGTTTTATTTTTTAGAGAAGGAACTTTCTTCATTATTAACGAATAATACCAAAATAAATCAAATGTTCATGGCAGTAAACGAGGTGAAAGAAATGCAGGGAGTTTTGGCAGTAACCAATCAAAAAGGAGGTGTAGGGAAAACAACCACAGCTGTTAACTTAAGCGCTTACCTGGCCAGCATGGGTAAGAAATTGTTGCTGCTGGACATTGATCCCCAGGGTAACACTACAAGTGGAATTGGACTGGATAAAGATAAGTTGCAGGGCTGCATTTACGATGCTTTAATAAATGAAGTTTTTGTTGAGAATGTTATCTACAAAACAAAACAAAAGAATCTGGATATTATCCCCGCGACCATACAGCTGGCCGGTGCAGAAATTGAACTGGTCCCTACACTTTCCCGGGAAGTAAGACTAAGAACGGTCATTGAACCGGTACGAGAAAGATATGATTTCATTATTATTGACTGCCCTCCATCATTAGGACTTTTGACGTTAAACGCTCTTACCGCAGCCGATGCTGTCTTAGTTCCGATCCAGTGTGAATATTATGCCTTAGAAGGTTTAGGGCAACTGGTAAACACCATCAACCTGGTCAAAAAACATTTAAATAAAAGCCTCAAAATTGGAGGCGTCTTGCTGACCATGCATGATGTACGGACAAACCTTTCGGAGCAAGTCGCAGAAGAGGTGAGAAAATACTTTGGGGAATTAGTTTTTCAATCTGTTATTCCAAGAAGTGTCCGGTTAAGCGAAGCACCGAGCCATGGAAAAGCTATTTTGGATTATGACCCGAAAAGCAAAGGGGCAGAAATATACGAAGACTTGGCCGAGGAGGTGATTAATCGGTGAGCAATAAAAAAAAGCAATCCAAGGGGCTGGGGAAGGGGTTGGGCGCCATCTTTCCTGAAATTCACTCAGAAGAAGCAGAATCAGAGGAAAGTGGCAAAGTTGTAGAAATTCCCCTGGATCAAATTGCTCCAAATCCCAGACAACCGAGAAAAGAATTTAACCAGGAAAAATTAGAAGAACTGGCAGATACTATTGCCACGCATGGTGTTATACAGCCTGTAGTAGTACAAAAATCCGGTGATGGTTTTATTTTAATCGCAGGTGAAAGGAGAGTTCGTGCTTCGCAAATTGCAGGTTTGACCAGCATTCCAGCCCTCGTTAAAGAATATAGCAGCTCGGAACTGATGGAGATAACCTTGGTAGAAAACCTGCAAAGAGAGGATTTGAATCCTATTGAAGAAGCTCTGGCATATCATCAACTTATTGAAGAGTTTGGATTGACCCAGGAGAACTTGGCCAAAAGACTGGGAAGGAGCCGATCAGCCATTACAAATTCGCTGCGACTCCTGACAATGGCCGATACATTAAAGCATTATCTGCTGGAAGGAAAACTGACTGCGGGGCAGATTCGTCCCATGCTGGCTCTGGAGAGCGTTAAAGAGCAGGAGGAATTGGCAAAAAATGCGGCAAAAAATCAGTGGAGCGCTCGTAAAATTGAGCAGATCGTAAAAAATTCAAAAGATGCAAGCAAAGATAAAAAAGAAGTGAAAAAAGAAGTAAATGAAAATGAGGACCCTGTCCAGCAAATGATGCAGCAGGAACTTGAAGAAAAAATAAGAAGAAAATATGGCACTAAAGTAGCCATAAAAAAAGGTGTCAAGGAAGGAAAAATAGAGCTCTTCTATTACGGAAATGACGATCTGGAAAGACTGGTAAGTTTATTGTTGAATGATGAAGAAACATGATGTTTCACGTGAAACAATAGGATAATAAAGCCGCAAAAATGCTTAGGCAGCGTTGCTTTCTGTGAAAGCAGCTAAACAGATACAAGGATTAATACGGAGACTGGCCCTAGGGGTCATTTTTTTTGTATGAAAATGGAGTTTTAAGTTTCCCGGCATCGGCTCCGGTTATCTTCGCGGCAAAGCGCTAGGGCTCAGTTAAAGCTTCCGCAGGCCGACCTGCAAACTTAAACATCCTGCCACGGTTGCAAACGGCGGGCGTCCATGCCCGCCGGGTTGTTTCCTGTGCTTTCACTTAGCCAAGCGCTTATAGCCGCTTAACAAAGTAGCCGATACAGGGAAAGCGGACCCCCTCCAGGCGGAAGCGGTTTTGAAAACCATTTTAGTCCCCTGCCCAAGGCCCGGCAAGGCCCGGATGGGCCGTGACAGTTAGTATTAAAAAACGTGTTTTGGCGCAGCCATCCGGGCGACTGGGTAACTCTGTGGAAGGCGCTGAAATTCTCTTTTGTTAAACATTTACTTTGATATTTTTAGTCAATACTTCAATACCATATTTAAGTTATATCGGGGTGCATTGGTTAAAAATCAACAATCAACTCAATCCAAAAATTAAAATTGTATACTCGTTATTTTATACAAATTAAGAAGGATCTTTAAGGTAAATAGAGAATTTCTTTATTTTGGAATGTCTTAACGAATTGAAATGAGTTGAAGCAGCAGAATCCCCGTAGTGGAGGTGAAGGAAGCGTGTCTGATAAAGAGAAAAAACGATATTTTACGATTATGATCATACCTCACAACGAAGAATCGGTTTTAAACTTGCGAATACCAATGTATTTCTTTCAGTTTTTAAGTATTGTATTAATAGGCGGACTCATTGCTGTCTTTATCTGGTTTAACTCCCTTTGGAAATTGCAATCTGATGCTGCAGAAAGCAGTCAGTTACGCACCGAGAACCGTACTTTACAAGAAGATATTGATCAAATGGCACAGGAAACAGAAGAGCTTGTGGAATATGTCAAGCATTTGGAACAGTTGACCATGGAAGTTCGTCAGATGGTTGATCTGCCAGTTGATGAACAGCAAGAGCATGAGGTTCTCACTTATTTGGGGGATAATGAACAGGGTAGAATCCTGGCTAGCCGTGGAGGCAACCCGGTTATTGAGCGGAACCAGGCAAATATTTCCCACCTACATAGTTTTCTGCCTGAGTTAAGTGAAGATCTCTTCCAGTTAAAAGAGGATGTCACTGATTACAAACTTGAAATGGCAGCAACTCCATCGATTTGGCCGACACAGGGGCGGGTTACTTCAGAATTTGGCCCACGGTCAGCACCTTTTTCCGGGAGAAGGGAGTTTCACTATGGTATAGATATTGCCGGTCCACGTGGAACTCCAATCTATGCCGTTGCCGATGGAATTATTGACCTGGCTACATACAGGAGGGGCTTGGGTAATACGGTCATTATTGAACACGGTTATGGTTACCGAACGGTTTATGCGCACTTATCTGATTTTGAAGTATCAGAAGGACAGGAAATTGAAGAAGGTGAGTTAATTGGTTCCATGGGAAGTACGGGTTTTAGTACTGGACCTCACTTACACTATGAAGTGCATGTTGATGGCGTCGCAGTAGAGCCAAGGGACTATTTGCCTTAGTATGAAAATGGAGTTTTAAGTTTCCCGGTATCGGCTCCGGTTATCTTCGCGGCAAAGTGCTAGGGACTGCTTTATTCCCATTCCCTGTTTTGCCTCGCTAAAAGCGTTGGCAGGCAATAGTAAAATAAAGATCAAGTATACTTATTTGAAACGAGGCGATAGGTTTGTTTAAAAAGAAAAAAGGCGCTGACCCACGAAAGATTGATACCTTAATAGGTAAAGATACCAGTATGACAGGTACGTTAGATGCTAAAGGAACAATAAGAATTGATGGATCTTTTGAAGGGAAGGTTTCTTCTCAAAGTGATGTTATTATAGGAGGAAATGCTTCCGTGAAAGCAAACGTGAAAGGGAAGAATGTGACTCTGGCCGGGAAGCTAGAAGGCGATGTTGATGTAGAAAATAAGCTGGAGATATTGAATAAAGGGGCATTGCACGGCGATATCAAGACGGGACTTCTTACAGTGGAAGAAGGAGGTTATTTTACAGGACTATGTAATATGACCGATAACGGTAAAAAACCCTTTAACCCTACTCAGAAAAAGTATACTCAACAAGAAAATATAGACTCTGAAGAAAATGAAAAAGAGAACCAGGAAGCCGTTACTTCGGGTTCATCTTCGAGTTCAATGGATAATAAAGTTGAAAGTAACGTTCCGGAAGAAAAAGGGAAAGGTAAAGGTAAAGGAAAAGGGAAAGAAATTCAAGGTAAGCAGTCAGGTAAAAAGTAACTAAAGCTTCTTCAATTCAATTTCGGTAAGGGCGTTGAATATTCCCCTGGCGATAAATCGAGACATTGGTATTACGGTGCCCAGGCGCGTATTTTGCAGCACCATGAATTCCATTGCCCCTCCCACGTTAACGATACCCGTAATGAATATATCACCAACAGGGGGCAAATTCTTTTTTACACCTGCCCCAGGAATTAAACTTCCTTTTCCAACCTCCAGAAAACCGATCTTTTCTTTTCGGCCCAGGCATGCATCAACAGCAGCAATTGCTGGAGAATTATAATCATGATTAATTTGTTCCAGGGTAGCAGCCAAATTAAGAGCATGCACGGGATAAGAGATTGTCCCTAAAATTGTGCATCGGCCTGGATTTAACTCTTCAAGTATTGATCCCGTCATAGGTCCGAGCGAATCCCCGGTACATCGGTCGCTTCCAATACAAAGAATGATTAGCTGTTCATGACTACTAAACAGATTAGTAAACAAATAGGTCAGGGTTAAGCTAAACTGAGAAAGAGACTCTTGCTTGCCTGGATCTATAGTGGAAAAAAAAGGCGGGGTCGGTTTATTTTTTTTTCTAAGCGTGAGGTTCATTTGGGTCCTCCTGTTAGTATGAAAATGGAGTATTAAATTTCCCGGTATCGGCTCCGGTTATCTTCGCGGCAAAGCGCTAGGGCTCAGTTCAAGCTTCCCGCCGGCTGACCTGCAAACTTAGGCATCCTGCCACGGTTGCAGGCGGCGGGCGTCCATGCCCGCCGGGCCGACTCCCAGCTTTCACTTCGCCAAGCGCTTTTAGCAGCTTGACAAAGTCGCCGATACAGGGAAAGCGGAGCTCCTCCAGGCGGGAAGCGGGCTTGAAAACCCATTTTCATCTCCTGTTGTGGCCCGCAAGTGCCGTGAAGGTTAGTATGAAAAACCGTGTCTTGGATCTGTCGTCCGGGCGACTGGGCAACCCTGTGGAAAGCGCTAAGGTTCCCTCGGGGTTCTCGGGCGGCCTCCCCGGTTTAACTCCCGTCCGGGTCGATCCCGGCGGCCGACGTCCTGTCGGCCGGACCGCCCGAGAACCTTCGGTCACCAAGCGCCTTTAGCCACAGAGACCAACGTCGCCGGACGAATGCGCCAACTCCCCGGTTAGGGGCGGGGTGTTGAAAACCAGCACTTCGACCGTAAGCAAGTTTTTTCATCCCTTGTGCCTTAAGACTGTAGATGTTTAAAAATAATTAACTCCACCTGTTTTATGTTATTGCTGCCAAATTTGTTGCTGCAATGATTAAAGTATATTTTGTTAATGCGGTATAAGTGAGAGTTTTGTAATCAGTATAACCCGGGTGGGGAAAAATATGTGTTATCCAGGCAGGACTTTGTTATAACAGCGGAGAATTTATTTTGGAGTATTGCGATGTATCTGCACCACGTGGAACTTTTTATGAAAAAGTATTAATAAGAGCAAAAGCAGTTCATGGTTCTTGTGCAGGTATGATGCGTGCTTTCTTTTTGTAGGAAGAAATGATTGCCTGAATAATTATTGGGAGGGAATGCAAAATGCATATTATCCTGATGGGCCCCCCGGGAGCTGGAAAAGGGACGCAAGCTGAAATGATGGCCAAGGAATTTTCTGTTCCCCATGTATCTACTGGAGACATTTTCCGTAGTGCCATCAAGGAAGGTACAGAGATGGGCAAAAAAGCTAAGGAATACATGGACAAAGGGGCACTGGTTCCCGACGAAATCGTTGTTGGTATTATGAAAGAAAGGCTGCAAAAACCCGATTGCGCTGAAGGGGTGCTGTTGGATGGATTTCCAAGAACTGCTGAACAGGCAGAAGCCCTGGATGAAGTTCTGCAAGAGTTGGGAATGTCTATTGATGCAGTCGTGAACGTAGAGGTTGAGGATGAAGAACTGGTTTCCAGGCTAACAGGGCGGCGTGTGTGTCAAAAATGTGGAACCACGTATCACGTGAAACATAATCCTCCCAAGGTTAGAAACATTTGCGATCACTGTGGAGGTGAACTTTACCAGCGAAGTGACGACACTGTTGAAACAGTAAAAGAGCGTTTAAGTGTTTATAACCGGCAAACCAAACCCATTATAGATTTTTACCAGCGTAAAGGTCTTTATGTAAGTGTTGATGGATCCCAAAAGATTAATGAAGTTTCTGAAGAAATAAAGGAAAAACTAAAAAAATAAATGGTGCTATAAAACAAGTCAAGAAATGCATAAAAGAAATATAGCTTTGATGAACGAACTAATTGAGCGTTGATAATTTTTATATGCAGTGGGGCGGAACCATTCTCCGCCTCATTCTTATAAGCACTGGCCAATGCTTACGAAGAAAATTCAAATACAGCAGGGGAACAAGGCAATGTACAAGTTGGGTCAAATCGTAAAAATGAAAAAAGGGCATCCTTGCGGAACTAATGCCTGGAAGATTATCCGCGAAGGGATGGATTTTCGAATTAAATGTACCGGTTGTGGTCGCAGTATACTAATGCCCCGGGCCCAGTTTGAACGGCGTGTCAAGGAAATCCTGGAGGACCCTGAGAACGAAGGAAAGCCATAGAGTCAAAACAAACAGGTAAACCGGTTGACTGCCAGGCTGGTAAACATAAGTTGCTTCAGGTTGGCAAGGTTCACCTGGCAATAGAAAGACATACTTTTATATCTTTAGGAGGCGCCATGGGATTTAAGTGTGGTTTGGTAGGGTTACCGAATGTTGGCAAGTCGACGTTATTTTCAGCAATCACCAGTGTTGCAGTGGAAGCAGCCAATTTTCCATTTTGTACCGTTGAGCCCAACTGGGGGGTAGTCCCGGTAAACGATAGCCGACTAAATGAAGTGGCTGAAATAGCTGGCAGTAAAAAAATCACTCCGGCATCGCTTACCATTGTAGATATTGCTGGTTTAATCGAAGGGTCCAGCCGAGGAGAAGGCTTAGGTAATCGTTTTTTGGGACACATTCGAGAAATGGACCTGCTGCTGCATGTAGTGCGCGACTTTGAGTCTCCGAATGTTTCGCACTTGCCTGGCGAACCGGATCCCCTCAGGGATATTGATATTGTGCAGTTGGAATTAAACATGGCTGACCTGGAGTCGTTGGAAAAACGCACCAGCAAGTTGGAATATGATTTTAAAGCAAATAAAAAAGAAGCCAGGGTGGAGCAGGCTTTAATCGACCGTGCGGCGGAGCACCTGAACCAGGGCAATCCCATCAGAACCTTGCCTGTTGACTCTAAAGAACAGTCCTGGGTTAATGAATGGCAGCTATTAACAAACAAGCCAGTGCTTTATGTTGTCAATACTGATGAAGATAGGCTTGCGCAAAACGCTTCTCTATCTGTGGTTGATAAAATCCAAAAGACTCATGATGCTCCTGCAATCAGTATCTGTGCTTCCCTGGAGGCGGAGTTGGCCGGATTGGACCCAGATGAAAAAAGTTTATTTCAGGAAGAATACGGCTTGGACGAGACGGGGCTAGAGCGGTTGGTCAAATTGGGGTACGATTACTTGGATCTGGTCACCTTTTTTACTGTGAAAGGAGAAGAAGCCAGGGCCTGGTCGGTACCCCAGCAAACGACCGCAAAAAAAGGAGCGGGCAAGGTCCACAGTGACATGGAAAAAGGCTTTATTGCCGCCGAGGTGATTAACTGGGAAGATCTTGTTCGTATTGGTAGTGTGGGCACAGCCAGGGAAAAGGGATTGCTGCGTTTGGAAGGGAAAGATTACCTTATTAGAGATGGCGATGTGCTATTTTTCCGGTTTAAGGCATAGGGTGTATAACAAAAAGTGGGCGGGGAATGAATATGGACCAGCTGGCGTAGCTACATATTTTTGTTTCTTCTTAACAAAATATATCATCTTGATGTGAGGTACACCCGATGCAGGGACGAGAGAGAGATTATAAAAGCTATTTAAAAATTTTAGCTTTAATTTTATTTATAGTGGGCTTCCTCTGGTTTGTAAATCGTATATCCTGGGTAATTCAACTATTGGTTATTAGCTTGGTTATTGTTTATGCTCTTTATCCCATAAGTGAATGTCTCAAAAAGCATTTCCGCTTTTCACATTTCCTGGCTGTGGTAACAACATTTCTTCTGCTATTGTTAATCATTACCACCATGATTGGACTTATATTTCCCATCGTCCAGCAGGAAGTCCAGGAAATCCTGGGGGAAATGCCTCATTACATCCTTCAGTTCCAGGTATACCTGGAGGATTTTATTGAATACCTGGAAACGTTTAATATCAGCCCGGAGTATATGGAATCAATAATGGAACTTCCGGCCAATATCGAGCCTGTCATTGATGAGGTTGCCCAGATTAGCCTTTCTGTTATGGGAATTTTGGTGGACATTTTCTTTATTATGTTTATTGTCTTTTATCTGCTTTATGATTTTCAAAATGTGCGCGAGTCCACCATGAAGCTTGTCCCTGAACTATATCGGCAGCAAGCAGAGGATATTATCCAGATTGTAGATATGAACTTCAATAGTTATATTCGTGGAAATATTGTCCGCTGCACAATTGTAGGTATAATTACCGGTTTGCTTCTATACCTGTTTGGTGTCCCCTATGCCTTGCTTCTGGGCATACTGGCAGGAGTATTGAATATTATTTTATATATCGGACCATATATGGCTGCGATTCCTGCAGTTCTTTTGAGTTTTTCCCCGCTCACTCCACCCACAATTGTCATTGTTTCCATTTATGTTGCAGTGCAAGTTTTAGATGGGATGGTGCTTTCTCCCCTGCTCCTGGGGAGTGCGGTGAAATTGCGGGCTATAACGGTAATAATTTGTCTGCTTATTGGACAACAGCTTGCAGGATTTTTAGGTATGGTGCTCTCAACGCCCCTGGCAGGGATTGCCAGAAGTTTGCTGGAATATTTCCGCCAAGAGAAAAAAGGATTATTACCCGGGAAATAAAAACGTCGTTTCCCGCTGAATTTTGTACAGTTCTTGCCATGCCCGGCTTTGTATGATAAGATATCTTTTGTGAAAACGTGAAAGCCATGATTTGATGAAGTCGCCAGGAAGACTGCGTTGATATGCAAGTCATCCTAAAAGAGGAAAAGGTATCAGTTGTTTATCCCTGTCTCTCCGCACAGGAGGGGCCGTCTAGTCCGAAGGGAGGTGAAAAAGTTGACTCTTTATGAAGTTATGTACATCATTCAACCGGATATGGAAAGCGAAGAAGCACTGGAAGAGGCTATTGAAAAAGTAAACAACACCATTGAAAACACTGGCGGAGAAATTGTTGCGCAGAAAAAGATTGGCAAGCGCCGGCTTGCTTATGAAATCGATGATTACAAAGAAGGTATTTATGTCTTGATTAATGTCCGGGCCGATCATTCTTTCGTCCCTGCGCTGGAACATTTCTTTAAGGTAAACGAAGGGTACCTTCGCTACATGATCCTGCGCCTGGACAATGAGAAAGCTGCCCTTGAGCCAAAAGCTGAAAAAGAAGTAGTTCAGGCACAAGAAGAGGATGAGGATGCCGCTCCTGGAGAGGCCGGAGAAGCTGTTACAGAAGAAAATCCAGAATAAAACGGGCCTGGCAGGTTTTTCTGCAAGAAAAACTGTCCGGCCTGATTCTGTCTAAGAGGTGAAACCATGCTAAACCAAGTGGTATTGATTGGACACTTAGCCCGGGATCCTGAACTGCGATATACCCAAAACGAGGGAGTTGCAGTAACTAATTTTACTATTGCGGTGGACCGGTCTTTTCAGAAGCAAAAGGCAGAGAGTGATGCAGATTTTATTCGGGTTGTCGCCTGGGAAAAACAAGCAGAAAACGTAGCGAATTACCTCAAAAAAGGCAGTCTCTGCGCTGTTGAGGGCAGACTTCAATCACGCTCCTACGATGACAGAGAGGGCGTTCGAAGATATGTAACAGAAGTAGTTGCCCGCAGGGTTCAGTTTTTGGACCGTCGTGGGGGATCCGATCATTCTGACCATTCTGATGATCCATTTGCTGGCGGAGATAATGACCTGGATGTCAAAGAAGAAGACGTCCCCTTTTAAGGCGGGAAGAATTTAACGCTATCCGAAGATGAGCACTGTCATTTAACCTTGTTATTTGGATATGTTTATTTTTAACGTTCTGCTGGTGAAGATTTGGCTTCATTGGTGTTTTATTAAGAAATTGTTTAGGAAGAAAGGAGGGAAGTGTGCCTGCCTGGCATAAAAGGTAGGCCCATGTTCTTATGCGCAGGGAAAAACGTAAAGGCAAAAAAAAGGTCTGCAGTTTCTGCATTGACAAGACGGAATATATTGATTACAAGCAAAGTGACAAATTGAAGCGTTTTATCACCGAGCGGGGGAAAATATTGCCCCGGCGTATTTCTGGCAACTGTGCCCGTCACCAGAGACAGTTGACGGTGGCTATTAAGCGGGCACGGCAAATGGCCCTGTTGCCGTATACTTCTGAATAGAAAAATGGCGGTGACTCGACAGGGTTGCCGCTTTTTTGTTATTCCAGGAAAATTAAAGCAGGCTCAATGAAAGCAGGAAAACGAATATTTGCGCTGAATTAATTACTAAGAACATAAAGGAGTCGATAGGGCATGAAAGTTATTTTCGTTGAAGATGTTCAAGGCGTGGGCCAAAAAGGCGAGGTGAAAGAGGTTGCTTCCGGCTATGCTAGAAACTATCTCATCCCTCAGGGTCTAGCCTTGGAAGCCACACCGGGGCGGTTGAAAGATCTGGAATTAAAGGAAAAAACACGCGCACGCAAATCCGCTAAAGAAGCAGAAGAAGCCCAAAAAGTTGCCGATAAAATATCCGGCCAAAAATTTCCAGTCAAAGCTAAAACAGGTGAAGGCGGCAAGCTGTTTGGCTCGGTTACTTCTGCAGACATTGCTCAATTGTTGACAAAAAGTGGTGCCCAGGTGGACAAGAAAAAAGTTGAACTTGATGACCCTATTAAAACCCTGGGCGAGCATGAAGTAGAGGTTAAACTCCACCCCGAGGTAACAGCCAATATAACAGTTGTCGTGGAGTCGGAAGAGTAAAGAGTAAAGGAGAGGAGGCTCAGCCAACACTGTGCCAGGGCAATTCTGTTACGGTGTTGGCTGGTTTTTGCTATGCAGCAGTTTGCAGACAGTCCCGGAATCTCTCATCAGGCGTTGGAAAAGCAGGTTGGAGCGCTATTTAAACTTTTGCAGGAAATTTATGGGGCCGACAAATTGATTCTCAAAGCGGCTAAGCTGGAAGCGTTAAGCTGTATTCGGGCGAAAAAGCTGGAAAAAAAAGTGCTTGGTTTACAGCGGATTTTGTTTGAGGACCCCACAATAAACAAAGAGCCGGAAAAGAAAGAAATTCCTGGCATACTATCCCAGCTGGAAGAACAAGCCGCTGAAACCTTGGCACGACGCAGCCTGGATGAATCTATTGAGCAGAAAATAAACCATAAATTACAAGAAAAGCACCAACAATATATCCAGGAAGTTAAAAAACAGTTATTGAAAGATGAAATGGGACCGGAGAATCCCCAGACTTTAAAAAAATATGCCCAATTAGAAAAAAAGTGGTCTCTTGGCCTTTCCCGTTCAGCCATGGAATTTTTACGGCCAGGTTCACTGACGGAAATTGTAGGGCAGGACCGGGGCATCGCGGCCCTAATGTCCAAACTGGCCTCTCCTTTCCCCCAGCATATTCTTCTTTATGGTCCGCCGGGGGTGGGAAAAACAGCGGCGGCCAGACTGGCCCTGGAAAAAGCCAAGACAATGTTCCAAACGCCTTTCCAGGAAGAAGCGCCTTTCATCGAAGTGGATGGTGCCACATTGCGCTGGGACCCACGGGAGACCACTAATCCTCTGTTGGGCTCTGTACATGATCCTATTTATCAAGGAGCAAAAAAAGATTTTAGTGATGAAGGGATCCCCGAGCCAAAACCGGGGCTGGTTACAGAAGCTCACTCCGGTGTTCTATTCATCGATGAAATCGGGGAAATGGACAATTTATTACAAAACAAGCTGCTGAAAGTTTTGGAGGACAAAAAGGTCAGTTTTGATTCCTCATACTACGATTCATCAGACAACCGGGTTCCCCGGTATATTCACAAACTGTTTGCAGACGGTGCCCCGGCAGATTTTATTTTGATTGGGGCAACAACCAGGCATCCCGAACAGTTGCCTGCAGCCCTGCGCTCCAGGTGCAGCGCTGTTTACTTTGAACCCCTGGCACCGGAAGATATCCAGAAAATTGTCGCCAATGCTGCGCGGAGGCTTCAGGTGGAACTGGAACCAGGGGTTGAGGAAATGATTGCTCGCTATACCAGCGAAGGGCGCAAAGCCGTGAGCATCCTGGCCGATGCCTACGGGATGGCCCTGTATAAGGCCTCGACTGGAAATGGTTATGGTCCAGCCAACAGTTCCATTCCAGAATGGGTAGAGGAACCTGCAACCATAACAGTGGAACGAATCCAGGAGGCGGTCTACGGGAACCGCATGTCTCCGCTGGGGCTTTCTTTCCGGCAGGAAAAAGCGCAAATAGGTCGGGTTCTGGCCCTGGCCGCATCGGGCTATTTAGGGTCAGTCCTGGAAATCGAAGCGGTTGCCTTTGAAGCTTCTGAACCCGGGCGGGGTAAAATCCGTTTTAATGAGGCAGCAGGAAAGATGGCCCGGGATTCCGTTTTTAATGCTTCCACTGTGCTGCGAGCTATTACAGGACTGGATATGGACAGCTTTGACCTGCATATTAACATTGTGGGTGGGGCAAACGTGGATGGCCCGTCCGCAGGGGCAGCCCTTTTCCTGGCCATTTTTAGTGCAGTAAAAAAAGTGCCGCTGCGTCAGGATCTGGCTGTTAGCGGGGAGCTGTCCCTTACAGGTGAACTTAAACCGGTAGGAGGGCTGTTGGAAAAGATTTATGGAGCTCGGGTGGCCGGGTTGGAGAAAGTTATCCTGCCCGGGAAAAACCACTGTGAAATTCCATCTTCTTTTAATCAAATTGATGTGTACTATGCTGATGGGGTAGAAGACCTGGTTGCCCAGGCCCAAATTGGAGGCGACAAAAATGACTGAAGAAGTGGCGCAACGACTGCCCCCGCAAAATATCGAGGCGGAACAATCGGTTTTGGGTTCCATGCTTATTGATAAAGAAGCGCAACTGGAAGCGGCTGAACTTTTAAGTCCTAATGATTTTTATAAAGACAGCCACAAGCAGGTTTTCCAGGCGATTGTAACTCTCTCCAACCGGGGAGAACCGGTGGATCTGGTTACAGTTTGTGACGAGCTGGATAATCAGAAACTGCTGGAGAGGGTGGGTGGTGCCGCCTACCTGGCTTCCGTGGCCAATATGACACCGACTGCGGCCCATGTCCGGCATTATGCCAACATTGTCCGGGAAAAAGCCCTGCTCCGGAATATGATCCGGGCGGCTACAGAAATTGTGGGGAAAAGCTATGAGTATGTTTCCGATGTGGAAGAGTATTTGGATGAAGCGGAACAACTCATTTTTGAAGTGGCCCGCTCCCGGGAAAGTAAAAGTTTTGTCTCCCTGGAAGAGGCGCTAAACGAAACCATGGAAAAGCTGGAAAAGCTCTATACCCGTAAAGGTGGAGTGACGGGCATTCCCAGTGGTTACTCCGACCTGGACAACCTTACTTCCGGTTTCCAGGACTCCGATCTGGTGATTATCGCTGCCCGTCCCAGCATGGGTAAGACAACTCTGGGGCTAAATATTGCCCAGCATATTGCCCTGGAAGAAAACAAGCCCGTGGCCTTTTTTAGCCTGGAGATGTCCAAGGAGCAGCTGGCTCAACGCATGCTTTGCTCCTATGTAGAAGTAGACTCCCAGCGTCTGCGCCGGGGCTACCTTTCCTCCGAAGATTGGCCCCGGTTGACCCAGGCCCTGGGGCCCTTGTCCCGGGCACCGCTATATATTGACGACACTGCGGCGATATCTGTAATGGAAATGAGAGCGAAAGCCCGGCGCTTGAGAATGGAAAAAGGTCTTTCTGCTATCTTTGTAGACTATCTCCAGTTAATGCGTGGGCATGAAAAAGTGGAAAACAGGCAGCAGGAGATTTCCTCCATCTCCCGTTCTCTAAAAGCCCTGGCCAAAGAGCTGGACTGCCCTGTTATAGCCCTGTCCCAGTTAAGCCGCGCTGTGGAACAAAGGACAGATAAACGGCCGATCCTAAGCGACCTCCTGGAATCTGGCGGCATCGAGGCCAACGCGGATCTGGTCATGTTCATTTACCGGGATGAGTATTACAATGAAGATTCGGAGCAAAAAAATATTACCGAGGTTATTATTTCCAAACAGCGAAACGGCCCCACGGGCAAGGTGGAGTTGCTATTTAAGGACCGCTTTAATAAATTTGTCAACCTGGCATTTAACCGGGAAGCTATGTAGTCTACGGAAAACCCATGCAGGAAACTGTGGCTCCTGCGATTGACTTTTTTCCATTATTTTATTAAAGTAAATGGACTGCTGGAAAAAGGAGGAGAAAGATGAGCCCTGGACAGTACGATATTGCCCTAATAGGTGCCGGGCCCTCAAATATTTTTGCAGCCCTGTACCTGGCAGAAAAAGGGCACAGTGTGGTCCTGCTGGAAAAAGGACGGGAGCTGGAAAAAAGGTCCTGTCCCAAAGAAAAAGGGCAGTGTTTAAATTGTCGCCCTTGTGCCATTTTAAACGGATGGGGTGGCGCAGGAGCTTTTAGTGACGGCAAACTTACCTTATCGACTGAATTTGGAGGCTCTTTGCCTGATTACACGGGGACGGCCCGGGCTCGTGAACTGATCGACCAGGTGGATGAAATCTTCTTATCCTTTGATGCCCCTAAAGAACTCCACGGGACAGACGAAAAAGCGGTGCGGCGGCTTCGCCAAAAGGCGGCAGCAGTAGAGCTGGAATTGATTCCTTCCCTGATACGCCACCTGGGAACAGAAAACTGCTATGAAGTCCTTTCCAAGATGAAGCAAAAGCTGGAAAGCAAAGTGGATATTAGATTGAATCAGGTAGCTGCTGAAATACTGGTAGAAAACGGCCGGCTTAAAGGAATAAGAACAGATAGCGGCCAGGAAATCCAGGCAGAGTATGTGATTTGTGGTCCCGGCCGAGAAGGGGCCCCCTGGCTGTATGAGCAAGCTCGCAAGCTAAAGCTTCAGTTTTTTAACAACCCGGTAGACATTGGAGTGCGGGTAGAGCTTCCCGCCGGTGTGATGGAACCAATTTCTTCCCGTTTGTATGAATCCAAGTTTATCTACTACTCCCCTTCTTTTGATGACAGAGTCCGGACTTTTTGCATGAACCCGTACGGTGAAGTAGTGCTGGAAAACAGCGAGGGTGTTGTTACAGTTAATGGTCACAGCTACAGGGAAAAAGAGCGCCGAACAGAAAACACCAATTTTGCCCTCCTGGTCAGCAAGACTTTTACCAGCCCCTTTAATGAACCAATTCGTTACGGGCGATATATTGCCAGCCTGGCTAACATGCTGGGTGGAGGTGTTCTGGTGCAGCGCTTGGGTGACCTGCTGGCCGGACGGCGTTCTACCCCGGAACGCGTGGAGCGGGGGTTGGTCGCTCCCACCCTGAAAGAAGCCACTCCCGGAGATTTAAGCCTGGTTCTGCCGTACCGCTATTTGAAATCCATCCTGGAAATGATGGAGACGCTGGACAGGATTGCCCCGGGGATCTATTCAAGACATACGTTGCTGTATGGTGTGGAGGTCAAATTTTATTCCCAAAGATTGCATCTTACAGCCAAACTGGAATCAGAAATTCAAAACCTTTTTGCTGTCGGCGACGGTGCGGGGGTAACCCGTGGACTAATCCAGGCTGCGGCGTCGGGGCTGGTGGCAGCCGAGGAAATATCCCGCCGCCTGGCCGAAAGATGAGCAGCGGCTTCACGCTGCTTTTTTATTTGCACTGTAAAAGTGACAGGGCCAAGAACGGGGAGTCTATATTTTCATTTCTAGACAAAAGAGGTGAACAGAGGTCATGGAATATTCCACCCTTGCTGTAATTGGCAGCCAGTGGGGAGACGAGGGCAAAGGGAAAGTAACGGATTTTTTAGCAGAAAATGTCGACCTGGTCGTGCGCTACCAGGGGGGCCCCAATGCGGGACATACTGTTGTTGTTGGTGAGGAAACCTTTAAGCTGCATCACCTGCCTTCCGGAATCCTGTATCCAGGCAAAAAATGTGTGCTGGGCGATGGAATGGTGCTGGACCCGGTCATTCTTCTTGCTGAACTGCAGCAGTTGAAAAACAGGGGTATCGTTCCCCGGCACTTATACATCAGCACCCGGGCTCACCTGATCATGCCTTACCACAAGCGCCTGGATGAGCTGGAAGAACAAAAGCGCAGTGGAGAAAAAATTGGGACGACCATGCGAGGTATTGGGCCGGCTTATACGGACAAGTATTCTCGTCAAGGTTTGCGCTGCGGAGACCTGCTGGGAGATGAAAGGGCATTAAAAGAAAAACTGCAACAGATTTTGGAGTCAAAAAACGAAGTAATTGAGAAGCTATACGGTTCCGAACCTTTTCGTATCGCCGACCTGGAAGAAGAATACCTGCCAGCTGCGCGCCAGTTAAAGCCGTACCTGGCCGAAACATCAATATATATTGACCAGGAGCTTCAGCAGGGATCCCGGGTTCTTTTTGAGGGCGCCCAGGGTAGCATGCTGGATATTGATCACGGGACCTATCCCTTTGTAACTTCTTCCAACCCTACTGCAGGCGGCATTTGTATCGGTGCCGGAGTGGCACCCAGGGTGATCGGCCCCGTTTTAGGCATTGCGAAAGCATATACAACCCGGGTAGGAGGAGGTCCCTTTCCTACAGAGCTTAAAGATGCCATCGGTGACCGGATTCGCGAAGTGGGAAAAGAGTACGGGACGACGACAGGAAGGCCCCGTCGCATCGGATGGTTGGATGGCGTTGCCTTGCGGCATGCCTGTCGGCTCAGTGGGTTTGAGTTTTTGGCGCTGACTTTATTTGACGTCTTGACCGGTTTAGAAAAGGTGAAGATCGCGACCAGTTATCTTGTCCAGGGACAGGAGCTGCACCATTTCCCTCCCAGTTTGCAGATTCTGCAGAACTGCAGCCCCGTCTACCGGGACTTCGAGGGCTGGGATGAAGACATTACCGGTGTTAAACAGTTTAACCAGCTTCCATCCAATGCGAAAAAGTATATCAAAGGCATTGAAGAAGTACTGGATGTTGAGGTGGGGCTTGTTTCGGTGGGGCCCAGGCGAGACCAGACAATGGTCATCAGTGAAAAATTAAAATAATATTTTTTACGCAAGCAGGAATTTCCCTCCTGGTAGCGAATAATTTAACTGGTTGTTAAGATGTGTTAACAAATTTAACAATTTATTAAGCCCAGGTGTCCGGGCGAGTTCGAAATGCCTGGATGCAATCAAAGAAAAAAACCGGAGGGATAATAGTGCTGAAGTTGAAAAAGAGCCACCGGCCCCGCCCACCAAGGCGTGGCGCCCCGTGGTATGCCTATGTTCTGTTTATTACCTTAAGTGTTTTGCCCCTGTGGGGATCGCTCAATTTTTACCTTGAAAACACCGGCCATTTTTATGCAGTGTATGTTGAAGAATTAGAGATTGGCATGCTGGAGGAAAAGCAATGCCTGGAACAAATCCTTGAGGCGCTGGAACAGGAAGCGAAAGAGTTTTATGAGGGTTCGGTGAAACAGGTTGAGTCCGTGTCTTTGTATCCAGTGCATAGGCCTTTCGAAGAACCGGATCCAGAAAAAGTGCGCTCGCAACTGCGCCATATTTTAAGTTATAAAAAAGAAGCCCGGATGGTCACCGTGGACGGTAAAGATGTCCTGCCTTTGACTTGTGAAGATGAGGTCCAAAAGGTTGTGGAGTTGCTGGCCGGGGCATACATTCCAGAAAAAGATAATGTTTCCCTGGAAAAAGTGGAGATGAGCGAAAAGATCGGTTCCAGGAGCTATTACTGCTACCCGGAAGAAACGTACGATGTGGAAACCCTGGCTTCGATCCTGCTCAGGGGGACGGATCGCAAGGAAATATACCTGGTATCCCGGGGAGACTCTTTGTGGAAGATTGCCCACGAACATGACCTTTCCGTGGATGAGATCAAAGATGCCAATCCCCAGTTGGATGATGACACGCTCCAGGTGGGGGATGAGTTAAGCCTAATCGTGCCTGAACCCATGGTTAACGTTGTCACAGTGGAACGCACGGTGGTAGAAGAAAACATTCCCTATGACACCGAACATGTTTATGACAGCTCTTTATGGAGAACGCAATCCAAGGTTGTGGAGGAGGGAGAGTTTGGCCGCAAAGAAGTTGTCTATGAAATAACCCGGGAGAATGGGGTCAAAACATCTGAAGAAAAAAAATCCGAAGAAGTTGTCCAGGAACCGAAAACCGAGGTTGTGGCCAAGGGTTCTGCCAACATTCCATCCAAGGGGACAGGGACTTTTGTCTGGCCCGTCCAGGGCGGAGGCCGGATGACTTCGGGTTACGGCTGGCGTAGTGGGGGATTCCATGCCGGAATAGACATTGCTACCAGCCACGGGACATCTATTTTGGCTGCGGATAGTGGTGTAGTGGTTTTTGAAGGCTGGGATGGGGCGTACGGGCGCTCCATTGTTATCTATCACGGCCATTATTATACGCGCTATGCCCATAATTCTTCGAACCTGGTCGGGAAAGGGGAGTCTGTCAGTAAAGGTCAGGTCATTGCCCGGGTAGGAACAACAGGCCGCAGTACCGGGCCCCACCTCCACTTTGAGGTACGAACAGGCGGACCCCATGGGTCTACGATTAACCCGCTCAATTTTTTCAGTCCCTAATTTAGCCAGGAGAATCTGGCCAGGCAAAAATGGTGTTGACAATACTGCTTCTAGTGCCAGAAGCAGTATTTTTTATCCACAAAGGCAAATTTTAATCAGAAAGTAAAACCCCTGTAATATTCCTGTAACAATTCTAGCTTAAAGTATAAATAAGAGTTGACCCCCTCTTAAAATATACACTCTTAACCGGTGGCTTTGAAAGCCACCTTTTTTTTGTCCAGATGCAGGACTTTTTCTCCACACAAACGAATTATTATGTTAATTTCACCTGATTCAAAGATTGTTCAATAAGTGAATGAGCCAAGGCATAGGAGAAAAAGCCTGATGAATGAAAAAATTTTGATTATTGATGATGAGCAACCCATAGCTGATATTCTACAATACAACCTGGAGCAGGAAGGTTTTCAGGTCCTGGTAGCCTTTGATGGAGAAGCGGCTATCCAGTTGGCTTTTGAGGAAAAACCGGACCTGATCCTGTTGGATATAATGCTGCCCCGTATTGATGGCTTTAATGTCTGCCGGGAGATCCGCCAAAAGCTGGATGTGCCGATTATTATGCTCTCTGCCCGGGAAGCGGAGGTAGACAAAGTGCTTGGGTTGGAGTTAGGTGCAGATGACTATGTTACCAAGCCTTTTAGCGCCAGGGAGCTGATTGCGCGGATTAAGGCAACGCTGAGGCGGTTTAAATCTCAGCAAAAAAAGCCAAAGACATTGACCTGCGGGGCATTGAGGCTGGACCTGGACCGCATGGCATTAAGCAAAAACAGTGTCGAACTCGAACTTACCTTCAGGGAATTCAGCCTTCTGGCATACCTGTTAAAAAATATAGGCTTTGTTTTTAGCCGGGAAAAACTACTGGAAGAGGTTTGGGGTTTTGATTATTTAGGAGACGAAAGGACTGTGGATGTAACCATACGCCGCCTGAGGGAAAAAATTGAAGATGACCCAGGGAACCCTTCCTATATTTGCACCAAGCGGGGCGCTGGTTATTACCTTAGGAGGCCACTGTAATGCGCCTGGGAATGCAGGGGAAAATTGTCCTCATGTACTCTTTGCTGATCCTCTTTGCCATGCAGCTTAGTGGAGTATACCTGGTCCGTTCCCTGGAGGACTATTACCTGCAGAACTATGCCAGCAGTCAGACAGCCAAAGGAGAGCTTCTGGCCAATTTTATTCGACGCTATCTCATGGAGGAAGAAGACCAGGAAGAACATCTTTCCACCATGATCGCTGAATTTGGGGGAGGTGCACCTCCTACAGAAACCATGATCCTGGACCGGCATGGACGGCTGCTGGCTGGGCCTGACCAGCGTTCTTTATCCATGCTGGGTGGCAGAGTTATCCAGGATGATGTGCTTTTGGCCCTGGCAGGAAACAAGGTAGAGGCTGTGCGGGTAGACCCCGAGACAGGCAGTCGCCATTATCATCTGGCTATCCCGGTAAAAAATGCAGGGTCTGTTGTGGGTGTCGTTTTTATGAAAGGCTCCCTGGAAGAGATTTACCTTACTTTGAGAGAAATTAAATTTATCCTGATTACAGGATGGAGCATTGCTTTAGGCATAGCTATTATCGTTGGCTTTTTGTTGACCCGGACCATAACCAGGCCCATCAAGGAGGTAACGTCCCGGGCAGCTGCCATGGCCAGGGGAGATTTTTCCCAGCACATTGAGGTTCGTTCCGATGATGAAATTGGCGAATTAAGTGAAATGTTTAATTTTTTAACGGGACGCTTACAGCAGACCTTAAAAGAAATTTCTGCGGAAAAAACAAAAGTAGAAGCAATTTTAAACTATATGACCGACGGGATAGTGGCGATAAACTTCCAGGGGGAGGTAGTCCATTTAAACCCCGCGGCCAGGGCTATCTTGGAGGGGCTTGGAAGCCAGGTCACGGTAGGTTTGCCGGGGGAGCTTGTCCTGGGCAAGCTTTTTGGTCGAAATGAACTGGAACTGCTGCTGCAGAGTGACAAGCCGGTTACCAAGGAAGTTACCCCCGAAGGAGCTGAAGACAAAACATACCAGGTTCATTTTGCACCTTTCCGGGAGAGTGAAGAACAGCGGGGTATGCTGGTGGTTCTCCACGATGTCACCCGGGAGCGAATCTATACCCGCATGCAACAGGAGTTTGTGGCAAATGTCTCCCATGAGCTGCGCACTCCACTAACAACTGTTAAAAACTACGTGGAAACCTTGATGGGTGGAGCCCAGGAAAACCCCGAAACCAGGGGACGCTTCCTGCAGGTTCTGGAAAAAGAGACAGAGCGCATGGTAAAACTGGTCAAAGATTTACTGGCCCTTTCCCAGATGGATTACCAGGAGACAAGCTGGGTCAAGGAGAATGCCGACCTGACAACAACAGTTCTGGATGTTCTGGAGCAGGTAGAATTTGAAATTAACAGCAAAGAGCTGCAGGTTAAAACACTTCTGCCCGAGGAAAAGGTGGAAGTCCAGGTGGATATTGACAAGATTCGGCAGGTGCTGCTTAACCTGCTGGACAATGCAATAAAATTTACGCCGCCGGGAGGGGAAATCACGGTTTCTATTACTTCACGCCCTGATGAAGCATGCGTTTCCGTGCTGGATGCCGGCCCGGGGATTCCTTCTGAAGAAGTGGAGCGGGTGTTTGAACGTTTTTATCGTGTTGACAAAACTCGTTCCCGCGGGTCTGGCGGGACCGGGTTGGGGTTGTCGATCGCCCGCCAGATTGTGGAAGCCCACGGCGGTCGCATTCATTTAAGCAGTACATTGGAACAAGGCACGGAAGTTGTCTTCTGTCTTCCCCGGCAGACTTAAAGGGTGAAGGCAGGCAAAGACCGGTCTGAAAGAACTTGAATATCTTGACATGTGGAGATGAAGCTTTTGTTGGAACGATTCAAACTGCTGGTTTTACTTTTTTTAATTGCTTTAAGCTTACTGCAGACATACAGGCTGTGGTTTGGCCGACCGCTCCCGGAAGAGGGGACGCTTCCTCGCTATGAACAGGCTATGTTCACAGACCCTCCCTCCACCTCCAGGTTCATTCATCCTGCCCAAATCCTGGTGGAAAAGGAAGAATCAATTTATTTGTTCAAGCCAGGGGAAGCGGAACATGCCCAGTTATGGGAAGAATGTTTTCAAATCATTACCGGTGAATACATGGAATTTGAACAAATCAGCCTTGTCAGTGAAGAGGAGCAGGAAAATATCCTGGAGAACTCAGAAGTAATGATGGAGCTCTCCTTCAATTATCTTATTCCCCAGGAAATTTTTTCTCCAGAAACTGGAGCCCTTACAGATGTAGAAACCGTTTTTTTGTTGTGGAAAAACGACGCCTTCCAGGTCATGTTAAAAGGGGAAGAGACTTTTATAAAACGCCTACCGGCCTCCCAGGGCAATTCGATCATGGAGCAACTGTTGGAGCTCGATGGCAATGGATACCAGGGGCTGCCCCAAGAGCTGGATCTTTTTGTTTTTGAAACGGACGAACAGGAAAAGGAGTTTATATTCGTAGAAACGGGAGAACACCTGGAATCAGATCGGCTGCCCAGTGACCTGGATGAAGCTGTTCCAGCCGACGAGCTTGAACTTGATGAAGTTGAAGGCACCCTTGATGATGCTGAGGGAATGGAAAACGCGGCCGAAGATGGAGATATTTCCGCGCCAGGTGCAGATACTCCAGTAGAAACACCGGAAGAGGTGTCCGATGAAGAGGCTTCAGACCAGGGTTTTTATGATGAAAACGAAGAAACATCTCATGCAGAGGGTGAAGAAGGTGCGATAGCAAGCGATGGAACTGGAGAAGAAGAGGATGCCGTTGATGTAGAAAATGAAGAGGAGGTAAAGGAAGAACCGGAAGCAGATTGGACGATCAAGGTAGAGGGTACTTTCCTGCTCCCTGAAAACAACCTTTGGGCGGCGGAGCGGGCTGTTTCCAGGGAAGAAATAGATGTCGACCAGCTGGTTCGTGCTTTCTTTGTTGATACTTCCATGGCCCGCCGGATTGAAGAGCGGGACAAAGCCGTCTTTTTCACTGATGGGGAAAAAGGCCTGAGAATATATCCTTCCGGCCGGATCGAGTATACAGCGCCCCGACTGGAACGGGTTATGAGCAGTGTTACTTACTACAACGCCCTGCAGAAAGGTGCCGAGAAATTAAGCCTTTATGGAGGATGGAAACCCGAGGTCTTCCTGGACAAGATGGAGCGCCAGACCACGGGGTACCGCCTCACCTGGCAGATGTTTCATGAAGGACTTCCCTTGGTGGGGGAAAACCTGGGGAGCACCATGGTGTTAAATGAGCAGGGGGTTTCTTATTATCAACGTAAATTTCCCGTGCTGGGTGAACCATTGCTGGAAAGCAGGCAGTTTTCGCCTTATGAACACGCCCTGTTTAAGGCCATTGAACTGGAAGCAGAAGCTTTTTCTGACCAGAAGGTTACTCTGCTAAAGATGGAACCTGTTTACTATCTTCCTGCAGAAAATGAACAAAAACAGGCTGTCCCAGCCTGGAAAATAAAGTTTAAAGAAACAGGGCCTGTATACTTGCATTGGCAGTCCCTGGAACCCATGCAGTAACTGTGCAGCAGGGTCGAAGGAGGCTAGGGAAATGGAACTTTCAAGGGCAAAAACGGTTTTAATTTTCGCCTTTTTATTTTTAAATATATTCTTGTTTTACCATCTCTGGCAGGAAGAAGGAGAAAGTATTTTTGCCTTTGGGCAGGAAGAAGAATATTTTCAACTGGAAGAAGCTTTAGAGTCGGCTAACCTGGAGATGGACGTTCCTTTGCCCCGGAGCGGAAAAAGGGTAGGTCATCTAGTAGTAAAACCCTGGCAGATCCAGCGAGGCGAAGCCGTACAGGCCGTTTGGAATGCCCTTGATTTTCATGTGGATTCGTCGTCTGAATCCATTGAAGAGCATGAGCCAGATCTTGAAGAAGAACGGGTGATTATTTCCAGGCACAGTATAGAAGATTATCAACTAATCATCCGAAATGAGGGAATAATAAACCTGAAACGTTCGTCAAAAACGCCTCCGGAAGATGCCCGTGATAATGCTTCACAGGAGGATATAGAGAAAGCGGCCGATGACTTTGTCCAGTCCATACCCTTTTTGCAGGATTATGAACTGGATTATGTCCAGGAAGGGGATAAATGGCTGTTATTAAATTACCGGCAGTTGTTTGATGATAATCCGCTGTATGCCGGTTATCTTCAATTATCCATGGACGGCCTGGAACCCACTGGCTTTTATCTGTATCGTCTGCAACCAGTTGGCTATGCAGAACAGGAACGGGAAGTGATTCCTCCTTCCACGGCACTGCTGCGGTTCCTGGAATCGTACTCCGGTGCTGGCCGGAAAAAAAGCATTGTAGATTTTTCCCTGGGATATTACAGCCAGGAATATGATGCAGAAAGGTGGGAAATTCCTCCCGTATGGAGGATTCGCTTAAATAATGGCGAAGTATATTATATCAATGCCTTTACGGGACAATTGGAAAGGTAAAATGAGGTGAAGAAATCATATGGCAAATAGTTTTCACTCTGCGGCGAGGCCTTTAAGAGTAGTTCAGGCCAATGAAAAGCAAGAACAACTACCTGGAGCAGGTACATACGATGCTCCGTCCAAGTGTCTTGTTATCGAAGGAGGGCAAAAACTCTATGGCGATATCAAGATTAACGGGGCAAAAAATGCTGCTGTGGCAATTTTGCCGGCGGCACTTTTGGCAGAACGAACCGTCAAAATCGAAAATTTGCCGAACATTACAGATATCAGCAAGTTGGTTGAAATCATCATTGCCCTGGGGGCAAAAGTAACTTCACCTGGAAAAGGATGCCTTTGTGTGGATGCTTCTACGGTCAGCCGGTATGCTCCACCCGCCAACCTGGTTAACCAGCTGCGGGCCTCTTACTATCTCATGGGTAGTCTTTTGGGCCGTTTTGGCCAGGTTGAAGTTCCAATGCCCGGGGGTTGCGACCTGGGTCCAAGACCTATCGACCAGCACATTAAAGGCTTTACAGCCCTGGGCGCCCATGTGGAGCTGGAGCACGGGATTGTTAAGATCAAAGCAAGAAAATTAACCGGCGCCCATATCTACCTGGATGTGGTCAGCGTTGGGGCAACTATCAATATTATGCTTGCTGCTGTTAAAGCCGAAGGAAAGACAATTATTGAAAATGCGGCCAAAGAACCTGAAATCGTTGATACGGCTAATTTTTTAAATGCCCTGGGCTGCCAAGTTGTCGGGGCAGGGACAGATGTGATTAAAATTAACGGGGTAAAGAAGCTGGGAGACGTAGAACACAATGTAATCCCTGATCGCATTGAGGCGGGCACCTTTATGATCGCTGCTGCCGCTGCGGGCGGCGAAGTCCAGGTCCTGGATATTATCCCCAAGCACCTGGATCCGCTCACAGCCAAGTTAAAAGAGGTTGGCGCAGAGGTGGATGTAGGCCCGGATTGGATTGTGGTTAAAGAAAAGGAAAACCTTCAGGCCTCCGACGTGAAAACCTTCCCATACCCCGGTTTTCCTACAGACTTGCAGCCTCCCATCATGGTTCTGTTAACCCGGGCCCAGGGGACAAGTTTGATTACAGAAAATGTATTTGAACGACGCTTCCGCCATGTTGATGAACTAAAGAAAATGGGCGCAAATATTAAAGTGGAAGGTCGAATTGCTGTCATAGAAGGCGGTCAAAAACTATACGGTGCTCCTGTCCGCGCAATGGATTTGCGGGGAGGGGCTGCTTTTATTATAGCCGGGTTGAAATCCGAAGGAAAAACAGTCCTTACCGGGGTTGAACATATCGACCGGGGCTATGAAGATATTGTGGATCGCTTCCGAGAGCTTTCTGTACAAATTCAGCGCTCTTTTGTCGAGAAGTAAGTATTTCCCGGGAAATATGTCCCTGGGTTAGCTGGGTAATCGTAACAACAAATCTGGGAGCTGCGCAAAGGGTGATTTGCGTTGGAACTATGGCTTGTCCGCCATGGGTTGACGGATGCAAACCAGGAAGGCAGATTGCAGGGACAAATTGATTATCCTTTAAACGAAGAAGGGAGAAAGCAAGCCTTTTTACTGGCAGAGCGTTGTCAGGGCACAAGGTTTGCTTTTTGTTTAAGCAGCCCCCTGTTAAGGACCCGGCAAACGGCACAAATTATCCATGAGGTTGCAGGTTGTCCGCCCCCCCTCTATACATCCCTACTCCTGGAATACCATTGGGGCATCATTCAGGGAATGACAAAGGAACAATTAAAGCGCTGTTACCCTGGCCTTGCGGCCCGACTGGACAAAGACTTTCACCGTACGCCCATACCCGGTGCGGAAGGGTTGCCGCGGTTGTTTCAGCGGGTTAAACGGTTCTGCCAGTGGCTAGAGCGCCTGGAACAACTGCAGGCCCCGGAAAAGCCCGTACTTGTTGTCAGCCATGGCCGCTTTTTACATGCACTGATGCTCGTTATTTTCCCCTGTGACTTTCAGCAGTCCTGGCCTTTTCCTATGGACAATGCATCTTTATCCGTGCTGGAAGAAAACTTTAACGGCAGAACGCGCTTAAAATTATTTAATGATTGTTGTCACATCAAAGAATAAATTGGAATCCTTTGCGGCGGCAAAAGATTTGGATTGCTTTATGAATTTTGGATTGCCTTAAGAATAAAGAACAAACCTTCATTCTAACCTGCCTTCTATCCCTTCTCCCTGATACGTCGCTGTTTTTCTTCTAAAAGGAATTCTTTACTTGACGCTTTATTTGTTATAAACTGTTGTAAAGGTTATTTGAACTCGATTGGTAGGAGGTATCACATTGAGTAATTTTCATAATGGTTTTTCTGATAAGCCAGTTCGCAAAAAGTCTAATTTTTGGAAAGGGACCATTATAGGGCTCTTGCTGGGGTGCCTGATCATGGCCTCAGCGTTTTTCTATGTTGCCGGGACGATCAATTCTCAGAATAATAGCAGTAATAATGAGCTGGCGCTTCCACCAGAAAGCAGCGAAGAAAACAATGGCCGGAACCAGGAAAGCCTGGATGTTGCTGATGAGGTTAGGCAGTATTATATGGCCGTTGTAGAAGCTGCAGAAGAGGTAACCCCTTCTGTGGTCGGGATTAGCAATTACGGGTATGCCCGCGACTTTTGGGGGCAGGGAAGTGAACTTCAAGAAATTGGAACAGCTTCAGGCGTGATTATTAGTGAAGATGGGCTGATTGTAACCAACTACCATGTCATTGATGGCGCCGAGGAAATTGTGGTTACCCTGGGTTCGGGAGAAGATCTTCAGGCAGAAGTAGTAGGGGCTGACCCACCCACCGACTTGGCGGTGCTCCGTATTGACAAAAACGGACTTCCGGCAGCCCAGTTTGCCGAAACGGGGGATTTGCGTGCCGGGGAGCCAGCAATAGCCATCGGCAACCCCCTGGGGCTTGACTTTCAACAAACCGTTACCTTGGGAGTGATAAGTGCCATTGAAAGGACCATAGATATCCAGGGACAGCGTTTTACCTTTGTTCAAACAGATGCCGCTATTAATCAAGGCAATAGCGGTGGCGCCCTGGTTAACATTTATGGGAAAGTCGTCGGCATTAATACGGCGAAAATAAATATTCCCGGGGTAGAAGGGATGGGGTTTGCCATTCCTAGCAATACAGTAGATGAGATTATCAGTGAAATTATTGAGGAAGGGCGAGTTGTTCGTCCCTGGCTTGGTGTTTATATTCGCACATTAAGTGAAATGGAAGCCCAACGTTTTGAACTTCCGGTTGATTATGGTGTCGTGGTGGAAGAAACTGTATCCGGAGGCCCGGCACATAGGGCGGGTATGCAGCAGGGTGATATTATAATTGACATTGATGGTAACGAGATCAAAAACACAGCAGTACTGCAAGATGTGCTTTACGAAAAAAATGTCAACGATCAGGTTCGTGTAACCGTGCTTCGAGACCACCAGGAAGTTGAGCTGGATGTAACCCTGGAAGAACTGCCGGAACAGTAGTATAGTATGAAAAACCGTGTATTGGCGCTGTCGTCCGGGCGACTGTGTAACTCTGTGGAAGGCGCTAAGGTTCCCTCGGGGTCCTCGGGCGGCCTCCCCCGGTTTAACTCCCGTCCGGGTCGATCCCGGCGGCCGACGTCCTGTCGGCCGGACCGCCCGAGGACCTTCGGTCACCAAGCGCCTTTGGCCACAGAGACCAACGTCGCCGGACGAATGCGCCATCTCCCCGGTTAGGGGAGCAGAGTGTTGAAAACCAGAGCTTCGATCATAAGTAAGGTTTTTCATCGGCTGTTGTGGCCCGGACGGACCGTGGCGGTTAGTATGAAAATGGAGTTTTAAGTTTCCCGGCATCGGCTCCGGTTATCTTCGCGGCAAAGCGCTAAGGCTTAAGTTCAAACTTCCCGCCGGCAGACCTGCAAACTTAGGCATCCTGCCACGATTGCAGGCGGCGGGCGTCCATGCCCGCCGGGCCGGCTCCCAGCTTTCACTTCGCCAACTTTCACGTCATCAAGAGCTTTTGGCCACAGAGACCAACTTCGCCGGACGAATGCGCCACCTTCCCGGTTAAGGGAACGGGGTGTTGAAAACCAGCACTTCGGACGCAAGCAAGGTTTTCCATCCCCTGTTGTGGCCCGGTAGGGCTGTGGCGGTTAGTATGAAATGGCAGTCGCCTTGCTGCCAAACGGTGCAGCGAGTAAAAAAACAGGTCATTTACTTGAATTATGTTGTCATTTCCTTCTCCGGATGTACTAAGATATTAAGTAGCAAAAAGGGGCTTTTGATTAATTAATGGGCCTGTATTGGGCAAGCAAGGAGGAACACGGTTGAGGGTTATTTTTGTTTTTATTGATGGGATCGGGCTGGGCCCGGAAAGCGAAGACAATCCATTTGTTTTTGCCGGGACTCCTTTTCTGCATCGACTGTTGGAAGGGAGCTTTTTGACAGAAAAGACTGCAGGGAAGTCGTTTTCCAATGGCATTCTTATGGGATTGGATGCAGCATTAGGTGTGCCCGGCAGGCCTCAAAGCGCTACCGGCCAGGCTGCTTTGTTTACTGGTGTCAATGCACCGGCTCTAATTGGAAAACACCTTAATGGGTTTCCCAATAAAAAGCTAAGGGATTTGTTGCGCGAAAAAGGCATGTTTTTACAGCTGGCAAAACGAGGTTTTTCCGGCACCTTTGCCAATGCGTACCGGCCTGAATTTTATTCTGACCTGGAACAGGGCTTGCAGCGTTACTTTTCTTGTTCTACCCTAATTACTTATTATGGAAATGTTTCTTTTCGCACCCTGGAAGACTTGGAACAAGGGCGTGCTGTATATATGGATATCACAAATTATTTCTTGCAAAAGATGGGTTTCGATGTGGGCAGGGTGACTCCTGAGGAAGCAGGCAGGCGGCTGGTTGATATTTCTCAGGATTTCGATGTCACACTTTATGAGCACTTTCTGACTGATATTGCTGGACACAGCCAGGATCGGGAGCAGGCAGTAAAAACACTAAATATCCTGGACCGTTTTCTGGAAGCGGTGGTTCATCACCTGGATCTTTCACAGGACTTGCTTTTAGTCACCAGTGACCACGGAAACCTGGAAAATTTAGGGATCAAAGGCCACACCACGAACCTGGTTCCTGCATTGCTGGTGGGGAAAGAACACCAGAAAATGGCAGAACGGCTTGGCTTGGAAAAAAATATAACCAGGGTGCTGCCAGCCCTTCTAGAGATCTTATCTCCTGCTACCACCTGTAGCTCTGAGTAAAAGGAGTTTTGATGAATTTTCGTCTTGTTACTGTGGGCAAGGTAAATGAAAGATATTTACAACTGGGCATGAATGATTATCTGTCCCGGTTAAAGCCGTACGCCAGGGTGGAAGTAATAGAAATTCCGGAAGCCAGAAAGCCAGGTAAAGCAGAGGCAGTTCAGCATCAAATCCTGGAAAAAGAGGCTGAGGCGATCAGGCGCAACCTGCGAGAAGGTGCGCACTTGGTTGTCCTGGCTGAAGAAGGGAATAAAATGACTTCCCTGGACCTGGCTCGCTACCTGGAAACATTATCTGTCGAAGGAAAAAGCAAGATAGACTTCGTCATCGGCAGTCACCTGGGACTGGCTCCGGAGATGAAACGCAATGCTCACCTTTTTCTGTCGCTTTCCTCCCTTACCTTTCCTCACCTGCTGGCTCGTCTGATTCTATTGGAGCAGCTCTATCGCTCCTTTAAAATTATCCGAGGTGAACCGTATCACCGCTAACCTGCCGATACCTGGAAACTTAAAACTCCATTTTCAAACGAAAGGAAGAAAGATTTGTTAATAAAAGTTTTAGTCGAGAACACCACAAGAAAAGACAGTCAAGGCCTTAAAGCCCAACACGGGATGAGCCTTTACCTGGAGACCCAGGGTTCTAAAGTTTTGTTTGATACAGGGCAAGACCACTTTTTCCTGGATAATGCACAAAAGCTCGGCGTAAACCTGGAAGAGGTGGATTTTTTGGTTATCTCCCACGGGCACTATGACCACGGGGGCGGGTTGGAGTGTTTCCTGCAAAAAAACAGCCGAAGCAAGGTATTTTTAAGCAGGCACTGTTTAAGACCTTTTTATGCTCAAAAGTCAAGCCGGGAAATGAAATTCATCGGGTTAAGTTCGGACGTTTTTTCCAGGCACCAGGATCGATTTGTTTTCATCCCTGCCGGCGAAACATTTTTTCAGATCATGCCAAACCTGGTTTTGCTGGCCAATACTCGCTTTGACGGCTTTATCCCGCAGGGAAATGAAATCCTGTTGAAAAAGGAGCAGGATGCGTACCGCCCGGATGATTTCAAGCACGAGCTTATGCTGGTTGCTCTCGAGCCTGAAGGCGATGTAGTGTTTACCGGTTGTTCTCACGGTGGCGTTACCAATATGCTTTATTCTTACAGGGATAAGTATCCCTTTCGACCTTTCAAGGCCCTGTTTGGAGGGTTTCACTTGATGGACCCGCTAAAAGGGGTAATGCGGGAACCTGAAGATGTTGTCCTGGAGCTGGCTGAGGAAATAGGTTCTTTTTACCTGGAACAGGTTTTCACTGGACACTGTACCGGAGAAGAAGCATTCGGTTTGCTGTCCCAAAAACTGGGAAGTGTTGTGCAGCGATTTTGCACTGGTGACGAATATTTGATTTAAAATGCCGGGTAGCTAAGGGCTACGTTTTTGGCTTTTCACATATGAATCAGCTTGAGGTTTATAACCTTATCGGTTGCCTGTTGTCTCCAGGATAAACACAAGAATTCGGGAAACCTGGCCGTGCAGGCCTTTCTTTGAAACAGGAAAATTGTTTGTCGAGGCCTTCATTTTTTCTTGTTTTTGCCGGATCTAACTTGCACCAAACGTCGTTTTATGGTATAGTTACTTCGCGATGCTGTATCATGTACGGGCTTGAACAGTAATGCTCAGGTTGCAGATGTGGCTTACAGGCAGCGCAAGATTTTATTATTTAAGGAGGACCAGAAGTAAATGATTGGAACAGTAAAGTGGTTTAATGCGGGGAAAGGTTATGGATTTATTGAAAGGGAAGACGGAGACGATGTCTTTGTTCATTTCTCCGCGGTACAGATGGATGGGTTTAAAACCCTGGAAGAAGGACAGAAAGTTGAGTTTGATATTGTTGAAAGCGACCGCGGGCTGCAGGCTGCCAACGTCGTGGTTCTTTAGGCTGTAGCCGGCTCAACGAAAAAAGAAAAAGGGCATCTCCTGCTTTCGGGAAATGCCCTTTTTTATTATCCAGCTTTTCTTTTCCAAGGCCCAAGGCCCAAGGCCCAAGATTTATTCGGCCAGCATTGAAGAGCTCGTAACAGCAACTGCTCTGATACAGGGAAGCGGTTATCTCCACTTTTAGCACCGGTCTTTGTTACTCCAGGAAATGACGCAAAAGGCACTGCTCGCTGCGGTGCTCGCAGGGATCGAAGCAGTAAAGGGGCGTTGACATATACTTCTCTCCCCGGTCGGGGATAATGGTAACAATTAGCCCTTTATCCAGGGTTTTCGCGATTTCTGTAGCCACGTGAAAAGCTGCTCCTGCACTCATTCCGGAAAAAATTCCTTCTTCCCGGGAGAGCTTTTGGGCCATGTTGAAAGCATCTTCGTCGGAGACATTGATCTTTTCATCTATTCGGGATGGATCATAGATTGGCGGGACGATGGCTTCATCCATGTTTTTCAAGCCCTGGATCTGGTGGCATCTATTGGGCTCAACCCCGATGATTTTTATTTCGTGGTTGTATTCTTTTAACCGTTTGGAGCAACCCATCAGGGTTCCTGTAGTTCCCATGCCAGCAACAAAATGGGTGATTTTCCCTTGGGTCTGTTCCCAGATTTCTACAGCCGTGGTTTCGTAATGAGCCAGGGCATTGTGGGGGCTGTTAAACTGGTCGGGCATGTAGTAACGTTCCGGGTTTTTGGTGTAGATTTCCCGGGCCTTTTCAATGGCGCCGTCAGTGCCTTTTTCTCCTTCAGTAAGCAATATCTCTGCACCCAGGGCTTCCATGGACTTGCGACGCTCCTCGCTCATCCATTCTGACATGGTGACCAGCAGTCGGTACCCTTTTACTGCAGCCACCAGGGCAAGGCCTATTCCAGTATTCCCGCTGGTTGGTTCGACGATAATTTTATCCTTGCTCAGCTTGCCTTCTTTTTCAGCCATAGAAATCATATAATAGGCGATACGGTCTTTTACACTTCCACCGGGATTGGCACCTTCCAGTTTTACACCCAAAGTTACACGGGGATTTGGGTTTAGCCTGGAAATTTTAACCAGCGGCGTCTGACCGATTGTTTTTAACATGTTATCTTTCAATGAGGGGCACCCCCTGCAAAATAAAATATGAACGTATATGGTCCGTACAGGCCTTGGCGGGAGAGGGAGATGGGCTTTGCCTGCTATCCTTTACTTATAATGAGGTCCTCCTCCTTTGGCTTGGCAATAGCCGGAGCCAAAACGGGGTAGCTTAAAACGCCACCTTTATACTCATTATATTAGCCAGTAAAAGAGGTTTTCCTTCCCCGTAACGGCAAAATATTTTTCTCAGGGTAAATAATTAATAAATAATTCTTCCCGTTGACAGGAGCAAAATTATTCGTTATTATCTTTTTATTCAAGTTCATTCAAAAAACCAAAACTGTACCTTATCCAGAGCGGTGGAGGGAACGGCCCTGTGAAGCCCGGCAACCGGATTTGATTCGGTGCTAATTCCGCCAGGAGAGTCCTGAAAGATAAGGAGAGGAACCTTCAAATAAGCAGTCCTCTTCTTTCCCCAAGAAGAGGATGTTTTTTTAA
>CAZOOA010000013.1:49566-51426 GCA_964581355.1 uncultured Desulfovibrionaceae bacterium | reverse complement strand
GTCATTATCTGTTTTTCCATTATCTACAGTTCCAGCTTTATTGTTCTCTCGGAGCGCAGCCGGGAGCTTGCTTCCATGATGGTCCTGGGGATGACTCCCCGGGAGGTTTTTTCAGTGATTACCTTTGAACAGTGGTTTATCAGCATTTTTGCCATGGCGGCAGGCATCCCCCTGGCCAGGTTGATGCAGTGGGGATTGGCTGTGGAGATGAGTACTGACCTGTACAGCATCCCGTCCGAACTATCCACAGACTCACTCTTTGTAGCCCTGGTGATTACAGCCCTATCTATCTGGCTGGCCCAGCGCTTTGTTTTAAGCAGGATAGAAAAACTCAGCCTGATTGAGGTTTTGAAGACGAGAGAGTAAAAGGAACAAGAAAGGGACGAGGGGGAAAATGAAGTGAAAAAGAAGTGGCTGATTGTTTTCGGCCTGCTCATTGTACTGGTCGCAGCAGGCTTTATCCTCTCCCGGGTGATGCAGAGCCCCGAAGTGGAAGTTAAACAAACAGAGTATCGGGAGATAAAAAGAAGCTTTACCGAAGAAGGCGAGGTCGTGCCGCTCCAGGAAAGAGCTGTATTTTCGCTGCATACTGCACGGATTAAGGAATTGCTTGTAGATGAAGGGGACCTGGTGAGCCGTGGTCAAGTTGTGGCCTACCTGGATGACAGCCAGCTTCATTATACAATTCAGGAGCTGGAAGCCCGACTGCAGGGCCTGGAAGGAGAAAAGCTGCAGTTGGAGCAAGAGCCGGGGGCAGCCCAGGTGGAAAGCTACAGGCTAAGGGTTCAGGAAGCCCAGGAAAGCCTGGAGATGGCCAGGGGAAACCAGGAGCGTTTGGACCTGTTGTACCTGGATGTGTATGAGCTGAATGTGAAGCAAGCCCAAGAAAACCTGGACTCGGCCCAAAGAAACTATTCCAGGATGAAAAGACTTTTTGAAGCGGAAGTTGTCTCCAGGGTTGAATATGAAGAAGCCCGGGAGCTGGTGACCAAAGCAGATAATCACCTGGCTCAGCAGGAACAGGCGCTAAAAATATTCTCCGAGGTGGAATACGAAGAAGCCCGGGAATTAGTCCGCAAAGCAGAGCATAACCTGGAGCAACAAGAAAAAGCCCTGCAGGCATTATATGAATCCTACCAACCGCCAAAAGGCAGCAGGGAGGTTGTTGATGCGCAAAAAAGGGCCCTGCAGGCCCAGGTAGACCTGGTTAAGCATCAGGCCGGTCAATACCGGGTCACCGCCCCCATCAGCGGTGTGGTAGCAGATATTCGTGCCAGGGAAGGGGAGATCACGGGCCCACAGGCTTCCATGATGCGGCTGTTTCAGCCGGAGAACTACCATGTTGAAGCCAGGGTGCTTACCCGCGATTTGTATCAGCTTACAGACGACATGGCTGTATCGCTTTTCCTGGAGGTAGCGGACAAAGAAGTGGATTTCCCGGGGGCCGTGATTCAAATTTCACCTTATGCAGAAAAAAGCCATTCACCCCTGGGGCTGGAAGAGGAACGGGTAAAAGTCACCATTTCCCCTGAAGTTCCCGACGACGTATCCATCGCTCCCGGCTATAAACTGGATGTCGAGTTTATCACAGAAGTTTTAGAGAGTGAACTGGTGGTGCCCAAGCCAGCTTTGTTTACTCACCAGGGTGAAGATGCGCTTTTGGTTGTGGAAAACGGCCTGGCAGCCCTGCGGTATGTGAAAACCGGGCTGGAAACCAGGCAGGAAGTGGTGGTTGTAGATGGCTTGTCAGAAGGCGATCTGGTTGTACTGGAGCCCGGGGCAAATGCTATTACTGAAGGATCCAGGGTATCTTATCGCATCGTTGGAAATGAGGGGTAAAAGCAGGCGATGGAGAAACAG
>CAZOOA010000013.1:1475-49466 GCA_964581355.1 uncultured Desulfovibrionaceae bacterium | reverse complement strand
GGTATCTTATCGCATCGTTGGAAATGAGGGGTAAAAGCAGGCGATGGAGAAACAGCTGTCGAAGTAAATAAAAAAGTAATGCCTAATCAATGGGCTGAGCAGGCACAAAAGATTTACCATTTTCGCGCAAGACTTTTCGTATTAAATCCTTTCATTATAAAGTTTCCCTTGCGCGAAACTTTTTCCTGGGACAATCGTCTTAAATAAATGAAGGGATTATTTGGGATTTAAGCGTATACATATCTTTCTGAAAAGCATTTGTTTAAGTGTAACGTGAGGAGGGCTGCCAGGGGTCAATCATTTATTAAATGGCGTTAATCATGTAAGTGCGGTTGTGGATTGTCGTGGAAAAACTAGTAACGAAGAAATGGAGTGATCTTGTTCATGTTGAGAAAGAAAAGTTGGCTCAAAATTGCTGTAATTATGCTAACGATGCTATTGGCAGTCCCGCTGGCTGGTTGTGATGAGGATGCTGCCCCGCTTAAAGAAGGGTTTGTCCAGAGCCTGGATGTTGAATCCATGCGCAGCACTTCTACGCTGACCATTACCAACAACGTCCCCAAGGACCAGCTAAACCCGGCGGCTCTGGCAGTTTTTGGCTTATTGGAAGAAGGAATTGTCATGGATGCGGAGATGGCCAGCTTGCAATCCATGAAAATTAAAATAACACCGGGCAGTGATGATGTTTTGCGGTATGCAGATATTTGGACTTACCCGGAAAAGGCCGCCTTTGATTTGATCATCGATGGAAACCGTTTCGCCTTGAAAACTTCGGCAGACCCTGCTTACCTGGTTCTGGACCCCCTGGAAATGGCACAAATGGACCCGGAAGCTGATGTTGACGTTTCAGCTCTTTTGGGGGAAGACTATTATGAACAGCAAGTGGAAGTGATGATGGAATTCCTCACTGCTTTTATGCAGGATTTTGACTACCCCCTGTCCCGGGTGGAGCAGTTGGGAACCGTGGAACTTGAGATGCCGGACGAAACCATTGAAGCACAGGGAATAAAGGTGGAAATGGATTTCGAAGAAATTCTGGACCTGCTGGTTTACTCCCTGGAGTACCTGGCTGAAAGTGACATGTTAAAGGATTACCTGGAATTCACTATAAAGCAAAACCTGGAGAACTTAGTAGAGGCAGGTTTGCTGTCGCCGGAAGAGTTGCCCACTGAAGCAGAAATAGAAGAGATGCTGGAGATGAGTCACCAGGAAATCCAGAGAATTTTACTTGAAAGCGCAGAATACCTGGAGGATGTCTCTCCTGCCATGCTTGAAGAAGAGTTCGGTCTTGAATTATCAGCAGTAGAGGAGTATTACCTGGATGAGGATGGCTATATCCGCAAAACAACCGGTGTCTACCAGATCAAGGGGGAGCACGAGATGCTGGAAGAACTCCTGGGTGCTTCAAAACTGGATCTTACCATAGAATCAGACCAAAAGATATGGGATATCGGACAGCCCGTGGAAGTATCCTTTCCCCCGGAAGAAGAGCAGGTTTCTATATTTGCCTTGATGGAAGACCCGGAATTGGCCCAGGAGATGGAGGAAGGGCCGATGAAGGATTTGGCTACCATGTTAGCAGGCCTTATGGCTTACATGGCGCCAGGAGAACCTCAGGTGGTGGAAAGGCAGTTTATGATTATCAACCTGGAAACAGGTGAGTTCGTAAAAGACGGCGAGCCCCTGGAACTGGAAGTGGAACCTTACCTGGAGGAAGGGATTATCATGGTTCCTTTCCGTGATCTGGCCGAGACAGCCGGAGGAAACATCGGCTGGGAGCCGGAAACCCAGGAAGTGCGTTACCTTGGCCCCAAGCTGGAGATGAGTTTTTCTGCAGGCAGCACCCAGGCCTTGGTAAACGGTGAAACCGTGGAACTGGAGACTCCCGTTGCCCTGAAAGAGGGCCGGACCATGGTTCCAGCTGAACTGGCAGGCAAGTTGGCCCAGGAACACTTCGTGGAAGGGAGCATGGCTTTTTTCAGCTTCTAGCAAAGAAAAAGGGCTCTTCCATAAAAAGGAATTAAATAAAGCTTGCATCCTTGGGGATAATGTGTTAGAATGAAATTCGTGATTAAAAGTAGTGAATTTAACTGCATCATCTTTAGGCCTCTGCTTCACAGTAAGGACGTAAGGTGCTACATGTTATTCCGCTTTTGACTCAAATTTTAAACCTCAAGAGGAGGCCTATTATCAACATGGATGGCAAAGTAAAATGGTTTAGCTCGGAAAAAGGGTACGGATTTATCGAAAGTGATGAAGGACGGGACGTATTTGTTCACTACTCCGCGATTGAAGGAGACGGATTCAAGACGCTGGATGAAGGTCAAGATGTAACCTTTGAAGTTGTAGAAGGCAATCGTGGACCGCAAGCGGCAAATGTCGTACGCCTTTAAAACATAGGGTAGATTTGGATTCGAGGGCATTTCTGGCTTTGCTGGAAATGCCTTTATTTTATCCAAATAAATTAATTGAGGAAAAGGAGATACAAGATATCATGCCGATGTTTGAAGAAATGGGCTTGAGTCAACCGGTGCTTAAGGCAGTGTCCAGCATGGGTTTCGAGACAACAACGCCTATCCAGGAACTGGCTATTCCACCTGCTTTAGAGGGCCGGGATATAGTTGGGCAGGCCCAGACTGGAACAGGGAAAACAGCCGCTTTTGGCATCCCGATGATTGAAAAAATCATGCAGGGGGCTGAAAAAATAGAGGGCTTGGTCGTTACTCCAACGCGGGAGTTGGCCGTCCAGGTAGCCGAGGAATTGAATACCATCGGTCAGGCCAAGCGAATCAAGGCGCTCCCCATCTACGGGGGACAGGACATACAAAGACAAATCCGGGCTTTAAAAAACAGGCCGCAGGTGATCGTGGGCACTCCGGGGAGGTTGATGGATCACATGCGTAGAAAAACCATCCGCCTGATGCAGGTTAATACCGTTGTCCTGGATGAGGCCGATGAAATGTTGAACATGGGCTTTATTGAAGATATTGAAACTATTTTAAGTGAAGTCCCGGAAGAGCGGCAGACCCTGCTTTTTTCTGCTACCATGCCCAAACCGATCCTGGACTTGGCTCGGAAGTTCATGCATAACCCGGAGAACATTCAGATTAAATCCAAGGAAGTAACCGTCCCTAACACGGAACAGTATTATATTGAGGTCCACGAAAAACAAAAATTTGATATTCTCTGCCGGGTGCTGGATCTGCATTCACCGGAACGGGCCATCGTCTTTGGACGAACCAAGAGGCGGGTTGATGAGCTGCATGAAGCGCTGAACAAACGAGGTTATTCCGCCGAGGGGATTCATGGCGATCTGACCCAGGGCCGGCGGGATAGTGTGATGGGCAGCTTTAAACAGGGACATACAGAGATCCTGGTGGCCACGGATGTAGCAGCCCGGGGACTTGATATCGGGGATGTAACCCATATATATAATTTTGATATTCCCCAGGACCCGGAAAGTTATGTGCACCGGATTGGCCGCACAGGAAGAATTGGCAAAACCGGTGTTGCTGTTACTTTTACCACCCACCGGGAAATGGATCATTTAAGCCTGATTGAAAAAATGACGAAAAGGAAAATTGTCCGCCAGCCAGCCCCGACCATGAGTCAGGCCCTGGAAGGGCAGCAGCGCCTTGCTACAGAAAAGATTATCCAGGTGGCCGAAAGTGAAGATATCAATGAGTACAAAAAGCTGGCTCAGTCGCTCTTGGAAGAAAAAGATTCTGTAACGCTGCTCTCAGCAGCGCTGAAAATCCTGACCAAGGAACCGGATGTTACACCTGTTCGATTAACCGATGAAGCCCCTGTTTCCAAGAAAAAGCCCAAAGATTTCGGCAAGTCGGCCGGGGCGAAACCTTCTACCCCATCCTGGAAACAGAAACCCTTTAAGAGCGGGCGGGAAGACCGAAAAGGTAAAGGGCACCCAAAATACGACAAAAAGGATAAAAAAGACAAGAAATATGAGCGTTGGAACTAAAGCAGCCCGATTGTTATTGAATTGTCCAGGTTGTTGGGTGCTCGAAGGTTACAAGTACCAGGCCTGCTTAATGAACAATTCTATTCGCTTGTATTCAATGGCTGGCCAGGTTGGAAAAACCTTGGGTTTGCGAAGTTCATAAATTTTTGCTTGCCTGTAAGCAGAAATTCGTGTAAAATATTCGAGACAAGAAAAGAAGTAAAAAGCTTTGAAGGAGAGAAGTAGGCTGTCCTTTTTTCCACCAGAGAGGTAGGAGCCAAAGGCTGCAAGCTCCGCCGGGAAGAAATCAGTTGAAGTTCGCTCTGGAGCTTCCGGTTGAAACCCCTGGGCAAGGGGCAAGTAGGTCGAAGACGGGTTCTCTACCGTTATCATCGGAGAAGGAATAGACTTCGTTTATGCGAATATACGTGCATACGTGGATTTGTTCTTTATACCAGAGAGGGTCTGGCACATCACAGTGCCGGCCAACTAGGGTGGTACCGCGGAAGATAGACCCGCCCCTTGATTGGGCGGGTTTTATATTTCAGGCTAAAAGAGCCGGGGTTTACTGCTTTCGTCCCTATGACAGCAGTAAACCCTTTTTATCTTTAGGCTCTTAACAGTAGAGTCTTGTGCTCTTTTGGCAAAACTTTTCTCCCGGTCGTAAATCTTTTATGGCTCTGGCTTGTCCAGGTTAGGGGTGGAGTTTTTCCGTTATTGGTTACAAAAAAACATACAGAAAGGGCTGGTTTATGTGCAATCATCTATCAATCCCTGGCTGGCTTGGGGAATTATCGTCGCCGCCAGCTTCATCCTGACCGTTGCCGGGACTATGTGGCAGTTAAGGAGGTGGGAGGACTAAATGCAACCATTACCAGAGCCCAGCCTTTCCTCTGCCCTGTGGTCCATTGCGGGAATCGCACTATTACTGCTGATTTGCGGCTATATCGGCTTTGTGGTCAAAAACAAGGCCACAACATTTGAAAACTATCTGGTGGGAGAACGGAATATCGGTCCTGTCATAACCGGTTCTGCTGTTGCTGCAGGCTATTTAAGCGGTTGGGCAGCCCTGGGGATGATGGGGGTGACCTATACTGTGGGATGGTCCGGTATGTGGTTTGCCGGTATTTGGACCATTTTTGGAATTGTCCCCTGTGTGCTGTTTGTGGCCCGGAAGTTTAGCAATTTCAGCCAGCATTTTCAGGTGCAAACGGTGGCCGACGTGTTGAGGGTCCGTTTTAACAGTAAAGCGGTCCAGGTGACAGCAGGCCTGGTCATGATTGTCTTAATGCTCATTTACTCCATTGGTCAGTTGAAGGCTGCTGCTACCTGCTGGTATGCTGTGACGGGGCTGTCACCTTTTCTCTGCCTTTCCCTCAGTATAGTGGTTGTCATTATTTATATGCTTATCGGAGGTTACACGGGGACCCAGTGGGCTATGGGAATCCAGGGGTTTTTGGTAGGCGCCGCCTGCCTGGCTGTAGGCCTCTGGGCCCTCTATCTGGTGGGAGGTCCCGCCAACTTAAACGAACTATTAGCCGTCCAGGATGCCAACCTTTTGGCCTTGAAGCGGCCGGACCTGCCCGCCGTGGGTAATACCCAGGTTTTTTCCAGCATGGTCGGAATTACTTCCACCTTTTTTCTCTTTTTTACCATGGCTACCGGTTTTCCCCATGTAACAGCCCGTTTTTTGGGGATGCGAAGGCTAACCAAGAAAGATTACATGAAGTTGATGCTGACGGTGTTCTTTATTGCTGGTGTTCCCATCTTTTTAAATGCCATCACAGGCCTTTCAGCCCGGGCAATCTGGGGAGATGAGCTGTTGCGTATTCAACCCTGGGAGGCCGACCTGGCGGCACCGTTTATGGCCATGACCGGGGGAGCATCCCTGACCACCCTTTACATCACCGGGCTTTTTGCTGCTGCTCTTTCCTCCCTGGCGGCCATGATCCTGGGTATTGCCGGAAGCATTACCCGGGATGTGGTCCAAAGCATTAAACCGGATCTTTCGCCCAGTTTTTTGCTCCTGTTAACCCGGATCCTGGTTGTTGTAGTTACCCTGATCCCCTTTTACTGGACTCTGGTGGCTCCCCCGCCCCTTTTAGCTGCCTGGATGGCCCAGGCTGCTATCGGACTGGGTGGGATCTTCATCTGGGTCATTGCCGGCTCCCTTTACTGGAAACGGGCGACGGCAGCAGGAGCCATGTCCTGCATGATTTACGGCATTGCAGCGGTGCTGGTGGGTTCTTTGCTGGTTTCCAACCAAACGCTGGGTATGGGCACCCTGATGTATATTGTCCTGGTCGGTTGCGGCGTATTATATGTGGGGGTCAGCTTGCTGACCAAACCCCCGGGGCGGGAACAGGTGGAACAGTTTTTTGCTGCGGATAAAGCCAGATAGTTTGAAAATGGCAGCGTTGGCGTATGCCGGCCCCGCCGGTTTAGGTTCGCTTCAGGCAAGTTAAGCTGCTCTACGCCTATGCACTTATCGAGCTATGCCAGAACGATGGTCATTAAAATGGCAGCGCAAACTGCTGATCCGGCGCTTAACAGCAGGTTGCTGTATTTTTTGGAGGTATCCATGATAAAGAGCAGAAAACTGACCAAAAACAAAATGATGGTAAAATACCAGTATCCGGTAAACAGCAGGGCGATGGCAAAAATGATGTAGGCAAACTCGATTAACATCACCCGGCGGAAAAAAACAGTGGCCATAAATTCCGGCGGGTGCTCCACTTGGAACGCCGCCTTGGCCTGCTCAATCAACCGGATATACATGCCGGAATTGAGCATTTTGTAACATTCGTAAGCTGCAAAGATTGCGGCCAAAATTTTCAAGAACATAATCTTTGATCCCTCTTTCCTGGTTAGAATATATTATACTAATAGCAGTGTAATTCCTGCAAGAACCGGGCCAAACGGCTCAAATTTTAAGCTGAAGGGCCGGCATTCGGAAACAGAGAGAAAACAAAGGGATAGAGGTAGAAAACAGTTAAATTAAAGCAAAAAGAGGAAGCTTAGAGACGGCTTTCAAGAAGATGAAAGATGTGGAAGCGAGGAACTGTTGCCTTCCAGAAGCAACAGATAAACAGGGAGATGCCCTTAAGGAAGCGGGGGGAGGAACCGTCCCCCCGCTTCCTCTGCTTCCTCGTCCCCCTGCTTCCTTGGGGCAATATGATTGCCTGTACAAAAAAGTGTTTGCTGCAGGACCATTTTCTAGTAAGATATAGATATGTGAAAAAATACACAGGAGGGGAGAATATCTATGCTGCTTTTGGAACCGATTGATCTTGGACAGTTAAAACTTAAGAACCGCATTGCCATGCCGGCGATTCACCATGCATACACCCCGGATGGTTTTGTCAATGAACGGCTGATTAAGTATTACAAAACCAGGGCTGAGGGTGGAGCAGCCCTGGTGACCGTGGGCGGATGCACCATAGACGATTATGGTGGCGGTGCGGTTATGATCGGGCTAAATGATGATAAGTTTGTCCCCGGCTTGCGGCAACTTACTGGAGCTGTAAAAGAGTCTGGAGCGGCTGTTTCGGCCCAACTCTACCATGCGGGCCGTTATGCTTTTTCGATTATGACCGGGAAGCAGGCCATTGCCCCTTCGCCGATTACTTCCAAGCTGACCCGGGAAGAACCCCGGGAGATGACCCATGATGATATTGAGTACGTTATCGAAAGTTTTGCTTCGGCAGCGGCCCGGGCCCGGGAAGCGGGCTTTGACGCCGTAGAGATTATTGCCAGTGCCGGTTACCTGATCTGCCAATTTCTTTCCCCGGTGACCAACCAGCGTACAGACGAGTACGGGGGAACCTTTGAGAATCGCTGCCGTTTCGGGATCGAAGTGGTTAGCAGGATGCGCCAGAGGGTAGGAGATGATTTTACTTTGCTGATTCGCCTCTCGGGCAATGATTTTATGCCCGGCAGCAATACCAATAAGGAGGCCGCTCTTTTTGCAAGCAAGCTGGAGCAGGCAGGCATTGACGGGTTTAATATAACCGGTGGATGGCATGAAACAAAGGTGCCCCAGATTACCGGGGATCTGCCCAGGGGCGGGTTTGCTTACCTGGCCCACGGGGTCAAAGAAGCTGTCAGCGTACCTGTTATTGCCAGCAACCGGATTAACGACCCCCAAGTGGCCGAGGAAATCATCCGCAACGGGCAGGCCGACATGGTCAATTTCGGTCGCCCCCTGATAGCTGATCCCCAGCTGCCCCGCAAGGTCCAGGAAGGTAGGCCTGAAGCTATCAGGAAATGTATCGCCTGTAACCAGGGTTGCCTGGACATGATCTTTACCATGCGCGATGTGCACTGTACCGTCAATCCCTTGGCCGGGCGGGAGCATGAAATCCAGGTGGAGCCTGCTGTAGCGCCTCGCCGGCTGCTGGTCGTGGGAGGTGGGCCTGCCGGGATGGAAGTCGCCTGTACCGCTGCAGCCCGGGGACACCAGGTTACCCTCTGGGAGAAGGATTCCAGGTTAGGCGGGCAGCTGCACTATGCTGGCAGCCCTCCAGGAAAAGAGGAATTTCTCTCCCTGCTGGATTATTACCAGTACCAGCTGGAGGCGAATGGCGTTAATGTTGTCCTGGAGCAGGAAGCCACTGCCGAGAAAGTAGCCGACTTTAATCCTGATGCCCTTATCCTGGCTACCGGCGCCACTTCGCTGGATCCGCCCTTTCCGGTCAACCGGAACGCCGGGGTTTTAACCGCCTGGGAAGTCCTGGAAAATAAATATCCCCTGGGGAAAAACGTCGTCGTCATTGGTGGAGGTTCCGTTGGTTGCGAAACCGCTTTGGCTATCGCCCAAATCGGGACGATCAATGCTGAAACGCTGAAGTTCCTCCTGGAAAACGAGGCCGAATCAGTGGAGACGTTGAAAGAGCTGCTTAACGAGGGGATTAAAAATGTCACCGTGGTGGAGCAATTCAAGGGCCTGGGTAAAGATATGGGTATTAGTACCCGCTGGATCTTGATCAAGCATATCCGCCGCCTGGGGATCAAGGCGAAGGAGCAGACCCTGGTCAAAGAGGTCAATGAGGAAGGGGTTGTGGTAGAAAAGGATGGGGAAACTTCTGTAATTCCTGCCGATACAGTGGTGCTGGCCGTTGGAGCGCAGCCCTACAATCCCCTGGAAGAGCTGCTTCGGGAGAAGGTCAAAGAGCTGCACGTCGTCGGCGACGCATCTGAGCCCCGAAAGATTACGGAAGCTGTTCACGAGGCTTTTGATATAGCCCGGCAGCTGTAGCGGCTGTATAAGATTGGGAATAATTAAGCGAATGGAAAAGGGCAGCCCTGCAAGCTATGGCTGCCTTTTTACTTGTTCATTTTCATTGGAAACTGCCGGGGATAGAGAACATATTTGTTGAAGGTTTTAATAGTTGCGCTGTGTACCGGCTTCGTGGCCGCCGATCTTGGTGGCCCTGTCGAAAAGCATTCCGCCTTCTTCCAGGGAGGACAACCTAAAAAGACTGGCTGCACCGTAGCGGTTCCGGATGGTGTCCATAGCCTGGCTTAAGGCGACCTTCTTTTCCCTGTTTTCCGTTAAGGACAGTTGGTATTCCCGGAAGTCCACCAGCCCCGATAAAGTGACTCCCAGGGTGCGGACTGGCCGGTGGTCCCAGTGGGCCTGAAATACTTTCAGGACGTACGGGTAGGCATCCATAGTTACCGCTGTAGGCTCGGCCATGCGCATCTGCCTGGAAAACCCCGTGGGAAAGTCAAAGTCTGCCCCCCGGCAGTAGACGTGGACCACCCATCCGACTTTACCCATCTGCCGTGCCCGGCGGCAGATTTCTTCAGTGATTTCCAGCAAAACGACCTGGATTTCACTATTTTTGCGGTAGTCCCGGGGCAGGGTAATCATGTTTCCCACACCTTTGCGATCTTCATATCCCACGGGAATTTCCACCTTGGAGTAATCGATCCCGTGGGCATTCTGCCACAGGATTTCCCCGTTAACTCCCCAGCGGCGCTTTAAATCCTCTTTTTTTAACAGGGCCAGGTGGCCAATTTTGGTCACGCCGATATGGAAAAAATTCCGTTCCATGCGGACGCCTACGCCGAAGAGACACCGGATGGGCAGAGGCCAGGTTAGCCGGGCATAATTTTCGGAAGAGAGTCTGAAGATCCCTGCCTGGTTTTTCTTGGCAAAATTGTCGCAGGCCATTTTGGCTTGCAGAGGGTTTTCCCCGATGCCGATCCGGCTGCGGATACCGGTTCTGCGCCATATTTCTGCGCTCATTTTTCGGGCCATTTCCTCGGGAGAGCCAAACAGCTTTTCACACCCGCTCATATCCAGGAACTGTTCATCGATAGAATAAGGGGCGACCCGGTCGCTGAATTCATGTAAAATCCGGGTAATCTCCAAGGAGACATCGAGATAATCCTGCATATGGGGGCGGACAAAGACAGCGCCGGGGCAGAGCCTGCTGCATTGCCCGGCCACCATCCCTGTTTTAATCCCGAAGGCCTTGGACTCCCTGGATGCGGCCAGCACCACCCCGTGCCGGCGTTCGGGGTCGCCGCAGACAATGACCGGCTTACCCCTTAAGGAAGGGTTCTTGGCAATTTCCACGCTGGCGTAAAAAGATTCCATGTCGGCAAGCATGATTGTTTTGGACATAATGGTGCAACCACCTGTAAGAAGATCCCTATTCCCGCAAAGGGAATATGTGTTCTAGATTATAACCCCATCGCCCCCAAAATGCAACCATTTGTTCGAAAAAATAAAGGAGCCGGTTTTAAAAAAACCGGCAGAGACTCCAGGCAGGAGTGGGCAGGGAAAGCAGAAAAGCAGGCATGTGGTTGAGAAAACACAAGGGGAACTGAGGAAGCAAGCGAGGAAGCAGGAGAACCGTCCCCCTGCTTCCTCGCTTCTTATCGCAGAGGTAAAAACGTCTTGAAAAGTCCCTTGATAGATCTTGCAGGGCCAAATTTTTTAAAGTAGAGACGGACGGTTTTAAGAGGAAGGGGCCTTAGCTTGTCCAGGTCTACTTGCAGGCAGTTTTTGCTGCGGGAGTAAGAGCTGACCTGGTAGCAGTGTTTTAGCAGCTCCAGCTCCCCGGCTAGTTCGGGCAGGTCCGCTTGAAGCTGGGCGAGGACCTGGCCGGGAGTTTCTCCTGGTGCTGGCGAATGTTGAAAGCCGGATTTTAAACGGACAATTTCCCTGTATAAACTGGAGGGATCCCTTGCCTGGAAATGCCTGTAATTCAGGGCTGCCCAGAGGCACAAAAGAAATAGTGCTGCAGTGAAAAGAAGCCAGAATATCCAGGGGAATGATTTTGCACCAGTGCCTTCCCCGGCCTGCAGATCTTTTCCGTCTCCCGGGGGACTGTCGCTACCCGTGGTTGCCGCAGTTCCACTTTCTTCATCGTCTTCGACACTTTCGTCGGCCCCCCGCGCATCTTCTGCTGCAGCTTTTTCCCTTTCTTCCCTTTCCTGCGCGGCATCTTCTGTCTCGCCGGAACTTTCATCACCTGCTTCGTCCTGCTCCTGCCCATTCTGCCCATCCTCGGCCATTCCTTCTCTTTCGCCCTCGTCAGTTTCGCCTTCATCATCTTCATCCCCGGTTGTTTCATCCCCGGTTGTTTCATCCCGGGAAAATGCATCATCAACATCACCATTGAAGCCGGCATCCTCGGCTGCGGTATCTCCCAGGCTTTCCAGGATCTCGTAAGGCCGGGTGGGCTCAAAAACGACCCAACCATACTCCTGGATATAAGTTTCCACCCAGGCATGGGCGTGTTTTTGCTGGACCTGGATGATCGAAGGTTGATTTGTTTCACCTGCTGATGGCTCCGGCCCGTTGTTCACGGGTACCCGGTACCCTTCCACGTAACGGGAAGGTATATCCTGTGTCCTTAAAAGCACAGCCATGGCAGAGGCATAGTAGGCGCAGTAGCCCTCCTGGAGTTCGAAGAGAAACTGATCGACAAAATCTTTTTCAGGCGGGTGTGCTGGGGTGCTGAGGCTGTAAGGGAACTGTCTTAAGAATTCCTGGATTGCCCTGGCCTTTTCCAGGTCGGTATCGGCTCCTGCCTCTGAGATGATATCCCCGGAGAGTTGTTTAATCCTGGGTGGCAGGTCCTCGGGGAGCTGCAGGTAGCGGTTCGGGGCTGAGAGGCTCTTTTCCAGGCCGCTTGCAGGAGATTTTTCCTGCAGCTCTGCCGGGGCGACTGTCTTCCCTGAAAGCAGGTAATCTTCTTGGAAACTGCCGTTATCCTGGATTTTGATATTCCCGGAAGGGTCTACCCGGTAGGCCAACGTTGCATTGTCCCCGGAGAAGGCCTGGATCTCGGTTGTAGGGAAAAGTCCGAACAGGTCCTGCTGGCGCTGCAGGTATGAAACATGCAGCTTAACCTGGTTTTGATACAGTTCAACATTCTGAAAGGCAGAGGAAAGATCTTCTACTGTTCCGGCAGAAGACGTCTTCCAGGAATTGCCGGTATAATAGTCACTGGCCTGGCCCCTCAGGTAAAGGGAAGGGGGCAGATTGCCCTCCACCAGCTTTAAATCCATAACCGGTTCGGTCGATTCGGTCAAACTTCCGCCCAATCTTCCACCGGGTGAATAGCCGACATGAGACGCAGTCCAGGAAGCCATGGGGGAGGCGGGCTGACGGGCGAATTCCGGAAGGTCTGGCCCGGAACGCTGTAGCTTGCCCAGAGCGGGCATGTGTTCCCGGGCATAGGCAAAAACTTCCCTGTAATACAGCGGTGCCTGAAAAGGGAGAAAAACGACAGCAGTGGCACAGGCTAGCCCCAGGGATAAAACCCCCAGCTTATAAAATAGCTTGCCGGCACTGCTATTTCTGTCCAGATGGAAAAGAGCCAGGGTTGGCAGTGCCAGGGAGAGAAAAAAAATAAATTCTGTTTCTGCCCGGGGATAGTGCTGGAACCACAGCACCATGTAGATGGTGGAGCCAAGCAAGACCAAGGGCCAGTTATGGCAACCCCTGGAGGCCAGGAAAAGCTGCAGGTAGGACAGGAAAAAAACAGCGGCCAGGCTGAAAAGCAGCGTGGTTAATGGGCCTGGGTGGTCGTGGATTCCTCCCCAGGCAGCCATTTCTGCTGTAACTCCGTCTCCAAGGGCATGTATTTTTTCCAGGAATACCGGGAAACCCAGGATATGCAGGATAGCGACGAGCCAAAAAGTGGCCAGCAGGGCCAAAATAGCTTTTGGCCTGGCATGGAAGAAAACTGCCAGTAGAGATGCTGCAGCCAGCAGGAGCCAGTGAGGTGCTTGACCCAGGTAGTTTATGACAGAAGAGGCAAGGTAGATAGTTGTCAGCAGTAACAGCAGGATTTCCAGGCGATAATTATTTTTCCAGTTCACGAGATTTTAACCTCCCCTGCATCTTTACTCTTGGGATGGTATTCAAGCTGCCAGGAGAAAGGTGAGGCTGCAGTGCCGCGGAAGCCGGAGCCCGGGGTGGGCGCCTGGCTGGAAGCGGTGGTGAAAAGTGTCAGGGAGTAACCTTTGGCCTTTATTTTTTCCAGGGCAGAGCCGTAACTTTCGTTCAGGCGGGGCACAATCCAAAGCAGGTTTTTTTCCTTTATTCTCCAGGAAGAACGAAGGATAGTTTCTGCCAGGCAGCTGGCATCTTCCGGCTTCAGCATTGTAAAGAGCTTTTGCGCTGTTAAAAGCTGTTTTTTCCGCGGCCCCGGGGGCAGGTAATGTTTTTTGCCGTCCCAGGTAAGTATGCCAACGTGGAGCCCGCAGGAAAGCAGGTAGCCGGCCAGGGAAAGAGCTTTTTCCAGGACCAGCTCCTGTTTCTGGGGAGAAAAGTACAGGTCCCTGGACAGTTCCACGCAGATCAGCAGACGGGGTTCCCCTGAAGATTTTACACGTCTGGTATAAAGCTCTCCCTGCCTGGCAGACACTTTCCAGTTAATTCTTTTGAAGGAGTCTCCCGGGGTAAAAGGTCTGAGGTCGTAACTTTCTGAGAGATCCAGGGGGAGAGAGGATTTATTATTTGCCCCCCAGGGCAGCTTTCTTTGTGGGGAAAAAGTACTTATGAAAGGAAGCAGCCGGGGCAGGACAGTGATTTCCACCTCCTGGGAGAAGCTCTTTTCCACGGCAAGGTTGCCCAGGGGTGAATAAAGCCGGATTTTTACAGGCCCCACCAGGTAATGGCCGCGCCTGGGAAACTCAATTTTCAGGTTTTTCTCCCAGGGCCTGGAGATTTTAATATCATCCACTTCCAAACTTTTTTCTACCAGGGAATCTCCCAGGTGAATATAATAGTTTTGGGATAAATGAATTTTACGCTCTTTGCCGGGCTCGCTGTAGAAATATAGCTCGCAGAAAGGCAGGGGCAACAGGGAGCGGCTGGAGAGCAAGATGTTGAGGTTTACAGGGCGTTTTCTTTCGGTCACATCTGGAGAAACCTGCAGTTTCATATCCAGGCATCGGGCTGCATGCAGCAGCCATCCCATGGAAGCTGTCGTCCACAGCAGTAAGAACCAGAAAGAAACCCAGTAAAGGGAAACTCCTGACAAGATGGCTGCAATGAGCAGCAAGGGCAGGAAAAGGATTGCTTTTTTGGAGATCAGCTTGATGTGTGTGCCGGACAAAATATCACCTACCGCCAGTATTCCCAGGCACCTTTACTTCCGCCAGTATTTCCTGCAGCACATTTTCTGCGCTTATTTCTTCAAAAAAAGAACTGCGGTCCATAACAAGTCGGTGTCCAAAAACAGGAAAAAAGACTTGCTGCAGGTCGTCGGGTAAAACATAATCCCGGTTGGCAATATAGGCATTTGCCATGGCGCATTTTACCAGGTGGATGGTGCCTCTGGGACTGATCCCCAGTTCAATCTTTTGGTGGGAACGGGTGGCCAGGGAAAGCTCGGCAGCGTAATTGAGTAAATTGTCTGCAACATGGACATGTTCAATTTCCTGCTTTATTCCCAAAAAGTCACCCGATTCCATGACCTGGTCCACGTATTCCCAGGTTTTTTTGTGAATACCCCTTGTAAGAAGCCGTATTTCCTCTATTTTTGCGGGGTATCCCAGGGAGAGCTTCATGGTAAACCGATCCATCTGGGATTCCGGCAGGGGGTAAGTGCCTTCGTGTTCAAGGGGGTTTTGGGTAGCCAGGACAAAAAAGGGATCTTCCAGCGTATAGGTAGCACCGTCCACGGTAACCTGCCGTTCTTCCATGGCTTCCAGCAGGGCGGACTGGGTTTTGGGAGAGGTGCGGTTGATCTCGTCCACCAGCAGGACTTGGGTGAAGATGGGTCCTTTTTGAAAACTCCACTGGCCGGATTTTGTATTATACATGGGCATACCGGTAATATCCGTAGGCAGTAGGTCTGGAGTGCACTGGACCCGGCGAAAAACACACCCTAAAGATCGGGCCAGGCCTTTAACCAGGGTAGTTTTGCCCACACCGGGCACATCCTCAAACAGGATATGTCCCCCGGCTACCAAGCCGGTGACCATCTGCTGGATGATGTCTTCTTTTCCTAAAACAGCCCGGGACAACATGTGGATCAGGCTTTGAAGTTTTGCAGGTCCCGTTGGCATTATCTTCCCCCGAATAATCGTTAATTATTTTTCTTTTAATATTATATCTTATCTGATTGCCTAAATAAAGACAAAATCCCTTTACATAAATTATAGCATATTCACGGCAGAGCAGGATCCTGTTTCGTTGATTTTATAAAAAGCCCAATAATTTCTTCATTTCAGGAAGGATATCACTGAAGTTGGCAGAATTTAAAGAAAATGCAGTTTAAAGAAAACATGCATTTTTCAGTGGGCTCAGTTACCAGGGGTTATAGGGTTTTTTAAATAACTACGCCGGAGGTGTTATCTGAAGATGAAGCGGCGAAGCACATTAATTAAAGGACGGATTTTGGCCAGTGTGATCACCTTTGCCTTGCTGTTGATCTTCTTAATTATCGCAGCGTATTACGGGCTGATCGGGAACAGGGAAAACAATGGGGAATCTTTACGTGAAGAAAATATAATCTCTAGGAAAAGTAGTTTTGTCCACGTTTCTCATGGCTAACAGTTTTGGCAATAACCAATTGATTTATTTCCCGAAAACTGCTGTTCTGAAACGTGCTGCTTTTGCAAGTCAATATAAGAAAAATCTTTACCTTCGGAGGTGAAAAATCAGGCCTTTAGGGGTGATCCTAGTAGGCCTGAATGGCAATGTATTTAATGGTCCTGGTATTAAACCAAAAAGAATACCTGAATCCTGTACTGGAACGTTTACTAGGCATTGGCATCTCAGGAGCGACAATCGTGGATTCCAAGGGAATGGGAAGAGAGTTTATGGAGTGCGAGAGCCCCGTGATGGGGGGATTGCGCAAACTCATTTATGACCAATGCAGGCCGGAAAATGTAACTGTATATTCCGTCGTTAAAGACGAAGAAACAATCGATCAGGCTGTTGCGGAGATTGAAAGCATTGTTGGCGACTTGAACCAACCGGGAAAAGGTGTTTTTTTTGCTCTGCCTCTGGCCCGGGTTAAAGGGTTAAGTGCGGAGTAAATCTGCCTGTTTTTGCGTTTACGGGTTGTGCTTCTGTTTGAGGGAGATAAAATTATGCCTGCTAAAAACCGGGCGCTGTTTCTTTGCTGGGCTTTCCCCCTTCGATAATTCAAAATATTGCGAACATTGTTTGTTTAGGAGGTAATGGTCGTTGAATGTATATGAACAAGCACTGGTAATGGCATTAATTCTTCTCCTGGGCCTTTTAACAGGGAGATTAGGTCAAAAGATAAAAATGCCCATGGTGGTGGGCTTTATCCTGGCAGGCATCATTCTCAGTCCATCTCTGACAAACGTGATTTCTGAGCAGATGATTGAAGAACTGGAAATCTTGCGGGTTCTGGGCTTAGGTATGATCGCTATGGTCATCGGCGGCGAGTTGGAAATAAAAAAACTGCGCGGTTTACTGCACTGCATCCTGGATATTACGCTTATCCAGGTTATTGGCACATTTGTGGCTGTTTTTGCTGCCATGCATTACTTGATGGGCCTGCCCTTGCCGGAATCCTTGCTGCTGGGCGCTATCTCTACCGCATCAGCACCGGCTTCTCCTGTGGCAGTGGTTCGCGAATTTCGTGCCCGGGGAGCTTTTACCAGCACGCTTTTGGGCGTAGTCGGATTCCTGGATGCAGTAGCCATCATTTTTTTCGCCATCATATCTGCCCTGGCCGGTGTATTTTTGCGGGGAGGGGAATTGGCACTCTCGTTTTTCCTGGAACCACTGCTGGAGATAGGAGGTTCTGTACTGCTTGGAGCAGGTGCAGGGCTGGTGATGATCATTGCGTTTCGGTTTATTGAACGAAAAAAACAGGTGCTGGTTCTTCTCCTTGGGATGGTTTTGATGAACAGTTCCGTGGCCCATGTCCTGCATCTTTCACCGCTACTGGTTAATATGCTGGCCGGGTTTACCGTAGCCAATCTTTACCCCCGCCCGGAAATACTGCAGCATTTCGAGGAGATTGAACTACCCATCTTAATCGCCTTTTTTCTGCTTGCTGGCGCCAGTTTGCGACTGGATGTTTTGGCTGCCAATTGGCTGGTGGTAACTGTGTACATTATTGTGCGTGGCCTCGGCAAAGTAGGAGGGACGTTTCTGGGTGCCAGGTTGGCGGGGGCACAGGAAACTGTGCAAAAGTATCTCGGCTTTGCCATGTTTTCCAAGGCCGGGGTAACCATTGGGCTGATCATGGTAGTGCAGGACCAGTTTCCGGAAATTGCTTCCACCATAGTAGCTATTGAACTGGCGGCTGTGGCTGCCTGCTCCATCATTGGCCCCGTAGGTGAAAGGTTTGCTGTTCTATCCTCGGGAGAAGCCTGGGCCCGGTGAAAAAGAAAACCTTGCAGGTAAATCTGTCATTTGCTTCGTTCTCTTTAGGGGACAAAAGATCAGCCCAGCCAGTAAGAGTTAAGCAGAAAGCCTGTCTTTTGCTTGATGATTCATCCATAAATCCGTTGGCATAGCTTGAATAGCTTGAGCCTTTATATATACTATACCTCTTCCTTCAGCGCCATATACAGGCTGTAGCAGAGCATCAGCATGATAAAGGTAAAGGGAAGGGCAGCAGCAATGGTCATTTCCTGGAGGGCAGCCAACCCGCCAGAGGAGAGCAGGACCATGGCCACGGCGGACTGGGTGATGCCCCAGGTTGCTTTTTTCAAAGGAGAGGGGTACATGCTGCCCCGGGAAGTCATCATTCCCAGCACGAAAGTTGCCGAGTCAGCTGAGGTGATGAAGAACACCGATAGCAGGATGATGGCCATCAGGGCCATGAGTCCTCCCAAAGGGAGATAATCCAGCATGGCAAACAGGGCCAGGGACGGGTTGTCCACGGCAGCGCCGGCTATTTCAATCCCCTGGTGGATCTGCACGTTCAGGGCAGTTCCACCAAATACGCTGAACCAGAAAAATGTTAGCAGAGTGGGGACCAGCAGCGCTCCCAAAATAAACTCCCGGATGGTGCGGCCGCGGGATATGCGGGCGACAAAAACTCCCACAAAAGGTGACCAGGAGATCCACCAGGCCCAGTAAAACAAAGTCCATGAACGGGTCCAGGCCTTGCCTTCAAAGGGACGGGCTTGCAGGCTGATTTCCAGTATTCTGTTCATGTATTCGCCCAGGGTGCTGCTGAAGACAGAAAAGATATGAACTGTGGGTCCCAGGACCAGCAGCATCATCATCAGGATGGAGGCTATAAGCATATTGGTCTTGCTTAAAACCTGGATACCTTTGTCCAGTCCGGTCATGCTGGAGATCATAAACAGGACCGTAGCGATAGCGATAATCAAAAACGTAGTAATAGTGGATTCAGGAATCCCATAGAGGTGGGATAGTCCGCTGTTGATCTGCAGTGCTCCCAAACCCAAGGAGGTGACGATGCCGAAAATGGTGGCCAAAACAGCGAAGATATCGATCAGGTAACCCCACCCACCGTAGATGCCTTCCCCTAACAAAGGGTAAAAGCACGAACTGATCAAAGGCGGCATACCACGGCGGAAGGAAAAATAAGCGATGCAAAGGCTGATGACGATATATATGGCCCAGGGGTGAAGCCCCCAGTGCAGGAAACTGTAAAGCATGGAAAAGGAAGCGGCCTGGCCCGTTAACGCTTCAATATGTTCCGGCGGGCTGTGATAATGGGAAAGTGGTTCTGCCACGCTCCAGAAGATAAGCCCGATTCCCATCCCGGCGGCAAAAAGCATGCTGAACCACCCGAAATAGGAATAATGGGGTTTTTCCCGGTCGCCTCCCAGCTTGATATTACCGAAACGACTGAAAGCGATCACCAGGCTGAAGATTAAAAATAAAAAGGCAGCCAGCAGGTAGATCCACCCGAAATACGCCAGGATGGAATCGTGGATGGAAGTGGCCAGTTGGCCCAGGGTGCCAGGGCTGACGGCCCCCAGGACAACAACGGCCAGGACGATTATTAATGAGACAATAAAGACAATATTTTTTCTCAAGATGCTTCCTCCTCTTCCCAGGGCTTTGCTAACTCCCCGGTTAAGGGGTGCGATACTGAAAATCAGCGCCCCTTACTAGCCCCTTACTAATAGAGAGGTTTTTCATACCCTGTTGCCGCTTGCTTTTCAAAAGCTTTTAAAGGGCTTTTCTTTTTTAACTGTAGAGAAATTGGGCCCAGGCTCCCAGGGGGGGGTACTAGGGCACAAGCAAAACCGACTCATCGCACCGGGCAATCACGTTCTCTGCGGTGGAGCCGGTAAACTTAAAGATAGAAGGATTGTTATGCCGGCCCAGCACAATTAAGTCCACCTTCTTTTCTTGGGCTTTGGCCAGGATATGCTTGGAAGGAATACCGACGGCCTTTTGAGACTCTATGTTTTTGAAGTATGGGGCCAGTTCTTCTTCGATTTGTTTCATTGCTTCCTCGATCTGTTCGCGCTGGCGCTGGTCCATGAAGGGATCTCCGGCTCGTCTCCTGACATGGAGCAAAAACAGCGTTGCGCTCCAGTGGTTCATGTTTTTTAATACAGGCAGGGCTCTTTGAGCCGTTGCTTCGAAGTCGGTGGCAAACAGGATGCGGTCGACTTCCTCCCCGATAAAGATCCTGGGCACGCATTTTTGCACGAAAACAGGAGTTTCGGTCAGACGGATTACATCCCGGGTGGTGCTACCTAACAGGGCACTCCAAAAGACATTTTTGCAGTTTCCCCACTGGTAGGTCAGGTCCATTTCTAGTTCTTCGGCGATATGGCAGATAGTGCTGGCAGGATGCCCTTCGGCAATTTGTGTGGTCACTTCGCTGTTTGTGTGTTTCCGGTAGAGCAGGGCTGTTTTTTCGATCCAGTCGTTTAATCTCCTGCGGGCTGCAGTGCCGCCCCCGGAAACATGGAGCAAATGCACATATCTTGCTTCTATGACCTGGACAAAATTGGCGATGCGGATATGAGCTTCTTTTGTGTGTACAGGGATGACAGGAACCAGGATTTTTTCAAACATAAAGGCCTCCGGTACAAGGTTTACAAACCAACTTAGGAAGGAATTGTTGAGAAATATCGTGCTTGTCCAGGTAAAATCCACAATTCCAGGTTATAGTTGCATTAATCTCCAAATATCTGCATTATCTCGCTTTCTCTTGTCAAAATACTGCTTAAAAAAGATTACTACAAAAACTGGATTTGGTCAACAATTTCTCCAGGTAAAATATTCTTGCTCTTTGCGTCAGGGCTGTAAATAAGGTATAATTACTGCAAAATTATGAAGAGGGGTAACAAAATGGCTAGAATGAATCCGAATCCTTCCAACTTCATTGAAAACATAATTAATCATGACCTGCAAAACAACTGCTATGGGGGTAGAGTGCATACCCGTTTCCCGCCCGAACCCAACGGCTACCTGCATATCGGTCACGCCAAATCCATCTGCCTCAATTTTGGCATTGCCCATAAATATGACGGCATCTGCAACCTGCGTTTTGATGACACCAACCCCAGCAAAGAAGATGTTGAGTACGTGGAATCCATCAAGGAAGATGTCCGCTGGTTGGGTTTTGACTGGGAGGACCGCCTTTTCTTTGCCTCGGACTACTTCGACCAGCTTTACGACTATGCCGTACAATTGATTAAAACAGGGAAGGCATTTGTTTGCGATCTCAGCTTTGAAGAAATGAGGAAGTACCGCGGCACATTAACCGAGCCCGGCCGGGAAAGCCCGTACCGCAACCGCCCTGTGGAAGAAAACCTGGATCTTTTTCAGCGGATGAGGGCAGGTGAGTTCGCCGATGGTTCCCGTGTGCTGCGGGCCAGGATTGATATGGCTTCGCCCAACATGAACATGCGCGACCCGGTACTTTACCGTATCCTACGGGCCACTCACCACAGGACCGGGGACAAATGGTGTATCTATCCCATGTACGATTACGCCCATCCTCTTTCCGATTACCTGGAAAAGATCACTCATTCCATCTGCACACTGGAGTTTGAAGATCACCGGCCTCTGTACGACTGGGTGCTGCAGGCCCTGGCACTGCCGGAACCGCCCAAGCAGATCGAGTTTGCCCGCTTAAACCTTACCCGGACGATGATGAGCAAACGCAAGCTCAGGGAACTGGTGGAGCAGGGGTTTGTTGATGGCTGGAACGATCCCCGGGTGCCCACCATTTCCGGCTTCCGCCGCAGGGGCTATACCCCTGAAGCCATCCGTGATTTCTGTGACCGTATCGGGGTGGCCAAAAGTAACAGCGTGGTGGATATGGCCCAGCTGGAGCACTGTGTCCGCGAAGACTTAAACCGTAAGGCCCTCAGGGTTATGGCTGTCCTGCGTCCGGTGAAAGTGGTTATTGAGAACTACCCTGAAGGAGAAGTGGAGGAACTGGAGGCGGAAAACAACCCCGAAGATCCCCAGGGAGGGTGGCGCAAGATCCCCTTTTCCAATGAACTGTATATCGAGCGGGATGATTTCATGGAGGACCCGCCCAAGAAATTTTTCCGCCTTTCACCGGGGAAAGAAGTGCGCTTAAAGCATGCTTACATCATCAAGTGTGAACAGGTTATTAAAGACGATGTTACAGGTGAAATCAGGGAGCTGCGCTGCACCTACGATCCCCAGACGAAAAGCGGCGCCGACACCAGCGGACGTAAAGTCAAAGGCACCCTGCACTGGGTTTCTGCACCCCACGCAGTCCCAGCAGAAGTACGGTTGTATGATCATCTGTTAAAAGAGGATGCCCCTGATGAGGTGGAACAGGAAGAAATTGTGGTCGAAGAAGAAGAGCTGCAGGAAGGAGAAAGAAAAGCCATCAGGGAGATTGTAAACCCTGATTCACTGCAAACCATCACCGGCTGCATGGTTGAACCGGGCTTATCTGCAGCCCGTCCAGGTCAGAGTTACCAGTTTCTAAGACAGGGTTATTTCTGCCTGGACCCTGAAGTTTCCAGTCAGAAAAACACCCTGGTCTTTAACCGGGCGGTTTCATTAAGGGATACCTGGGCCAAGATCAGCAAGGCTCAAAAAAGTGGGAAACAGTAAGAAAAGAAACAGGTTGCAGGGAATACAGTCCAACTGCAAGCAGGAAAATGGAATGCCCTGCAGTCTTCCTGATGTTTTGTGCCTGGACTCAATGAAAAAACTATCATACTATCATAATGAAGGTATTATTTTAACCTGGAAGGCCTGCCGGACTGTTCTTATAAATTAAGTAACAGTCCGGCATTTTTGTGCATTGATTGTAATTACTCCGAGCTGTTTGCAATAGTAAGGCTGTGGGGACAGGCAATTGTCACGAGAAAACCGGAATAAACCGGAATAGAGGCGGGGAATAACACTTTATGCTAAATCGCTCCATGATACAGGAGAATTGGACTAAAGCGTCGAATATATAAAAACTCCTAGCCAAAATAATATTGAAATGAAGGCAAAACACGGCTCGATTGATAAATACTTCATGAGGAGTGGATTAGCTTCCTGCAGCATTTTTATTCTTACCTGTCTAACTTAAAGGGTTTGCGTATTTTTTGTCGAAATATGTATCTTGTTTCTTGTTTGGATGGAGTTGTTAACTGGAACAGAAAATATTGCACCTTTCTTCTGCCATATGTCACATATGTCAAGAGGTGTCAAGTAAAAATATGCTAAAAGATAACTACTGTTGCAACTTGCTGGAAAGTATCACCGATCTTTTCTTTGCCCTGGATGAAAGTTTAAAGTTCACCTATTGGAACAGGGCTTCGGAAAGGCTTACAGGCGTTACTGCGGAGCAAGCTGTGGGGAGGTCTCTCTATGAGTTGTTTCCGGATACGCCACAGACAAGAGAGTTGGAAAAGGTATGCCGGCAGGCAATGGAGACGGCCTCTCCCCGGCGTGTTATTATTGAGTACACCCTGGAAGAAGAAACTTTTTTCTTTGAGCTGAATGTTTTCCCCCTTTCCCAGGGGGTTTCTGTCCTGGCCAGGGACATCACGCAGTGGAGAAACCTGGAAAATGTTTTGGAGTATGTCTTGGACGACAGCGAAAAAAGGTATAAAGAGTTGGTTGAGCATACCGGAGATTACTTTTGGGAAGTCAATGATAAAATGCAGTTTATTTTTGTCAGCCCCAATATCAAAAGGCTGTTGGGTTATGAGCCGGAATATTTGATCAATCGGACGCCCTATGAGCTGATGGAACCGGTTGAAGCAGTGAGGGTGAAGAAACTAATTGACCGTTTTTTGGAAAGGGAAGAACCCTTTGAAGTCGTGGAGAGCAGTGTTTTCCGGCAGGATGGAAGTAAGGCTTTCCTGGAATCAAGCGGTATCCCTGTGTTTGACCGGGAGGGCAAGATGCAGGGCTTCCGGGGGGTTAGCCGGGATATTTCAGAGCGCAAGCAGCGAGAAGAAGAAACGGCCCGGGTCAAGGTGCTGCAAGCTCATGAAAAAGAAAGAATGCGGCTGGCCCGCGAACTGCATGATGAAATCGGCATGACGCTTACCACAATAAAGCTGGAACTGCAGATGCTGGAAAATGAATTTTTTGATCTTGACAGTACAGGCAGGGCTTGTGCCAAAAAATTGGCCTCAAGTATAGAATTATTAAACAACTCCCTGCGTGCAGTCCGTAACAAATCGGCTTTCCTGCGGCCTCCAGATCTGGACGAACTGGGTTTTACCAGGGCTATTGATACTATGGTTAAAGATGTAAGCTTACGAACGGGCTTTAAGGCCCGGTTTCATTCCAGCGGTGAAGCGGTTTCTTTAACCCCTGAGGTGGAAACTGCTCTCTACCGCTGTGTGCAGGAAGCTTTGACCAATACGGCCCGCCATGCTTCAGCGCAGAACACAGCAGTGGAATTGATCTGGGACCAGGAGTCTATCCGCCTCCGGGTTGCAGATGATGGGATTGGCTTTGACCTTGATGGGGTAAAAAATTCTAGGGGCTGCTTTGGCCTTCAAGGGATGGAAGAACGTGTTTTCCTGCTCAGAGGAAGGATGGAAATAAATACATCTGCTGGACAAGGGGCGGAAATAGTGATTGCGGTTCCTTATGGAGAAAACACCAAAGGAGGCGAACCCAATGCGAGTCCTTTTGGCTGACGACCATGCTCTTTTTCGCCAGGGTTTGGGAGCCCTGCTGAAATCGAATGGCGAGGTAGAAATTGTTGGTGAGGCAGCTGATGGAATCGAGGCTGTGTCTCTTACAGAAAAACTGACCCCCGATGTGATTATCATGGATATTTCTATGCCAAAGCTAAGTGGATTGGAAGCGACAAGTCAAATTTTAAATCGGCATCCAGGCATAAAGGTTATTATCCTTTCCAGGTTTGATAATTATGTTCAACAAGTACTGGAATTTGGGGCCCTGGGGTATGTACATAAGGATACTGCATATGATGAATTAAAGCTGGCTTTAGAAGCTGTAAAAGAAGGAAAACCCTATTTAAGTCCCAATGTTTTACAACCGGTAGTTTCCAACTATTTGCAATCTGCCCCGGGAAACTGCGCAATAACGGCATACAAAAAGCTTACAGCAAGGGAGCAGGAAGTATTTCACCTTCTTGTTGAAAACTACAGCAGGAAAGAAATAGCGGAGTCCCTACATATTAGCCCAAAAACCGTTGACAGGCACAGGGAAAACTTGATGGAGAAGTTGAGTGTATCTAAGGATGAGGATCTTTTAAAGCTGGCAACAGAGTTGGGAAAACCCTTGCAGGAAGAAAGTGAATAAACAGTCCTCCCGGCAACTACTTGATAGCCCAGGTTTAGTAAGAAATTAATGCCTCTAAAATGGGGCATTTTTTCTTATTATATGGGGGACTCTCTTTTTATTTCTTGGGAAAGGTGCGAATCGACATATCAAGTTGGTTGAAGTAGACTTAACTAAAAGGACGAACCTCACTGTAGGGGGGATATTCATTGGGCATATAAGAATAATGATTATTGATTATAATTGTCCCTTTACTTTCAGTGCCAGACAATTTCTGACATCCATGGCTGCAATTGAAGAAGTCTTTATCATTAATGATTACTCTGCAGCATTACAGGCTGCTGGGGAAAAAAAACCGGATATTATTATATTGAATCGAAAATTAATGGGAAAAGATGCCTTTGGATTGTGTAATCAGCTGAAAACAAAAATTGATAGTGATAATGTAAAAATATTTGGTCTAACTCTTTTCGGTGACCAGTCCAGTCGAAAGTTTTTTAGGGATAAAGGGTTTGACGGAATGGTCTCCAGGGAAAATTTCTGGGTTGATATTATGGCTCTTATCCAGCTCTTTGTTTAAAAGGAGCGGCAGGATCAAGTGCCGTATGATTCCATGCTATTGCTAAGGAGGAGCATTATGAGTGAGACAACTATTCCCAAAAAAGGGAGCAAAATGTTCAAAAAGAACCGCGTAAAAGAGGTGGTCCAAAAAATACCTGTAGGTTTGCGTGTTAAAACGCTGGTGGGGCTGGTTATTGTACTTATCATTAGCCCGGTGGTGGTTAATTTTATCGAGGATATTCTTTCCCGCTTCCTGGGTATCGATGAGCTTGCTTATGCTCTGGCTATTTCTACAGCGATAAACTTAGGGACAACTTCTGTGATTATCTTGCTACTGCTCAATGTAGTTGCTCTTGACCCTCTTTACAGGGCAATTGCGGTAGCCGAAGATATTGGCTCAGGGAATCTACAGGCAGAAGTAAAGATTGACAGCAGGGACGAAATGGGAAAACTGGGTCAAGCTATAACAGGGATGAAAAGCGCGTTGCAGGATCTTATTTCTGAAATCGAAACCACTACCAGCCAGATAAGGGATAGCAGCACGAATATTGTTGATGCTATGGACAATAATGCCAGTACTATTCAAGAAGTAGCGGCCAGCTCCAATGAACTTGCTGGAAGTGCTGCAAATATCAGTACACGGACCGAAGAACTTTCAAGCTTGACTGGGAAAGTAGCTGATAATAGCAATAAAGGTGAAGAAATGTTGCTGAATGTCTCCAGATCCACCAATGATTCCAGGGAAAAAATCCAGTCTTCTGTAGAAAAAGTTAACGAGTTAACAGAGCAGACAGGTGAAATAACCCGGATTACCAATCTTATTACAGATATTGCAGAACAGACCAACATGCTGGCTTTAAATGCAGCGATAGAGGCGGCCAGGGCAGGAGAACACGGCCAGGGGTTTTCTGTAGTCGCTGAAGAAGTAAGGAAACTTGCTGAAGAGAGCAAGTCGGCAGCCGGGGAAATTGGCAATATTATGGACAAGATGTCCCAGGCTGCAGATGAAACAGCCCGGAGTATAACAGAGAGTGAAACCAATATAGATGAAACCAACAGGGATGTAGAGGAGACCGTTAACTACTTGAAAGAAACCCTTGATTCTATTGATACGATCCAAGACCATATAGAGCAGACAGCAAAAGATGCCAGTGAAATGGCTGCCAGTTGCCAGCAGGTGGCGGCATCTACTCAGCAACAATCTGCTTCTTTGCAAGAAGTAAAAGCGCTAACAGATGGGCTCGAAGAGATGGCGGTTAAGCTGGAACAACGTATTCAAAGATTTCAAAAGTAAGTGCTAAAAAGAATTTATCATGAGGGGATTATTTATGGAAAAAACCAATATCCCGGAAAGTATTTGTGAAAGTGATGCCAAAAACTTCAGTCTTAATTATCAGGGTATAATTGAGTTTATGCCTGATGCAACATTTGCTATTGACAGGGATGGAAAGGTTGTTGCCTGGAACCGTGCTATGGAAGAAATGACTGGTGTTCGCAAGAAGGAAATGTTGGGTAAAGGGGAATATGCCTACGCAGTGCCCTTTTATGGAAAGCAAAGGCCCATGCTTATTGATTTTGCGCTATCCAACCATAAAGAGATAGAGCAGTTTTATGATCAAGTGACGCAAAAAGGCAGCACCCTATCCTGTGAGCTGGTGGTTGATCATTTAAGCAAACAGGATTTAGCTTATCACTGGGTGAAAGCCTCTCCCATTTTCGATGAAAAGGGAGATATTGTAGGTGCAATTGAAACGATCCGTGATATTACAAAATTTAAAAAGTCTGAAGAAAAACTTAAAGATACCTTTCAAGTGCTAGAGCAAACCACGGAAGGGATTATATGTACCATATCAAAAATTATAAAAAAAAGAGACCCATACACAGCCGGTCACCAGGTAAGGGTTGCTGAGCTTTCTAGTGCCATTGCCCGGGAAATTGGACTTTCAAGTGAAAAAGTCGATAGCGTAAGGTTGGCCTCACAGATTCATGATATTGGAAAAATAAATGTGCCGGCTGAAATTCTAAGCAAGCCGGGGAAAATAAATGAGTTCGAATTTGGTATCATTAAGAACCATCCGTTGATTGGAGAAGAAATTATGGAAGAAATTGATTTTCCCTGGCCTATTTCTCAAATCATTGTCCAGCACCATGAACGAATCGATGGCTCAGGATACCCCTTTGGTTTGAAAAACGGTCAGATACAGCTTGAGGCAAAAATACTGGGTGTAGCTGACGTTGTAGAGGCCATGTCTTCCCACAGACCCTACCGGCCGGCCCTGGGGACTGGGCAGGCCCTGGAGGAAATCCAGCAGAAAAAGGGAGCAGCCTATGATTCAGATATTGTTGATGCCTGCGTCAAGCTGTTCAGAGAAAAGGGTTTTTGTTTTAAATATCAAGGGCAATAATAGCCAGGCAGGAGGAAAGTATTTGCTTTCAGACAAAGACAGGTATCGACTGCTTATAGAAAACATGCCAGATCTGTTTGTTTACCATCAGTTGGTAGTTGACAGCTTCGATAACCCCGTAGATCATATCTTTCTTCAAGTAAACCCCGCTTTTGAAGAAATGACTGGCTCTACCAGGGACAAGGTTGTGGGGAAGAAGGTGACAGAGGTTTTCCCAGAAATCAAAACATCAGGTCTTGAATGGCTGAGCATGTATTCCCGGGTAGCTCTTACGGGGGTAAACACACGATTTGAAAAGCACTTTGATTCTTTGGACCGTTGGTACGAAGTTACGGCTTACAGCGATGAACCTGGATATTTTGCCACTTTTATTCGCGATATCACAGAGAGTAAAAAAGCTGAGCTAAGAATTCAGGAGGGCGAAGCAAGGTTTTACAACCTTGTTTCTAACATACCTGGAGTTATTTTCCGGTGTGTGTGCTCTCCGGATTGGAACATGATCTTTTTAAGTGCTGACATCGAAGAGTTGAGCGGTTATCCCCCGGAATTGTTGCTCCTTGTTTTCTACAAGTCATTAAGCCCTGAAGCTCTTGAATGGTCAATTATGCTGGATAACAAACTTGTCCAGGCAGTTTAAAAATATCGAGTGGAAAAATATTATGTTATAATCAGAGTATGAATAAAAGCTCTCAGGAACAAAAAAAAGAACTGTCCAAATGGCTTGTCCTGGCAATGGTGGCGGTCCTGGCTTTCGGCTTCGTTTATCACCAGCGCCCCGTGGAAGTATTGACTCCTTCGGGGCACTGGGCCCTTGGTTGCGTGATTTTTGCCCTGGCTGCCTGGATGGTATTTCCAGCCCGCCTGCCCCGGGGTGTAGCCGGAATGTTAATGATGGGCCTTTTATTGGTCGGTGGACTTCCTTACCAGGATGTGTTTGCGGGTTTTACTTCGTCGGCAGTCTGGATTATTATCCCGGCATTTCTTTTTGGGCATGTTATCCAGGAGACAGGTTTGGGAGTTCGCTTGACAGCCCTGGTCCTGGATCGCTTTCAAGGAAACATCACCCGGACTGCCCTGGGGCTAATGCTGATTGGGATTGTTTTTTCCATGCTTACTCCTTCCATTACAGTGCGTATCGCCATTATCATGCCCATTGTCCTGGGAATTATCAGGGCGCTGCAGCTGCCCGGACGCTCCAGGGAAGCAGCTTTTATTTCCCTGGTGGCCTATACGGCGATTTTAATACCAGGAAACGGATGGCTGACTGGCAGCCTGGTGGGCCCGATCAATATGGGTCTTCTGCCCCGGGAACTGCGCCTGGACCTGGATTGGGTCGGTTATACCCAGGCCCTGATCATACCCTGGGGGATCATAACGATATTTTTACTGATATATCTTTTTCTTGTTTTTCGACCTCGTTTTCCAGGGACAGGCAGTGAAAATACATATGGTAAAATATCTCCGGGGCCGGTATCCCGGGAAGAGATCTATGCCGGGATTATCCTGGCCCTTTGTTTTTTGGGGTATTTGACTACCCCACTGCATGGCTTGGAGTCTGTAACCATTACTTCCCTGACGGTTTTCCTGCTTTTTTTATTTGGCACCCTTTCAGTTAAATCCATTTCAGCAGGCGTCAATTGGGATGTTGTCCTATTTATTGGCTCCATAATGTCAATACCCACGGTGCTTGAAAATATTGGATTAATCTCCCACCTTACAGAGGGGCTTAAACCCCTGGTAAGTGGTATGGCGGCGCAGATTTATGTTTTCGTTTTTTCCATGCTGTTATTTGTTTTCCTGGTTCGATTTGTCGATGTGGCCTGGGGGTTGCCTACTTTAACCCTGTTAATGGCTTTTGCTCCCTCCCTGAATGCTTTGGGAATCCATCCTGTAGTGCTGTGCTTTTTAAGCGGGGTTATCCAGTGTTTTACGGTTATGCATTACATGTCACCTTTTGCTATCATATCCAGCAATATTTTGGAAAACCAGGGCTGGTCTGAAGGCCATCTGGCCCTCTACGGGGCAGGATTTGTAATTTCTGTTTCCCTGGGTGTCCTGCCAGCGATCTGGTACTGGAATCTGCTTGGCCTGCTTTAAAAGCGGACACATTAATAGGTGGACATTAAGGAAGCATTTTCCTTTAATTTTTTCATCGCAGGCAGGATTGGGAGATGGTTTGTAGAATTAGTAAATATGAAGGAAATTTGTGAATTGTCGTTAATTTTAAACCTGAAAGAGGCTTAATGTGGAAAAAAGCAGGTGCCAGGAGTGTCGTGTGGAAATAGAAACGGGCCGGGAAACCTCTCACCTGGTCAGGATGGGTTATTCACTTGCCCAGTTTCCTCTCCTTAGTTACAAGAGAATGGTTCTTTGCCCGGAATGCCTGGGGAAACACAAGCGGAAAGACAAATGGGAGAAAGTTGTAGCTGTGGCCTTGTTAAGTGTGGTTTGTTTTTTGTTGGGGTTGGGATATTTGATGCTTTTCAAACTGATCTAGCTTGGCTTGTTGTAAAACATCTAGAGGAAATTGTGGTTTGCTTTCCAGCCTTTAAGGGAGTATAATGGGGTATAAGAAGGTTGAAACTTCTTCCCTTCAAACAAGGTCAAAGTTGTTCAACCAGATCTGGGCTATTTTTCTCACTTTTCGGTGTGACTTTTTTATGCCTTCTATTGTCAATTAATCTCTTCATGGTTAGTTCAGCGCTTTAAGGAAATAATACGCTCAGGATTAAAACTTAGTTGGAAAGGTAAATGTACATGAAAAAAATTGCTTTAATAGAATTAAAATGCAAGGCTGGGAACGTTTTCGAAGTTTCCAAAATGCCGCGCCTGGGACTTCCCACCCTGGGATCACAACTGCGAAATGCGGGTTATGATGTGTCCTTGTATGCCGATACGGTTGAGAAACTGAAATGGAAAGAGATCCTGCAAGCAGACCTTGTAGGTTTTTCGACCATTAGCGTGACCAGCACAGATTCTTACCGGGTAGCCGGATTCTTGCGCTCCCGGGGGATCCCCGTGGTTATTGGGGGCATTCATGCTTCCTTGATGCTGGAGGAAGCAATCCAGCATGCTGATTACGTAACCAGGGGGGAAGCGGACTTTACCTTTCCAGCTTTGGTGAACTGCCTGGCCAAAGGAGAGGAACCGGTGGATGTTCCAGGAGTGTCGTACTGGAAAGATGGCGAAATCATACATAACCCGGATCAGGAATGTTGGGTGACCATGGATGAACTGCCCATTCCTGACCTGGATCTTTTTGTTCAGGGAAGTCCCTTAAGGCCTCTTCAGGCAATTCCCGTGGCCACTTCCAGGGGATGTCCCTTTGATTGCACTTTTTGCTGCGTTACCCAGATGTTTGGTCGCCAGTATCGCTATCGCAGTGTGGATTTGGTCCTGGATGAACTTTCACGTTACCATGGCAAAAGCATATTTTTCTGTGATGATAATTTTGCTGCCCATCCCAGGCATACCAAAGAAATGCTGCAGGGCATGCTGGACCGCAAGATTAAGCTCAGAGGGTGGGGAGCCCAGTTTCGGGTGGAATCATCCCGCGATGATGAATTATTGGAGTTAATGCGCCGTACAGGCGGAAATATAGCCTATATAGGGCTGGAGTCGATCAACCCCGAAACATTGGAAGCTTACCAGAAAAAGCAGAGCGTTGAAGATATTAAAGAGTCGATCCGGCGTTTTCACGAATACCGCGTCCGGGTGCACGGCATGTTTGTCCTGGGAAGCGACAGTGATACAGTGGAAACCATCCGGGAAACGGCAGAATTTGCCCTGGAGACACGTATTGATTCCGTTCAGTTTATGGTCCTTACTCCACTGCCTGGAACGGCGCTATTCCAGCAGATGGAACAGGAAGGACGTTTATTGACCCGGGACTGGGAGCTTTATGATGGAATGCACGTGGTTTTTCAGCCGGCCAAAATGTCTCCCGAGGAGCTGCAGGAAGGAATGTACCAGGCATATCGCCGGTTTTACTCCCCCAAGAATTCGCTGCAAAACGCTTTTTTAACTGGTTGGCAGTCGGTGTATTACCGCGGTATAGGCAATATCCTGGTAAATCGCCTGTCTTCCTATTACCGCTGGTATGAACAGGCTTTAGGACTCCTGCAGGAGGCCAAAGAAAACGGTGAAGAAATGGTGGAAGTCAAGGTGTTGGGTGCGACAGGAAGGGATAACCAGGTCGAAGATGTGCTCCGTGTGTTGGCTGCAGAAGACCGGGGCATCTATTATGTTAAGCTGCAGGGATTTCTAAATAAGATGAACCTGGCTCAATTAAATCGCACCTTGAAAGAATTAATCCCGGATCGTTGCTTGCGCCTGGTTGTAGATACCGAAGAGTTGAACTTTTCTTCCCGCAAGACGACCAATGCCTTTACCCGGTTGATCAATCGGATGAGCCGGCGGGCAAGCAGGCTGCAACTGCAGATTGGCAAAAAGCAGGAAGACCTGATTGGAGAAACCGACTTGAAAAAGATGTTAAAGTTTACCTGCTTTCCCGGCTTCAACCTGGCTAGCGAAATGTCCAGAATTCCTGACAATTCCAAGCGCAGGTAGTGTTGTTGAATTCGTTTCCTAAAGCATCAAGGATGCTTGAGCAGGTAAATGATAAGTGACAAAGCGATCCACGGATCACCGGCTTTTGTCACTTATTTTTGATTTTACTGTAAAGAGAAAAATAGTGATAACCCGCCCTGTACAGGGTTTCACTGCATTCTCATGTTGATAACTTGGCCTGCATTGTTAATTATTTGTTGGAAGCTTGTAAAAAACTGTTTTATTTAAAAAAGGTAACAGGTTTTTTCCTCAAAAACCAGTACCTTTTTCCATCTTCATTCGTTAAAAAAAATGAAGAGAAACGTCACAGAAAAAGTCGGGAGAGAGATTCATGTTGAAAAGAGTTCTGTATGTGTGGGCCTTACTGTTGTACGTTATTGTAGTTGCTGCCTTTCCTTCCCTAGCCTCAGGCAATTCCGATGTAACCATTGAGCTGAACGGAAAGCTCGTAAAGGGTGATGTACGTCCTTACATAGATGATAATTCACGGACCATGGTCCCGGTGCGCTTTATTTCTGAAGCGATAGGGGCTGCGGTAGGCTGGGATGAAAAAGAAAGAAGGGTTACAGTCTCCAGGGGCTCTTTGGACGTGGAATTGTTTATCGACCAGAAAACAGTGTTGGTCAACGGTGAAGAAAAAGAAATGGACACGGTCGCAGTGATCAGGGAAGGCCGGACGATGGTCCCGTTAAGGTTTCTGCTGGAAACATTTGGCCTGGAGGTGGAGTGGGACGGAGAAACCCGGACAGTATCCCTGACCAAGCTGATCTCCCCGGAAGCACCCAAAAGCGGCCTGGCTAATGTGTCCGGAAGCACGGTCAATATTCGGCCGGGTCCCGGCACGGATTTTGAACCGGTTATTGCCCGGGTTTCCAGGGGGGACCAGCTCACCTTGTTGGGCAAAACAGGAGACTGGTACCAGGTAAGGCTTTCTACGGCTCATAATGAAAAAAACGGCTGGATTGCCGGATGGTTGGTGGAACTTGAGGAAAAAGACTCTTCGCCGGAAGATCCACCTTCTGAGAAACATCCTGAAAAGCCTGCACCGGAAGAAAAGGAACTGGACCAGCCGCCCCCGGCTTTCTCCGGGGATTTGACCCAGTTTGCCGATTCCAGGTCAGCCCTGGTGATGAAAGACTCAGTTAATGTAAGGGCTTCTTCCGGGGTGGAAGCACCGGTAATTGATAAAGTGGCCTATGGTGATTGGCTGGAAATAACCGGCGAAAGGGACCGGTGGTACCAGGTACGTCTGGATGATGGGCGAACAGGCTGGATTGCTGCCTGGCTGGTGGCCACCCGCTACGAACCGCCCGGTGCGGAGAAAAATCCTGCATTGAATGAAAATACTGCGGGGCCTTTGCTGGGAAGTTGGAGCGATGATGTGGTGCCGCCGAATCCCGGGGAAGAAAAGAACGAAGAAGAAAACAAGAAGAAAGATCTGCCTGTCGTAACGGATATTGAGGTGTTTAACAGCCAGGAAGGGGTAACGCTTAGAGTTAGCGCAAACAGCCACCTTTCCCTGCCAAAGGTTGTCCGGGTAACAGATCCTGATCGCCTGGCCTTTGATTTTCCGGGACTGCTTGCAGGCAAGGAAAACGATTATATTGCGCCCATCCAGGTTGACTCCCACCCGGTGGACAGGATTAGGGCCTCACAGTTTAATGATCAGACAGTTCGGATGGTGGCAGATCTGCAAGAGCATATTGTTCATGCAGTAACCCGGAAAAATGATGGCAAAACGGTCGAAATCACCCTGAAACCAGCATTTCCCCTGGACAACACCATTGTGATTGACCCGGGTCATGCGACCCGAAACAGCTCAGGTGGAACTGACCCGGGGGCTGTAGGGCCTACAGGGCTTAATGAACGGGACGTAAATACCTCCGTTTCACATAAACTGGGAGAAATTTTACTAAAGGAAGGTTATCCCGTAGTGTTTGTCCGGGAGCAGGACACCGGTATAACACTGCTGGAACGTTCCGGGGTGGCGAACCAGTCGGGGGGCGTTTTTGTCAGTGTCCATGCCAACGCTCATCCAGACCGCAGTGTTGCCGGGACCATGACTTTTTACCCGGGCACCCGGGGAGGCGGTTCCCGGGAGTTTATTGCCACCTCCAAGGAATTGGCTGGTTATGTGCAGCAGGAGATGGTGGACCTTCTCAAGCGTTCGGACAAGGGTGTCCGGCAGGCAAATTTTTCTGTTTTGCGAAACACGCATATTCCGGCCATCCTGGTTGAAATTGCTTTTGTCTCCAATCCCGAGGAGGAGAAGCTTTTGGCCCGGGAAGATTTTCAGAATAAAGCCGCTGTGGCTATCGCCCGGGGCATTCAAAAATACCTTCGGGCGAATCAATAGCCGGTCTTGCGCCTGCAGGCAGCTTATAGTGGGAACCTGTTTTCAACGAACCTGGTCCATAAATAGCTTAAAAATGGGTCAGGTTTTTCTTATCGGAAGTCCTGCCGGGCTCGGTTTGCCCTTGGAGGGGTTCTTTTCTTACTTTGCTTTTCGACTGGACAATAGAAGCCAGCCAGGAAGGGTTGGCTTGGGGATAGTCTTTCCTGAAGTGGCTGCCCCGGCTTTCTGTCCGGGCCAGGGAGTTTTCTACAATGAGGCGGGCTGCCAGGAACATGTTTTTCAGTTCCCACCCGGAACGGTATTGAGGAATCCAGGAGTCTGGCGGGGCATTTTGCTTAAAAAACTCCTTCGCCTCTGCCAAGTCGTTTTCGCTTCGTGTAATGCCTGTTTTATTCAACATAATTTCTTTTAGCTTCTTAATTAATGCGGCTTCTTGTTCTGCAGTCAAAGATGTTTTTGTACTGCTGCATGAAGAATGCTGCAGGGATGAATGGTTCAAAAGCGGAACTTGAAGGCAATTTTCAATATGCCGGGCGGTCCGGTCTCCGAAAACAAGCCCTTCCAGTAAGGAGTTGCTGGCCAGTCGATTAGCGCCATGGACACCGCTGCAGGCAGCTTCTCCGCAGGTATACAGTCCTTCGATGTTTGTTTCCCCCCAAAGGCCTGTTTTGATGCCGCCCATGGTGTAGTGGGCAGCGGGAGAAACAGGCAGTCCCTGCCGACTCATGTCGTAACCATGTTTTAAGGCCATATTGTAAATGGTGGGAAAACGCTGCTGCAGGAATTCTTTTCCCCGGTGGGAAATGTCCAGCCAAACAAAGTGACATTTTGTCCTTTCCATTTGTTCTGCTATGGCGCGGGCTACTACATCACGTGGACCCAATTCTGCTTGTTCACAGAAATTATCCATGAAACGTCTTCCGGACCTGTCCCGCAGCACCGCCCCTTCACCCCGTACCGCCTCAGAAACCAGGAAAGGTTCATTGCTGTTTTCATCGTGAAAAACGGTGGGATGAAACTGAACGAATTCCGTGTCAGCAATATCTGTTCCGGCACGGTAAGCCATGGCAATCCCGTCACCTGTTGTGGCAGGGTTGTTGGTGGTCCTGACATAAACAGCGCTGCAGCCTCCGGAAGCAATAATTACTGCTCCGGCACTGATGCGTTTTCCTCCCAGCAGCTCAACCCCCTGGATACGGCCTTCCTGGGCCCAAAGCTCCGTTACAAAAGAATGTTCAAGAACGGTAATATTATCATTGGACTGGACTTTCTTGATTAATGTTTCTGCAAGTAATCGTCCGGTGGAATCCCCGCCGGCATGAACCACCCTTCTTCGGCGGTGAGCCCCTTCACGACCCAACTCCAGCTTCCCATCACTTTGGTCGAAAGGCATTCCCATCTGGAGCAGTTCTTTTATCCGACCGGGTCCTTCTTTTACCAGTATTTCCACAGCTTCCCGGCGGCAAAGACCGGCGCCTGCGGTCAGTGTATCTTCAAGGTGCTGCTGGGGGCTGTCATCTTGCCCCAGGGCAGCGGCAATACCCCCCTGGGCCAGCCAGGTATTGGTGCTGCTCAACTCGTCCTTGGCCAGGAGGCAGACCCGGGCAAATCCTGCGATTTTCAAAGCTGCCAGCAAGCCGGCTACTCCGCTGCCGATAATGATAACATCGTATTGATCTTGAGGTTTTGCAGCATGAGTCATGGAGTAAGAACTCCCTTTCAATTGTAATCTTTATTTTCTATTATCCCACCTGCTGTCTGTCCAGTCAACTGGCAAGAAAACAAAGGCAGGTTGCCGGGGTAGCGTATACTTTGAAGTAGATGTGCCGGCAAACCTGCCCTTGTTGCAGCATCAGCTTGGAATTGTTTTTTACAGAGCCACCAGGGCATCCACCGTTACCGGTTGAGAGCCGATGATGAGCAGGGGGTTGAGATCAATTTCTGTGATTTCAGGATGAAGAAGCCCGATAAAGCTTAGTTTTTGCAGCAAGTCCACCAATGTTTCCCGGTCCACAGCAGGCATCCCCCTGAAACCATCCAAAAGCTTTCCCGCCTTTGTGTCCTGGAGCATCTCTGCTGCTTCCACCTTGCTCAAGGGAGCCGAACGGAAGGTGACCTCCCGCAGGGCTTCGGTAAAGACGCCGCCCCAGCCGAACAGGATGCAGGGTCCAAAACCCTGGAAGCGCACCATACCGGCCATGAACTCCCGGCTTCCAGTAATCATTTGAGAAACCAGCAGGGGAATTGGAGATCCTGCAGCAAGATGAATTTTTTCTGCAGCTTCCCGGACCTGTTCCTGGTCGGTAAGACCCAGGTAAACCAGGCCTTTTTCTGTCTTGTGCAAAACCTCGGGAGAGCATCCTTTCAGGACAACAGGAAAGCCCGTTTCTGCTGCTGCTTGCATTGCCTCATCACCGGTGGATACCAGTTTCTCTTTTACTACGGGAATGCCGTAGTATGCCAGCAACTGCTTGGCTGTGTATTCGTCCAGGTGGCTTTGTCCTTTTTCCCGGGATTCCCGGATTATTTGTTCCACCTGGGCCGATGGAGAAGGCAGTTCTGGTTTATTAACCTGACCCCTTTGCCTGATTTCCCGGTGCCGGTTTAATGCCAGCATGGCCCGGGCCGCTTTTTCCGGGGAATCCAGCACAGGGATGTTATTCTGCCGGTATGCCTGGGTATAGTTGTCTTCATCCAGGAAGGATGAGACAACCAGCGGAATGCCGTGTTTGTCCGGAAGTGATACGGCCCCTGATGTGTCGCGCTTAAAACGTTCCAGTAAATCTTCCAGGGGAACATTGCCTACCAGTTCCTGGATATGGGGGTATTTTTCCTTCATAAAACCGGAACTCATGGCCCCATGCAGCACAATGCCGTCCACTTCACCGCTTTTCATGATCATTTCCGGCAGGGTTGTGCTGATCAGGTCTGCATCCAGGTGAAAGGTTACATCTACGGGGTTTTTGCAGGAAGCTTGATCGGGAAGATATGCTTCCATTGCTTTTTGCAGCTCGCTGGAGAACAGGGGGACTTCCATGCCTCCTTCGTCACAGGTGTTGGAGATAGCTGTTCCCGGCCCTCCCGAATTGGTTACAACGCCTACCCGGTTCCCCTGCAGGGAAGGCTGGGTGGCCAGTGTCCAGCCGTGGGCATAAAGGTCTTCGATGGAATGAACACGGATAATGCCGGCCTGCTTGAATATGCCGTCGTAAAGATAATCGGGCCCGGCCATGGAACCCGTATGGCTGCTTCCTGCCCGGGCGCCGGCTTCAGAGCCGCCGACGTACTGGGCCAGGACCGGCTTGTGCGGGGTAATTTTTTGAGCAACTTCGATGAAACGCTCCCCTTCGCGGATTCCTTCGATGTACAGGCCAATTGCCTTTGTAGATTCATCTTCTCCCAGGTATTCCAGGGCATCCACCAGGTTTAAATCGGCTTCGTTGCCCACGCTGATCGCCTTGCTGAAGCGGATGCTTTTTTTTCGCAGGTAAACCAGGGTCTGGGTTACATATGTGCCGCTTTGGGAAGCGATACCCAGCATCCCGGGCTGGTCCTGCATACGGATTACAGTCATATTAAGGGAAGCCTGGGAGTTAATAATCCCCATGCAGTTTGGGCCCAAAAAACGGATTCCGTACCGGGAACCCACTTCCCTAAGCCTGTTTTCCATGATTTCACCTTCATCGCCTGTTTCCTTGAAACCGGCCGAGATGATAATTGCCCTTTTGGTGCCGGCCTGGCCGAGCTGCTCCAACACCTCCACGGCATCCCGGGTTGGTATGACCAGCATAGCCAGGTCCGGGGGCTCGGGCAGGTCAGAAACAGACGCGTACGCCTTGTGTCCCAGGACTGTTTCTTCCCGGGGGTGGATCGGATAAAAGTTTCCGGAAAAACCGTCTTTAATAATGCTCAAAGCCTGCATCGTGCCCATCTTCATGGGGTTGTTTCCAGCACCAACTACGGCAACGGACCGGGGGTTCATCAACAAGTGAAAGGGGTTTTCTTTTTTTTCTCCTGGACCGGGTTGATCAGCCATTCTGATTTTGTCCATTTCTGCAGCTCCTTTAATAAAACTGTTGTTATGTAGCAAACAAATCCTTTCTATTATAACAAATATCTTTGGCTGCATAAATGCTGTTGCAATAAGAAGTTGAGATAGGAATTGAAGTATTTTGTTTTTCCTGCAAGGAAAAGAGAGGGACTGTGGCGAAAATAAAAAAGTATCAACGTGGAAATAAATCTTTATTTTAGCAGGAAGGTGGGTGCAGGCAGTTTGCCGGAACAATCGAAGCAAGGGATAGGAGCACAGTTCAAGACTTTTTTCTCTGACAAAAGAAACCTTTATCTTGTGGTGGGGGCGGCGGCCCTGGCAGTGTTATTGCTGGTAGTTGCCATAATAGTGGCTTCAACTTCAGAACCTGAAGTATTTGCTTTTAAAGATATTTGCCAAACAGATGAAAGCAAAACGGCAGAAATCAAGCTGCAGGCAGATATTCGGGAAGAAGAGATCGTCATCGAGGAACCCGGGGAGGTTGAAGATTTCTTCGTTTTAATGGCTTCTTTGGAGTTTCAGGAAAAACGCGGTTCTGCAGATGCTGATAAATGGCATTATACTGCAGACCTCTTCCAGGCAGAAGATGATTTTATCCGGGCCCGGTTTACTGCTGATAACGCAGTTTTTACTTCTTATACCAGGTCCAACGGCCGCGGCTATATAACACAAGATTTAGGGCTTTACCAAATCATTGCACAACCTGCTGAAGAAAGTGTTGTTTCCCTGCTGGACGACTATTTTGAACAGGTAACCCTGGCTGCAGCAGAACGGGAAAAGAAAGCAAAAGAAGAGGAAGAGGAAGAGGAAAAGCCTGAGCCGGTAACTGTCAGGGAAATAGACCCGGCTATTACAGTGGTGATCAACAACCATCCCTCAGCGCGGCCTTCTTCCGGGCTGCAGGAAGCCGACGTGATCTATGAATTCCTGGTGGAAGGCGGTTCCACCCGCTACCTGACAGTCTATCGAACACACCACGAAGATAACTTTAACATCGGCCCTATCCGTAGCCTTCGCCCTTACTTTGCTGTGCAGGCCCAGGAGCACGGGGGCATTATTGCTCACAGCGGCTATTCTGCCCGGACCCGGCAGATGATCCAGGGGTTGGGGATCTTTCAGATTGCCGACGTGGGCAACAATTTTTGGCGGGATTCTTCCCGAAGGGCGCCCCACAATCTCTATACCAATATCAGTAACCTGTACCGGGCTGCAGGTGATCGTACCCGGGAAGTGGAGACAACATATACCTTTAGTGAAGAAAAGCCCGATATTTTTGGCAAGGCTGAAGAAGTGGACGTCTTTTACAGCGCCCACAACCTGGTAAACTACCGGTACGACGAGGAAGAAAAAGTCTATTACCGGTATATTAACAGCGAACCACACACGGAACTGGAAACAGGCGAACAGTATACCGCAGACCGGATTATTGTCCGGGAAACATCTCACAGTAACGTGCCCGGGCCGGAAGGCCTGGTTGATATTGACCTGCACGGATCCGGCCGAGGATTTCTTTACGAGGAAGGCTTTAAGTATGAGATTACCTGGAACCGAACAGGGGAGAAAACAATCTATAAGTATATCCGGGGCGGTGAGGTGGAGCCCATCCCCGGCACTACCTGGATTCAGGTAATCCGGAATTAGCTGTCTCTTTGGTGATTAACACTCATCAGGCTTGATGTACAGGTCTTTCATTGTTTCATCATAAGGTTCTTTTCGCCCGGGGCAGTTTTCCTGGGGACACATCTGGCAGTTCTCAAAATGACCGTCTGAAGGGAAAGCGATTCCGGACAGGGACTTAAGCGGTGTCATCAGCATATTCTCCTCTAATCGAACCTGGATACTCGCTAATTCCGGAGATTTGTCGAACAGGGAAAAGAGCGGTTTTTGCTGTTCAAGAGGCCAGTCGGGGAGAGAGCCCGGGTTCATCTTGGAAACATTCTCCAGTCCATAGTTTTTTCCCAGGTAATCCAGGAAATAAGCTTGCGCCTCGGACAGGACGACATTTGCAATTTCCTCTAAATAGTACCTGTCTAACATATCCTCCAGGGAAGAAGAAAGGTCTTCGAATGCTTTTCCACAGGTAAGAATATAAGGAAAAGCATTTTTCGTTTTTTCCAGGTTCACTCGCAGGATGCGGCTCTGGAACCGTACACCGTCAATCAGTACCGAACTGTTATCAACAGCTTTGACAGAGCATTCCCTGTACAGGAGCACGGGATTAATTTTGCCATCAATTTTTGCCACCAATTTCTCCAGGGGTTGGACGTGTTTTTCTTTGCTGCCCGCATTCAGTCGGGATAAGACTTTATCTGCATCCAAGGGGCAGGGGATTTCTGTTAATAGCTTCACGGCATGGTTCCTCCTTCAAATTTCTGTCATAATATCAACAATCACGGCCCTATGGCCTTTCTTTGAGATTCCTCTTCTCTTGTGCATTATACTTCATGCAAGAAAAAAATCAAGTTGCTGCTGTCAGCTTTGCATTGCAGGAAAAATATGATAAATGTAGAATATTTGCAAGAGGGTGAACAATTCACCCAAGTTAAGCAAGCAAAACAGGGAGGAGGTCAAAGGTTGAGGTTAAGCTTTTTTAATAACAATGTCCAGGTTATTGAAGACTTGTATGACCGAACCCAGAAATGGTATAACATCTTTTACACGGATAAAAACAGTCTTTCCCTGCATTACGGTTTTTGGAATGAGCATACGTGCTCCAAGAAAGAAGCCCTGCTCAACCAGTATCGGGAGGTGGCTGCCCTGCTCAATCCTTCTCCCGGAAAGCGGGTGCTGGATGCCGGGTGCGGTGTGGGGGGAGCTTCTATCTGGTTGGCGGAAAATACCGGTGCAGCTATGGTCGGCATAACTCTTTCTTCTGTTCAGGTTAATCTGGCGAAAAAGTATGCTCAGGAACGGGGAGTAAGCCAGAAGGCAAGTTTTTACCCGGCCAACTATTTTGAGACCGGTTTCCAGGAAGAATCCTTTGACCAGGCTTTTGCCATCGAAAGCTTTTGCTACTCGTACCCTGAACCGGAGAGGTTTTTTCAAGAAATGCACCGCATTTTGAAGCCAGGTGGGGAAATTGTGATTTCTGATGCCTTTTTGCTTCGCCAGTTGCAGGGGGACCAGGAAATCAAAATAGCCCGGGATTTTTGCCAGGGCGTGAAAATGAACGGCTGGTCGACCAAAGATGAAATCATTGCTGCCCTGGAACAATGTGGTTTTAAATTGATCCGTTTCGTGGACAAAACGGGGGAGGTGGAAAAGAGCGTCCGGGATGTTTACCGTCTGGGCAGGCTTTCTCTACCGTTTTTTTATTTATTAAAGCCCCTGGGTTTGGCGTCAAAAATAGAAATAGACCACTATCTTTTTGCCTGCAGCCAAAGGGAACTCTACAATCAGGGCCTGGTAGGCTACGGGTTGTTTTGTGCGGTAAAAAATTAACCGCTATGAATCGGACAGGAAACAGGAGAAGCAGGAAGCAGGAAGCAGGAGAAGAACGAAATCGCTATCGCGGTGCGTTCTATGCTCTTACTTTTCATGTCTTGCATAAAAAAGGCAAAACTTTTTGAAGCAGCCTGCATGATTCTAATTCGTCCAGGCTGGAAATTGTAAAAAACTGCGGAAGCAAGGAAGCAAGGGGACGGTTCTTATAGGGTTCCCTTGTTCTATAAGAACACCCCCGGCTCAAAGCGTTACTTTTTGCCGGGGGTGTGTTTTCAGTTGCCCTGAAATAATCTTGAGCAGTCATGTTCAGGCAGTTTTTATGTGGTTAAAGGTTGCCTCACTGCTACCCTGAAAACAGCAACTCTGCCGTATATAATTCCGCGCGTCTTTGATTAATAACTTCATCCTTTTGGCTGGTGAAGAAGCGTTTAATGGATGTCTTATAAGTTCATTTCATAAGTTCCATTAAGGGCATAAACGTGGTTTTCCCAGACCCGGTTGTAACGCTCCAGGTCAACAGCGGGCTTTTTGAGCATTTTTGACAGGTAAGCCATCTGCTGCTCTGTGCTGCTGTATTTGCTGTAAAGCTGCAGGGCAAACTTGGAGAAGTCCCGGACCATGAAATCAAAAATCTGGTCTACCAAATCCTCTTCAATCTGGTAAATTTGCGCATTTTCCAGGATTAGCTGTCCATAAACCACCAGGGTGAACAATTCTCCCAGGGAGAGCAGGAAGTCGGTGTCCCGCTGCTGTTCCTTGTCCGGTGTAGCCTGTAACAAAAACTCTTTCAGCAGTTTTGTTTGCTCTTTAAAAATATTAATGTTGGGCAGGTCAAACTGGTTAAAGACATGTTTGTAATCATGGAACTGGATTTTGCCCAACCCTTTCGCCGGTCCCTGGTCGAACAGGAAATAGTCATGTTGAGCCTGGTCCTGGCGCCCAATTTCCGGATATTCCCCGGGGTTGAAAAAGTAGTTTTGCATAAACTTGACGATCAGGGCGATGTTGACGTGGACGGTGCCTTCCAGCTTGGGGAGTGCCCGGATATCGCGGGTTGCCATTTCAAAGAAGGTGTCGCTTTCAAAACCTTTGGCGGCGATTACATCCCAGAGCAGGTTAATGACCTCCTCCCCCTGGGTGGTCACTTTCATTTTTACCGTGGGATTGTAGAGCAGGTAGCGCCGGTCTTGCGGGGAGGCGGTCCGCATATAATCGGATGTTCTCAAGGCAAAAAGCTTCATGGCCACCAGCCGGGCATAAGCGTCTGTAAAGAGCTGCTTGACATGGGGGAAATCTGTAACGTGGATTCCGTAAAGGTTTCGGTTGGCGGCATGATTGATGGCTTCGTACAGGGCATGGGTGCAGATGCCGATGGAGGCCCAACCCAGGTTGTACTTGCCCACATTGACCGTGTTTAAGGCATCATCCCAGGCCCGGTCTCCCCTGGAAAGGATATCGTCTTCAGTAACCAGGTAATCGTGCAGGATAAAATCGGCTACGTAAGACTGGGAGTTGACCACGTTTTTTACCAGCTCATAGTTTTTGTTGCGGTAGTTGGCAGCAAAAAAAACATATTCATCGGTGTCGGCCGTTTTCCCAAAAGTGGAAACCATTTCAGCCACATTTCCATTGCCGATATAATACTTTTCCCCGTTGGCCCGGTATGTTCCGTCGGGTTGCGGTGTGAGTGTCATTTCTGTGGAATAAATATCGGCCCCGTGCTCCCGTTCTGATAAGCCAAAGGCAAAAACATGTCCTTCCTGGAGCAGCCGGGCGGCGCGTTTTTTAGCCTCTTGATTGGCGCTCATCCAGATGGGTCCCAATCCCAGAATGCTTACCTGCCAGGTATACCAGTAGTGCAGCCCGTAAAAGGAGAGGACCTCGTTAAACTGGCAATTGCGCCAGGTATCCCAGCGGCAGTTTTCCGTCCCGTATTCTGGAGGTGTCAAAAGGGTGTAAAAGACCTCATTGTCTTTGACGAACTCCAGCAAATCTGCGTACCAGGCCCTTTCCCGGTCATCTTCTTTCAGTTTTTGCTTGCCCTTGTTTTCAAAGAAATCAATGGTTTTCTGCATAATCTCGTTAGATTTTTCATCCAGGTGAGGGTTTTGATACTGCTTGGGGTTTAATAAAATCATCGACTGTTGCCTCCTTACAGGAAATAAAATCCAAAAAAATAACACAACGTAACACTGATGAACTAGCAGGTGCCAGGTTGGCAAGAAAGAAATATTGCTCAGCGCTGCCGCTGCAATGCCGGTTATAGTTTACAAATTCTACAGGGACAAAGTAAACTCCTTGTCATGGCTAGATAATTAAAGATTACTTTTCACCTGTGTAATTTTTGTTTGTTCAAAACCACTTTTTTGCAGGTAATTTATGAAAAATAGAGAAATTTAAGAATAACGAAATATTCTATATAATGAGAATACTATTTACTATAGTTAAACGATCTCTAAGCCGGGGTAAAGTGTTCAGGAAAAACAGCAAGGGGGGTGAAACCTGGTTCCCTTTTTCCTAGTGCTTGCTGACAAGCAGAAAAATGTTTTCGTCAGTTTAGAGGGAGCGAAGGCTGGGTTGTATTTGTGTGTAAGGAATTATAGCTCGATGAGGAGGTAAGAAAGTGAAAGAAACAAGTTCCAGGATTAAAAACATATCCAGGATTAAATATGACCAAAAATCGGCAGAATACTGGGGTCCAACTCCCGATGAGGCCAGGAAAAAAGCCGTTGATAAATCCAAGGCCATGGTGGATAAAAGCACTTCATTAAAAGAAGCAGTTCAGCAGCACATCAAAGATGGCATAAATATTGGGATTGGAGGTTTTGTAAATACAAGGGTGCCGGCGGCAATCATCCACGAAATTATCCGGCAGGGAGCCAGGGACCTGACGCTGTCTTTCCAGTCCAACTCCATCTGTTCCGAATGGCTGGCCGGGGCCATGATCGTCGATCCCGACAGGGTTTCCATTAAGCGGGCCGAACTGGCCTGGTGGGGTTACGAAATCATCGGTATAGCTCCCATATTAAGATACCTTAACACCAACGGTATGATCCAGCTGGACGACTACACCAACTATGGGATGTCCGCCCGGTTCAAAGCTGCAGCCATGGGTATTCCCTTTATCCCGGTGCGGGACCACGGGGGAACGGATATGGAACTGACCAACCGGGGTAAGATGATGGAATGCCCGTTTACGGGAAGAAATATTTACCTGGTCCCCGCCTGCCACCCCGATGTGGGGCTGGTCAATGTAACGGCAGCGGATGTTTACGGCAATGCCCGGGTGTTTGGGGCGCAGTGCACCTGCCCGGAGATCGCCATGGCGTCCACTCATACCATCATGACCACGGAAAACATCATTCCTACCGAATCCATCAGGGCTTATCCCAACCTGACAGAGATTCCCTACCCGGCGGTGGATGCTGTCGTCGAACAGCCTTTTGCTTCCTATCCCGGGGCTTGCTACGGCAATTACTGGTTTGACATGGACCACCTGCGCTATTACCGGGGAATTTGTGACGAGTTCAGGAAGACAGGCAACCGGGATGGTTTAAAGAAATATTTTGACGAATATATCTTCGGCTGCGAGACTTTTGACGATTTCCTGGAAAAGATCGGGTATAAGAAGCTGAGAAAGCTGCGCAAAATGGACGGCGCTCAGCCGGTAATACTGTAGTGCTAATCAAAGAATATCGAGGGAGGTTTTGTCATGGGATACAGTGCTGTTGAGATGATCTCATATACGGGTTCCAGGGTTTTGGAAGATGAAAAGATTGTTTTTGTGGGCACAGGTTTGCCCATTATTGCCGCCATGCATGCCCAGCTTACCCATGCGCCCAACCTGTATATGATCTATGAAGCCGGTTCGCTGGCCCCCATCCTGGAAATTGGCATGCCCTTATCGGTAGGCGATACCCGGGCGGCCCGCAAGGCTTGCTACTTGAAGGGGCTATGCGCGGTTTTCGAGTTGACCCAGAGAGGGTTTGCCGACTATGCTTTTATCGGTGGGGCCCAGATTGACATGTACGGCAATGTAGGTTCCCACCTGGAAGGGGACGTTTATGAAAAACCCAACGTCCGCTTCCCGGGCAGCGGTGGGGCGGGGGCCATGGCCGCCAACTGCGAAAAAACCATCGTTATTATGGCCCTGGAGAAGCGCAGGTTTGTTAATAATGTAGATTTTGTAACCAGTATCGGGTTTGGCGACGGCTCCCCTGATTACCGTGAAAAAGCCGGGGTTATGGGTTCCGGGCCGTACCGGGTGATCACCCAGCATGCCCTGTTTGGGTTTGACGAAGAGACGAAGCGGATGAAGCTTTTGGAGGTTGCCCCGGGGAAAACACCCGAGGAGATCCAGGAGAACGTTTCCTTTGAACTTCTGGTGGCCCCCGATCTAAAAGAGATGGCTGTTCCCACAGAGGAAGACATCAGGCTGTTAAAAGAGGAGATAGATCCCGAAGGCTACTTCCTGAAAAAAGCAACAAAATAATTTCCTTAGTAGTCGCTAAATGAAATTATTCGGTTTAAACGTTTCTTGATAATACCTTGCCTGGCAGCAGAGAAAAACCTGCTGCCAGGCATTTTTTTGCCGGGGCCGGGAAAGAAAAGAACTGCCTTTCTGCTTATCATAAACAGCATTTTCCACAACGCAGTTAATAAAATCAGTAAGGATATAAGCGGTTCTCATGATTTCGTTAAATCAAGCTGGATTTTCCTTGACAAGTGAGTATTTTTTGTTACAATCTAATTAAGTGAATGCTAAAATAGTTCGGAAGGTGCTTATGCAAAATCTACTGACTGGCTTTAAAGCCCTGGCTGACGAGAACCGTCTAAAGATTATCATGTTTCTTTTACGCTATGATTTTTGCGTGGGCGCCCTGGCGCGAAACCTGGGTATTTCCAGGGCTGCTGTCTCCCAGCAGCTGCAGGTGTTACGCAAGGCTGGGCTGGTTAAAGGGGAAAAGCGAGGTTACTGGACCCACTATTCAGTAGAACGTGAGGCCCTGGAAGAACTGGCGGAAGGTTTGCTGGAACTGGGAAAAAAACAGGAAAGCTTACGTCTTGGCTGTCAAAGACAGCAGGCGCAGGTTTTGTCCCTGGAAGAAGCCGGATTTCATGTTAGCAATAAGGAAGGGAGGGAAGAGAACATGTGTCAATGCAGTTGCCAAAAACCCCAGAAGCTGGAAAGTGAGCCGGGTAAATGCAGCCCGGAGAAGATTAAAGAATGTCACGGGGATGAAGAGAATCATCCTTGTGTGCAAGAACAAGAAGAATAAATAATTATTCCTACTGACGGAAGACAAGATTAGTTGCAGGCGTTTTGGGCCTGCTCTCTTTTTACCCGGGGGGGTATGGCTGTGAATGTTATTGAAGTGAAAAAGCTCAGCAAAGTATATGACAATAAAACTGCTGTGGACGGGGCAGATTTTGCAGTGCGCCGCGGGGAGATCTTCGGTTTTTTGGGCCCCAACGGCGCCGGAAAGACGACCACAA
>CAZOOA010000013.1:0-1375 GCA_964581355.1 uncultured Desulfovibrionaceae bacterium | reverse complement strand
CGCGGGGAGATCTTCGGTTTTTTGGGCCCCAACGGCGCCGGAAAGACGACCACAATTAATATGCTTACCGGGCTTGCCCGCATCAGTTCAGGCCAGGTTCGGATCATGGGGCAAGACTACAGCAGTGGGGTAAAAAAAGCGCAGCACCTGATGGGCGTTGTGCCCGATGAGAGCAATCTGTATGAGGAAATGGACGGATTTGAAAACCTGACCTTCTGTGCAGCTTTGTATGGAATGGAAAGAAAAATGCGGGAAAAGCGAGCCCGGGAACTCCTGGAAATGTTTGGGTTGGCCCAGGCGGGGCAAAAACCCTTTAAAGCCTATTCCAAGGGGATGAAACGCAAGCTGACCATTGCTGCCGGAATCATTCACCAGCCGGAGATACTTTTCCTGGATGAGCCCACTACTGGTATTGATGTGGCCAGTGCGCGGCAGATCCGTAAGCTTGTCGGGGATTTAAACCAGGGGGGCACGTCCATCTTTCTAACTACCCATTACATGGAGGAAGCCGAGCGTCTCTGCCACCGCTTGGCTTTTATCGTGGAAGGCCGGATTATCCGCTTGGGCCGGACGGAAAAGTTAATGCAGGAGGCGCAAAAAGAAAATATTGTACAATTTGCATTCCAGGGAGATGGGAAAAAACTGCAGCAGCTGGAAGAACGGCTGCCGGGGGTCAACCGGGTTGAACAAATGAATGAAAGCACGGCTCGAATATATTCCTCGGAAGCGGTGGACCTTGTTTCTTTGGTGGATATTTTTAGAGAAAATGGTTTTTCCCTCTTTGAAGCCCGGGTTATCCGTCCTTCCCTGGAGGAGGTTTTTGTCAATATTACCGGGATTGAGCATGGACGGCATGGCTCCGGGTGGGCAGGAGCAGTGGCTGAAGAGGAGGTGGAAATACAGTGAAAACCTGGATTGCTTTCTGGAATATCCTGCGTAAGGATATGCGCAACTATTATTTGAAGCCGCCTAACATCAGTTGGGGGATTATCTTTCCCCTCTCCTGGACACTAATGTTTTTTCTGCGTTCGCCGGTAGCTGTAGAAGTCCGGGATCTTTTGCCCGGGGTAATGGCCCTGTCCATCCTTTTTGGGACGACTTCCATGTTGGCCGTAACGATTACATTTGAGCGCAAGCAGCGCTCTTTTGAGCGGCTGCTGATGGCTCCCATCAGTTTAAACCTGCTGATGCTGGCCAAAACGGGAGGTGCTGTTTTATTCGGGGTAGCCAATGCCTTCATCCCGGTCCTGTTTGCCTCTTTTCTCACTGACCTTTCGGGTGTTCGTTGGGGTCCGGTTTTTGGTGGTGTTTTCCTTATTGCCGTTACGTCAACATTCCTGGGGCTGTTTATTGCCGTGGCGGTTAAAGAAGTTTT
>CAZOOA010000012.1:0-52184 GCA_964581355.1 uncultured Desulfovibrionaceae bacterium | reverse complement strand
GCGAAGATAACCGGAGCCGATACCGGGAAACGGAAACTCCATTTTCATACTATAGCGGAATGTTCCCGTGCTTCTTCCTGGGCCTTTCCTCGAACTTGTTTTTGAGCATTTCCAACGACCTGATCAGGTGCCGCCGGGTTTCCCTGGGATCGATCACATCATCGATCCACCCACGGGCTGCAGTAATATATGGGTTGGCGTAGCGTTCACGGTATTCATCCACCCGCTTGGTTCGCTCCTGCTGGGGATCTTCCGCTTTTTCAATTTCCTTGCGGTAAATAATATTGGTGGCTCCTTCGGGACCCATAACGGCCACTTCGGCCGTAGGCCAGGCCAGGGCCAGATCTGCGCCCAGGCAGCGCCCGTTCATGGCAATATATGCTCCCCCGTACGCTTTACGCAGGATAATACTGATCTGGGGAACTGTGGCTTCAGAGTAGGCGTAAAGAATCTTGGCACCGTGGCGAATTATCCCGCCGTATTCCTGGTTCACTCCGGGAAGATATCCCGGCACATCGACAAAGGTAACCAGGGGAATATTGAAGCAGTCACAAAAACGCACAAACCGGGCAATCTTATCTGAGCTGTTTATATCCAAGCAACCAGCCAGCACCTTGGGTTGGTTAGCTATAATACCCACAGACTGTCCCTGCATCCTGGCAAAGCCCACGACGGCGTTACGGGCATAATGCTCATGTACCTGGAAAAAGTCGCTGCCGTCTACAATGCGGCTGATCACATCGACTACGTCATATGGTTTGTTGGGATCGGGGGGAACCAGCTCCAGCAGTTCCTCCGATGACAACGTTGGTTCAGCCGGCGGGAACGCTGGTGCGTCATTTAAGTTGTTGGGTGGCAAAAAGCTCAGCAGCTTTTTAAGTTTTTCCAGGCATTCCCCTTCATCAGCCGCCCTGAAATGAGCTACACCACTGGTCTCGTTGTGAGTATGCGAGCCGCCCAACTTTTCCGGGGTTACTTCTTCTCCTGTAACCGCCTTGATCACCTGGGGGCCGGTAATAAACATGTAGCTGGAATTGTCAACCATAAAAACGAAGTCTGTCAGCGCCGGCGAATAAACGGCTCCTCCGGCACAGGGGCCCATAACCACAGATATTTGGGGAACCACTCCGGAATAAACGGTGTTCCGGTAAAAAATATTCCCGTAGCCGTCCAGGGACATAACCCCTTCCTGGATCCGGGCTCCACCGGAGTCGTTCAGGCCGATAAATGGTGCGCCATTTTTGGCTGCCAGGTCCATTACCCGGCAGATCTTGGCTGCATGAAGTTCCCCCAGGGAACCACCGGCCACGGTAAAGTCCTGGGCAAAAATGTAAACCAGCCGGCCGCCCACTGTCCCATGCCCGGTCACAACACCCTCACCGGGGTGGGGAATGTCGATGGTACTGGCATCTTCCAACCCTGTCTGGACAAATGTGCCAATTTCCACAAAACTGCCGGGATCCAGGAATTGTTCCAGCCGCTCCCGGGCTGTAAGCTTGCCTTTTTTATGCTGATCCTCGATGCGTTTATCGCCGCCACCTTTTAGTACAACCTGTCTTCTTTCCTCTAAGAATTTTAGTTTATCTTCCAATGGTTACTATACCTCCTCGTCTCTCTGGCACAGTTCCAGCAGCACACCAGATGTTGATTTTGGATGTAAAAAGGCAATTTTTGCTCCTCCGGCACCATAACGGGGTGATTTGTCAATTAAACGTACTCCTTTGTTTTCCATGTCCTGCAGTTTTTGATCAATATCTTCAACCCTGACAGCTATATGCTGAACCCCTTCACCACGTGCTTCAATAAACTTGGCTACAGGTCCTTCGGGATCGGTGGACTCTAAAAGCTCGATCTTGCTGTCACCCAGGGGGAGAAAAGCAACTTTCACTTTTTGCTCTTCCACTACTTCCGTACCGGTCGCTTTCAGCCCCAGAGCATCTTCATAAAAGGCCAGTGCTTCGTCCAGGTTTTTCACAGCAATACCGATGTGATCGATCTTCTTTAACATTATCCTTTCACCCCTTTCTTAAGCTAGACTTTCTTTAACGAACTCGATAATCTCCCCGGTGGGAGTTCCCGGGGTAAATACCTCGGCAACTCCAGCTTGCCTGAGATAAGGAATGTCTTCTTTCGGTATAACCCCTCCGGCAATCACCAGAATATCCCCCGCACCCTGGTTGCGCAACAGTTCACAAACAGGAGGAAGAAGCTGCATGTGTGCTCCGGAAAGGATGCTGATACCGACTGCCTGGACATCTTCCTGGATAGCCGTTTCCACTATTTTTTCCGGGGTCTGCCTGAGCCCAGTATAGATAACCTCCATGCCCGCATCTTTAAACGCCTGGGCGATGACCTTGGCCCCCCGGTCGTGTCCGTCCAATCCAACCTTCGCGACCAAAACACGTATTTTTTTCTCTGCCATGTTTCAAACTCCTTTCCAGGCCTGGTTAGAGTAACACCTGTTGCTGGAATTCTCCAAAGACTTCACGCAGGACATCGCATATTTCCCCGATTGTAGCATATACTTTCACAGCATTAAGAATATAGGGCATCAAGTTTTCATCTGTTTGAGCCGCACTGCGCAGCTGCTGTAACGCATTCGCCACTTCTTTGCCGTTTCTTTCCTCACGCAGTTTCTTTAATTTTTCTTCCTGCCGTTCGGAAACAGTCGGGTCCATCTTGAGAAGTTCTGTCGGTTCTTCCTGTTGAGTAACAAACTTGTTCACGCCAATGACAACCCGCTCGTTACTTTCCACTTCTTTTTGGTAATCGTAAGCGCTCTGCTGGATCTCTTTCTGCATAAAACCTTGCTCGATAGCCCGTACCGCTCCACCCAGTTCATCGATTTGTTCAATATAATTGATGACCTGTTCTTCAATCTGATCGGTCAGGTTTTCCATGAAGTAGGAACCACCCATGGGATCTACCGTATCAGTTACACCCAACTCATAGGCAACCACCTGCTGGGTACGCAGGGCCATCAACACCGCATGTTCACTGGGCAGGGCCAGAGCTTCATCATAGGAGTTGGTATGGAGTGACTGGGTCCCGCCCAAGCAGGCGCTTAAAGCCTGGAAGGCTACCCGCATGAGATTAACCATAGGCTGCTGTGCGGTCAAGCTGCAGCCTGCGGTCTGGGTATGGAAACGCAGCATCATAGAACGTGGGTTCTGTGCGCCAAAACGTTCCTTCATTATTTTAGCCCAAACCCGTCGGGCCGCCCGGAATTTGGCAATTTCTTCAAAGAAATTTTGATGGGCGTTAAAGAAGAAAGATAGTCTGGGACCAAATTTGTCCACTTCCATCCCGGCCTTGACCGCCGTATCAACATATGCGATCCCATTGGCCAGGGTAAAAGCAATCTCCTGCACAGCAGTGGACCCTGCCTCCCTGATATGATAACCGCTAATGCTGATGGTATTCCAGGAGGGCACTTTTTCCCCGCAGAATTCAAAAATATCAGTGATTAAACGCATAGAAGGTTCTGGCGGGAAGATATATGTGCCCCGGGCCACATATTCTTTGAGGATATCATTTTGGATTGTTCCTCCCAGCTGGCTTAAATCCACCCCCTGTTCCTCCGCCATAGCCAGGTACATGGCCAGGATAATTGCTGCCGGGGAGTTAATAGTCATGGAGGTGGTGACCTGATCCAGGGGGATCTGGTCAAAAAGAATTTCCATGTCTTTCAGGGAATCAATGGCCACACCAACTTTACCTACTTCTCCCCTGGCCAGGAGGTGATCTGAATCGTACCCAATTTGTGTAGGAAGGTCGAAGGCAATACTCAGCCCTGTTTGTCCCTGATCCAGGAGGTAACGGAATCGTTTGTTGGTTTCTTCTGCACTGCCAAACCCGGCGTACTGGCGCATGGTAAACAGACGCCCGCGGTAAAGGTTGGGCTGAACGCCCCTGGTGAAAGGATATTCACCAGGCAACCCCAGTTGCTCCAGGTAATCAAAATTTTCCAGATCCAGAGGAGTATAGACAGTCTCAACGGGAATGTTGGAATCGGTTTTAAACTCGTCTTTTCGCTCCGGCCTCTTTTCCAGATTTTTTTGAAGGTTTTCATCCCAGCCTGCCTTTTTTCTCCTCAGTTCTTCCAGTTTATCTTCTTTAAACACAGGCTTTCCTCCCTTTTAATAAAAATCAAAGGTAAACATACTCACTTTACTTTAAAATCGCCTTGGCTAACTCAGGCACCTGGAAAGGAAGCTCAGCAACCCTTACTCCTGCAGCCTCAAGTGCTTCCACTTTGCCCTGGAATGTTCCTTTTCCTCGCTCAATGATCGCTCCGGCATGCCCCATGCGCTTGCCCGGGGGCGCACTTTTACCGGCCAGGTAAGCGATCACCGGCTTGCTGACATTGGCTTCAATGTATTGCGCGGCTTCTTCTTCTGCCGTGCCGCCTATTTCTCCAACCATAACAATTAATTCTGTTTCGGAGTCCTGTTCCAATTCCCGGATTACATCAATGAAATCCAAACCTACAACACGATCCCCTCCCAGCCCTACCACTGTAGACGTGCCATAACCTGCTTCCTTTAGGTTGGCTACTATTTCATAGCTTAGAGTTCCACTGCGAGCCACAACGCCGACAGGACCGGGAACATAAAACTGGTTGGGCATGATCCCAATCTTGCATTTACCTGAGGAAACCAGGCCAAACGTGTTGGGGCCAACGACAACCGCCCCTTTTTGCCGGGCAAAGTTCGTAATCTCCATGGCATCATGGACCGGGATCCCTTCTGTAATGGCCACAACCACCTTTATCCCGGCGTTCAGCGCTTCCAGGGCCCCGTCCCGCGCAAATGCAGCAGGAACAAACAGGATGGATGCATCTGGTTGCTCTGCGGCGGCAGCAGCCTCAGCTGTATCATAGACGGGAACCCCCTCAACTTCCTGCCCCCCTTTACCGGGCGAAATCCCGGCTACGATGTTTGTCCCGTAAGCCAGCATCTGCCTGGTATGGAAGGAGCCCTGGTTACCAGTAATACCTTGCACCATTACCCTGGTTTTTTCATCAATGAAAATTGCCATAAAGCAGCCCTATTTCTTACGTTTAGAAACCGGGCCTAACACCTCCTTTCTTTTTCGTTTTAATTTCAAGTATTACTTTTAGACAATTCAACAGCTTTTTGCGCTGTCTCCTGCATGGTTTGGTAAGCGCGGATACCGATATCCTGTAGGATTTCCCTGCCGGCGTCTTCGTTGGTGCCAACCAGCCTGAAAACTACCGGAATGCTCAGTTCTTTTTCTTTTTTTACCGCGGCAAAAGCATTGGCTACATCATCACAGCGGGTGATACCACCAAAAATGTTAACCATGATTACTTTCGGTTCGTTCGCCAGCAGCATTTCCAGGGCTCGGGCTGTCTGTTCCACACCGGCCCCTCCACCAGCATCCAGGAAGTTAGCCGGTTTACCCCCATAATAATCCAGCATATCCAGGGTTGCCATGGCCATACCGGCACCATTGGCCATTACCGCAATGTCTCCGTCCAGTTCCACATAAGCTAAACCCAGTTCATGGGCTTTTTTCTCCAGCTCTGTCCGTTCTTCCACCAGGGGAAGCTCCTTGTGACGAAACAGGGCATCATCGTCAATGGTCACCTTGGCATCAGCAGCCAGCATTTCCTCCCCGCTAATAACCAGGGGGTTAATCTCCACCAGTTCAGCATCCATTTCCTTGAACATCCTGTACAGCTTAAACAGGATAGAACTAAAAGACTTGGCCAGGCTTCCTTTTAATTTCAACTGGCGGCAGATTTCCCGGGCCATAAAAGCCTGCATCCCCATGGTGACATCTACAGGATACTTGACAATCAAATCCTCGGGAACTTCTTCAATGTCCATGCCGCCTTCCAGTGAAGCCAGCACGATGGGACAGCGCATAGCTCCATCTACGGTAATGGCAAGGTAGAGTTCCCGCTCTATTGTAACTTTTCCCTCTACCAGGAGATTTTCCACCTGGTAGCCTTCGATCTCCATTTCCAGCAAACGTTCTGCTTCTTGACGAGCTGAGTCAGGGTCGTCTACGAAGGCGATGCCGCCTGCTTTACCTCGCTTGCCTGTCAAAACCTGGGATTTGATGACCGCGGGACCGATGGACTCCACTGCCGCAGCGGCATCTGCAGCGTCCTGGACGACCTTTGCTTCCGGCACAGGGATTCCGTACTTGCTGAATAATTCCTTACCCATAAACTCAAACAGTTTCAAACCTTTTCACCTCCTGGGTGAGTTGGCAGGATTCTTAAAGCAGCCCAAGAACCTTTGCCTGTTGCAGTTTTATTCCTTTGTTAACCATATTACCACATTTTGGCCGGCTTATTAATCGCAAACCGTTAAACCTAGAGGTTCGCCTTATATTTTTTGATTTTATTATAAAGTGTGGCCAGAGAAATGTTTAACGCCTGAGCAGCTTTCTTTTTTCCTTCCAGGGTTTCCCCGTAACGGGAAAGAGCGGTTTTTAACATCATCTGCTCCATTTTATCCAGGGGGACAATCTCGGAAAACTGCTGCATCCCCATACTGCTAAACCGGGCAATATAAGGAGCCAGCTGTTCTTTTTCGATCCTGGAACCGTCGGCCAGGATAATAGCGCGTTCAATAACAAATTCCAGTTCTTTGATATTTCCCGGCCATTCATGATTGGTTACCAATTGCAGGGCTTCCGGGGAAAGCCCCTGGACTTTTTTGCCGTACTTGCGATTATATATAGAAATAAAGTGGTCCACCAGTAGAGGGATGTCTTCCGTTCGGCGCCTGAGCGGGGGAATTATCAGCTCGTTAACTTGCATTTGAAAATACAGATCTTCCCGGAAGCGACCTCTTCGGACCAGGTCTTTTAAATCCTGCGCTGTAGCAGCGATGATACGCACATTGCATGGAACAGGTTCCGCCCCCCCGATTCGCTTGAACTTTTTTTCACGGAGCAGTTTTAATAGCTTTTCCTGAAGGTTTAAGTTGATTTCCCCCAGGTTATCCAGGAAAAGCGAACCACCATCAGCCAGTTCAACCCGTCCCAGTTTGGTTCGGACCGCACCGCTGAAAGAGCCCTTTTCGTAACCGAAAAACTCCATTTCCAGCATCGAGTCAGGGGTTGCTGCACAATCCAATTTAAGGAAAGGTCTTTTATAGCGGGAACTGGCATGATGGATCGCATGGGCAAAAACATCCTTGCCTGTACCGCTTTCACCGGAAATCAATACGGGAGAATCACTTTTTGCCGCCTGCTTGGCCATGTCAATCGCCGCTTTAAAGACCTTATTTTCACCAACCAGCTCGGTGAAGGTAAATTTACTGCCTGTAATCTGGTCAATACGTTCATAGAGGTTTTCAATAATAATATTGCTTTTTTGCAATTCATCAACCAGCTTTAAAATATCCGTAATGGGTTGAAAAACAACAACGGCCCCTTCCATCTCCCCCTCAACCTTTATGGGAGCTGCATTGGAAATAACTTCTACATCAGAACCTCCCACAACAGTCCGGTATCCTGTAACAGGCTTTTGCCGGATAAGAGATTGGGCCAAGGCTCCCTGGGGAGAAACCTCAAAAATGTTTTTGCCTACTCTCTCCCGTTCCGGTATGCCGGTAACCCGGGTAAAAGCATGGTTAACATATTTTATTTCACCATTGTTGTCCACAGCTTCAATGGCATCCTGCACGGAGTCCAATATAGCCCCCAACTCACTTTTCAACCGTTTAGTCTCCAGGAGCTCTTCCTTGGACTGCAGCAAAGCCATCAACAAGTTCCCCGGGCGGGCCTCCATGACACTCACTCCCGGGTTTTTCAGCTCATGAATCAGCCGGTTGGTTTCTTCCGAATCCGTGGTATCCAGGACCACATCAATCTCAGGAAGAGATAAGAGCTTGACCAGGTCCTGGGTGGCAAAATAACGGCGTTTTTCGGCCTGTTTAAGCCAGGAAAAATCCCCACTGAGATCCGCAATGCCGGCAATAGTAACTTGTTGTTCCATTTCTTTCAGAACAGTAAACGCAGAATATCCTGTTTTCCCTGTTGTTACCAGTGCTACTTTGATTACCCCAATTAGATTTGTCCCTCCTTTCACTTAGAATATTCGTAAAAATTAGAAGGAAATCCTGCTTCAATTTTATTTTTTTTCATCAAGTCGACATGTATTCCAATTTATGCTATGATATACGCGATAAAAGGAGGTTGTCATGAAAGTTTTTGCCCTGGTTGGGCCCAGCGGAACCGGTAAAAGCCACCGCTCCGCCCTGGTAGCCCACAAAAAAGGAATTGATTATATCGTTGATGATGGCTTGCTGATTAAAGGCAATCATGTTCTGGCTGGCCGTTCGGCCAAGCGCGAAAAAACCCGGATGGCTGCTACCAAGCGGGCCATTTTTTCTGACCCGGAGCACGCCGAGCAGGTCCGGGAAGCCATTGAAATGGTCAACCCGCCCAGCATTTTGGTCCTGGGGATCTCCAACCGCATGGTCGAGCAGATCACAAAAACCCTAAACATTCCCCAACCGGAAGAAATTATTCACATTGAAGACATTGCCAGCCCCAAAGAAATATCCCTGGCCCTGGAGTCCAGGACCAAGCAAAACCGTCATGTAATCCCCATTCCAACTTTTGCCATTGAAAAAGACTTCCCGGGCTATCTCCTGGAAAACATCCGCGCTTTTTTCCTGGCCAAAGGAAAAATTTCTGCCCAAACACTGCCCAAAACCCTGGAGCACACCATTGTCAGACCCTTGTACAGCTCCCTGGGAAACTATTATCTCTCTGAAAACGTAATTGAACAAATCATTTCCCACGTTGCGGAACAAAGCAAAGAAATTGTTCGAGTGAAAAAAAGCTTAATCAACTCCAGCACCAATGGACTGATTATTAGCCTGGATGTTTCACTGGCTTTAGGGGTCAAAAATATCCCCGCCATGCTATCAAGCCTGCAAAAAGAAATCAAACATACCCTGGAAAGTACAACAGGCTTCCAGATATCCAGGATCGACATCAATGCCCGTCAGCTGGTCAACTACAAAGATGGCAAAAAAACAAGGCAGGAGACTGACTCCGGTGGAAGCCATAAAAAAAGAGTTCAGAGTAAACAGCGTTACTATGAACTCCCACGAAAATAACCGCCCAGATCATTTGCAGCCCATAACAGGTGAGAAATAAAGGGGTCGATATAGTTTTTATCCTTTGCCCGCCTCCCTGTCACTACTCAGAAGAAATGCGCTCGTGATGAGAATAAATGTTCAAGCGGCGGCCACGGACAAAACCCACCAGTGTAATGCCCAGCTCCCGGGCCAGCTGCACGCTCAAGGATGTGGGAGCAGAGCGGGAGACAATAAACGGAAACCTCAGCTTGGCCCCTTTGATCACCATTTCAGAGGTCAGCCTGCCGCTGGAAAGAAGAATCTTATCATCGATGGGCAGATCATGTAAAACGCACTCGCCCAAAATTTTATCTACCGCATTGTGCCTGCCGATATCTTCGTGAAAGAAAAGCAGTTTTTGTGTATCGGCCACAGCCGCGATATGAACACCGCCGGTTGATTTGTACAGAACTGAATTGTCCTGCAAGTCGGACATCAAGCTGTGTAATGTGCCGGCGCTTATTTTCACTTCAGATTCCACGGGTTTGCTTTGCAGAGAGTCCAAAACATTAAAAAAAACCGTGCCTTTGCCACACCCGGACGTAATGGTCCTTTTTCCATAAAGCTTTTCCATCAGGTCGGTTTTTGTACTGGTCTGGACAAACACCATCCCCTGCTCCTCGTCAACTTTCACACTTTCCAGGTCATCTGCACCTGTGACCAGGCCCTCAGCGCGTAAAAATCCCACAGCCAGGCAGTCCATCCTCGAAGGTGAGCAGAGCAGGGTGACAAATTCTTGGTCATTTAAAAAAATTGTCAGCGGAAACTCCACAACAACACGGTCTGCTTCCTGTTTTCTCTCTTCACCTTTGATTCGGACAATTTCTATTTCTATTGCTCCCTGCTTAACAATCTCCTCTTTGTTCTCTTGCACAATAAAAACCTCCCGTAATATCCCGTGCTGTTTACTGAAACATTTACAGCCCCGGGCAGAAAAAAATCCCCCTAGTTGCCCCAAGATAACTGCTTTTTACACTCCAAGCCTCGCAGCCAACAAGCGGTTATGATTCTTCTGTATATTCGTTACAGTATTCGTTACAGGTTTCCCGATTCCCTGCTAAAAAAAACCCTCCCATTACAGTTGTAAAAGGAGGGATTTTGGGCTTTATCTTGATTCGCCGTAGTGGTTTAACACGTTTCGTTTCAACCAGAGATCAGGCGCTTTTTTCTATCCGAACTGCTGTAACCTTTAATTCCGGCGTCTTGGAAACCGGGTCCAGCTGGTGACCTGTCAGCAGGTTTACAGCTGCCTCACCGAAGTGGAAGGTCATAAAGACCACTCCGTGGGGCACAACATCAGTCACGTTGGTCCGGGCTTTAATTGAGCCCCGCCTGGAAGAAACTGTTACCCAGTCACCGTCTTCAATACCCATTTTTGCTGCGTCTTCTGTGTTTATTTGCACTAGTTCTTCATTCTTATATTCGGAAATACTGATACTGCGACGGGTCATGGTGCCCGTGTGGTAGTTGTACAGATCCCGTCCTGTCGTCATGAGCAGCGGGAAGTCGTCATCCACCACTTCTGCCGAAGGCTTGTATTCCACGGGAGTAAAGCTGCCTTTGCCTTTTGTAAACTGCCCCTGATGCAAAAATCGGGTGCCCTGGTGGTCCGGGCTGGGGCAGGGCCACTGCAGCCCGCCTTCATTATCCATGCGCTGGTAGCTGATCCCGGCATAGCTCGGTGTTAACCCGGAAATTTCCTGGAAGATCTCTTCTGTGTTTTGATAGTTCCAGCCCAAACCCAGTCGGCTGGCCAAATCTGTTATTATTTCCCAGTCAGCACGGGCTTCCCCGGGGGCGTCAATGGCTTTGCGAACCCGCTGCACCCTGCGCTCCGTGTTGACAAAAGTGCCGTCTTTTTCAGCAAAAGCTGCCGCGGGGAGGACCACATCGGCCCGGGAAGCTGTCTCGGTCAGGAACAGGTCCTGAACTACCAGGAAGTCGACCTTGTCCAGAGCTTCGTGAACGTGGCCGAGGTCGGCATCGCTCAAGGCAGGGTTTTCCCCCATGATGTAGAGACACTTAATCTCATCTTTCAATATAGCCGCAAAGATCTCGGGAACGGTTAACCCCGGTTCAGGGTTTAATTTGACTCCCCAACTCTTTTCATATTTTTCCATGGCTGCGCCATCGCCAACTTTTTGATAACCGGTAATCACGTTGGGCAGCGCTCCCATGTCGCAGGCACCCTGCACATTGTTCTGCCCGCGCAGCGGATTGACACCGCTGCTGGGCTTGCCCAGGTTCCCCGTGGCCATGGCCAGGTTTGCGATGGTAAGGACGTTGTTGGTCCCCTTGGTGTGCTGGGTAATCCCCATGGTATAGAAAATGGCGGCACTTTCCGCTGCCCCGTACAATCGCGCTGCCTGGCGGATGTCATCTGCCGGCACCCCGGTAATGGTTTCCACGTGCTCCGGGGTATATTTTTTCACCGTTTCCGCTACGGCATCAAAACCTTCCGTGCGCTCCTGGATGAAAGCCTGGTCCACCAGGTTCTCATCGATAATCACATGCAGCATCCCGTTCAACAGGGCTTCGTTGGTCCCGGGGCGCAGCTGCAAAAAGACGTCGGCATGTTCAACCAGCTCAATGCGCCTGGGATCGGCAACGATCAGGGCTGCTCCTTGTCTTTTGGCCTTGCGCATGCGGTAGCTGATTACAGGATGAGTTTCTGTCGTATTGGAACCAATCACAAACAATGTGCTGGCATGTTCCACTTCCCCGATGCTGTTCGTCATCGCTCCGCTTCCAAATGCTGTAGCCAGACCGGCTACGGTGGGAGCGTGTCAAAGCCGGGCACAGTGGTCGATGCTGTTCGTCCCCATGGTGCGGAGCAGCTTCTGAAACAGATAGTTCTCCTCGTTGGTGGCCCGGGCTGAGGATAGGCCGGCCAGTTCTGACGGCTTGGCCGCTTTCATTTTTTCCGCCACCAGCTGGAGCGCTTCATCCCAGGAAGACTCGACCAGCTCTCCATTTTTGCGTACTAATGGTGCCTTCAAGCGGTCGGGGTTTTTCAGAAAGCCCATGCCAAAGTGTCCTTTAACGCAGGTATGTCCCCGGTTAACCGGGCTTTCCTTGTCACCCATCACCTCGACCACTTTATTGTCTTTGACGAAGAGCTCCAGGCCGCAGCCCGTGCCGCAGTAAGGGCAAACAGTCTTAACCCGGGAAAATTGCCAACTGCGCCCTCCCCGGACGCTCTCCTTGGGGATCAGCGACCCAACCGGGCAGGCATCCACGCACATGCCGCAGAACACACAGGAGGATTCTTCCAGGGGATCGTCAAAAAAGGTGGTTACCTTGGTATCAAAGCCCCGGTTCATAAACTCCACTGCAGCGGCCCCGTTAATCTCGTGGCAGGTACGAACACATAAGCCGCAGAGAATGCATTTATTCATATCCCGCACGAAAAACGGGTTGCTATCATCCAGTTCGTGCTCATTGATATCGCCAGTAAAGTCACTTTCGGAAATATCATAGTCATAACAGTAGTCCTGCAGTTTACAGCTTCCCGTCTTCTCGCAGGTGAGGCAGTCCTGGGGATGGCTGGCCAGCAGCAAACTCAAGTTCAGCTTGCGCGCCTCGTGCACCCTCTCGGTATCTGTATGCACAACCATGCCGTCACCGGCCGGAGTACAGCAGGAGGCCACCAGCGCACGGGCTCTTTCCACTTCAACGACACATATGCGGCAGGCACCTACCTGGGTCAGTTCGGGTTCATAACAAAAAGTGGGAATTTCAATACCCAGCTTTTCCGCCGCTTGCAGGATCGTTGATCCCTGTTCAACCTCGACTTTCAGTCCATTTATTGTTAAAGAAATCATCCGTTTCCCTCCCTTACCCAAGTTATTTCGTCTTCACGGCATCAAACTTGCAGCGTTCCAGGCAGGCTCCGCAGGCGATGCACTTGGTCTCGTCAATCACATGCGTCTCTTTTTTCTCGCCTTCAATGGCATCCGCCGGGCAGACCTTTTTACAGGCCCGGCACCCGGTGCATAGTTCTTCATCAATGTAATACATCAGCAGGTCTTGGCAAGCTCCTGCCGGGCAGCGGCGGTCAAAGATATGCGCCTCATATTCATCCCTGAAGTAGCGCAGGGTGGTCAAAACCGGGTTGGGCGCCGTTTGCCCCAGACCGCATAAAGAGCTGTCTTTAATCAGCCTGGATGTTCGTTCCAGCAGCTCAATATCGCTCTCTTCCCCTTGACCCTGGGTAATCCGCTCCAGGGTTTCCAGCAAACGCTTGGTCCCTTCCCGGCAGGGGGTACACTTCCCGCAGGACTCGTTCTGGGTAAAGGCCAGGAAATAGCGGGCCAGGTCCACCATACAGGTTTCTTCATCCATGACCACCATTCCTCCGGAACCCATCATGGCCCCCGCCGCCGTCAGCGAGTCAAAGTCGATGGGCAAATCCAGGTGCTCTTCGGGAATACAACCGCCGGAAGGCCCTCCGATCTGGACCGCCTTGAACTTTTTGTCTCCCCGGATGCCGCCACCGATATCAAAGACGACTTCACGAATGGTAATACCCATGGGCACTTCGCATAACCCGGTATTGTTGATTTTGCCTGTGAGGGCAAAGATTTTTGTCCCTTTGCTGCCCTCGGTCCCCACCGAACCAAACCAGTCGGCTCCTTTGCGCAGGATCAGGGGGACATTGGCCAGGGTCTCCACGTTGTTGATGCAGGTGGGCTTGTCCCAAAGGCCTTTTACCGCGGGAAATGGCGGCCTGGGCCTGGGCATGCCCCTCTCCCCTTCAATGGAAGCAAGCAGGGCCGTCTCCTCACCGCAGACAAAAGCCCCGGCCCCTTCTTTGATGTTCACTTTGAAGTTAAAGCCCGAGTTTAATATATTCTCGCCGATCAAACCGTATTTCTCAGCCTCGGCAATGGCCGTGCGCAGGCGGCGGATGGCCAGGGGATATTCGGCCCGGACATAAATATAGGCTTCATCACTGCCGATGGCCCTGCCGGCAATCATGACCCCCTCCAACACAGCATGGGGATCGCCCTCCAGTACACTGCGATCCATAAATGCGCCGGGGTCACCTTCGTCGGCATTACAGACCACGTACTTTTTGTCACCCTGGCTGTTGTAAGCAAACTCCCATTTGGTCCCTGAAGGAAAACCGGCTCCCCCCCGGCCCCGTAACCCCGAATTTTTCACTTCCGTAACGACGTCAAAGGGCTCCATGGTCAGGGCCCGTTTTAACCCGAGGTAGCCACCCCGGATAATATATTCGTCAATATTCTCCGGGTCGATCACACCGCAGTTGCGCAAACAAAGGCGCTGCTGTTTTTTGTAAAATAGAATGTCCTCGTGAGAGGTAATGGTTTCATTGTTTGTCGGGTCCGTGTAAAGCAATCGCTCGACAACATTCCCTTTAACCAGGTACTCTTCGACCAGTTCCGGCACATCTTCCGCCATAACTTCACAGTAGAAAATGTCTTCAGGAAAAACAATAAAAAGCGGGCCTTTTTCACAAAACCCGTGACACCCGGACAGAATAACCCGCACCTTGTCCTGAAGGTTATGCTTTTTCAGCTCCACATCCAGGGCATCCTTGACATCAATGGCTCCAGACGAAATGCATCCGGTCCCGGCGCAAATTAGAATATGTTTTTCGTACAATTTTTTCCCTCCCTCCAATTAATCTGCAACTAATGCTTCATATAACCCGGACTGTGGGCCAGTTTTTCAATAATGGCTTTCCGCTTGGCAGCACACTCTTCACTTTCATGACACAGGGGCCCTGAAAGGCAGCACTCCACAAACTGGTCACAGCGCTCCTCTGCACTGTTAAAACATTTTTCACAACAGTGGTCGATAAACTTTTCCATTGGCTCCACTCCCCTTTCCAGGCAACCTAAAAGTTCTCCAAAATCTCGTTAATTCTGTCTGGAGTAAGTTTGCCAAACGTCTGGTCGTTGATCATCATCACAGGTGCCAGCCCGCAGGCTCCAATGCAGGCCACTTCTTCATAGGTAAATTTCATATCCTCTGTTGTCTCGCCTACACCGACTTCCAGAACCTCCTGCATTTTGTCCGCCACCTCGGATACACCACGGACATGGCAGGCCGTACCACGGCAAACCCGGATGATATTCTCACCGCGGGGGTGCAGGTGAAACTGGGCATAAAAAGTAGCCACCCCAAAAACTTTGCTGGCAGGAATACGCATCCGCTTGGAAACATACTCCAATGCCGGACGAGGCAGATAACCGTACTCGTCCTGGACTTTCTGCAGTATGGGGACCATCACGCCATCTTTACCCAGGAATTCCTGCAGAAGTTCTTCACAACGTTCCGGATCAAATTCCTCTTCCATGGCAACAGCTTTCCCTTCACATTCGCACAAGACCATAACCTCCTTTTAGCGCCAATTCATTTTTATAATTATAAGAAAACCTTTAAATATTTCTCTTTGAAACAAGCATAATCCTGCTTAATACCATAGCATTTGAGAAAAAAGTATCATGCCTGCTCACGAACCATTCACCCTATCCCTTGAGCAACCCTTCCAAGGCAAAATGATCCGGCCCTTCCTGGAAAAGAGGGGCCGGATCGTTTAGGGAACTGAAACCAGGAAACAAACACTCCATCATCAAGTTAAATTTCAATGAGCTCGTAATGGCTGCTGCCCAGCCCAATTTCTTCGGCGTGCTGGAGTTGAATGGTGTGATCCAGGTGGGGGTACACGCCGCAAAACTTGTCTTCTCCTGGCGAAAAATTATCCTTAAGTTTGGAGTTCACCAGGCCGGCTTGTTTGTTAATTAGATCAACCGAAGCCTGGTCCACAGCAACCGGGTCTGTAGAAGCCACAATCCCGACGTCGGGAACAATGAAACTGTCACTCCAGCCGTGGCAGTCGCAGTGAGGGGTTACATCCATGACAAAGTTGATATAACAGCATTTCTCCCTTTTATCCTGAACCGCCCCCAAAGCAAACTCGGCCATTTTCTCCTGAACCGCCTGGGTGTCTCCGCTCCAGTCAATTTTTATTGCTTCATGCGGGCAGGCTACCACACATTCCCCGCAACCGATACAGCGCTCCGCGTCAATGACGGCGATACGTTCTTCCAAAGTGATGCAATCGGCCGGGCAGTGCCTGATACAGTGGGAGTCACCGGTACATTTTTCCGGCACCACTTCCGGTGTTACTGAAGCGTGCATCATGTGTTTCCCTGCACGACTACTGCATCCCATGCTTAAATTTTTGATCGCCCCACCCATGCCGGTAAGAACGTGGCCTTTGACACGGGAAAGGACAACCATGCTGTCTGCATCAATAATGCCCTGGGCAATCTTGACTGCAGTAAAATGCTTGCCCGGGATCTCCACATCCCTGGAGTTATGACCCTTTAGTCCATCAGCTATAAGCAGGGGGGCTCCTGCAGTGGCATAGGTGAAACCATGTAAAATAGCCGTTTCCAGGTGGTCTACGGCATTATGCCTCATCTCGATATATAGAGTATTTGTATCAGTCAAAAACGGCTTTCCTCCCAGACCTTTGATTTTGTCCACAACACGACGCACAAAAACAGGACTGAGGAAGGTTGTTAAGCCTCTTTCGCCAAAATGCAGCTTTACAGCACAAAGGTCACCACTATTGATTCTGGAGCTAAACCCTCCTTTGTCGAAAAGCTTTTCCAGTTTTACCGGTAGGCTTTTCCTGGTCGAAGTGGCTCTTCGGTCTGCGAAATAAACTTTGCTTTTCATTTTCTAACCCGGTCCGCTTTTATTGCGGACGGGCTTGAACACCTCCCTTTGAATGGCACAAAACGTGTTTTTTTTCTTTGGTTGCTGTAAGATATTTATGAAGCGAACCCTTCACCTTTCAATGGCCAAGAATAACCTGAGGCCAACTATATTTAACCAGGCGGGTAGTAATACTCAAGTTTACTAGTAAGCCCTGGCGTAATACACCAAATATTCTCCTTCTTTTCCACAGCTCAGGCAGCTTCCCTTATCTTCTATTTCCTCGTCAAAAGGAATACAACGAATGGTAGCCCGTGTGTCTTCTTTCACCTTCTCTTCGCAGGCAGAATCCCCGCACCATCCGGCCAGGATGAATCCCCGGTGTTCCTCCAGGATTTGCGTTAATTCCTCGTAACTGCCAGCCCGCCTGGTATTCTCCTGGCGGTAATCCAATGCCTGCTGATAAAGATTGGCCTGAACATCATTTAACAGCTTCTCCAGGCTTTCCGCCAAACCTTCCTCGGGCAAGAAAACCTTTTCCCCTGTATCCCTCCGTACCGCGGTTATCCCCTGGCTTTCCATATCGCGTGGACCCAGCTCCAATCGAACAGGCACACCCTTCATTTCCCATTCGTTAAATTTCCAGCCGGGGGAATAGCCTTCCCGGTCATCCAGTTCCATACGGAACGACTCACCAAGGTGCGAATACAGTTCCCGTGCTTTCTCCAGGACCTGCTCTTTTTGCTTTTTAGTTAAGATGGGGACCACAACAGCCTGGACCGGGGCCACCCGGGGCGGCAGTTTCAAGCCCCTGTCGTCCCCATGGACCATGATGATGGCCCCAATCATCCGGGTGGAGACCCCCCAGGAAGTCTGCCAGGCATATTTCAATTCATCATCTTTATCCAGGAAGCGAATTTCAAAAGCCCGGGCAAAATGCTGGCCCAGGTTATGGGAAGTTCCGGCCTGTAGCGCCCGGCCGTCAGTCATCAGAGCTTCAATGGTAAAGGTTCGCAGGGCACCGGCAAATTTTTCGTTTTCCGTTTTAAGGCCGGAGATAACCGGAAGAGCCAGTTCTGTTTCCGCAAACTCCCGGTAAACACCCAGCATCTTCAACGCTTCCTCTTCTGCCTCTTCCTCGGTGGCATGTACAGTATGCCCTTCCTGCCATAAAAACTCTGAAGTGCGCAGGAAAGGACGGGTGTTTTTTTCCCACCGGACCACGTTGCACCACTGGTTATAGAGGATGGGAAGGTCTCTCCAGGACTGGATCCACTTGGCATACATACTGCAGATAATTGCCTCTGAGGTGGGCCTTACCACCAACCGCTCCGACAGTTTTTCACTACCCCCCTGGGTTACCAGGGCCACTTCCGGGGCAAAGCCCTCTACATGTTCCGCCTCTTTTTGCAGCAGTGACTCTGGTATAAAGAGGGGAAAATACGCATTTTTATGACCGGTAGCCTTAAAGCGCTGATCCAGCAACCGCTGAATGTTTTCCCAGATGGCATAACCATAAGGCCGGATGGCCATACATCCCTTGACCGGGGCATAATCCATCAATTCCGCTTTTAGCACGATATCCAGGTACCACTGGGAAAAGTCCTCAGATCGCGGAGTAATCTCCTTGACAAAATCCTTCTCGTTATTTATGCTCATTCAACCCGGCTCCTTTCCTTAAAATATATAAGCCCGTGTCTTGGTGCAGTCATCGGAGACGTTTCCCCTCTGCCGCATTGGCAGCGACAGAGATGGCGTCCCAGACCTGGGCAAAAGGAGGCGCATAAGCCAGATCCAAATCACCCAGATCCTCCAGCGTCATTTTCGAATTTACAGCTGCTGCCAGCACATCGATACGCTTGACTGCCCTTTCATTTCCCACAATCTGGCCACCCAACAATTCTCCATTTGACGGTTGATAAACCAGTTTCACGTAAAGAGGCTGGGCACCCGGGTAATAAGGAGCATTATCCAGTGCCTCAACAAGGGTAGAAGCAGCCGGCACACCGTTTTCCTCAGCCTCTTTCTCACTGAGGCCGGTGCGGGCACAGGAAAGGTCAAACACTTTGGCTACTGCTGAACCCAGGGAGCCTTTGTAATTTTTTATGGCGCCGCAAATATTTTCCGCCGCCAGCCTGCCCTGCCGGTTTGCCGTAGTCCCCAGGGGCAGGTAACTGTTTTTCCCCAATACCTGGTGATATGTCTCCGCACAATCACCGGCGGCAAATACAGCAGGGGAACTGGTGCAAAGGTTCCGATCCACAGCGACAGCATTCTTAACCCCCAACTTGATTCCCGCTTCTTCCGCCAACTCACTGGCCGGCCTAACCCCCAGGGCCAACACAACCAGTTCAGCCTCGTATTGACCTTTATCAGTAACCACACGCCTGACCTGACCCATCCCATTTCCCTCCAGAGCCATCAGGCTTTCCCCGGTCTTCAGGACTACTTCATTTCGCACCATTTCTTCTTCCAGCAAGGCAGCCATATCTTCATCCACTGACGGCATAACCCGGGGAAGCTGCTCCAAAAGAATCACCTCTTTACCCAGGATGCGAAAAGCTTCAGCCAGTTCCAGGCCAATATAGCCGCCACCGGTAATCACTACCCGGTCAATATCATTATTATGTGCCAACCGGGAAAGTTCCAACCCATCATCCATGGTGCGAAGACCAACCACTCCCTGAAGATGGATTCCTTCAATATCAGGGATCACAGGGCGGGCGCCTGTAGCTAACAATAACCGGTCGAAAGGATATTTTTTCTGCACCTTTCCTTTCCGGTCAAAAACATCAATTTCTCCCCGGGACGCATCAATTTTTTCCACAAAATGGGATGTAAAAAGCTCGATCCCCGCTTTTAGAAAATCTTCAGGGCTTCTCATGATCATGCTGCGATAATTCCCAATCACCCCGGAGAGATAGTACGGCAGTCCGCAGGCAGCATAGGAAATAAACTCTCCTGCTTCAAAAACCTGGACTGAAGCCTCCGGGTTTGCTCTTCTCACTTTAAACGCAGCACTACCACCGGCAGCAATGGCACCGACGATAATAATTCTTTGGCCTGGCAAGAAAGATCACCACGCTTTCTCATAATAAGGGAAAATTTAGACAAGCTTTCCTTCTTGCACAATCGGGAGCACCTTATCTGCGGAAAAATGACGACATGGCTATTTTTCCACTTTGCAGGGCAAAGTTCATAAAACTTTTCTGCCTTTTAAAAAGTTGATCAAAGCTGTCCACCACATAATCGATCTGTTCATAGGTCACGGTAAGGGGAGGTTCCAGCCTGATCACATTGGGGTTATTGGTGGTAAAAAGGACCAGGATTTTATACGTTTTCAGCAATTCCGCCCCCAGCATGGAAGAAAGGAATTCCCTGGAAAGCTTGTTTACCATCCCGGCAGTAAAGGAGTCCAGCAAACCACCTGTATCGGATAATTCCAGGCCGATCAACAACCCTCTACCGCGCACTTCCTTAATAATTTCGTGTTTCTCTTTGAGAGCCTGCAGCCTGTTGAAAAAATATTCCCCTTTTTCCCTGGCCTGCAGGGACAGACCTTCGTTCACTATTATGTTCACAGCCGCAATGCCCGCAGCAGCACTATGGGCATTATCCCCATAGGTGGAGGTCAGCATCAGCCCCCGGTTTAAGTTGCCGCCACCGTGGGCCTTTTTCATAATCTCATGGGTCGTAATATATCCGCCGATAGGTGCAACTCCACCGCTTAGCGATTTGGCCATTACAAGCACATCGGGCACAACATTTTCTTGTTCGCAGGCAAAAAACGTCCCTGTCCTGCCCAGGCCCGTCTGGATCTCGTCCAGAATGAATAAGGCATTATAAGCGCTGCACAGCCGCTTGGCTTCCTGCAGGTATCCCGGCGGCGGCAAATAGATACCGCCTTCGCCCAGGATCGGTTCGACAATAAAAGCGGCGGGCTCATTTTCTGCCAGCGCCTTTTCCAAGGCTTCAAGATCGCCAAAAGGAACTTCTATGCAGCCGGGAACCAGGGGTTCGAAAGGCTCCTGGTGCAGCTTCTTTCCCGTAACTGAAAGGGCGCCCATGGTTTTGCCGTGGAACCCTCCCTGGCAGTAGATAAAATCCGCTTTTCCCGTATACAGCCGCGCCAGCTTCAAGGCCCCTTCTACAGCCTCGGTACCCGAGCTGCAAAACCAGCAGTTTTGCAGCTCGCCGGGAGCCAGCTGGGCCAGGTTGTATGCCAGGACAGCGGCAAACTTGGAAAGGGGCTTTAAAATGACCGGCACCGTTTCCACCTTACGCAAGGCGGCCAGGACTTCGGGATGATTATGCCCTACGTTCAGAGAACCATACCCGCCCATAAAATCCAGGTATTCATTCCCATCTTCGTCCCACACCCGGCAATCTTCCGCCCGGACATAGTTTATATCCAGACCCAACAAAGCGCTGAGCTGCCCAAAGGAAATATTGACATATTTTTTGTACATATCACTGAATTCTTTGCGGCGCATCTTCAGTCCGTCATCAATTGTTAACAACTTTTGCTCCTTAGACATTCCTGCACCTCCGCTACTGTTGGCCAGAGCCGTTTTCTACAAAATAACTGGCGCCAACAACTCCCGGGCCCAAGTGACATACAACTGCAGGCGATAAATCCTGGAGATAAATTTCTGCGCAATCCAGAGAACCGGATAAAGATTGGTACAGCCTGTCTGCCTCATCTGCTTCATTGGCATGCAGGACGGCTGCATGCAATTTGCCCCCGGAAGCAGCGGCCTGCTCCATTTGATTTTTGATAAAATCGTACCCCCCCTGCCGATGCTTAACTTTCCCCGCAGGTATAAATTCTCCCGTTTCTTTGTCAATTGTGATCAACTGCTGAATATTTAACAGGGCTTTCATGTAAGCCGATCCTTTGCTCAGGTGTCCTGAACGGACCAGGTAGTGAAGCATACCGGCGAGACCGTAAAAATGAACCTGTTTTCTTATCTGCCAAACTCTTTCCACAATATCGGTGATGGCCAGCCCCTGTTCAGCCGCCCGAGCCGCCTCCATGACCATAAATCCCTGGCTCATAGTCGCTAAATGACTGTCAACCACCACCGCAGGAAAGGGACGGGCAAAATCTCTTGCTTCACAAACCTGGTTATAGCTTTGACAGATCCGACAGCTTAAAATACAGACTGCACCTTCAAAGCCTTCCTGTCGCATGGATTCAAACATTTCCAAAAATTCACGGGAAGCAGGCGCGGAGATCCAGGGGACCTCATCAACGGTTTCCAACATGCGGTAAAAATCCTGGGGGAGCAAGTTTACTCCTTCCTGGTAGACCTCATTTCCAAAGCGGATCGTCACCGGCAACACCTTTATATTTTCCTTCTCCTGGAATTCCTGCGGGAGGTTGGAAACACTATCTGTCACAATACCAATTTTCATCATATCTATGACCTCCTCAAGACACTCCCCTTAAATTAATCAAGCGGGTTGATAATCGATACTGCATGTAATTCCTCGTTCAGGTGTTCGTGCAGCCTGGATTCAATATCTTGAAATGAAATACGCTCCAGGGCATCAACAATTTCAAACAGGTCGACTCCCCGAAAACGGTTTGCCAGGAAATTATTGGCAATAAACTCCAGCGAGTTGAAGCTCTTCAAAAATTCACCCTGCATTTTACGCCGATGCCTTGCAAAGCTTTCTTCTTTTAAACCTTCTTTTTTGATCTGATGAATTCCTTCCAGGATCCTCTGGTGTAACAGGTCTGGATCCTTCGTTTTTCCTCCCATTATCGTATAACCATAAGAGCATTCCGCCACAAATCCCGCTGAAAAACGCTCGTCAATCAACCCTTCTTCGTAAAGCCGGGTATAAAGGGGTTCACTTTTACTGAAAATCATCTCTAAGAGCAGCTCTGAGACCAGGTCGCGAACCAACAGTTCACGTCCCTCCAGGTAGGAATAAGTATCCTTAAAGCCCATGTATAACATCGGCTGGGAAACTGACAGTTCCTGGGTCACTTTTCGCTGGTTTACTGAAGCATTTTCCCCGGGGTAACAACGTTCTATATCCTGCGAACCGTTAATTGATCGACGTTCCAGGTCATCTGTCACCTGCTTTAAAACCTGGTCCGGGGACAGGTCACCGGTAACAAAAATGGCCATGTTGGCCGGGTGGTAAAAGGTGTTGTAGCAGGTATATAAAACATCCCGGGTAATTCGACTGATGCTTTCCACGTCACCGGCAATATCCTTGCGGACAGGATGTTCATGGTACAGCGCACCCAGCAGGTTGAAAAAAACTCTCCAGTCAGGGTTATCCTGGTACATCATGATTTCCTGCTGGATGATACCCTGTTCTTTGGCCACACTTTCTTCGGTAAAGTATGGGCTTTGCACAAACTCCAACAGCAGGCCCAGGTTCTCTTCAAAAAAATCCGTGCAGGAGAACAAGTACGTGGTATGCGTAAAAGTGGTAAAAGCGTTGGGAGAGGCACCATATTCGGCAAACCGGTCAAAAATATTGCCATCCTCATTATCAAACAGTTTGTGCTCCAGGAAATGGGCCACCCCATCGGGCACCGAAACTTTTTTCTTTTCACCGTTTTGCTTCACCATAAAGCAGTTATCTATCGAACCAAACCGGGTGGAAAAAATTGCATACTTTTTGTTAAACCCTTCCCGGGGTAAAACATACAGGGCCGGGCCGGGAGAAAGATCGGCAACAAATACTTTTTCCTGGATAGTTTGATTCTCTTTTATCTGCCATTTCATGAGTTGTTTCGACCTCCTTCTCCATTAACAGGCCTGAGAAAGTAGATGGTGTCCAGGCTGACTTTTTGAGCTGCCTCAACAACATCCTTTGCCTGGACCCGTTCAATTTCCCCGATTAAATCTTCCACATTCCCACGGCGCTGCCCAACCAGGGCATCCAGAAAGTAATTGACCAGGGCAAAAGGACTGTCTGCGATCACCTTAAGTTGATTAATCAGGCCTCTGCGGGTATTCTCCAGTTCATCGCTGGTGATTTTCCCCTGTTTGAGCGAATCCACCTGCTCCTGGATGATATCCAGCGCTTTCTGGTAATTATCTACCTCTATGCCCGAGCCAATCAACTGGATTCCTTTTAGCTTATCCAGCCGGGAAAAAGCATAATAGGCCAGGCTGGCCTTTTCCCGAACATTTTGGAACAGCTTGGAATGGGGAAAACCGCCCAGGATCCCGTTGTAAAACATCATGGCCGGGTAATCTTCATCCTGGTAAACTGTATTTACACGGTAACCCAGGGTTAATTTAGCCTGGTTTACAGGAAGCTTTTCCACATGCTGGAGCGGTTCTTTTCGAAAATGATTTTGTTCGATAAATGGAAGCGATGATGATGTTGAAGAGCGGGAAAAAACAAGGGATTGTTCCAGTAACCGAAAAGCTTCTTCCGGCTCAAAGTCACCCACCACAAATACATCTACAGGACTCCGCCTAAAAAGCTCCTGGTAATAACTGTAAAGTTCCCGCGGGGAAACCACTTTGAGTGTTTCCGCATCGCCATACTTGTATATCCCGTAACGCTCTTGCTTGCACATTTCCTGGACGCAGCGCTCCAGGGCATAACTAACTTTATCGTTGATCAGGCCCTCGATCTCCTTCCTTAACTGGTCCTTTTCCTGTTCAACATACTCTTGCTTAAAAGACCCGTTATCCAGAAGCGGGTCTGTCAAAACACTTTTCAAGATCGAAAGTCCTTCTTTGAATAACTGCTCTCCCGGGGTAAAACGATCATGAACCACTTCCAGGGAAAATGAAACAACCTGGCGCTCGCCTTTTTTTACCACATCCGAACCCAGGGAGGCCCCGTAAAGCATTTCCAGTTCCCTTTTCAGGTCCATAAACGTGGGGTAATTGCTGGTGCCCCGCTCCAAAACAGCTGGTAATAAAGCCGTTTTGGCCGCTGAGTCTTTTTCCAGGGCCTGCTGAATAAATACTGTAATCAGTACCGTCTTAAACTTTTTTGTCGGGAAAAGGTGGGCCTGAATATTTCCCGTCAGTTTTTTGCTTTGTAGTGAATCCAACCCATCCATTCCTTTCATTAAAAAGATGCTCTTCGAAATAATGCTCTTTTTCTCCCTACCTCTTCTCCCTCTACCTACCACATCCTGAGGTTCCAGTTCACTATATTTCCATGTAAGAGTTTGGATCTCCTGCAAAAAGAAAAAAATTAGTCCTTTTCTAACAGAAACAGCGGAACTACACCATAGAGCATCGTAGTCGCTGCTGCAACCACGCCGGAATCATTCGCCAGCAGTGCCGTGATGCCACCAGCAATAATACCTCCCAATGCTACCCTGAAAAATGGGTGACGGCCAAATATTTTTTTCATTAATCCTGCCGGGTAAAAAGTTAAAATTGTCAGTACGGCAACCAGGAAAAGAAAGATCCTGCTCCAAATCGAATAGCGCAAAAGCCGTAGATTCGTTTCCGCTTTTCGCCTGATTACGTTTTCCAGCTCTTCCCATCCGCCAACCTGGACCAGCTCCCAGGTCCTTCCCAGGTGAGAGATAGCTTCACCATGCAGCGTAACATTCAAAAGATACAAAAATACACCTGTGCCCCCAATAAAAAGTAATATAATCCACCCATATTTTACTCCCGGTTTTCCTGGCAAAAGAACAAAAGGGCATCCCCGGGGATAAAGAGCTGCCGCAACAAATCCAATAGCAACCCCACAGGTAATAGCACCCCCGAAATTGGCCCCATATTGCGGTGAGGCCATGAGGAAAATCAGCAGTAAACCCAAAATGCAAAACAAGACCCAGAAGTAGTAATTGACTTTGTAAGGGAAAAACATCCCCTGGGACGTAAACTGTTCGCCTTCCTTGAAATGGCCCTGCCTTTCTTGTTTAATCCCATACACCAGGGCAAGATAACCAAACAGAAAGGCTCCCACCAAAACCCCCATGTATTCGTTACCTATACCGTAAAAACGGGCACCGGCGATAGGATCATAGCCCAGAAAGGAATGGCTGATTAATGCAGCCCCCGTGAGAAGATCTGCAACCAGGGCAAAAAAAGTCAGCAGAGCCAGGAAACATAAACGAAATAGCCGCCGTGAGAACAAACGAAAAGACAAAACAACAATAACCAGGGTTGTGAGCAGCAAAAAACCTGTATTCAGGTAAAGGGAGCGGGCAGGAAAAAAGGGAAAAGCAGGGGCCAAAAGAACTGCCAGGGGAAAGCCCAGCAGGGCGTAAAGGCCATACAGGGCCCTGGCAAAGAACCTGTGTGTGCTGAATAAACTACAAAACCCTATTGATAATAAAACGATCTGGGCCAGGATATATCCCCTGATGATTGGGGTCCGCTGCCTGAAAACCCGGTGGGTATCCCGGGAAATTTCATCAAGGGCAACCAGGGGCTCTTTTGCAGCTTCAACTGCCAGGGGAGCGCCCCAGAGAAAAGCGGGAGCATCCAACTCCAGGATAGATAGCGCCGTAGGGACCACATCCAGGGAAGTGACAATGCCCCACCGCATTGTTGTCGCACTGGTCAGTATGCCAGGCTCCTGCTGACCGGGATTATAAAAGATGACCGGGACCAGCCGGATCCCCCCCGAAGCAGCACTATCTGGAGGCGAAGGCGTAACGATCAACATCCGGGTTTCCGGGGTAAAATAGCCCATCATTTCACCAAGAAAGAGATCCAGCTCCTGCAAAGTTTCTTCCAGCAATCCCCCCCTCCTGTCCAGGGACAAATGAGGCAGGTAAGCATCAATCCGCTTTGTGTCACCCCAGTCTACAACAATGAGCCGGCTCTGTTCGTAAACCTGCCCGAATATTTGACTGTACTTTCCGGCATCACTGCGGGCTCCATAAGGGAATTCGGGATCCTTACGCAGCAGGGCCTTGCTGACATCGCCAAAACCAACAGCGCCTGCCGCATCCATAGCCAACAGGACCCCGTGACGTCCATCGCCGTCGATGTCAGCATTGCCCAGCACTGCTGCATTTAGTCCTTCGGCTTTCAAAGCTTCCCCTGCTATGCCAATATAAAACGGATAAGGGCGTTTTTCATTTAGCTGGCTCAGGCTCTCTGCATAAAGATGAATGATTGCTCCTTCCGGCACATTTTCTGTTCCTGTATGCCGCCGGTAAACAGCTGCAGCCTGCAGGTCATCAAGCATTTCCTCCCGGTTGTATGCCCTGCCTGCAGCCCAGTTTCCAGTTAGTTTTGCCCCTGCCCCCATGGACAGGTAACCGCTGTCCGTACCAGGAGCTCCAGCAGTATTTACATTCATTAGCCCTGAAGCGCTTTTTTCAAGGATAGATTGCAAGACCGGACCTGAGTAGGCCAGCAAATCATCCAGCATCAGACGGTCCAGAACCAGGATAACCACCCTGGGGCCTTCATCCTGGAATTCCTGCTCCCTTCCCCCGGCATTTGCCTCACCTGACAATATATTCAGCAGGAACAGATAGGCCAAGAAAAAATAAGCAGCTTTTTTTTTCATGCCCCTGGTTGACCCGCCTCCCCCCGGCTGAACAGCCAGGCAGCACATCGTGTTTTGCACCCGACCCGGAATGCTCAGCATAAATAAAAAGTAATGGACAATCATTAAGACAAATTTTTGTCCTTTCAATAGCATCTTTCCCTGAGTATTTTTTCCTGGAAGCCTCTTTTTTATAAAAGAATCTTCAATTGACCAGGCCTTTTTTTGGCAGTACCCGTCGAAGCAGGAAAACGCCAGAGCTTCCTATTTCGCCCTTGCTTAACCACTGATCATCCTGAGCAGATAATTGTTTGATTTGACTTTCAAGATGCAAAATGATATTATGTTGATCAGTATAAATGATAATTATTTACCAACATGCGCCCGTGGTGAAAGGGATATCACGCAGGCCTCCGGAGCCTGAAGTCGGGGTTCGAATCCCTGCGGGCGTACCAAACCAGACCAGGCTGCTTTCCTAAGAGGAGGCGCCTGGTTTTTTTTGCCCAGCAAACAGCAGGGAAGTGAGGTTGATTATTGATGAAAATTGCACTGGTGCAGATGAACGCCCAGCAAGAAGAGGACAAAAACATAAGCAAAGCACTGGACTATATCGACCAGGCAGCAAGGCAGGGGGCCCAACTGGTGGCACTGCCGGAATACTTTCATTTCCTGGGCCCCAACAAAGAAAAAATGAACCATACTCACTCATTAGAACATGGTGATCTACCAGCGCGCATGAGCAAAAAAGCAGCAGAACACCGCATCTATTTGCTGGGCGGAACTTTCCTGGAAACATCACCCAAGGAGGGTATGTGCTATAACACCTCTTCACTGTTCGGGCCGGACGGCTCCCTGTTAGCTTACTATCGCAAAGTGCATCTCTTTGACGTGGAAATACCGGGGCGTTTGCGTTTTCTGGAATCAAAGGTGACCCTGCCAGGAGAGGAGGCGATAGTGGCTGAAACCCCTGATGGAAGCTGGGGAATGAGCATCTGCTACGACCTTCGCTTCCCCGAACTATATCGCACACTGACTTTAAAAGGGGCGGAGTTCATTTTTGTCCCTTCAGCCTTTGCCCTCTTTACCGGCAAAGACCACTGGGAGCCCCTGCTCCGGGCCAGGGCCATTGAAAACCAGGTCTATATCATCGCGCCCAACCAGGTCGGAACCCATCCCCCGGCATACCAAAGCTTGGGCAACTCCATGATTGTAGACCCCTGGGGCACTGTAGTTACCCGCTCACCGGAACAAGAGGGAGTCACCATGGGAACAGTAGAACGGGAGCGGGTGAGAAAAGTGCGCCAGGAACTGCCCTGCCTGGAACACAGGGCACCCCGGGTATACTGGCAATAAGTGCAGCAGACGGATGTTGGGGATAAGATAAGAGTCAGCCAAAACCGCTTTTCCTTTAACCGGTTTTTATATCGCCCAATAGGGGAAACTACCCCTGCATCTTTTTTTAGCCCTTATAGCTGGACAATTTCCCTTCCTCTCGGCAGGAAATGCCAGAAAAGTAGCGAAAACTACCCTAAACTGAACAACCTACAAAATAATCATTCGGGAGGCAAGCACTAATGGAACCACAGAAGGTAATTATCATGGGGGCAGCAGGCCGCGATTTTCACAATTTCAACGTCTATTTCCGGGACAACCAGCGCTACAAAGTGGTCGCGTTTACCGCAACTCAAATCCCCGATATTGAGGGAAGAGAATACCCCGCAGAACTGGCTGGAAAGCTTTACCCGGAAGGAATACCGATCCATGCTGAAGAGGACCTGGTGGAGTTGATCAAAAAACACCAAGTGGACCAGGTTGTTTTCGCCTATAGCGATGTATCACATAATTATGTGATGTCCAAAGCTTCCATGGTTATGGTGGCAGGAGCCGACTTTCGGCTGATGGGACAGCAAACAACACAGCTCAAATCAAAAAAACCGGTAGTCGCTGTTACCGCCGTACGTACAGGGGTCGGCAAAAGCCAGACGACCCGCAGGGTCTGCGACATCCTGAAAGCCCGGGGCAAAAAGGTGGTGGCCATTCGCCATCCGATGCCCTATGGCGATTTGACACAGCAGGTGTGCCAGCGCTTTGCCAGTTATGATGACATGGATCGCCACCAGTGTACCATTGAAGAGCGAGAAGAATATGAACCCCATATCGACCGGGGCGTTATTGTCTATGCCGGGGTGGACTATGGTAAAATCCTCGCCGAGGCGGAAAAAGAAGCCGACGTCATTGTCTGGGATGGGGGAAACAATGATATTTCCTTTTATGATACAGACGTTTATATCACCCTGGTGGATCCGCACCGCCCGGGGCATGAACTGAACTACCATCCTGGAGAGGCAAACCTGCGCTTAGCTGACGGTGTCGTGATCAATAAAGTGGAAACAGCCGACTCCAGCGGCGTTGAAGAAGTACGGCAGAATGCCCTGGAGATCAACCCGGAAGCCATGCTCATTGAAGCCGCATCGCCCATCTTCATTGAAGACGGGGAGCAGGTTCGCGGCAAGCGCGTGCTGGTCATCGAAGACGGCCCCACCCTGACCCACGGTGAAATGCTCTACGGAGCCGGGGTTATCGCCGCCAGGAAGTATGGTGCCGCAGAAATGGTCGACCCCCGCCCCTTTGCTGTCGACACAATCAAGGAAACTTACGAAAAGTACTCCCATATCGGAAATCTGCTGCCGGCCATGGGTTACGGCAAAAAGCAGATGCAGGATCTGGAAAACACCATCAACAGCTCCGACGCTGACCTGGTCGTTATCGCCACCCCTATAGACCTGCGGAGGATTGTCAAGCTGAACAAGCCCGCAGTCCGGGTCCGCTACGAGCTGCAGGAAATCGGCGAACCAACCCTGGAACGTCTGCTGGAAAAAGTGCTATAAAGCCGGATGACGATCCCTAATTCCAGGGAGCAAACCCGTTCCAGTAAAAAACCGCCCAGCGGCAAAATGCCGACAACCTGGGCGGTTTTATTGCTATTATGGTGCACCCGGCAGGATTCGAACCTGCGACACCCGGATTAGGAATCCGGTGCTATATTCATTTTGGATACATAAGTTCAAAGGTTTATTCTTCAGTATAACTATGCTTCTTCTCCAGCTAATTGACAAGCATGCCGGTATAGTTTTTGATCCATTCTAAAACCACAAACAAGAAGCTTATCCAGCAAAGGCCTCACTGATTGGATAAATCCCAGACGTTTGGCCATGATTAACGCTCCAATCGTGCCTGCTTTATTAAGCCCCTGGGTTTCTGCCACTCGCCTTCCTCGAGCTTCATCTATTAACAGCAAGTCTGCCTTTAATTCAATAGCTAATGCTACTGCTTCACTTTCACCCATATCCAAGCGCTCCCGTAAAAGTTGCACAACAGCTTGGTTTTGAACAGAGATAACTTGAATCCATTCTGCTTCATTCACAGCCTTAGCACCTGGACGGTCGACTTTAAAAGATACTACCTCATTCTCTATAGCCACAGGTATTTTGATATTACCAAACAATTGCGGCAAAAGATGGAGATGTTCGATTTGTGCTAAAGCTATCAAAGGGCCGGCATTTGCTACAACAATCACAACTGTTCCTCTTGCAAGAGCCTTTTTAGTGTTTCTACTTCTGTATCCAGTTCTTCCTGAGATTCAGTGAAATAGTTTATACCATGCCTTGACAGTAATTTAATAAATTCCAGCTTGGATACTCCCAGCACTTCGGCTCCTTTGCCTGTAGATATCTTCCCTTCCTGAACCAAAGCAACAGCAATCAAGGTTTGCAGTCGATCCTTTAATTGTTCCTGGGGAACGTCTAAAGCTCCCAGCAAGTCACGGGGTAATTCCAAAGAGACGACTAAATGATCCACTAAACTACACCACCTTCATCTTTATTGAACCTAAAACAATTAGTAATTGCTGAGCCCATAATAACGCCACATTCCGCGAAGTATGATAACGGTTCGACTCTTTCCCATTTGGTCCTTCGCTTTGCCCAGGAAGCGCCAGAACCTTCCCCAAAGCTCCGCTTTTATATAGCACTTTTATTTAGCTTTGAGCAATTACAATTATTATAGCATATTATCTGTTTTACTTGTAGTAACTAAAACCGCCCAGCGGCAAAATGCCGGCAACCTGGGCGGTTTTATTGCTATTATGGTGCACCCGGCAGGATTCGAACCTGCGACACCCGGATTAGGAATCCGGTGCTCTATCCCCTGAGCTACGGGTGCATTTCTACCAGTATTATAACCCAGGAGTCTTGCTTGTGCAAGCCTGACAGTTCGATTAATTACCCTTATTACTCCTCGAACTGCCTGCTTTTTGCTAGTTTATCACATTATTTTTCCTCTTGCCAGTGACAATTCTTATTATTTAAGATATAATATAACCTGAAAGATGATTTAGATCTTTTGCCAGGAGAAAAACATGCACGGTTTTTTTATCACAAGGTCAATAATATGTAAAGGGACTGCCCTTCTTCTCTGCTCTTTATTGCTTCTTATTTTGTTGGGATGCAGCCCGGCAGGGGAGAATTTCGGGCAGAATTCAGGCCTGAAGGAAAAACCCTTGGCCAAGGAGGAGAAAAACATGTCTCAGAAAGATTTGGTTAAACCACAAATTCCCTTCATCGATCAACATACTGCTGAAAACCTGGAAACAGCCACCTTTGCTTTAGGTTGATTTTGGGGTCCCGATGCCCGGTTCGGGCAGTTAAAAGGAGTCGTTCGCACCCGTGTTGGATATGCGGGAGGGGACAAAGAAGATCCCACCTACCGTCAGATGGGCGACCACACAGAAGCGTTGCAGATAGATTATGATCCCGCTCTTATTTCCTATCAAGAGTTGTTAGAGATATTCTGGACAAGTCACAACCCTTTCAGGCAGCCCTTTTCCAGGCAGTATATGAACATTCTCTTTTACCATCACCAGGAACAGGAGGAGTTCGCCTGGAACAGCAAAGCAGCCCTGGAGCAAAAGCGCAAAAAATCTGTTAAAACGAAACTGGTTCCCCTTTCAATATTTTATCCAGCAGAAGACTATCACCAGAAATATTACCTGCAAAATATCCCCCGCCTTATTGGGGAATATGAAAAAATATATCCTCATTTCCAGGATATTGTCAATTCCACCTCGGCTGCACGGGTAAACGGGTATATTGCCGGTTATGGTGATGCTGTTTCCCTGGAACAGGAGCTGGAGGACCTGGGACTGTCCAGTTTAGGCGCCGGCATTCTTCAAAACATGGTAAAAAAATAACCCCCTGGCAACCGGGTTTATTGGTTAAACCCGGACTTTGCGCTGGTAATTGCTGGGTGACAGTCCTTCATGCTTCTTAAATACATAACTGAAGTACCTTGCATCCTGATAGCCAACGTTCTTGGCAATATCCTGGATGGACAGCCCTGGTTGCAACATTAGGCGCTTGGCTTCAGTCAGCCTCAACTGTGTCAAGTAATCCTTAAAAGTTTGCCCAACACACTGTTTAAACAACCTGCAAAAATAAGAGGGACTTAAATAGACATGATTTGCTGCATCTTCCAGGGAAATGTCCCGGGAATAATTGGACTTTAAGTATGCTTTTGCCTTGTTAAACAGCATTGCTTGCTGTTGGTTCCTGCTTTCATCAACATACACAGCCAGTTCACTAACTTTTTGGGTTAACCACTCCTTTAATTGGGAATATTGGGTAATTTTATTGATTTCCTGGCTCCAATTCTCGATATAATTTTTTTCCAAAGGCAACGAACTGCTCCCTGTTGCGCTTATCGCTTCCCTGGATAAGCCAAGGAGCAGTTCCATGATCATGTTCTTGACTAAATCATGCTGTTCATCATGGTGGATCGTAATGCGTTCCAGCAAAATTTCCAGGTAGTAACAGCAGTTGTCCCGGTCTCCAATTCGCAGGCTGCGTTTTAATTCACTATGAATTAACTTGGGGTATAACCAGGTGCTGCTATGAGCAGGCTGCACATCATCGATATGAATTACCTGGTTTCCTCCGCTAATCAGCCGGTTTTCGAGAGAGTTTAAAGCCTCTTGGTAAGAAGTGACGATACATAGAGGATTGCATACTCTGCCAATCCCCACAGAAACAGTCAAAGGCAGGCGCTTTGCTAAAACATCCCTGTGGATCTTATAAGCCAAATTATTCGCAGCCTTTTTTTTTGCTTCCAACTCACTTTCTTGAAAACCCATAAAAACAATGAACAGATCACCGATAAGAGGAGTACAAAACGTGTAGCGCTGTTCCTGGATAGATTCATTGATGGACTGCAATATCTGCTGCTTTAACAACTGTTTTTGCAATTCTGTTTTTTGAAAAGATAATTTCTGGAAGTTATCGATATCTACAACCAGGGCTATCTCGGGAAGTCGTTCAATATTAAGAAAAGCTGATCTATCCTGGAGTTCTTCCAGGGAAGAAATGGTGCCACTTAACAACTCCATGATAAATCCCAATTTTACATAGGGCATCATTTCTTGTGCCAATCCTGTTAACTGTTCGGCTTTATTGAGCCTCATCCTTTCCCGGTCCAGTTCCAATACAAGTTTATCAGTAATTTTCCTATACTCTTCCTTCTGGACAGGTTTTAACAGGTAATTTTTTGCTCCCAATTGAAAAGCTTCTTTGATATACAAGTGATCATCGTAGGCCGATATAATCACAATTTTTGTGTATGGCAGTCCCTCCTTAATGGTTACGCTGGCTTCAATACCATTCATCACCGGAAGTTTGATATCCATGAAAATGATATCCGGTTTCTCGATAAATGCTTTTTTAACCGCTTCCTTGCCATTACTTGCTTCAGAGATAAAAGCTATTTTTTGAACATCTTTTACAACCTCCCTGATGAACTGCCTCTCCAGGGGTTCATCATCAACGATCATCAATTTATACATTTACTTATCCCCTTGTCGGGATCGCCAGTATAGTTTATTGTGAATGCTTGCTCGTTGTCTTGTTCAAATGCCGCTAAACTGGAAGCAATTAAACGAAAATACACACTGGCACGGGTTCCTCCGTTTTCTTTATTTGTTATTTGCAACCCACAGTCTGAGCCAAAAAAAAGCTGCAGGCGCTGCTGCACATTTGATAAGCCCAGACCGGTTGAATGACCCTGCCATGATCGGTTTATCTTAAACCGGGTGATTTCCTCCATCTGCTTGTAGTCAATCCCCTTTCCATTATCCTCAACCATAAAAAGAACTCCAGGGTCATTTTTCTGAAGTGTTATTTTCAGCATAACTTGTTGTTCGCATGGCTCCATCCCATGGACGATAGCGTTTTCTACCAGGGGCTGCAGGGCCATGCAGGGTATCATTGCTTCCAGCAAATGTTCATTAATCTCATATGCTACGGTTAACCTGTCTTGAAATCGCAATTGCTGTATTTCCAAATAATCTTTGATGATGTTCATCTCTTCGCCCACTGTAACCGCTTTTTTAATGTTTTTTAATGTATACCTTAACAGCCCAGACAAGGTGTATAGAAAGTGTTCTGTTTTCGCAGCATTTTCCAGAAAAGCAAGGCGGGCACCAATATTAAGTGAGTTAAACAGGAAGTGGGGGTTTGTCTGACATTGCAGTCGGTTTAGGGTTGCCTCGTGGAGATCAATTTTTAGTTCCTCCTGTAAATCCAGGGCTTCCAGCATTTTTTCTTTGTTTTGGCTTAGCTGTTTTTCCAGAACTTCAATTTTATAACGAGAACTAATATTTTCTCCAACCAGGCAGAGCATCCTCATCATGGAGGGCAATTGTACAGACTCCACAGCTTGGAGAGAAAATGGCTCTGTTACAATCCACCCCAAAAGGTACTTTTTGAAAAGTATCGGGTAATACACTTTATACATGTCGTCCTGGGTACGTAACAGCAGAATTTCCAGGTCATCCCGGCTGAAAATATCAAGCACTTCCTGTTCCTGCCCCTTCAGAACTGCCAGAACATTCTCCCAGGTCTTTTCCTGATGCCTTTCATCCATGCCTTCCAACAATTCAGGATTTTGCCTGCTATCTATAAGAATGTTCACCCCCGTCTGTTCATAGAAGGCACGACCCGCCTGTTCCAGGATCATTTCATCAGCAATTTTTTGCCAAAATACAGCCCGGCTGCTTGCTGCCTCATTGTAATCCCAGGATTCTAACAACTCACAAGCTTTTACTCCAATTTCCAGGCCATTTTCAAGGTAAACATCGGCGCCAATTTCTGTAGCAAATTGCTCCGTTACAGAAGTCCCCCCGATAATTACTTTCACCTGGTCCCGCAGTCCTGCTTCTTCAATAGCCATAATCGTTTCCTTCATTTTAAACATGGTGACTGAGAGCAGGCAGGACATGCACACAAATTGGGGAGTATGTTTTATTACAGCTTTAATGAATCGTTCTGGTGTAACATCAACCCCCAGGTCAATTACTTCTATTCCCTTGATTTCCAGTGCCAGAGCAACCAAGTTTTTTCCAATGCTGTGAACATCCCCCTCTACGGTCCCAATAACTGCTTTACCTTTCACAGCTTTTTTACAGTATGCAGGCAATTTCTTCACTTTTTCCAGCACAATTTTTACCGCTTCTCCTGAAGAAATAACATCTGCAATAGAGAATTCATGACTTTGGAACTTTTCATTGACCAAATTCATTCCAACGATAATTCCACGGGAAATAATGGTTTCCACCGGAACCCTGCTGTGCAGCAGTTGATTAAAAATTCTTTCTGTTTGCCCGAGATCTCCACTCACAATGGCCTCGCTTAAACCATTTAACACCCGTTAGCACCTCCGATGTGTTCCAACATTGGATATATAATCATCCGGCATAACCGTCGTAAAGCGCTCCAGTATCCTGAAACTGTCATCCCAATCACCATGTACCATTTTATAAAACATGGTTAATGAACCGGGGAGTATTTCCAAAGAATCTGCATTGATGAAAGAAGCAAGGGCTTCTGCATAAGCTAGGTAATCACTGGCGGTATATGAGCCGTTATCGATCAGAGCAACCCTTTTGTAGTGCTTGTATGTTTCCCTGGTAACCAGCTTTGCTTTTCGATCACCATAACGGGCACACATTTTTTCATAATCTTTTACAGCATCGCTCCCCCTTTCAATCCAGCCTTTCGTCAGGTAGAAGGTGCCCGGCTCCTTTTTGCGCTCCCGGTGGTAGTCAGCGGAACAACCGAACATCAGGTGGATGCAGTCGTTAACCCGGGGGACAACCAGGGTGCAATCAGGAACCTGTAACCCGATGATTCCCCTGCCACAGTTGCCATAGCAAAGGATGATGCAGTTATATTCTGTGGAGCGATTTATTTCTGACTGAAGTTCGGACCTGAGCAAGTCAGGATAATTGTGAAGATGAAAGCTCATGAATTTAATAGAAATACCTCGGGGAGAAACAGCAAGAAGTTCGTCTCGAAGCACTTCACAGGCGATAATTTTAATGTTCATCATTTTCCCCTTCTGAACCTTTCTTGTAAACCAATGTTCACAACGGGACTAAATTCATTATAATCTATTTTTGTTCTTAAGGGAACATAATATTTTTTGCAAATATTCCGGAAAAAGACTTATCCTGCACTAGCTCAATATACTTCAATTCATTCACCATTTTTTCAATTTTCCTTTTATGCTTTTCGGATTTGACTAAAACTTTTGCCCCTTCCCCGGCGGCATTTCCGACCTTGATATATTTGTTTTCCGGCAAATCCGGAAGCAGGCCAATTTTTACCGCACTGGCCAGGTGAATAAACGAACCAAAATTGCCTGCCAAGTAAATTTTTTGGATCCCCTTCGGTTTCAGCCCGGCCTGCCGGCATAACAATTCAATTCCTGTCGCTATGGCACTTTTGGATAGCTGAATCGCCTCTATATCTTTCTGGGTTACCACTATATCTTCATGAATACCCGATTGTCCTTTCGGAACCACAACAACCTCCAGATATTTCTGGCCGGGTGCCTTTCGCACCCCGGAAGCTCCCCGCTGGAGGATGCCCCTTTCATTTATTAAAGAATGTCGTTGCAGCTCCGCTACCAGGTCGATGATGCCGCTTCCGCATAAACCAAGGGGAGCCACTCGATCAATCGTTGAACAATGGATGTATCCCTGCTCCATGGTAACTTTCTCGATTGCCCCTGCTGCCGCCCGCATACCGTGTTTAATCTGCATTCCTTCCATAGCCGGGCCCGAAGCACAGGAGCAACAGAATGCCTTCCCTCCATAAGCCAAGGTGATCTCCGTATTTGTCCCGATATCCACCCAGAGAGTGCCTTGGGCTTGTGGAGAAAAGTTTAGAGCAAGCAGCGCCGCCGCATGATCCGACCCAATATAACTGGCAACCAGGGGAGGCAGATATAGATACCCACTTGGAGCAATCTTGATGCCCAGTTCCCTTGCTTTGATCGCCAAACTGCGGGAAGTTAAGGGAATAAATGGAAACAAAGCCAAGCTTTTTACCGGCAAGCCTAGAAGCAGGTGATGAATGGCTGAGTTCCCCACAATGACAACTTCATAAAGATCCCCGGTTGTATAACCTGCCCCCTGACAGAGATTGTCAAGCAATTCATTGATGCAGGAAATCACCAGCTCCTGAAGTTTGGCTGCAGCGCCGGGCTCATGCAGCGACGCAGTAAGCCGGGTTACGATATCTTCCCCTAGCAGGATCTGGGGGTTCATAGTACCCAGGGCAGCAATTTCCTTCCCTGTTATTAAGTCTACCAGGTAACAGGCAATCTTTGTTGTACCAAGATCAATGGCTGCCCCCAGGCATTTGCAGGAGGTATCTCCCGCTTCCAGGCCACATACCTCCCGATCCTTGTAAATCGTTAACGTTACAAAGGCATCATCCTTCTGCTGCTCCGGGCTTACCTGAATCTGCTCCATATATGACAGGATCCCGAAATCAAAACAGGGCGCTGTAATTGAACGGGCCATGGACAAACAATCAAGCAGATACCTCTCTACGGATTTTTTCTCCTGCCTGGAGCAGTCCTTTAATTGCAGGGCAATCTTTTGCACAGATGGATTTACAGGCACCTTTTTTTCTTTTGCCAGAATGGATAATTTTTGGATGTGCTGCAAAGAAGAGAAGGGAATCGATACGACCAGGTTATCTTTTACCACCGTTGAGCAGGCCAACCTGAAATGGCCTTCAAGTTTCTCCTGATCTAGAGTTTTCTTTTCCTGTTCACCCGGTCTGCCTGGATTTCCATTCTTAATCTGTACCAGGCACTTCCCGCACTGCCCTTTTCCTGCACAAGGAGATTCAAGTTGAATCCCCGCCTTTCTGGCCGCTTCCAGTAAGCTGGAACCGAGCAAAACGCTGGTTTTTTTGCCTGAAGGTTCAAAAACAACCTGGCAATTCATTCCATCGACTCCCCTTGTCTTCATGATTTGCTAATAAATTTATACAACGGATGTTCCCTGGATGCCGGCTTAACGCGGTTTAACTTGGCACCATAAGCAAGCATCGCATCAACCAGGGCAATGGCAGGAAAAACCCACCTGGCATGCTGAATTGGCCCGTAAAAGATAAAATCGCTTCCAGCGAAAACAGGTAAAGACAACACCCCACCACCGCAAGCTTCCATTTCCGGTGAACCCAATTTTTTATTGCGCAGCCAAGTATAAAGGGCATTACTGGGGGCACATCCTGCAGGGTATCCCGTTTCATTTTTAATATCCATGATAGCTTGAGCCGTCCAACTGCTGCTGGGAAGGTCCAGCACACCGGCATCAACTAAAATGTTTTCTACACCGGAATCCAGGGCAAGGCCGATTAAGCCTTTTTCACTGCTGGACCCACCAATTAGGGTAAGTCGGTCTTTGGGTTTAACATGCTGGGAACTACAGCCCATGAGCACAGCGCTTTTCACTTTCAAATCCTTAAGCTGGTCCAGTTCCTCGGGTGTTCCATGAGGTTCAATGGTGTTGTAAATCGCCCGGTCCATAATCTTGTTTTCTGCACAAAACCGCATGGCCGCAAGCCGAACCCGGGCCAGGGGAGAGTCAACGAAAAAAGGCACATCACAATGTTCCACAATAAAGCTGATATAACGCGTCATGGCCTCAATGGTTTCCGCTACGATATCAATCATCCGCGGATTGCCGGTCATCAGGGAGCATTCTTCTTCCACCTGAAGGAGTTCTCTGGCCTTTTTAGCATCAAAAGTCCCCTTGCTGGCATCTTTGACAATAAAGTGCTTTTTCTGAAAGATGCTACCTACCAACACTGTAGGCCGTTCTCCCATTTCTCCCCCAATCCATGTATTGTGAATTTTAAAAGCCTTCTGCTTTGCCTCAAAACGTAACATCATTACAAGACTCCTTTTTTGGCTTCGCTTGGTCATGAAACCTTAATAGTTCCTAACTGGCTACCAGGCACCGGTTACCATTAAAAATACGACGGCCAACATGACAAGACTTTCTCCCACCAACAACCAGGAAACAAACCTGGCCCATAACTTGCCGACTACAAGCAACCCGTACACAGAAAGAAACAAAACGCCCCATAGCGCTGCCAGTCCGCCAAAACGCCAGTCAATGGAAGCAAAAAAATACCCGGAACAAAGCAAACACCATCCCCCGGCGTATAAAGAGTAATAGCCCACCTCTTTTAAATCGTGATTTCTGACAAGCCCCCAGCCCAGGAGAAGATAAAACAGGGTAAATGATAAGGATAAGCTGCATATGGTTAACGAAACCAAATCTGTATTGGTGAACCCAAAATAAAGCGCCACAATGCCCATTATAATTCCTACAAGAATATTTGCTGCACCGGTTCCTTTGGCATCCGCCTTACCTGCAAGATACATGGCATTGACAAAAAACACGTATACAGCAAGCAGTAAAATGATAGCTCCCATTAGCTAAAGCACTCCTTTGTTTAACATCCAGTGTTCAATCTTTTTTTCCAAGCAGAAATAAAATTCCCGGGGAAGGGCCATCCCCGGGAATTCCCCAGATTAATAAACTTTCCGCTTGCGCTTCCCCTGAAGATAACCAGGCCGGGCTTCGTTGTCAAAAACGGCCTCAACAGGCTGCAACGCATCAACATCGATAGGATATTGACCGTACTCTTTTACTTTTTTCACAATGTACCTGAAACGTTCTACAGGCGTATCAGCCGGAACCGTGTCCAGCTTCACCGGGGCGGCACCACCGCCAGGAGCGGTACACCGGATATGCCGTTTAATCCGCTCATCCAGCTCCTCGTAGCTGGCATAGCGAATGACTTCCGCATCTGTCCCTACAATCATAAACCGGTTGTATTTCCTGGTCAGTTCCTTGGCAATGGTCAGGTCGGCAATTTTAGTATCCATCCCATACATAAAAATAATGGGTGATTTGGATTCTTTAATATAATATTCCCAGAACGCCGGCCAATCATCTCCAAAGTGTTCAACAAAGCGGAAAATGCCCCAGCTGGCATACGGATTCCGCTCGATCACTTTTGCGGCATAGGGCAGGGCATACTCTTTATAAATTTTTTCCCCGATCAAGGGAATATCGCAGGATGCGCCCCACATAAACGGCTCGGCTCCACCCAGGGGTGTCAGTTCGTCATGAAGGGTTTTGGTATATTCAGTGGCTACATCGGTACAGAATTCCAGTAAGGCATGAGCAAATTTGGGGTCTTTTTTGATGTCTTTCATCAACGGGGCAAACCCCCGGATTTTAAATGCAATATCAAAGGGGCTGATACAAAAATAAAAGGGTAAAATACCCGGGGCAATATCCAAAAGCAATTTATTAACCTCCAGGCAGTAAGGCCCTCTGCCATCAGTACGGAAGTTGGGTATTTTTAATTTATCCAGGTCCGATTTTTCCTTGACTACTTCTCCACCTGGCTTGATCACCGGGAACGCATTATCCGGCCAGAGCAGTTCACATCCCAGTATTTCTGCCTCAATGTTGTAGACATCATACTCCGCCTGGGGGAATTCCTGCTCAACCAGGTCCATCAGCATCAACTGGGAGAGAACAAATTTCTTCGCGTCTTCACACACTTCTTTTAATGTAAACCCTGCGTGCTTGGCTGCAAAAGATTCAGCCAGTCCCGTCGGCCCGGGAAGTCTGTCCGGTTCTTCAAAATTCATCAGCTTGGTAACCCGTTCACGGGGCGTCATGGTATCTTTGGCAATCCGATCCGAAAGCCTTTTTCCATACTCTTCTAATTTCTCATTGACTTCAATAGCATCCATGTTTCTTTACCTCCTTTATTCTCCACTGTTTTCCATTCCGGCCTTACACTTTTTTCGCCAGCTTTACCATCCTCTGGCATATTTGTACAGCCTCCAAAGCATCATAGCCGAAGGCATCCGCTCCAAATCGGACCACATCATCACGGTAAACACCTGCGCCCCCGATAACCAGTTTAAAACTGTCCCTTACACCTGCCTTAATAAATGCTTCATTTAAATTGCCGATTTCAACTGCAGTGGCAGAAGTATAAGCAGAAGCGCCGACAATATCAGGTTTATTGTTTTTGATGCTTTCAATGAACTTCTCGGGAGGCACATTGGTATCCAGATCGACCACTTCAAAGCCTGCTGCTATCAACATAGCCCGAACGATATTTTTCCCAATATCGTGGGTATCGCCCTCCACAACCCCCAGCAATATCTTGCCCTGATCTCCATTTCTTTTGCTCTTTTGCAGCTTTGGCGTAATCAGGTCAATGGCTTTCTTGGCCGCCTCTCCAGCAAGGATTAGGTCAGGGATAAACATTTCCCCTTCTACAAGCTTGGTGCCAACGACATCAAGGCCCGGCTTGACAGCCTGTTCAATAATCTGGATAGGGTCAAGATCACCAGCCAATAACTTGCTGACAATTTCTTCTGCTATATCATCATCACCTTCAAGTATTGCCTCTTTTAAAGCCACCAAGTCCTTTTCATTGCTCATTTTTTCTCCTCCTTTATTTTTGATTCCAAGACGTTAAGCAATTATTTGGGTTACATAATGTCCACCTCCCAAACCCATTGTAAATGTTCCAATCATTGAAAACAATTTGAATTATTTGTCTTTAGTGATGAAATTTTGTCGAACTTTACGTTAAAGCACAGCCGGTTTATTTCAGCGCGCGAGCCGACTCCAAAGCATTTCTTTTCAAATAACTCTGAGGAATAACAACTTATAAATGCACTGCCTGACACCTATAAACAAAGCTTAATTTGTCAAAAAAAACTGCACCTGATATAAGGTGCAGCATTTTAAAATTATCATTAACTGCTCAACTCTGATGTGATTACTCAACACACCGCGAAGCAGATACAATAATTTAAAAATAATCGGAATGCCGGGTTGAATTTATGAAGTGATACCCTGACCACTTTAAAACTGATTAATGTTGAAATCACGTTTTAAGGAACTGTGCATCCCATTCATTTCCGGCCTTTTGATTATTATAAATTAAAGTGTCCGCTAACTCAGCAGCTCCTCCATCAGCTCCTGCTTAAACCCCACCACCAGGCGCTTGCCGTCGGTCAGCAGCGGCCGGTACATGGCTTTGGGGTTGGAGGTAAGCATTTCAGCGATTTCCTGCTCCGACAGATCTTCCAGTTTAATCCCCAGATCTTTGTACGTTTTACTCCCTTTGTTCACCAGTTGAGAAATCTCCAGGCCACCCCTTCCGGCCAAGTCAAACAATTCCTCGCTTCCCGGCGGTTCTTTAACGATATCACGGTAGTTATAATCAACATTTTTCTCGGTAAGCCACGCCTTGGCTTTTTGACAGGTCCTTCACGTTTTGACACAATAAAAATCCAACACTGTGCTTTCCCCCTTGACTATAATTTTTTGCAGTAAAAAATCACTTGCAGGAAAATTATATATTAAACAACTGATTGTTTCAATAAATAAACATGGGGCATTGGTATAAATACATGGTGGTTTCAGGAAAATTATTTTCTGCCCTGCTTGAAGCGGTAAAAGGATGTAGACATTTTTTCGCGAAATAATAAGAATTATATCTTTTTTCTTTATACACACCAGGGGAGGAACTATGGCTACAGAGCACAGGGTGTATTACCAGGACGCGCGGGATCTCAGCGATTTAAGGGATAGCAGCATTGAGCTGGTGGTTACATCGCCGCCCTATCCCATGATTGAAATGTGGGATGCTCTTTTTTTCCAGCTGAATCCCCGGATCAAAGACTGCCTGGATAAAGGGGATTACTGGCATGCTTATGAGTACATGCATCTAGAATTAAGGCGGGTCTGGGCCGAGCTTTTCCGGGTCATGAAGCCCGGGGCTTTCGCCTGCATCAATATAGGTGACGCGACCCGCACTATAAACGGAAAATTCCAGTTGTTTCCCAACCACTCCCGCATCATGCATGACTTCACTGAACTCGGTTTTGATGCATTGCCCCTGGTTCTGTGGAGGAAACAGACCAATGCCCCCAATAAATTTATGGGGTCTGGCATGCTTCCTGCAGGTGCCTATGTAACCCTGGAGCACGAATATATCCTTATTTTCCGTAAAGGAAACAAGAGGGTTTTTTCGTCGGAAGCAGAAAAACAAAACCGCATGGAAAGTGCCCTCTTCTGGGAAGAACGAAACAGCTGGTTTTCTGACCTGTGGGAATTCAAGGGAAGCAGGCAGGTCCTGAATGGTAAAGGTAAAAACACCCTGCGCCAGCGAAGCGGAGCTTTTCCCTTTATCCTGCCTTTTCGATTGATCAATATGTATTCCGTACTGGGAGACACGGTTTTGGATCCCTTTCTTGGGACCGGAACCACCATGTTGGCAGCTATGGCCTGCGGGAGAAATAGTATCGGCTATGAAATTGAGCCGCTTTTTGCAGACCATCTAAATGGAATCATTCTCCAAGAATCGCTGTCCCTAAACCGTTTCCAGGAAGAGCGGATAAATAACCACCTTGGAGTGGTGAAAAGGTATTTGGAAGAGAGAAACAAGCCCTTTAAACACCAAAATCGTTTTTACAATTTCCCGGTCATGACCAAACAGGAAACTTTGCTAAAACTTCCGGTCATACAGGATGTGTTTCAGCAATCCAGCCAGGTCTATACTGTAAAATATGTTTCCCCGGAAAAAATTAAGCAGATGGTTGAAACCAGGGGTGTTGAACAAATCTTTTCCACCTTAACAGAGAAGGCTTCCGGAAAAAACAGTGCAGCCCAGTTAACCATTGATTTTTAGTCTTCGCCGGAACGGCGCACCATTAAGTGTAAACAACAACCAGGACCACAAGGAGGTAGAAACGTATGGAAAGTGAATATAAATACCAGGTGCTGGTGGCCGGCACTCTTCTGGAAGAAGGGCTCAAAAAACTACAAGAAGAATGTTCTGTTGATTTCCTGGCACCTACCAAAAACCTTCGGGACATGATTCAGCAGTACCATGCTTTAATTATCAGTAATGATACCCTCGTCGACGAAGCGGTTATCTCTGCCGGGGAAAACCTTAAGCTCATAGCCAAGATCGGCGCAAACCTCCAGTGTATTGATGTTGACAGGGCAACAGAGCAAGGAATTACCATCCTTAGTATCCCGGAAAGAAGCGTTATCAGTACTGCTGAGCATACTATATCTTTGCTGCTGCTTTTAGCCCGAAGGCTCTACCAGGCCATTTACAGCCTGAAAAGCGGCAGAAATCAGCGGGAAAATCTTATTGGAGTGGAGCTTTACGGAAAAACACTGGGCATTGTTGGGCTTGGACGCAGCGGCAGCGAAGTAGCAAAGCGGGCATGGGCCTTTGGCATGCAAGTGTTGGTTTATGACCCGTTCATCTCTGCCGGGCAGGCAGAAAAACTGGGCGTTACCATTGCCCCCTGGGAAGAGTTACTGGCAAAATCCGACTTTATCACTATCCATGTCCCACGCTCCCCTTCCAGCATTTCCATGATTGGGCCTGCTGAAATTCAAAAGATGAAACGGGGCGTATCTTTGGTCAACTGCTCCCATGCGGGGCTCATCGATGAAAAAGCATTGTATGAGGCGATCAGGGAAGGGCAGGTTGCCGGAGCAGCACTGGATGCCACGGAAAATATGTCCCTGGAAAGCAACCCCTTGCTGAGCCTGGAAGAAGTTTTTATTACACCGGAACTCAGCGCTTACAGCCGGGAGGCAGAGGTGGAAGCCTCCTTTCAGGCAGCCCAGCAGGTTTTGCAGGGACTGCAGGGGGAACCTGTGGCCACAGCCGTCAATGCACCGTCCCTGCCACCCGAGCTTTTGGCCCAAGTCAAACCTTTTATCCCCCTCATGGAAACCCTTGGCAGTTTTTTTATCCAGGTCTTTGGCGGCAGAATTGAAGAAATTGAAATCACTTACAGCGGCCAGATTGCAGAATACCCCCTGCGCCCCCTGACAACCGCCCTGTTGACGGGCCTGCTGCGCGTCATCCTGGGTCGAGGCGTAAATTATGTCAATGCCAAATTGCTGGCCGAACAAAGGGCAATCCAGGTAAATGAGGTCAGCAAGAAGAAAAGCGCCAACTTCAGCAACCTGGTTACGTTAAATATCAAAACAGAAGAAGGCATACACACCCTTGCCGGAACAATATTTGAAGACAACAGGATCCGGCTGGTCCAGATCGGGGATTTCCGACTGGAAGTGGCTCCCTCACAATACATGCTGGTTACCAGGCATACTGACAAGCCAGGGGTTGTAGGAAAGATTGGCAATATCCTGGGAGATGTGAATATTGCCAGCATGAGGCTGGGCCGAACCAAGGTGGGAGGCGAAGCCGTCATGGTTCTCCAGGTAGACAGCCCCGTCAGTGAAGAAGCCCTGGAAGCCATTTCCCGGCTCGACCCCATTGTGAAAGCTTCCTTCGTGGAACTTTAACCAGGCAGAACAGAAAGAAGGTGCTGCACAACCGGCTTGAAACAGCACCTTCCTTTGTTTTCCCAAACCGGCCTGAATCAAGTTTTCAGGTCCCGGGAGCTTACTTCAGGTCTTTTTCCAGGCGCTTCATAAAGTTTTCCTTGACTGATTCATCCAGTTCTTTACTTTCAAACTCCTCCAGGTACTCTTCCTTGGTAATAACCCCTTTTTTAATCAACAAACTGATTAGAGCATTGATCTTGAAATGGTTATAACTCCAAAAATTAACAAGTTCTTTCATGTTATCCAATGGCTGACTCCTCCTTTGATAAATTATTTCACACCTATATCATACCATAATTTCGAGTCAAATAGGACTCGTTCCTGCCGCTAGTATAAGCTGATAGCAGGCCGGGTTTTCGCCCATGGGGTTAAACCGATTCATGCATTGTTCATTATCTGGGGAGCCAAACATCTTTATTTGTTAAAAAACCTGTCCTCCTGGAAATAATATTCTCCACATGCCCGGTTGGCATGGGTTTGTAAAAAAGGAAGCCCTGCCCTTCTTGACAAAGATGGCGACTTAAAAACAAAAGCTGTTTTTTTGTTTCAACCCCCTCTGCGATGACGTTTAACCCCAGACTCTGGGCCAAGACTATTATCGCCGTGACAATGGCTGAATCTTTGTCGCTGACATGGATCCCCTGGACAAAAGGCCTGGCTATTTTAATCTTATCTATGGGCAACTTTTTCAAGTAGTTCAAAGAAGAATACTCCGTACCGAAATCATCGATAGAAACGGTTACACCAATTTCTTTTAATTCCCGAAGGATTTTTTCTACGCTACCGGGATCATGCATAGCAATGTTTTCCGTGATTTCCAGCTCCAGGCAGTGTGGGTCCAGGCCCGTTTCTTGAAGTATACCATGAACAATCCCCACCAAATTCTTTTGCTGGAATTGTCGTACTGAAAGGTTCACTGCAACCCGAAAAGGGGGAAATCCCGCATTTTGCCAACGTCGATTCTGTATACAGGACTGGCGTAATACCCATTCGCCAATAGGTAGAATAAGGCCCGTCTCTTCCGCTAGAGGGATAAACTCCGCAGGGCTAACCAAGCCTCGCTCAGGATGACACCAGCGTAATAAAGCTTCCATTCCTGTAATCTTTCCTGTAAATATGTCTACCTGAGGCTGGTAATATAAGGCAAGCTCTTCCCGATCCAAAGCCCGATGCAGGCTGTTTTTCAACTTTATTTTTTTCTGGGAGCGCGTTTTCATTGTAGGTGTACAGAATTGATAGCTATTTCTTCCGTTTTCCTTGACACTGTACATCGCAATATCTGCATTGCGCAGTAGAATTTCTGCTTCATTCCCATCCTCAGGATAAACGGAGACGCCCATGCTGGCAGTGATGTAAAAATCCTGATCATCCAGGACAAATGGAGTTTGAAACAGCTGATTCACTTTTTCAATGACCTCAAAAGTATCATCAACCGTTTTTATATCTTCAATCAGGATAATAAATTCATCGCCAGCAGGCCGGGATACCGTATCACTGCTGCGCACACCTTCCACCAGGCGCCTGGAAACATCCTTGATCAGTTCATCGCCCTGGGCATAGCCGATGGCATCATTGACCATTTTAAATCGGTCGATGTCCAGATGAATCACGGCCAACAGTTTTCCGGTTCGGTATGCCCTGTTTATGGCCTGGCTAAGCCGGTCCTTAAGCAGTTCCCTGTTAGGCAGTCCTGTAAGGGAATCGTAGTAAGCCAGGTAATTAATGGTCTCCAGAGCGCGCCGGCGCTCGGTCACATCCCGTAAGGATTCTATGGCACCGATAACATTGCCATTACTGTCATGCAAAGCAGTCGCTTTGGCCCAAAGGTAAGCGCCGTTTTCTCCAATGTTAGGACAGAAGTTTTCTGCAGTTAGCGAATTGCCTTCACCTCTTTGGACATCGGGATATTCTATTTTGACATCCTCATACGATGTAAAAACCAGGTCAATCAATATAGGCCTGCGAACTCCATAAAAGGGAATGGCGTACTCATAATCCCCTCTTCCCAGGATATTTTTCCCTAAAATACCCGCCATTTTTTCAATGGCACGATTCCAGGCAATGACCTGCCCTTGAAAATCGATAGCAAAAGTCGCATCAGGGAGAAAGTCAATAACATCCAGCAACTGCTGCCTGGATTCTTTTAAGGCAGATTGGGCCTGGAATTGCTTGATTGACTTGCTCCTTAAACGCCAGGCATTTTTTAAGCGTATTTCCAATTCCAGGCGATTAACCGGCTTTTGAATAAAATCTGTGACCCCTCGGGCCACAGCTTCCTGCATCCAATCCAGGTCATTTTTATGAATTAATACTATAATAATAACGGACTGGTCGTATGATCTGACCGTTTTGATGCCCTCCAGGACCTCAAAACCGGGTTCCTGGTCCAGCAGAACAATATCCGGAAGCTCATTATTTGCAAGACACTTAAACAGTTCCCGGCCCGATTTAAGAAAGGTGGTTTCCAAGTCCATCTCTGGCACAGCACAAATATCGTCAAGCAGCAAAGATAACCTCGATTCAGCGTCAACGATGAATAACCGCATATAGTACCTCCAAGATTAGTGGAAAAAGGTTTGAAAATAGTGCAGCCATAGTTCAATATATTTCTTTTCCTTCCGGCAAAATTCCTGCAACTTTTCCTGCAAATAGCAAAAAACAATCACCACGTAACCAGCCTGGCAAAAAACACACTTTGCTCTTTGAAAACCCCGGTCCCCTTAACCTTGAGCATTATTTCAAGAGCAGCTTTTTAAAGCGTTACCTGATCTCAAACCTTGTGAAGGGTTGTTCACACCCTACAGGTTCAGCCTCGACATCCTCCACTTTCCCCCGGGGGGCATTCTTAACCAGGGATAAAAATTGCTCCAACTGCCCTTTATCCCCTTCTACCATACATTCCACACAACCATCGGGGAGGTTTCTAACATAGCCTTTTACGCCGATCTGCTGAGCCTGCCTGTTAATGTAATAGCGCATGCCAACACCCTGAACAATACCATAAAGTTTAACATACAGTCTGGTTTGCTCATCCAAGAAAAAAACCCCCTTGAAGATTGTCTCAAGGGGTTCTTCCACACATGCAGCTGAAATTCCTGCTATTTAACAACCGAACCGATTCATCCAGGCGGGAAGCGGGTTGGAAAACCGTTTTCATCCCTCGTTGTGGCCGGATGGGTCGTGGCGGTTAGCTTAATCATCGTCATCTTTTTACCTGAAAAAAACATGATTCCCTATCACAGTAGTAACAGGCTGCTGCCGGACCCACTGATTGCTGGTCTTTCGTGGGTTATAAAACCCCAGGGCATTCCCTGAAGGGTCCCAGCCTCCCAGGGCATCATTAACCGCCCGGTAAGCATTCTGATTGGCCGGAAGATTAATTCTTCCATCTAAAACTGGTGAATACTGGTAATAACCATACGCAACCTGGTAAACAACACCTGTTAAAGTGTTCGGATATATGGAACTGTTAATCCGGTTTAATACAGATGCCGCGACCGCCACCTGGCCGACGTACGGCTCACCAGCGGCTTCCGAATGGACCAGTCGTGCCAGCAGGTCTATTTCCTGCTGAGAAAAATTATGCCCTGCCCGTGATGAAGATGAGTTACTTTCAGGAATGCTAATACTCTGCCCCGGATAAATATTGGTTGATCTTATGCCGGGGTTGGCTTCCCTTAATGCAGACAGGCTTACTCCGTGCCGCTGTGCAATCAGCCAGAGAGTATCCCCTCTTTGGACTGTATAGTTTCCAGCCTGTACACTAAGAACCTGCCCGGGGTAGATTGTAGCACCAGAAAGCCCATTAGCTGCTTGAAGAGCTGAAACGGTCGTGTTATACCTCTGGGAAATGAGCCAAAGCGTGTCTCCTGGAGCAACACGGTGAGAAACCGCTGTCTCTCCAACCTGACTTCCGGTTAAAAAACTGAACATCAGCAGCAAAACCAACAGTGTAATTCCTTTGAATAGAACACTTTTATGCATTATGTAGCCTCCTTTTTCTCCGGAACATAGGGATTTTTGCTGTAGTATCCTAATATTCCAGGTATGATTATGTTAACTTAATTATATATAAAATTAAGCAGGGAGCAAGTCTTCCTGTTGGCCACCTGGGCCAATTGTTAACGTTTCTTAACAGTTATTGGGTGCTTTCTTAACAATTTACCTACTTTTTCGCGGCAATGGTAAAGAATGGCGTTTTTCTCAAGCCTGCAACCTCCAAGACTCTCCAAATAAAATCAAAAAAAAGAAGCCTTGCGGCTTCTTTTAAAACCTTGCAGCCAAAATATTTCGTTCTCTTTAATAATCTTCACCCTTTAGTAATCTTCAATTAAGATGGACATGCCCATACCACCACCGACGCATAATGAGGCCATACCCAGTCTTAAATTTCTACGCTTCATTTCGTAGATTAAAGAAACCAGAATCCTTGCCCCGGTAGCACCAACAGGATGCCCTAAACCCACTCCGCTTCCGTTTACATTGACAATTTCCCGGTTTAACCCCAGGAGCTTTTCACAAGCCAGGTACTGGGCAGCAAAAGCTTCGTTTAGCTCGATCAGTTCGATTTCATCCAGGGTTATGCCCGCTTTTTTCAACAATTTCCGGGTAGCCGGAACCGGTCCGTAACCCATTAGCCACGGCTCCACTGCAGCCCAGGCGTAGGATACAATCCGGGCCAACGGCTTAATCCCCAGTTCTTCTGCTTTGGATTCTTTCATCAAAACAACAGCTGCTGCCCCGTCATTTAGCCCTGAAGAGTTGCCTGCTGTAACTGTTCCCCCTTTTTTAAAAACAGGTTTGAGCTGGCCCAACCCCTCCATGGTCACATCGGCCCTGGGGTGTTCATCGGTATCAACTATTTTTGTTCCCTTTTTGGAGGGTATTTCCACGGGGACAATCTGGCCTTTAAAGTATCCATATTCTATGGCCTGAATCGCATTTTTATGGCTGCGAAAAGCAACCTCATCCTGTTCTTCCCGGCTGATTTCATGTTTTTCAGCAAGGTTTTCGGCCGTCTCCCCCATGACCACATTATAGTTTGGATCATGTAAAAGCTCCCACATGGCATCTGTCATTTCCCCGTGTTGCAGCCGCTTACCCCAGCGGGCATTTTTTAAAACATAAGGTGCTGAACTCATCCCCTCGGCACCGCCGGCCACTACGATGTCCGTATCTCCCAGGGCAATCTCCTGAAAACCGCTGACAACAGCCTGCATGCCGGAACTACACTGCCGCTGAACTGAAAAAGCCGGCACATCCAACGGAATGCCTGCTTTTATAGCAGCCATTCGGGCAATATTGGCTTCATCAGATCGCATAATACAGTTGCCGAGGATAACTTCATCAATTTGCTCCGGCTTGAGTGACGACCTCTGCACGACTTCCTTGATCACTGTTGCCGCCAACTCATTGGGCAGCACATCCCTGAAACTGCCCCCAAAGGTTCCTATGGGGGTTCTTGCAGCTGATGTGATAACGATGTTTTCCATATTTTACCTCCTCTACTGGGTAGATGAATAATTTAAACACCCCTGCATCTCCTTAAATATTATAAATCAACAATTATTACATGTATAGCATCTATCAACATAATTTTTCCAAATGCACAAGAGGGCGTATGCAAAAGTTGGCCATACCCTGACTCGCAAACATTTTATGCCACAGTTTTCCAAAACAAAATGCAACCAACAGGGAGGAAATTGCTCGAAAATATAGAATTGAAATTTGCAGGAAGCAGTGAATAAATCATAAGAACAAAAGGAGGTGTAGCCTGGAAGCTTACCGCCCAGGTAAGCTTTCCCGGGGAATAATTATGATGATGGATCACCCACTCCTGGTAAAAACCATGCTGGAAAGGGCAAACAACCTTTTCCCAAAGAAGGAAATTTTTTCTCGCTGCCTGGATCAGGATTTTCGGTATACGTACCGCGATTTTTACAAACGGACACATAAAATGGGCAATGTGTTACAAAACCTGGGGATCAAAAAAGGCGATAAGATAGGGACTTTTGCCTGGAACAACCACCGTCACCTGGAGCTGTACTTCTCCATTATCT
>CAZOOA010000011.1:0-55373 GCA_964581355.1 uncultured Desulfovibrionaceae bacterium | reverse complement strand
AGTATATCCAAGAAAATACAATAACTTGTCTTACTATTCGCCGTATTCAAGAAAAAAACCTTTTTATCACGGCAAAATGAAAAACAATCGCCAGGTGGCATACCAGGGGGGTCATAGATCTCCAGGCCTTCTAGTTTGTATCAGGCTTTTCAGGGGGAGATCGGTCCCGTCTTTTAATACGGCCGATAATACCTGGCTTTCCGACAGCAGGGCCCGAACCTGGCAGGTTTGGCTTAAGACAATCACCTGGTGGTAGCGAGAAGGTTTGAACTGCTTTAACACGTCCATTAAGGTCATACTATCCAGCGCCACCAGCTGTTCTCCCTTTAAAACCCGCTTTTTTTGAAGCGCTTTCTGTTTCTTAACCAGGTAGCGGATAAATGTATACACCGAGGCCTGCTGCTCCCTGGTGGCCGCGTAATATAAAAAGACACCCATAAATGATAAGGACAAGTTTAAGTAATCATAGCTGGAGAGTGCAAATCCAACCAGGAAAAAGCCAACACCCAGCCATTTCCCGTTTTCCGAAGCAATTTCCGTAGCCCGGTAAAAACCCCGGTACGGAATCAAAGTGGCCCGGAAAAGGCGCCCGCCATCCAAAGGCAAGGCCGGCAGCAGGTTAAATAACAGTAAAAACAGGTTGGCACGGAGCAAAAAAGAAACACACCCGGGAGCAACCCATTCCCGGCCAGGGAGCACGATTCCCGAGGCAGACATCCAGGTCAGCAGAAAAACAGCGGCATTGAACAAGGGGCCTGCTGCTGAGACGATCATTTCTTTACGCGGTTCCAGCTCGATGGGACTGCCCAGGTAGCCCACGCCCCCAAAAGGGAACAGCTCGACTCGCTGCACCTGAATGCCCAGGTAACGGGCAGCCAACAGGTGGGAAAGCTCATGACCGGCAACCAGGACAAAAAGAAGCAGGGTTTCCAAGGGCAAGCCGGCCAGGAGCCAGAGCCCCATAAACAGCAAAAACAGTGGATGAATGCAGACATCCACGTTAGAAACCCTTGCCAGGCGCCAACTCATAGTAAGCCCCCTAACCCTTTAAAACCAGTTCAAACATGAAGTCAAGGCACAAAAAAGAGAACCAGCTGATTCGGATCACTCGTTGTCCACTGTCTTTTCGTCCCGAAACAGGGGTGCCGGGTCTTTTGGTCTTCCATCTTGACGCAACTCAAAATAAAACCAGGCCTGGGCATTGTTCATCCCTGCTTGATCAATCTTTCCAATCACCTGCCCTGCAGCAATTTCCTGCATTTCTTCGACCTCAAGTTCAGCAAGATACCCATAAATGGTTTCCAACCCTCCCACATGTTCCAGGACCAGGTAATAACCGGCTTCTTCCTGGCACCCTCTTTCCTTGACACGGCCGGAAAGTGAAGCCGAAACCTCGGAGCCGGGCAAAACCTGAAATACCAACCCATAGTTCATACTGCCATCGCTGGTTAAACCAAAGGGAATTTCCAGGATACCTTCTACAGGAAGCTGAAACGGTTCGTCCTTACCCGGAGTTGGATCCACGCCCTCTTCAGGCCCGGGTTTTTCTGCTGGAGCAATCACGGGGCTATTTAACCCCACTTCCGGATCCCCTTCCCAAAACTGCTGCAATACCGGCATGATCTCTCGCCCAGTTTGGGCCAGGTCCATCTGCCAGTTGGTGACAAAATAAATATTGTGCAATAGAGCTGCAAACAGGGGTATATTGATCAAAGACAGCAGGAAGGCTACCAGGATAACAAAGAGGATCAGGGTTGCCTTAAACAGGAGAAACCGATGCATCTCCCGAAAAACAGAAAAAGGGAACCGGTCCAAATAGGCGGGAACGTCCTTCGTTTCTGTTTCCCCGGCTTGAGGCCACCGGGCTTTTTCTTTTAATGTGGAGTACTCTTCCAGCCGTGACCTGAGATCAGAACTGGTTACTTTGGATTTCTTTTTGCTGGTATTCATTTTTTCAACCTCCCGGGAAAAGGCTGCCTGTACCATACAGTATATTCCCGGGAGGGAGCTGATATGCCTTAAAACTGGATCTTATGCCGCCTCATACCCACATTAAGGACAACGCCTATGGAAATAATATTCAGCAGCATGGAATTGCCCCCATAGCTCATGAAAGGTAGGGGCAACCCTGTCACCGGCATGATCCCCAGAGACATGCCAACATTAACAAGAACCTGGAAGGTGATCATGGTGGCCACCCCGGTGCAGAGCAGGGCGCCAAAACTGTCTTTGGAAAAAGCCCCGATTTTTAAAATGCGGTAAATTAAAAGAAAATAAAGGGTCAGTAAAATGGCTCCACCCAAAAGTCCCAGTTCCTCACCCAGGACAGAAAAGATAAAGTCCGTGTGCTGTTCAGGTAGAAACTGCAACCTGGCCTGAGTGCCTTCGAAAAGGCCTTTTCCGCTAACGCCCCCGGAGCCAATGGCAATCATGGATTGCATTAACTGGTAACCGTAGCCCAAGGGGTCCAATTCAGGATTCATAAAAACGATCAGGCGCATCTTTTGATACGAGAGCAGCTGGGCCCAAAGTAAAGGGAACACTGCCAGGCCGGCACCGACAATCAGGCCCAGGTATTTTATCGGCACCCCGCCCATGTAGAGCAAACCAAAAAAGATGACGATTAAAACCAGCCCCGTGCCCAGGTCCGGCTGCAGAAAAATCAACAACATGGGAGCAAAAACATGGGCCAAAAGTGGCAAAAGATTCACCACATTATTCATATTATCCTGGTAATCAACCAGCACCCGGGCCAGGGTAATAATTATGATCAGCTTGGCCAGCTCGGAAGGCTGAAAGTCGAAAACACCCAGGTCAAGCCAGCGGTAAGCTCCTCCCCCTTCCCGGCCGATAAAAAGCACCAGAGAGAGGAAAAGCAAATTGGCAAAATAAAGATACCAGGCCCACCGATAGTAATTGACATAATCCACACCGATGGCCAACAGCATGCCCCCGACACCCATAGCCATCCAGATGGCCTGCCGGCGCACGTAGGCCGAAGGGTCCGCTGCACTTAAACCTTGGGTGGCGCTGCTGATTACCAGCAGACCGTAAAGGCACAGGGCCAGCATAATCAGTAAAAGCTGGTAATCAAAATTTTTTAACAGGCGGCGGTCAAACATATCGCTATTTTACCTCACTTGATTTCTTTACGTGGCTTCTTCATCTTCGGTCTGCTCCAGCAGAGCGTCAATATCCTCAATCTCCTCTTCTTCGGCCCCAAAGTAGTAATCCAGGATTGTTTGGGCTACAGGTGCTGCTGTAACCCCCCCTGTCCCGCCATGCTTGACAAAAACAGCCAGGGCAATCTCCGGCTCATTTACCGGGGCATAGGATACAAACAAGCTGTGAGAGGGGATGTCCCGGTCCAGGGTCGTAACCTGGGCCGTCCCTGTTTTGCCAGCAATTGGAACCGTTATATCTGCCAGCCTGGCCGCGGTGCCCCCTGGCAGAACAGCTTTTGCCATCCCCTCCTGGACCGCATTCCAGTGGGCTTCCTGGACGTCCATTTCATTCAGTATTTCCGGTTCAGCCAGCATAACCGTCTGGCCTTCGCTGTTGATCACTTTTTCAACCAGGTAAGGCCGGTAGTGTATGCCCCCGTTGGCCAGCATGGAAGTGTAGTTGGCCAGCTGAAGCGGGGTAATACTTTGGAAACTCTGCCCGATGGCTGCATCCATGGTTTCTGCAGGGTACCACTGTTCCTGGTAGATACGGTCCTTGTATTCCCTGCTGGCCACAATGCCGCTTCGTTCCCCGTGTACATCCTGTAACCCGGTCGGGCTGCCGAAACCAAACTCGTAGGAATAGTGGGATAGTTTGTCAATACCCACCCGCAGACCCATTTCATAAAAAAATACATTACAGGAACGCTGAATGGCATCAACGATATTCACCGGTCCATGAACGGTGCCGCGGAAACAAGATTTTGTCGCATTAAAGCGGGTTAGCGAACCCCTGCATGTTACCCGCTCGCTCCGTGCAACCTCCCCTTCTTGCAGGGCGGCTATGGCCGTAGCCATCTTAAAGACAGAGCCGACTGGATAATGGTCCTGGATGGTTTTATTGACCAAGGGTTGTCGGTTGTCTTGCTGAAGCTCAGCGATATCATCCCGGAAAGTGTTGGGGTTATACGAGGGGATGCTGGCCATGGCCAGGATCCGGCCGGTGTTGGGATCCAATGCTACCGCAGCGGCCTCCCCGGCCCGAGCGTTTCCTTCTTCCGTGCTCAAATACTCCACGGTTTCCTCCAGGGTTTTTTCCATTTTTTTCTGCAATGGTATATCGAGAGTCAGAAATATGTCATGGCCGGGCACAGGTTCGACCCGTTCGAATTCCCGGATGGATTGCCCGGTAGAGTTCACTTCCACCTGCACGCCCCCATCCTGGCCCCGCAAGTATGGTTCCCACACCCGCTCAAGCCCTGATTGGCCGACCATTTCCCCGGGCCGGTAATCCTCGTATCCCTCTTCAGCCCAGCGCTCCACGACCCAGTCAGGGGCCGTCCCGCTGCCCAGGTAACCCAGGATATGGGGGGCGAAACTATCCAGGACATAATTACGGATCGGCTGCACTTCAATTAATACGCCGGGAAGCTCCAGCCGTTTTTCAGAAATGATCGCTACTGTTTCTTCAGGCACATCGGTCTTTAAACGAATAGGCATATAGCGGCTGTAATACTGGGAACGGATCCGTTCCCGGATTTCTTCTTCACTCATCTCCAGCAGCTCCCCAAGCCTGGCAATGGTTTCATCGCTGTATCCACTTCCCAGGTCTACCAGGGAAACAGTAAAGCCCGGCCTATTGGTGACCAATTGCTCTCCTTCCCTCCCAAATATTTCACCCCGGGGAGCAGTCACAGGCATAATTCGGAAACGGTTCTTTTCCGCCCTGTTCCAATAGTATTCGTATTGGATCACCTGCAAATAGGCAAGGCGCGCTGCCAGCAAAACAAACAGCAAAATGACCAGGGAAAAGAAAACACGGGTCCGGCGTAACATTTTTTTGTCCATAAAGACTCTCACAACTCCTTGTCAATCAATAAATGTTGACAGATAATCCAGCATTCCAACTTGTTAAAAGCCTTTCAAGGTAACGGCGGTTGCTACTTAAAAGAAGGGTAAAACAATTTTGCCTGTTCAGCCCGGAAGAGTAAAGGATAAATTAAAATGGTCAAAACAAGGTTGTACGCTGCAACAGGTAAAAACATGGTTTCCATGTAATAAGACAAGGGAAACTCATTGCCCCAGAATAGCTCCACCAGGAAAAAAGAAACCGCTTCATGCAGGATGGTGCCTAAAAATACAGCCAAAAGAGGACCAATCACCTGGTCCGTATAAATCACCCTGGAGCCCAGTCCGGCCAGGTAGGCTGGCAGCAGCATGGACAGGGTATAAAAACCCAGGGCCGGCCCGTAAAAAATGTCCTGGAAAATGCCGGCGATAAAGCCTACCACTACACCGCGCTCTTCGCCCCACAAAAATGCCAGGCAGATAACCAGGATCAGCAGCAAGTCCGGCCTGATATTCCCTGTCAGGGTAAAGGCCAGGAAGGAACCCTGGAAAACCAGGATCAATACAGTGATAAATACCACAATCAGGTACGAGGAAAGGTAATATTTATTGGCCCAAAATTCCTGTTCCATAAAAGCCCCCGGAATCGCTTTAATAGTAGTCGGAAACATCCCCACCAGGCAGTTCATCCAAATCTTTGGCTGAAGGAGTTTCTTTGACGATAAACACCTCTTCCAGCCTGTTAAAATCTACAGCAGGCTTTACAATGGCTCTCTGCAGCAAACCATAATGGTCCTTGTCGATTTCCAGGACACTCCCCACAACCAGCCCCTTGGGGAATACACCGCCCAGGCCTGAGGAAATAATCGTGTCTCCCGGCTGGATATTGGCCTCTGGCGGCAGATTAATCATCCGCAGGTAGCCTTTCATTTCGGGATACCCTTCCACCACACCGACGGTTCCAGGTTCCCTGCTGCGCTGCACCAGGGCACTAACAGCCCGGCGGGAATCGGTTAAAAGCAACACCTTTGATGAATTGCGGGAAACAAAGTAGATATTCCCCGCCAAACCTTCTGAAGTCACCACGGCCATATCCTGCTCCACCCCGTCTGCATATCCTTTGTTGATTGTAATGGTTTCAAACCAGTAGCCGGGATCGCGGGCAATTACTTCAGCAGGCAAAAGCTCGTATTCCGTTCGCTCTTTAAAATCGAGCATTTCCCTTAACCGGTAATTTTCTTTTTGCAGTTCAAGAAGCTGGTGCTGGAGGTTATCCCGCCTGGCAAGTTCATCCCTGATTTCTTTTTTTTCTTCATGCAAGCGGTGGTAATCAAACATCCCATAAAAAAAATGGTATGTCCGTGTACCCAATTGAGAAAAAAACCCTTGCACAGGAGAAAGACCGGTAAGCACAAGGTCTTCGGCAAAGGTATAGCGGGAAGTGATATCTCCGGTAAAATAAACCAAAGAAAGTAAAAGGATAATCAACCCCAAAACAACCAGTACTTTTTGGGTGGTACGGTTCAAACAAAACACCCCAACCAAATAGTTTAATAACTGCTAAAACAACTGACATCTACAATGCTAGAAGGGTTTCTGGGGAGTAACAGCCACTCTTTTCAGCAAATCAAGGGCCGTAAGAGCTTTGCCGGCGCCCAGAACAACACAATCCAGCGGGTCTTCTGCCATATATACCGGCATGCCGGTTTCTTCAGCAATCAACCGGTCAAACCCTTTGAGCAGGGCGCCGCCACCTGTCATGACGATCCCTTTTTCCATAATATCTGAAGCCAATTCTGGTGGAGTCCGCTCCAATGTTGTCTTGATCGTCTCCATGATGGAGGCAACCGGCTCAGCAAGGGCAGTTTCAATTTCCCACGAAGTGATGGACAGGATTTTGGGTAGTCCGCTTACCAGGTCTCTTCCCCGGATCTCCATGGTTTCCTCTTCTTCCGTCCGGTAGGCCGACCCGATTTGAATTTTAATTTCCTCTGCAGTACGTTCTCCAATCATCAAATTATATGTCTTTTTAATGTAGTTAATGATGGACTCGTCCAACTCATCCCCGCCAACACGGATAGACTTGCTGCTGACAATGCCGCCAAGGGAGATTACAGCCACTTCTGAAGTGCCGCCCCCGATATCCACAATCATGCTCCCTGTTGGATCTTCCACCGGCAGGCCTGCACCAATGGCAGCGGACATGGGCTCTTCAATGAGAAAAGCTTCCTTGGCCCCGGCCTGCTTGGTGGCATCCAGGACCGCTCTTTTTTCCACTTCGGTAACCCCTGAAGGGACACAAACCACAACTTGCGGCAGAAAAACAGCCCTCCTGCGGTAGCATTTACCGATAAAATGCCGCAGCATAGTTTGAGTAATGTCAAAATCAGCAATAACCCCATCTTTCATCGGCCGAATCGCAATAATGTTCCCCGGTGTGCGACCGATCATTTTTTTTGCTTCTTCTCCTACAGCCAGGATAGTATTGGTATCTTTACGAATGGCTACCACGGAAGGTTCCCGTAGAACAATTCCTTTGCCCCTGACATAAACCAGCGTGTTGGCAGTTCCCAAGTCTATCCCTATGTCTCTGGAAAAATATCTGGTAATAAAGGCCATCTAAGGCTTTCTCCTTTCATTTCTCCTCTTTTATCAGGTTTTATCACGTTAAATTATATCAACCTTTTCGTGCTGGTCACAACCTGTTTTCTTTTCCTTAAACATCATATTATACCATAAAAACAAAGGATCATCCAGAACCTGAAATAAAAACCCACCGCGAAAAAGATTGAAAAGTCCAATGTTCCTGCCCCTAGACTAAAAGAGGAGGCCTTCCTCTTTAAAACTTATATAGCGGCCGTCACCGACAATAACATGGTCCAGTACGGAAATGCCCAGGATGTCCCCGGCCTCAATGAGCCTTTTTGTTACATCCAGATCCTCCTGGCTGGGCGTCGGATCACCGCTGGGATGGTTATGTACTAATAAAATCGACGCTGCGCTTTTCTTGACCGGGTGATTAAAAATCTCCCGGGGGTGGACAATAGAGGCGTTTAAGCTGCCCACAGAAACATCTTCAACAGAGATAATCTGATTTTTCGTATTCAACAACACAATACGAAAATATTCTTTTTGATAATAGCGCATTTCCTCCATGAGAAACCGTGCCACTTCCTGCGGTGAAGTAATCGAAATGCTTTCCGGGCGGGTAGAAATGGCCAAACGCTTGCCCAACTCCAGGGCTGCTCTTACCTGAACCGCCTTGGCCAACCCGATCCCTTTAATCTCCTGAAGTTCTTCCAGGGCATAATCCGGTAGAAACCGCAGGCCCCCTGCTTCAAATATTACCCTTTCTGCCAGTCGGATAGCTGTCTCCTCGCGATATCCCGTGCGCAGGATCAGGGCTAAAAGCTCTGCATTGGAAAGTTTTTCCGGTCCCAGATCCTTCATCTTTTCCCGAGGGCGCTCATTCACTGGCAAGTCCTTGATAGTATACCTCTTCTCCGCCTTGTTCTCCCCCCTTCTCTACCAGATAAAAATACCCCATCTTTTCAACATCTGCACCAGCAGCGCCAGCGGCAGCCCCACTACGTTAAAGTAACATCCATCTATCCATTCTACAAAAACAGCAGCCCGGCCCTGGATCCCGTACGAACCAGCTTTATCCAGTGGTTCACCGGAAGCGACGTATGCCTTGATTTCCTCTTCCTGTAATTCCCTCAACCAGACCCGGGTCTCCTGGCGGCCCGTTAACACCTGCCCGGAACGAATCAGGGCGATACCCGTCACAACCTGGTGCTCGCTTCCGCTTAACTCCCATAGCATCGCTTCCGCTTCCCCGGTATCCTTTGGCTTGCCCAGGAAACGACCTGACTTGGCTACAACGGTATCCGCGCCAAGGACTATGGAATTGGCGTTCCGACGAGCTATTTCCCGGGCTTTGGCGGCAGAAATCGTCTCAACCATAGCCAGATCTTTGATCTCAGGTTCCTGGTAGTTGGCCACCTGGACTTCAAAGGGGATACCGACCTGCTGCAAAAGTTCCGCCCGGCGGGGAGAGGCAGAAGCCAGGATAATGGGCTCCAAGAAAGCACCTCCAAATTATTTACAGAATTCAAGGTTTACCAAAAAAACGGCAGAGCTTTGTGTCTGGCAATCGCTTGAAAAAGCCACTGGCAACCATAACTCCTGGTCACTTCACTGCAAAGGCTGCGCTTTCTGCTTGATCCCGGAGCTGCCTTCCCATCTACCCGGCATAATCAATGCAGAAACCGTTTTTCAGCCTTTTACCCTGCTGGTTGCTCCAATTTAATCCCCACACGGCCGGCCACATTTTCCAGGAACATGGCCACAGCACCGGTAAAAATGCCCATAGGGACGGCCAGCAGCAGCATGACTGGCAAATAACCCTGGAACAGGATAGGGTTTTGCACCAGAAATGCCGCCAAAGCCAGCTGGACTACATTAAATGTCACAGCACCGGCAACGCTGACCGAAATCAAGGTTATCTTGCCAGTGCGTCGAAACCGCATGAAAAGGCTCATCACCAGGGTACTGGCAATGGCTCCGCTTATGCTCAAGAAAAAACCAAAACCTAAAAAATTCCCGATCAACAGGCTGCCGATAACCGTCCGCAGGGAAGCCACAATCAAACCGCTGGCCAGCCCGTACAGAACCAGGGCCAACAGGGTAATAATATTGGCCAGACCCAACTTCACACCAGGGACAGGTATGGGCACAGGTATAGCCGCTTCAATCGTATGAACCGCTACGGCAAAGGCGATCAGCAGACCCAGGTACACCAGGAGAAAGGTCTTTCCTTTTTTCATGACAAAGGGCACCTACCTAGTCTAAAGTCAGTATGAACCGTGCATTGAGAAGTTGTCCGGTCGACCGGACAAACCTTAAGAAAACGTAAGATTAAACTTACAGGATTTCAACATCGTCATCCAGCCCGGAAGTTACAGAGATTTCTCCCTGGGCATCAATGATCAACCCTTCATAGTCAGGCAGGGAATCCAGGATCTCCATGCTTTCCTCTACCCCCAGCACAAACAGGCCGGTCGTAAGGCCGTCAACTATGGATGTGGACGGTCCTGTGACAGTCACGCTGGTAATTTCCCTGGCCGGAAACCCCGTCCAGGGGTCCAGGATATGATGATAGACCTCTCCTTCTTCTTCAAAAAACCTCTGGTAGTCACCGGAAGTAGCGATACTTCCTTCGTCAATCTCAACAATGGCCACCCATTCCTGGGGGTTGTCCGGGTCCTGGACAGCAACCCTCCATTTTCCACCCTGGGGCCGGTCTCCCCGGATATTAATGTCTCCCCCGGCGTTGATAAAAACTGCCCCTACTCCTGCCTCCGTGGCAACTTCCTGGCCGCGCTCGACAATATATCCCTTGGCTACACCGCCGACATCAAGCTTCACTCCCGGGCGGGAAAGAAAGACTTTGCCGTTTTCTTTATCAACCTGGATCTGATCATAGCCCACAAGGTCCAGGCCATGTTCCAGCTCTTCCTGGGAAGGAACTCCGGCATCATCGGTGCCGAACCCCCACAGGCGTAGCAGGACACCCACCGTTGGGTCAAATGCTCCCCGGGTAAGCTCCGCTGACTCCAGGGCTTTCTCGATTACCTCTATGGTTTCCGGCTCCACGCTAACCCATTCTTCTCCAGCCGCATCGTTAATTCTAGTGATATCACTGTCATCTTTATGCCGGCTTAAAATCTCTTCCAGTCGCTCCATTTCAGAAAACATTGCATTGGCAACTTCTGAAGCTTCCTCGCTGTTTAGACCAAAAACTGTAACATCCACCTTTGTATCCATAACCAGCCTGCTGAAGTCTTCCCGGGCTTCATCGTCTCCGGCCGAACAACCGGAAAAGCTAAACAGGAAAGCAAAAAGAAAAGGCAGCAGAAGTGCTAACCACCACCGGGAACGTAACATATTGTCTACCCCTTTCTATACGGTGAAGGGCCTGTCTTGCATCTTTATTCCAGTTCAGCGCTCATACAAAAACAAGCGCCCTTGCTTTTTCGCAAAGAGCTGCCAGAACAAACTCAAAGGAAAGGAACACTTTCTTTCCCATACTATCATTTTTAGACCGGATAGGCAAGACAAAAGCGGCCGGAAACGATCAGCCAATACGAGCCTGCAAGGAGGGTAAAACCGGGGAGGCCGCCCGAGGACCCCGAGGGAACCCTGGCGCCTTCCACAGAGTTACCCAGTCGCCCCGGACGACAGCGCCAAAGTAGGGAACAAAATGGGTTTTCAAACCCGTGTCCCACCTGGAGGAGGTTCACTTTCCCTGAATCGGCGACTTTGTCAAGCGGCTATAAGCACTTGGCGAAGTGAAAGCACAGGAGCCGGCCCGGCGGGCATAGACGCCCGCCGCCTGCAACCGTGGCATGATGCCTAAGTTTGCAGGTCGGCCGGTTGACACTATAGATCGACGATCCCCCGGGCAAAATAAAACAGGATAAAGATCACAACCCCTAACATAATTGCCATCAGCAGCTGGTCAAAGTTGATGTTTTTGATACTCCAGTCCAAGCGATTAAACGCCGGCTTTCTCTTTCTTTTGTCTTTTTCCGCTTTTCCTCTTGCTGCAGCCGTCTCTTTTTCCGAGGTTTGTTGCTCCGGTCCGTCCACGCGCTTGACACCGTCGGCCAAGCCTCTGGCGGCTTTGCCGGTATCTTCATAAGTTTTATCCAACGCACGGTCAAACTTTGATGTGCGCTCCGCAAATTGGCGGGCTGACTTTCCTGTGGATTCATAGGCCTTGTTCAGGGCCCCATCGAATTGTGTAGTCCGATCGGCAAAATCCCGGGCCGTATTCCCAGTGCGTTCGTAAGCTGTATTCAGTGCATCGTCAAACTGCTTGCTTCGTTCCACCAATTGAAAGGCCGAGCGGCTGGATTTTTCATAGGCCTGATCCAGGTTGCTGTCAAATGCCCCGATATAGGTACAGGTATTGACAAAACTGGATGCCAGTTTCAGGTAAATGGAGTTGACCGAGTTGTCAACGGTTTTACCCGAACGGCAGGTAAACCAGAAGGCCAGCCGGGCAAGGGGGGCAAAAATGAGATACTCGATGCTGAACCAGCGGGGGAACTGCAGATCATACAGCTTCCAGTAATGAAGCGGCACATAGATAACCAGGGCCAGGATAACCACCTGGCCGGCCGCCCACAAGGGGTAAGAATCAAAAAAGGCGAAGCCCACGATGTGTTCAATTCCGTAAGGTTCAAAAGTAAACCCCCGGGTAGCAGCCAGGACAAACTCTTCCACCACCAGGTTGGGGATCACCCCTACCAGGATAATGAACAGGCCCAGGACACCCAGAGGCAGGTAAAGGATCCAGGGAATATCCCGCTCCCGGGTGTCTATCTGCGGTGCCCGCCCCAAAAAGACACCCTGGAAAAATTTCAAGTAGTAGCACAGGGTCAGGGCGCTGCCCACCTTGAATATTTTCTCCGCAATATAAATATCCATTCCGCCGTAAAGCTTATACGCTTCCAACATGGAATCATGGATCAAAGTCTTGCTGATATAACCGTTTAAACCGGGAATACCGGCGATTGCCAGGACTGCAAGGACAAAAAAGGCCGTCAACAAGGGCATTTTTCGGGCCATTCCCCCCAGCTTTTTCATCTCCAGCTCACCGGTACGGTAGAAAATAATCCCTACAATCAGGAAAAAAGCCACCTTGAACAGGGTATGGTTAAAAGAATGCAGCACCGCCCCGCTAAAGCCCATGGCTTCCTCGGCCCGGAACAGGTATGCCGCAGCACCCAGGCCGATGACGATATAGCCCACCTGGCTGATGGAGCTGTAGGCTAGAAGTTTCATCAGGTTCGTCTGCATTAACGCCATGACTGCACCGGCGACCATGGTTAAAAGCCCCACCCACATCACCACATACCCGGCAGAAATCGCAAACTGGAACAGCACTTCCATTTCCAGGGAAGGAGGGCTGAAAATGAGCAGCAGGGTCCGCAAAATCCCGTAAATACCTGCCTTAATCATGGCGCCCGAGGAAAGGGCGTTGACCACCACAGGCCCGGCAGCATAAGCCCTGGGCATCCACAGGTGCAGGGGGACAACCCCGGCCTTGATCCCAAACCCGATAAACAGGCAGGTAAAAATAATCCAGGGGCTGATCAAGGGGTTGCCGGCAATGTGTTCCATTAACGGGATCAGTTCCACCGTCTGGGCTACACTGTACAGGGAAAAGATACCGAAAAGCAAAACCAGCCCCCCGGCCACACCCAGGTAGAGATAAAAAGTCCCGGCCATCATCGCTTGTTTGTCCATGCGCCCAATGACCAGAACATAAGAGCTAAACGTCATCATTTCAAAAAAGAGGAACAGGCTTACCAGGTCCCCGGTAAGCATTACTCCCAGGCAACTGCCCAGGGTAACCAGGGAAAAAACAAAATACATGTTGGTATTCTTCTCGATCTTCGTATAGGCTGTGGCATAGATCAGGACCAGCATCCAGGCCAGCGCAACCAGGAAAGCGAAAATAAAACCCAGCATGTCGACCCGGAAAAGCAGTCCCAGGCGCATCAATTCGGCAAAACGGTATTCCACCACTGCCTGCTGAACTAGCGGGTAAAGAGAAAGGACCAATAAAAAAGTAACCATGGACGCGGCGGCAGCCAAAAAACCGGCCCACGATTTATGCCTTCGGCCAACCAGCAGCACCACCAGGGCAGCGAGCAGGGGAAAAAGAACAACGGCCACGGGCCGCCATGATGATATTACATTTGCCGTTTCAGTTAACTCACCGGCTGTGAATAACACTCCGGAACCCTCCCAGATAAAGCAGTTCATATCTTTATCCTGGCATGAGGCCAACTGTTGACCGGAACTCAAACCAGGCGCGAAGGCATTGTTTTGCTTTTACCCTTTTACGGCGTGCCCATGGTAATCAAGAAATGGGCAGCCTTTATTGAAAGCTCAAAAGCCACATTGCCGGGCATTAAGCCAAAAACCAGGCAGCTTAGGCCCAGTATAGCTACGGGGATAATCATGCCATAACTGGCCTCATCCACATTCAGGGCAAACTCCTTCTCTTCGTGTCCATGCTCATGCCCGTGACCATGTTCGTGCTCTTCACCGCCAAAGAAGGCCGCAATGATAATGGGCAGGTAATAAAGGCCGTTCAGCAAGCTGCTGATCAGCAAAACAACCACATAAATAGGCAGACCCGCCTCCAGGGCGCCCAAACTCAAAGTCCATTTGCTTAAAAACCCGTTTAATGGCGGAATCCCGATCATGGCCAGAGCCGCCACGGTAAAGGCCCCCATGGTAACAGGCATTTGCTTGCCGATCCCTTTCAGGTCATTGACATTTCTCAGGCCTGTCTTCCAGATAATTGCCCCAGCCGCCAAAAAGAGGGTGCTCTTCATGATGGCGTGACTGAAGATGTGGAACACATCGCCCACCAGGGCCCGCTCTGTCAACAAGGCCATGCCCAGAATCACATAGCCCATCTGACCCACACTGGAATAAGCCAGGCGCCGTTTCAGATCCTCCTGGGTGATAGCGACGGCAGAACCCAAAATGATGGTAATTACAGCCAGGATACCCAGCATCAGGTCCCACCGGGCTTCCTGGATCAGGGGAATGTTAAAGACCTGGAACAGCACACGTAAAAGCCCATATGCCCCGGTTTTCAGCATAATCCCTGAAAGCAGGGCGCTGGCAGGAGAAGGAGCTACCGGGTGGGCATCGGGAAGCCAGACATGGAGCGGGAACATGCCGGCTTTCATCCCAAAGCCGATTAAAAAGCTCAAGAAAGCCAGAAAGGGCAGGGTGCCCGGCTCTGTAATTAAAGTCCCTGCACTTAAACTTACGGTGCCAGAAAGCTCAAAGGTAATAATGATGGCAAAGAACAGGGCCAGTCCCCCGATAATGGTCATGATCAGGTATTTGTAACCAGCCCTCAAAGCAGCAGGGGTCTCTTCATGGATTACCAGGACATAAGAGATTAAGGACATTAATTCGAAGAAAATAAACAGGGTGAAAAAGTCCCCGGCCATAAAAATGCCCAAACAGCTTCCCAGGGTAAAAATCAAAATGGGATAATAGCGGTCACCACCATGCTCGTGTGACATGTAGTCGATGGAATAAATGGAAACCAGCATCCAGACAAAAGACGCCAGGACTGCCAGGCTGAAGCTTAGAATATCCAGGCGGATGGAAACACCCAGCCCAGGCAAAATATTAAAAATTGTATACTCAATCACTCCGCCGCCCGCAATAGAAGGATACATGGCCGCCACGGAAAAAAAGGTAACAACTGCCGTGCCGATGGAAAGGCCGTTGCGCATTTTTTCCGAGCGCTTGCTGACGGCAAAAATTACTACAGACATAAAGATGGGAAACAAGGACACCCATAAGGGCAGCATTTCGTAAAGCATGGCTTCCATTGTACTTTCACTCCTTTAGTGCTTCTCATTATAACATAAAAAATTGACAGATTAATTGGAAAAAATGTCTTTGCTTTAAAATGATATCGCCTGCTCAAGCAAATCCAGCAGCGGCCCCGGGAAAAAGCCAAAGAAAATAACCCCAGCCGCCAGCAGCAGGATCGGAATCAGCATGGAGGCCGGGACATCCTTGTGCTCGGGGTGCGGTTCAATCTTGCTGCCAAAAAAAGCATTTACTACAATCGGAAAGTAATAGATCCCGTTTAACAAACTGCTCAAAAGAATGATCGCCACATAAAACGGCCTGCCCAGGTCCAGGGCCCCCAAAGCCAAAAACCACTTGCTGATAAAACCGCTGGTACCGGGAATCCCCACCATGGCAAAAGCGCCAATAGTAAAAGCTGCCATGGTCAGCGGCATCCGGACCCCGATCCCTTTTAAGTCTTTAATCCGCCTGATTCCTGTGGCATAGATAATCATGCCGGCGGCGAGAAATAGCATGGCTTTCATCATGGCGTGGTTAAAAATGTGCAGCAGACCTCCCACCAGGGCCCGATCACCAAACAGCCCGATACCCATGAAAACATACCCGATCTGGGCGATGCTGGAGTATGCCAGCATCCGCTTGATATCATCCTGGACCATGGCAAAAATTGAGCCGAAGACAACGGCCAGGACCGATAAGAACAGCACAATATCCAAAACGGGAACAACCTCATAAATGGCTGTAGGGAATACGCGGAAAAGCATTTTTACCAGGGCCACTGCATAAATTTTGATTACCAAGCCTGACAATACAGCACTGGAAGGAGAGGGCGCCGAAGAGTGGGCATCGGGCAACCAGACGTGCAGCGGAAACAGGGCCGACTTAACACCGAAACCGACAATCAGCAGGCTCAGGGCGATTAAAATGTTATAGGGATAAAGGGAAAGAGCTTCGGTCATGGTTGCGGCCACGTAATCAAAGTTTAAGTAGCCCGTGATCATGTAAATCATCGCTACCGCCAGCAGCACACAACCTGATCCCAAAGCGCTTAAAATCAAATATTTAAAGCTTGCTTCAATGCACTTGCGATCTTCCTTGATGGAAATAATACCGCAGGCGGCAATGGCCGAGATCTCTACAAACACGAACAGGTTAAACAGGTCGTTGGTCAGGGCAATTCCCATCATAGAACCGATGAGGAGCAGGTATAGGGTATAGTACCAGCTCACTACCTCTTCTCTAATATCGTGATGGATATCCCTGGAGGCAAAAACGAGCACGGGCAAACTGATGGAACTTAAGACCATGATCATATATGCGCCCAGGTAGTCAACATACAACTCGATCCCCCAGGGAGGCTCCCACTCACCCAGGTGGTATGAAAATGCACCCTGCTGGCCAACCAGGTAAAACAGATACAACGAAAGCCCAAAACTAATGGCCAGGGGAGTAACCGCGGCTGGAAAAATCAGGGTTTTTCTCCAGCGCGCGACCAGGGGTATGGAAAAAGATGCTCCGAGCACAAGGACAATAATGAGTACCGGAATGTGGTTAGACAAGTTAACTATCCTCCCTGGAGCGGATCAACGCAATCTCATCCGCATCAACGGTTCCATAGTGTTCGTATAGCTTGACAATCAGACTTAAAGCATAAGCGGTAACGCTCACGGCGACTACGATCCCTGTCAATATCAGGGCCGAAGGCAGGGGATGGACATAGGCGTGGTCTTCTACCCCGTTCAGGAAAATCGGGGCTCGTCCATCGTGGACATACCCGATGGCCACAAAGAACAAGAAAATTGAGGTGTCCATAATATTCATGCCGATCACTTTCTTGATCAGGTTGGAATGGGTCAGCATGGTGTGAAACCCGATCACGAACAGGACCATGGCTACAAAATAGTAATAATTGTTTATCAAATTCTCAATGGTTTCCACCGCTGTCTTCCCCCCCGCTCAACGAATAAAAAAGGGTAATCATGGTGGAAGCGACTTTGGCCCCAATCCCCATGGAAAGGAGGAAAATCATTCCACTGCTAAAGAGTTGTCCCGGGACTCCCCGGTAAAAACCCGCGCCCAGGTTGGTCAGGTACTGTCCACCAACCAGGATTCCAAACAACCCGATCAAAAGATACCACAAAGCACCGCCGCTTTCCAGTACGGTAGAAACATCATGGCGCAGCTTCCGGGAACCAGCCTCCAGGTTAAAAGAAAGACCGTACAAAATCATACTGGAGGCCACGATCGCCCCCCCGGCGAACCCGCCGCCGGGCGACAAGTGCCCGTGAAAGATCACGTAAAACCCGTAAAGCTGGATAAAGGGAACTATGATCCTGGCAACAGAACGTACCACAATATCTTCCACGCAAAACCAACCTCTTTCTAACAGGGGATAAAAAACCTTGCTTGCATCCAAAGTGCTGGTTTTCAACACCTCGCCCCCTAACCGGGGAGTTGGCGCATTCGTCCGGCAACGCTGGTCTCTGTGGCCAAAGGCGCTTGGTGACCGAAGGTCCTCGGGCGGTCCGGCCGACAGGACGTCGGCCGCCGGGATCGACCCGGACGGGAGTTAAACCGGGGAGGCCGCCCGAGGACCCCGAGGGAACCTTAGCGCCTTCCACAGAGTTACCCAGTCGCCCGGACGACAGCGCCCAAGCCACGGTTTTTCATACTAATGGGCTTTCAAGTTGGCCAGGGCCGCGGCAATGGCCACAAAAAGTACCGTCACTTCACCCAGGGTATCAAAAGCGCGATAATCCATAATCACAGCTGAAATCGCATTTAGAGCCCCGGTGTCTTCCACCGTTTGCTTCACAAAGCGCTCAGCCACTTCATTTTGCACCGGGGCATCCATCGCACCGAACTGAGGCATTTCCGCAACAGTGAGTACCAGGGCAAAGCCAATCATCAACAGAACCACAACAACCAGGACTTGCCGAATCCTGCTTAAAGGCAGGTAAAAAAAGACATACGCCATCAGCAAAATAATTGCAACTACAAACAGGGGATGAATTTCCACCGGAAGTTCCTCCTCGCTAACATACTGTTTACTCCATCCTCTTTGTCTTACTGATGGTAGCAATAAATAAAAAAGAAGTAACCCCGCCTCCCAGGGCAGCTTCAGTTATTGCGATATCAGGGGCACCCAGCATCTGCCAGATAACAGCCATGACCAAGCTATAAGCGGCAAAGATTACAACTGCGCTGATCAGGTCTTTGGTGCGTGCCACCGCTATGGCACAAACAATTAAAAATGTAAGCAGCAAAAAATCGAGTAAGGCGATCAAAACTTAATCCACCCCTTCTTCCTCGGATGAAACATCCAGATCAAAACTGTCTTCTGTCATGGCAATCCCGCTATAATATGAAGCTTTGCCAATTACATGGGCTGCAGTGGGGTTGGCTATCCAGATCAAAACAATGATCAGGATCAGCTTGCCTGCAACAACCAGTTCCCCCTGGATTGCCAGGCCCAATAGCATTAACCCCGCCCCAAGGGTATCACACTTGGTTGTAGCGTGCAGGCGGGTATATACATCGGGGAACCGGAGTAAGCCCACAACACCTACCAGGAAGAAAAAAACTCCTGCGAAAATAAAAATTGAGGAGACGATATTGATCACCATGTAGAAAACCTCCGAGCCAAAAAAACCAATATACTGGAAAAGCGGCATCTTCAACTTCAACAAATAAATTAATCCAGGGCGCCTTTTTCCATGTACTTGGCCACACCAATCGTCATGATAAATGCAATCAGGGCATAAACCAGGGAAACATCCAGGAAAAACTCCTGCCCGAAAATAAAGGAAACCAGGGCAATAATAACCATGGTTTTTGTCCCAATAACATTAATGGCCACAACACGATCAGCTGTTGTGGGTCCAATTGCAGCACGAATCAGGCATAAAAAAGTCAGGATTAAAAGCATAATAGCTGCTACAGTGTAAATCGTATGCACGGCTTACGCCTCCTCCTGCGCTTGCTCAATTCCGGCCAGCTCATCAGCCAGCTTCCACTCTACAACATCTTCCGCATTTTGCCGCGTTAAAGCATGGACAGAGTATTTGTCGCCTTCAGCCAGGATGGTTAAGGTCCCCGGTGTCAGTGAAATTGAATTTGCCAGGATAACCCGGTTTAAGTCTTTCTTTAAAGGCTTGGTAAAATGGATCATACCGGGAGAGATGGGTATCCGAGGATTCAAAACCAGGACAGCAACCTGGATATTGGCCTGAAGAATGGCCTTGACCAGGTGAAAAACATAGCGCAGGTACAAGCCAACTGTTTTAAGATCCAGTCTTGAACGCTCATCCTTGCGGAATAATAATTCATCGTTCATCCAGGCGACCAGGAAGGCCATGGCTGCGCCCAGCAGCAGCGACTGGTAATGTAATGACCCGGTGATAATAATCCAAAAAAACCAGAAAATAATCACAAAAACCCAGAATGTGAGGTCGTACTGCCTGGCTCTCATTCTTCCATCTCCCTGTTGATAAAGTCACCACTTTTTCCACCTTTTTTCTCTACCAATCTTATAGATCGGACTTCCATTTTTTTATCGATGGCTTTACACATATCATACACTGTCAGCGCTGCTACGCTTACGGCCGTAAGGGCTTCCATCTCCACACCGGTCTGCCCCTGCAGCTTGACAGTAGCCTCTATAATCAGACAATTATTGCTTTCGTCAAAGGAAAAGTCGAAATCTACGCCGGTGATCTGCAAGGGGTGACACATCGGTATTAGAAAAGGTGTTTGTTTGACCCCCATAACCCCTGCTACCTGGGCAACACCTAGCACGTCACCTTTGGCAACCCTTCCTTCCTGGATCCGTCTCATCGTTTCTTCACGCATATAAACTCGAGCCTGAGCCGTTGCCTGGCGATAGGTTGCAGTTTTCCCAGTAACATCCACCATCCGCCCCCGACCTTGTTCGTCAAAATGAGTTAAATGATCTCCGCTCACATTTTTCATCCTTTGTCAAAATTTATAGATAATTCAATTCTCGCCAAGAAAGGCAAAACCCTTTTACATATTAACTTTTTCTTAAGAAAAAATCCAGAGCAAATTCCATAGTATTGAAAAAACTAATAGCCATAACTTTTTTGAACAGCATATTTCTCCCAACCTGGACGCGCCAACACCATAAAATTATCCAAAAATATTATCTGTGAAACAAGATAACTCTTGCCAAAATTGCGCAAGAGTTACTGCCGCGTGCCTCGGGAAGGCACTTTCATTCATGGTCCGAGGCGAAACCTGTCACATATTGAATCATCCCCTTATACACTTTTCAAAGAAAAAACCCCAGGGATTCACTCCGTTCCCTGGGGTTTTTATCATCTTATGCATCCGGGTAGACAGAAAAAACGTCTCCCTTGTTTTTAACCTGTCTTACTTAGCCTACGGGAACCTTGCTGACGTCTTTGATGATATCCCGCGGGCAGGCTTCAACACACTCGCCACAATCGTCACACTTGGTGTGATCGATGTAGGCCAGGTTGTCTTCCACTGTAATGGCTTCCTGCGGACAGGCTTTCAAACAGGCTTTACAACCGGTGCAGCCTATTTCGCAAGCCTGGCGGGTTGCCTTACCCTTGTCCTTGGAATTGCAGAGGACCGTCTTCCCGACCCGATCGGCATCGACAATGCGAATAATATCACGGGGACAGGCCTTTACGCAAGAGCCGCATGCGGTGCAGCGCGACAGATCGATAATGGGCAGTTTGTTTTCTCCCATTGTCACCCCGCCAAAGGGACAGGCCCTGGCACAAGTTCCCAGGCCCAGGCAGCCGTATTTACAAGCCTTAAATCCACCGTGAAACAATGCTGCTGCTTGACAGTCTTCAACACCGTGGTACTCAAACTTCTCCGGTGCAACATCAGGGCTTCCAATGCAGTACACTTCGGCAATCTTCCTGCCTTCAGAAGCCACGGACTCCACACCCAAAACTTCACAGATGTTGTCGCAGGTACCTCCTCCCCCGGGGATACAGGCATCCACCGACGCATTGCCGGCCACTACCTGCTCGGCAAAAGCTACACAGCCGGGAAAACCGCAGGCACCACAGTTGGCACCGGGCAGCAGGTCACAGATTGTCTCCACCCGGGGATCTTCTTCTACATAAAATTTATTGGCAGCAAAGGCCAGGACTCCACCAAAGATCAGCCCCAGCCCACCGATTACAACGAGCGCCATAACCAAGTCCATATATTTTCACCTCCCTATAAGGTCATAATTCCTGAAAAGCCCATGAAGGAAAGGGACATTATCCCTGCTGCCACCAGGGTAACGGCCGCTCCTTTCAACATACTGGACATATTAGCCAGTTCCAACCGCTCCCGAATCCCTGCCATAATTACCAATGCAACGGTAAACCCGATTGCTGCTGCAAGGGAGTAGACAACAGTCTGGATAATATTATGATCCATCTGGATATTAAGGATGGCTACCCCCAGGATAGCACAGTTGGTGGTAATCAGGGGCAGGTATATTCCCAAGGCCTTAAACAGGGTGGGATTGGTCTTTTTCAACACAATTTCCACCAGCTGCACCAGGGATGCAATCACCAGGATAAAGGAAATGGTCCTCAGGTATTCCAGTTCCAAAGGAATCAGGATAAAGTTGAAAATGATCCAGGTTACAATTCCCGCCATGGTCATAACAAAGACTACAGCCATGCTCATGCCCAGGGACGTTTCCACCCGTTTGGTCACACCCATATAGGGACAAATGCCCAGGAACTGGTTTAAAACAATGTTATTGGCCAAAATGGCTACAAAAATAATGGCCCCCAGGTTTAAATCCATGGATTAAACCTCCTTTTTCACTAATTTGCTTTACTCGATTCCCATCTTCTTATAAATCACGTTGAACAGGAGCAGCAGAATACCCAGGGCGATAAAGGCTCCCGGTGGTGTTGCAAAAACGACCATGGGCTCGAAAGCCGTGCCTGTGATATTCACATCAAACAAAGTGCCTGCACCGAGCAGCTCCCGGAACATGCCCAGGACTGTCAGGGAGATGGTAAAACCAACCCCCATCCCCAGAGCATCAATTATTGAGCGTCCCAGGTTGTTCTTGCGGGCGAAACCTTCAGCCCGGCCCAGGATCATGCAGTTTACCACGATCAGGGGAATGAAAATTCCCAGGGCAGCGTGCAATGATGGAATAAAGGCATTTAGCACCAGGTCTGTCACCGTAACAAAAGTGGCGATAACCAGGATATATGCTGGAATCCGGACCCTGGGCGGCACCACGTTGCGGATCAACGAAACAACGATGTTGGAACAGAGCATTACAAAGGTAGCGGCAATGCCCATCCCAAAGCCATTTATGGCCGTTGCTGTCACGGCCAAAACCGGGCATAAACCCAGTAACAGGCGAAAAACAGGGTTTTCTTTCAAGATACCCTTGGAAAACTCTTGAGTCATTGTTGCCATCTGTTCTCACCTCCAAATTGCTTGTTCTATTAATTCAAGGCATCGGCTACAGCTTCCATAATCCCTTCGCTGCTGGCGGTCGCCCCGGATACGGCATCAACTTCCACATCCTGCGCCTCGATAATGCGGTCAATGGTCTCGCCTTCTGCTTGATCCCAGAAATCAGGGGTGTCTTCATGGGATATAATCACAATCTCAGTGATTTCACCGCCGCTTACTGTAACCTCCAGTTCAATTTCACCGGCAAATCCATCGGCCGTGCCGGTGTAAGTGCCATCTTCTACTTCATCCATATCCACTTCCACCACTTCAACTTCAAATCCCAGGTATTCGTCACCGATCAAGTCTACCGTGCTGCGAATGGAAGAAACAATACCGCGCAGGGTAACCGTAGCCCCGGAACGGGCATCAATATCCTGATCCACGGCAATGGGGTCATCAAAATGCAATCCTGTTATTTGATTCTCCACCCAGTCATCATCTTCGATAAAATCTCCGATGCCTGGCGTTTCCTCGTGAGCAATCACCCGCATACCCACAACTTCTCCATCCTTGTTCACACCCAAGTTATAGCGAATGGGCTCATCGCCGTAAGCGCTTGCCTTCACTTCGCCCACAACACCCAGCATATTTCCATCAGCGTCATAGCAGATGAAATACTTTTCCTCATCAATCTCTTCTTCCTCAATCTCGTCCACCTCGGGGAAGAATTCTCCGACTGTTCTCTGGAATTCCTCCTGCTCCCGTTCCGCAATGATGGGGTCGGTCCAGGCGTTTACAGCTGCCAGAAAACCACCGCAAATGGCACCGATTACTAACAGCGTTACAGCCATTTTCACGCTATCATGCATCGCTCTGCTTCACCTCCCCGAATTTCTTCGGTACAGTCAGGTTGTCAATCAGCGGAGTCACACTGTTCATAAAGAGAATGGCGAACATGACTCCTTCAGGATATCCACCGAACATACGGATAATCATGGTAATAAACCCGCATCCAAACCCAAAGATAATCCTTCCCATGGGCGTAACCGGGGATGTTACCATGTCTGTAGCCATGAATATTGCTCCAAGAAGGGCTCCTCCGGCTAATACATGGTAAAGCCCCATTTCAAAGCCGCCGTCAAACAAACCCATGATAAAGACAATTGCAATAAATACACCGGGAATTCTCCACTCAATATGCCCGCGGTAGAGCAACCAGAGCCCCCCGATAATCAGCGCCAGGGCTGATGTTTCCCCGATACAGCCGGGTACCGTTCCAATAAAAAGATCCAGCAGGCTGGCATCGTACGTTGCCAGGGGCGAAGCCTGGGTTACCAGGTCCGCGGTAAAACCGAAAGGCTGGGGCTGAAGCCATACATCACCGGCAATATGCGCTCCCCAGGATACCACCAAAACTGCCCTGCCCACCAGGGCCGGGTTGAAAATATTGTTACCTATACCTCCGAACAGGTGCTTACCGATGGCTATGGCCACAACCGACCCGATCACCGTAATCCACCAGGGCGGTGCCGGGGGGAGAACCAAAGCCAAAAGCATGCCCGTTAGTGCCGCACTTCCGTCCCCAAAAAACCCTTTGCGCATAATGATCGCTTCCGTCGCCATGGCCGCTACCATGGCCAGCACTATCGTAATCAATGCTTGATAGCCGAAGAGAAAAACGCCCATTAAAGCTGCCGGGAAAAGAGCTACCATGACATCGACCATGATGCTCTGAATATCTTCCGGGGACTTCAGGTGCGGGGATGAAGATACAACCAGTTTTCTATCCATTTTCTTATCCCTCCTCCGTAAACTGTTCGTCAACTGTTACTTTTTCCTGCGGGCCGCGATATCACCTTTGGCAATCTTGATCCATTGTACCAGGGGACGGTTGGCCGGGCAGGTATAAGTACAGCACCCGCACTCAAAACAATCCATGGCACCATATTTTTCTGCCAGGTCCATGTTTTCCATCTCCGATGCGGAACCGATAAAGTTCGGCATCAGGTGCATGGGGCATACATCGATACACTTACCGCACTTAATGCAGGGATCAATAGGCGCTTCCTGGACAAACTCCTCGGTCAAAATCAGCACCCCGGAAGTTCCCTTAATTGCTGGAACATCATCGGTCGGCTGGGCCATTCCCATCATGGGACCGCCCAATACAAGCTTCCTGGCATCACCCGTATACCCGCCGCACTGCTCGATAATCTCCTTGATCAAAGCCCCATTTCTGACCATCAGGTTGGCCGGATTGGTAATCCCGGGGCCCGTAATGGTAACAACCCTCTCATACAGCGGTTTGCCCAGCTTGATGGCTTCCGCCATGGCCACGGCTGTCCCCGTGTTCTGGTTCACCACGTTAACGGCCATGGGCAGCGCTCCCGGGGGCACCTCCCGCCCGGTAGTCGCCTTAATCAATGTTTTTTCCGCACCCTGGGGATACTTGGTATGCAGGGAATGCACTTCCAGGTCATACCCTTCCCCGCCTTCCGCCACTGCTTTTTGCATGGCTTCGATGGCATCGGGCTTGTTGTCCTCGATCCCGATGATCCCCTTGGTTGCTCCACAAGCCTTCATAAACGCCTTCAGCCCGTACACGATATCATCCGCCCGCTCCAACATAATGCGATGGTCGGCAGTGAGAAACGGTTCACATTCCGCACCATTAATAATAATGGTATCAATGCTCACTTCCGGTGGTGGAGCGAGCTTGACATGGGTAGGGAATGTAGCGCCTCCCAGACCCACCAGCCCGGCCTCCTTGGCAATCTCCCGAATCTCTTCAGGAGTCAGCTCCTCCAGGGGCTTGTTTGGCGCAATGCCCTCGTACGGAGTGTCCTGGCCGTCATTTTCAATGATAACAGCCTGGACGGGATTGCCTAGCGGGTGGTTATAAGGCTGGATTTTGGTAACCTTACCGGAAACGCTGGCAAAAATGGGTGCGGAAACGAAACCTTTCGGTTCCCCGATTTTCTGTCCCATCTTTACTTCGTCCCCAACCTCGACCACCGGATCACAGGGCGCCCCGATATTCTGGTGCATGGGGATAACAACCTGTGATGGAGGACTGGCAGGAGCGATGGGCATCCCCGCTGTTTGATTCTTATAGTAGCTGGGATGGATACCGCCTACAAATGTCCTTTCACTCATGCTCTGATTCACCCCTTTTTCTGATCATTTTTCTGACATTTTTAATTTTTATAATGCTTATAACCAACCATTAACATATTCGTTACACGGTTTTAAATTCCTGCCCTAACGGGATTCTTTTCACAACTTTTTTCACGCGTTAAATAATTTCGGACAATTGCGCCTGCTTGGGTTATAAAAATTATAAACTCCGGCACAAAAAATAAATTACAAAAATATCTTCCAACAGGCAGGAAATCGCCCTTCTTAAATTGAATAAAAAAATTTTACAGTGGTTTTCTGAACAATGCAGCAATTGCGCAGCAAAGAGATTTTTTTTCATTTTGCCTGCCGAAAGTCATACTACATTTAGAGGGTGAGGTTGCAACATGTGGAATCCCAAAGCTGAAACCATGCCGCGTGAGGAACTGGAAAAGCTGCAGTTTTTGAGGCTGAAAGAAACATTGGAACGGACCTACCAGCGTGTTCCCTATTACCGGGAGATTTTTCAGGATCAGGGGGTGGAACCAGGCGATGTTAAAATACTGGAAGACCTGGCCCTGCTACCCTTCACAACCAAGGAAGATTTAAGGAAAAACTATCCTTACGGGCTTTTTGCCGCCCCGATGAGCGATATTGTCCGCATTCACTCCTCCTCGGGGACCACGGGTATCCCAACAGTGGTGGGCTATACCCGCAAAGATATTGATACCTGGTCGGAACTGATGGCCAGAACCCTGGCCTGTGGCGGCGGCGATGAAAATTCCGTCGTCCAGATCGCCTACGGGTACGGACTTTTTACCGGTGGCCTGGGACTGCATTACGGGGCGGAAAAGATTGGCGCTACAGTGGTCCCCATTTCCGGCGGACAAACCAAACGGCAGGTCCGGATTATGAAAGACTTCGGAACCACTCTTCTGGCCTGCACTCCTTCTTATGCCCTGTTTATCGCTGAAACATTGGAGGAGATGGAGTTAAAACCGGAAGAGTTAAAGCTTAAGTCAGGGCTTTTCGGAGCTGAACCCTGGTCAGAAAGCATGAGACAGGTTATTGAAAGCAGGCTTAAAATTGATGCCTTCGATATTTACGGCTTAAGCGAAGTGATCGGACCGGGTGTTTCCTGCGAATGCTCTGCCCGGGCCGGGCTGCATATCTGCGAAGACCATTTTATCCCGGAAATTATCAACCCGGTTACCGGTGAAGTGCTTCCCAACGGCTCAACGGGGGAACTGGTCATAACCAGCATAACCAAGGAAGCCCTGCCTGTCATCCGTTACCGCACCCGGGATATCACCTCCCTGGACCGGGCCGTCTGCGACTGCGGGCGGACCCATGCCCGAATGAAAAAAGTCAGCGGCCGAAGCGACGATATGCTTATTATCCGGGGGGTAAATGTCTTCCCCTCGCAAATTGAAAGCATCCTTTTGGATATCGGTGAAACAGAGCCCCACTACCAGATCATTGTCGACCGGCACGGCTCCCTGGATATCCTGGAAGTCTGGGTGGAAGTTTCGGAAAAAATGTTTTCCGACCAGGTGCGGGGCCTGGAAAGCCTGGAAAAAGTGATCTACAGCGAAATCGAAAATATCCTGGGCGTTTCCGCAAAAGTACGCCTGGTAGAACCCAAAACCATTACCAGGAGCGAAGGCAAGGCCCAGCGGGTCATAGACAAAAGAAAACTGTAAAAACAGGCCGGGGAAGCAAGGGGACGGTTCTCCTGCTTCCCCGGCTGGGGCACCGAGGAAAAACCGCAGAGGAAGTAACGAATACAGAAAGCACAAAGACATAAGGAATAAAAGATAAAGGAATGAAGGATGCAGGAGAACCGTCCCCTTGCTTCCTTGCTTCCACAAATGAAAGGAGTGGTTCCAAGATGGTCAAGCAGATCTCTATCTTCCTGGAAAACAAGTGTGGGCGCCTGGTGAAAGTAACCCAGGTGCTGGGCAAGCACAAGATCAACATCCGGGCCCTGACCATTGCCGATACCTCAGATTTCGGTATTCTGCGGCTAATCGTCGATAAACCCGATGAAGCCATTGATGTACTGAAAAGCGAAGGTTTCATGGCCAGCGCAACAGAAGTGATCGCCGTTGAAGTGCCCGACACCCCGGGTGGACTGGCCCGGGTTTTGGAATACCTGGAGGAAGCGGAAATTAATATTGAATATCTCTATTCTTTCGTGGAAAAACCGGAGCAGGACGCCCTGATCCTGATGAGGGTGGAAAGCAACGAGAAAGCCATGGAAGTTCTCAAGCAGCGCCAGGTAAAAATAATCGACGGCCCGGCGATATACAACCTGTAACTGAAAAGTGGAGTTTGAGCTTACCGGAGGAAAGCAGCCAAATCCAAGCTCAATAATCAACCTGGCCTTTTGGAGCATAACAGTGGAAGTGGAGTTTTAAGCTTACCGGTTTTGGGCCATGATGATTATTTGCTTGTTGTAATACGGGAGTTTTTTTGAAACATTATGTAGGACGGAAGGACGGTAGGACGGGAATGTTTCTGCAATTGCCAGGCAAGGTTGCAAAGCATCAGGTATTGTTTCGTATAATGACAGCCATCCTTTTGGCACCATCATTCCAGGTGCAGGATGCGTTCTGTCATTTTCCTTTTTGTAACAGGCGAATAAAACAGGGACAAACAACCTAACCTGGACAAGCCAGAACCGGATAGCTGTAGAGCGAAGCTGTGGGGACGGTTCTGGCGCTTCCGAAGCGCATTCCAACGGAGGACCGCAGGGGAAGCCACAAACCCGCCCCCCTGCTTTGCGACTCTGTGGCCAAATATTTTGCCAAAAATGCACAAAACTTAACTGTTAAGAGCCTAAGACACAATCCAGCATCGTAACCTCACGCTATTCTGCAATTTTGCGCTGGCAGCAACGCTTTTCCAAAAATGAAACTTGGGAGTGATGGAAGTTGTGGCAACAAAATGATTACTTGCCCCGGGAGGAAATGCAAGCCGTCCAACTGGCCCGTTTGCAGGAAACGGTAAAGTATGCCTATGAAAACGTGCCCTTTTACCGTAATAAACTGGACCAGGCAGGGTTCCGCCCCGGGGACATCCAAACCCTGGAGGACATCCAGGCCCTGCCTTTGACCACAAAAGAAGATATGCGTAACAACTACCCTTATGGACTGTTCGCCGTCCCGATGAAGGAAGTGGTCCGCATCCATGCCTCTTCGGGAACCACAGGCCGCCCGGTGGTAATGGGTTACACCCAAAAGGACCTGGAAACCTGGAGCGAACAGGCAGCCCGCATCTGCTACATGGCCGGAGTGCGCGACGACGATATCGTGCAAATCTCTTTTGGTTATGGCCTTTTTACCGGGGGCTTCGGTTTACACTACGGAATGGAAAAGCTGGGTGCTACGGTCGTGCCCTTTTCCAGCGGCAATACAGAACGGCAGTTGATGCTGATGCAGGACTTTAAGACCAATGTCCTGGTCAGCACCCCTTCCTTTGCCCTGTACATGGCGGAAGCCGCACAGGAGATGGGTTTTTCTCCCCGGGACTTCGGGCTCCGCCTGGGGCTTTTCGGCGGGGAACCCTGCCCGGAAAACCTGCGTCAGGCCATTGAAAATAAGTGGGGGTTAAAAGCCACGCTGAACTACGGGCTGACTGAAATAGTGGGTCCCGGAATCTCCGGGGAGTGCCAGGCCGTCCAGGGGATGCACATCTGCGAGGACCATTTTTACCCTGAAATCATCGACCCGGCCACCCTGCGCCCCCTTCCCCCCGGGGAGGAAGGGGAAATGGTCTTTACGACCCTGTCCAAGGAAGGAGTCCCCGTGATCCGCTACCGGACCCGGGATATCACTTCCATTATCCCGGAGCCCTGCCCCTGCGGCCGCTCCAACAGTCGCATGAGTTACATTACAGGCCGCACCGATGATATGCTCATCGTCAAGGGAGTCAACGTCTTCCCTTCCCAGGTGGAGGAAGTGCTGGCCCAGGTAGAAGAGGTATCCCCTCATTACCTTTTGCTGGTCCACCGGGAAAAGGATTTCATCAAAGACGTGGAAGTGCAGGTGGAATTAACAGAAGAAGGCTTTACCGACAGTTTCCGGGAGCTGCAGAAAATCGAGGAGAAGATTTCCAATCGACTAAAAGCCGTGCTCTCAGTAACTCTGAAGGTGCGCCTGATGGAACCGAAGTCACTGGAACGCACAACGGGCAAAGCCCAGCGTATCGTGGAAAAAAACCAGGCGTCGGCAAGCAGCTAATTAAATGAAAAAGGTTCTTTATAATAATCCAAAGGACGTGAAAAAACAAAATGAAAGCTATACTTTCAGGAAACGAAGCTATCGCAAGAGGAGCCTATGAAAGCGGGGTGCGGGTCGCTACTGCTTACCCCGGCACGCCCAGCACAGAGATCCTGGAAAACATCAGGTTGTACGAAACCATAGATTGCGCCTGGTCACCCAACGAGAAAGTGGCCCTGGAAGTGGGGTTCGGCTCGTCTATGGGCGGTGCCCGGACCCTGGTTACGATGAAACACGTAGGTGTCAATGTAGCCGCCGATCCCTTTATGACCATGTCCTATACCGGGGTCAATGGGGGGCTGGTCCTGGTTTCCGCCGATGACCCGGGGATGCACAGCTCACAAAACGAGCAGGATAACCGTCTCTATGCACAGATGGCCAAAATCCCCCTGCTGGAACCCGCAGACAGCCAGGAATGCAAAGATTTTGTCTCCACCGCCCTGGAAATCAGCGAGCAATTTGACACGCCGGTGATGCTTCGCACCACCACCCGGATTTCCCACTCCCGGACGGTGGTGGAACTGGGTGAAGAAAAAACAGTGGAAAACAAACCGTATGAAAAAGATAAAGAAAAATACGTCATGCTGCCAGCCTTTGCTCGCATGCGGCACCCCTTAGTGGAAAACCGCCTGGAAAAACTCCAGGCCTACTCGGAAACAACCCCCCTGAACCGGATTGAATGGGGCAGCAAGAAGACGGGTGTCATTACCTCGGGGGTCACCTACCAGTATGTGAAAGAAGCCCTACCCGATGCGTCCGTGCTCAAACTGGGGCTCAGCTATCCTCTCCCGGAGAAGATGATCCGCAAGTTTGCCGCTGAAGTGGAAGAATTATTTATCGTTGAAGAATTAGAGCCCTTTTTTGAAAACCAGGTCAAAGCCATGGGGCTGTCCGTAAAAGGAAAAGAGCTTTTTTCTCCCCTGGGTGAACTGGGCCCCGGCATTATTGCGGAAAAAATACGTGGAAAAGCTGCCTCGTCTCCATTAAAAACTGAAGAAGCAGTTGACGCAGTTCAAAAGCCCCCCCTGCCTTCCCGGCCCCCCATTCTCTGCCCCGGCTGCTCCCACCGCGCCCTGTTCTACACCTTGAGGCGCCTGAAGTTGACAGTAACGGGAGATATCGGGTGCTATACCCTGGGAGCACTGCCGCCCCTGGACTCCATGGATTCCTGCCTGTGCATGGGGGCGAGCATCGGAGCCGCCCTGGGGATGGAAAAAGCCGACCCCGAAGCCTGGAAATCCACGGTAGCAGTCATCGGGGATTCCACCTTTTTCCATTCAGGGGTTACACCCTTGATGGACGTAGTCTATAACCGGGGGAAAACCACAGTGCTGATCGTGGACAACCGCACCACGGCCATGACCGGGCACCAGGAGCACCCGGGAACCGGCAAAACCTTACAGGGCGAGGAAACCTACGCGGTCAACATTGAAGAGTTGTCCCGCTCCCTGGGTGTCAAACGCGTGGTAACAGTCAACCCCCTGGAACTGGAACAGCTGAAAGAAACCATCCAGAACGAACTGGAAGCGCCGGAGCCCTCGGTGGTGGTAGCCCGCCATCCATGTTCGTTAACACAGAAAAAAGATACACCATTTGCAGTTAACACGGAAAACTGCACGGGGTGCAAGGCCTGCCTCAGGCCAGGATGTCCGGCCATGAGTCTCCAGGAGGACGAAGAAAAAACCCTAGTCCTGATCGACTCCAACCTCTGCAGCGGATGCAGCCTCTGCTTCCAACTCTGCCAGCACGAAGCCATTAACCGTGCCAGTTTATAGACAGCAAAGGCAGGCAAAACCAGGTAATTAATTTTATTAAAAAGGAAGGCGGTCAATCATGCAAAAAAGCGAAAAAGTCGATATTTTCATCTCCGGTGTGGGTGGACAGGGGACCATTTTGGCCGGCAAAGTGATTTCCACGGTGGCCCTGCAGCGGGGCCTGGATGTCAAGCTCAGCGAGACTCACGGCATGGCCCAGAGAGGTGGCAGCGTCGTTACCCACGTACGCCTGGGTTCCCGGATATATTCACCCCTGGCAGAAAAAGGGGAAGTGGATTTTCTCCTGGCTTTCGAACAGCTGGAAGCCCTGCGCTGGCTGGAATACCTGTCCCCCGAAGGAACAGTCATCGTGAACCGGCAAAAATCAGAACCACTACCAGTCCTGACCGGGGTCCAGGAATATCCCCGGGAAGTCATACAAAAGATCCGCCAGCGGGCCCCTCGCACTGTTGTGGTTGATGCCCTGCAGGATACCGTGGCAAGGGAAAATTACCGTGTCACCAATATTGTCCTGGTGGGAATCCTGGCCTCCTTGCTGGATTTTCCTGCCGCGGACTGGGAACAAGCAATCCAGGGCAGCCTGCCGCCCAGGCTGCATGAGATTAATCTGCGGGCATTCCAGGATGGATTAAATTACCGCGAAAAGTAATTAACCTTTTAAACAGGAAGGATCAAAACAATTGATGAAGGAAAATAAGTGCAAACATCAGCCCCGCCCGAAAAATCCAGTTTCCAAAAAGAGGTGGTGAAAAATGTACTAAAAAGCACGGCAAGCAGGAAATTGGAGAATGAAAAACGAAAAAATTAGGGGGTTATCAAAAATGAAGAAAAAATGGCCTGTTTTCTTTCCTGTTTTGGTCCTGATCATCATGACAGCTTTGGCCGGATGTGCTCCGGCTGACGAGCCTGCGGCAGAAAACGGGGCTGAACCCGGCGCTGGCGAACACTGGGAACTCAACTTCAGCACCTTTTGGCCGGCCGAAGATTTCCAGGTAGAAGAAGGACATAAAGCCTGGGCCCGGGAAATTAAAGAAAGAGTGGAGGCAGAAACACCACACACCATCGAATTCGCCTGGCATCCCAGCGGTGTCCTGCTGGGACCGACGGAAATTTATGAAGGAGTAGCCGACGGCGCATCACACCTTGGTTCAACCTGCCCTTCTTACACACCGGGAATTTTCCCGGTAACGGCGGCCTTTGAACTGCCGGGTCTGGAAAACAATAACGCTTTGGTCTCTTCCATGGTCATCCAGGAAGCCTTTGAAACATACGAACTGGTCCAGCAGGAATACGAAGATGTAAAGGTAATGCATTTCTGGGCTACCGGCCCTGGAGACATTTTAAGTAACGAGCCAATTGAAACCCTGGAAGACCTGGAAGGAATGGAGATCCGGGTGGCCGGAGGTTCCGTCCCGGTCATGGATGCCCTGGGGGCTGAACCTGTTACCATGGCCATGTCTGAATCCTATGTTGCCCTGGATACAGGAATTGTCGACGGGATTCTTTCTCCTACCGATGTCTTGAGAGGTTTCATGCTGGCAGAGGTTACGGACTATATTACCAAAACACCACAACTCTACAACATTACGTTTATGAAAATAATGAACATGGACACATGGAACGCTTTCCCTGAAGAAGTGCAGCAGATCTTTGAAGAGGTAAATGAAAAATACGTCTACGAATATGGGGTCTTAAGAGCAGAGCATACCCTGGAAGGACAGGAGTTCGCCGTGGATGAATATGGACACCGGGTCATCGAGCTCTCCCCCGAGGAAGAAGAAAGGTGGCTGGAAGCCATAGAACCCGTCCAGCAGCAGTGGATCGATGATGCCACTGCAGACGGCCTGCCCGGTGAAGAGATTATGAACAAAGTCCTTGAACTGGACCAAAAATATTCCGAGCAATACGGGGATTATTTCGAGTAAAGCGAGTTTAGCCAAGCAAGCTTTTGCGACGTTTCCCGGTCCAATGCCAAACTGTAAGAGCAATCTGCAAATTGCCTGGGATGGAGGCACGGACCGGGAAACGATTGCGAGCACCTTGACTGAATGAATGGCAATCATTCCTTCGTAATCATCAACTGACGTAATCCCTGATTCTTAAAGTGAGGCCAAAGGCATGATTTTTTTTGAACGAATCATTGAAAACATATCCCGGCGCATCTCTCAACTTGGCCAGGTGGCCCTGGTCCTGGTCATGTTATTAATCGTCACCAATGTGATTCTCCGCCTTCCCTGGAGACCCCTGCCGGGAACTGTGGAAATGGTCGAACTGCTGGGGACAATCCTGTTGGGCCTGGGTATTGCCTACTGCCAGCAGAAAAAAAGTCATATCTTTGTCAGCGTGCTGGTTGATCGCTTTCCACTGCGAGTTCAAGCATTGGTTGATGCTGTAACCGGTCTTTTGGCCCTGTTTTTTACCTCCCTGGTTGCAAGGCAGCTTTTCATTTACGGGACCAGAATGCTGGAACGGGGGTACACTACCGGGCACCTGAACATCCCTGTTTATCCTTTTATCTACCTGGTCGGCGTAGGTTTTATTATCCTGGTTCTGGTCCTGCTTAAAGACCTAATTAACACCGTAATACTCTTTACTAAAGGAAAGGAGCAAACATGACCTCCCTGCAAGTTGGCCTTTTGTCCATACCTGTCCTGTTTATCCTGCTCTTCCTGCGCTTACCTGTAGCGTTTGTTATGCTGGTAGTCGGCATGAGTGGCTTTGCTTACCTGAATTCTCCCGAATCAGCCCTGTCCATTACAGCCCAGACCATTTATTCCAATTTTGCAAATTATTCACTGATTGTGGTCCCCCTTTTTGTCTGGATGGGATTTATCGCCTTTTACTCCGGGCTCAGCTCGAAAATATATGACGCAACATACAAGCTGATGGGAAGCCTGCCAGGCGGGTTGGCCATGGCCACCATCGGCGCCTGCACCGCTTTTGGTGCCATCTGCGGCTCCACCACAGCGACCGCTGCAACCATGAGCGCGGTTGCTCTGCCGGAGATGAAACGCTACAATTACGACCGCTCCTTTTCCACGGCTTCTATTGCCGCAGCGGCCATCCTGGGAGTCATGATCCCGCCCAGCGTCATTTTTATCCTCTACGGTGTCGCTACGGGTGAGTCCATCCGACTTCTGTTCCTGGCCGGCATCATTCCAGGGATACTGCTGATGAGCCTGTTCATGCTCACCGCGTGCCTGAAGTCCATCCGCGACCCTGCCCTGGGGCCTCCCGGCCCCAGCATTCCGCTTGCAGACAAGCTTAAAGCTTTGTTCTCAGGCGGCATGGAAGTTATTTTCATTTTTCTCGTGGTCATCGGGGGCTTGTTTGCCGGCTGGTTTACCCCCACCGAGGCAGGAGGCGTCGGCGCCTTTGCCACGCTGGTGGTCTCTTTGGCCCGGGGTTCTTTGAGCTGGAAAGGATTTAGCAACTCCCTGAGTGACGCTATCAGGCTTTCGGCCATGATCATGTTTCTCTCCGCAGCCGCTTTCGTTTACAGCCGCTTCCTGGCCATCACGGGACTGCCTTCGGCCGTTGCAACCCTGGCGGTGGAAATTCCCTTTCCGCCAGTCGTTGTGATCATTTCCGTGCTGGCCGTCTATTTTGTACTGGGCCTGTTTATCGACGGCCTGGCGCTAATCCTGATGACCACGCCGATTTTCTACCCTGTAGCCACGACACTGGGCTTCGACCCCATCTGGTTTGGCGTGATCGTGGTTTTGGCCCTGGGAATGGGGGTCATTACCCCCCCTGTCGGTGCCAATGTCTACGTTGTAGCCGGTGTGGCCGGAGGGATCAATGTCATGGACATTTTCAAAGGGGTCTGGCCCTATCTATTTGCCATCTTCTTGTGTATCGCCATTTTGATCGTTTTCCCAGAAATTGCCCTGTTCCTGCCCGAGTTGGCCAAGAAGAACCTCTAAGGAAAAAATTTAAATGTTTAAAAAGCTTTAATTTTTTGTTAGAATGATAGGTAAGTCTTTGCTTCCCGACCCTGGATCCAGTTGTTTTCGCGCAAGCTTTTTTGACCGTTCAACCCGGCCCGGGAAAGTGGATGAATGATTATTACCATCATTATATTTGGAGGGTTCCTATGAAAAGGTTGAAGAAGGGTCTGTCTTTCCGGATTTATCAAGTGATGATCTTACTTTTTGCCGCTCTACTCATTTCCGGCTGTGGCCCCCCTCAGGAAGAAGAACCGGAAGTTGCCCCTGAGGTTCAGGATGAGTTCCTGGAATGGGCGCGCCCCTTATACAAAGAAATTGAACGCTCCGACGAAAACTGGAAGTTTTTATCCAGGACCCTCGTCTTATACCTGGAGGATACCGAGGACCAGGAAGCCCTCTACGAAGAAATTGAGGAGTCTATCGCCCTGCACCAGGAATTAATTGACAACGTAAGTGCCCCGACCGATAACGATGAAAAGCTCAGGTTAAGCCAGTTGAGCGAGGAACTGTTTGAGGCCCGCTTAAAAGCCGGCCAGGACATGAAAGAGCGCCTGGACAGCGGGGAAACACTGAATTTGCAAAATGAACTTTTTATGGAGATCCGGGAAAGCACGAAAGAACTGGCCACAACGTTTGAAGAAATCATGAGGGAATACGACCTCGTTTGGGCCCATATCCGTTATTTTCATTAAATAATAAATCAACCAAAAATTTTGTCCGGGAGGAAAGTAACTTGAACTGTGACCTTTGTTCGGAGAAATCATGCTACCAGGGGAATGACTGCCTGGACCGCAGGGATGAAGCCAGGGAAATTTACGCACCGGTAGATAAGAAACTGCACCAGGTATCTACAGCAATTGAAGGTTCTTTTTATATGCAGAAAACCCGGGTGGAAGAACTAATCGTCTTCTGCCGGGAAACAGGAATGGAAAGGCTGGGCGTTGCCTTTTGCGTGGGCCTGTCCGAAGAAGCGCGGGTACTCTGCTCCTACCTGAGAAATTTTTTCTCCGTCTCCAGCGTCTGCTGCAAAGTGTGCGGCGTAGCCAAGGAAGATTTCGAACTGCCCAAAATTAAAGACGAACGCTATGAGGCCATGTGCAACCCCCTGTTCCAAGCCCGGCTGCTGGAAGAAGAGAAGACCGATTTAAACCTGCTGGTGGGGCTTTGCATCGGACACGATATCCTGTTTAGCAAGCACTCCCACGCCCCTGTAACAACGATGATTGTCAAAGACCGGGTTCTGACCCATAACCCGGTAGGAGCCCTTTACTCCAGGTATTATAAGAATAAGATTTCCGGGATTACAGAAGTGGACAAGCCGGACTACGGTAAAGCTGCAAAAGGCTAGCCGATAATTAACAACCGGCGAAGTAGAAAAGATATCTTTCCATCCTGCCTGGATGTTGACTGCAAATGTCTGGGTCCTGGCTGCAAAAGTCCCGGCAAAAGTAAACTCGCCAAGGGCCGGATGGGCCTTGGCGGGTAGTATAAAATTTCAGGGGGGCCTAAAAACCGGCCCCCCTGCCTTTTCACCTTGTTTTTTACGTATATTCCCTGGGGATAAAGGTAACGCAATCCGTGGTTTCAGTCTGCGTGGCAGCGGGCGGCTGAATTTCAATATATTCTGCCTTACATTTATCTCCATCCTCATAATACTGGCAGCTGTCCACGACACACTTAACCCGGTTAATCGGCTTCTCTACACGGTTTACTCTACCCGGCACAAAAATACACCTCCTGCAGTTTGTAGTCAAAAAATAGCGTTTACCTTTAACGCCATGCCCTTTGAGGTATTCATATTGTGACCATTTTGCAGGAGGAATATGAGCATGGAACAGATCTTTAAACATTTTTTCAGGAAGCCTGGACCGCCAGACCGCCCAGCAGACCTTTTTTAATCTTTAACTGCTGTCCTTTGAATGAGCGGGCGACATAAATTTTCACCCCGTCAAAAGGATATTCCTGGTATTCATCCTTGTTCTCCGGTTCACCTGCTTGCACGGCAGGCCTGTAAGAGAAACCTGTTCATCCGCCAGACATCACCATTTTAATTGTAACAGCATTGGTATCATTTTTTTTCTGCAGGTATTCCCTGGCTTTCGGTGTCATTTCCACAATCATACTTTCACCCCCTTGTTTCGATTATACTATATCAACATTTCGCTGTCAATAATGGGTCTGGATATCTATGCTTGAACTGATTATAACTGGCAAATGCCTGATCAACCGCTTAGTAAAGGCCCAAAATGGAAACAATGGCATCTCTTTACGGCTTGGCCGTCTAATCTTGCCAGTCCTGGCACAAGATGGCCTTTCAATTTGTTATTCCTCCGTGTTATAATCTCAAGAGGAAAGGATAGGAGTTGTCAACATGATTGCACGAAAAAATATACGGGCCAAAAAAAATCTGCTCCCGGGCTCATTATGCATCATCCTGCTTTTGGCAACTTTTTTGTTTCCTGCTGTTCAAACAAGCCTGGCCCAAGACAAAGCGCTTTCTCCTTCTATCCACCAGGCCCTAAAAGATAATGATTTTATTTCCGTGATTGTACGCCTGGAAGAAACTGACGACCGGGAGTACACACCCTCTGCCCGGCCTGCTCAGCAAGAATCCCGGAACAAGCTTGTCCAGTCCTTAAAGGAATCTGCCCGGGTTACAGAAAGTAAACTAAAGCCAATCATCGAGGAAGAACTGGCAAAAGGAACCATCCGGTCCTACGAATCCCTCTGGGCTGTTAACGGCTTTAGCGTTGAAGCCAACTCCGCCGGAGTCAAGCGTATCGCAGAGCTACCCCAGGTCGCCGGGATCAAGCTGGATCGCTCCTTTGACCTCTCTTATCCTGCCGGACTAAAGGAAACGGAAAAGCAGCAACCTGATCTGATTCACGAAGCAGGTGCAGGAGAAATCGATGTGGATCTGGATGAAGAAGAGGCAGAAGAAGCAGAAGAAGCAGCTGCAAAAAAGCGACTGCCCTGGAACCTGGAACTGATCAATGTACCTGCCGCATGGAAGCAAGGGTTTTTCGGCGATGATGTTGTGATCGCCATCATGGATACCGGCGTTGACCCTGGGCACCCTGCCGTTCAGGACCAGTACCGGGGGAATCTCCCCGGGCATGGGCATGAAACAAGCTGGTTCGACGCCACCGGAGAAATGGATGACGGCAGCCAGCCCCGGGATAAAACAGGGCACGGCACCCATGTGGCAGGCATCATTTTAGGTGGCACCCGTGATAACCCCCTGGGTGTTGCACCCGGAGCACACTGGATGGGCGCGAACATTTTCACCCAGGGCCATGCCTGGGAATCTCATATCATTAAAGCCTTCCAGTGGTTGATGGCCCCTGGCGGAGATCCTGAGAAAGCGCCTGACATAATCAACTGTTCCTGGGCCACACGCCCGGAATTTGCCACCGATGATCTGCAGTGGGAACTCTTACATAACGTAGAAAAAGCGGGGATACTTGTCCTCTTTGCCGCAGGCAATAACGCCGATGAAGGCCCGGGCAGTCCCGCCGCATATCCTCATGCATTTTCTGTCGGGGCTGTAACCCGGAATCAAGAAAACGATGAAACGATCGAAGCCGCTCGCTTCAGCAGCAGGGGACCTGTAAAGTGGGAGGGGATCCAGTACTTAAAACCCGAGTTGGTGGCACCTGGCACTGGAATATATTCAGCCTGGCTCAATCAAGGCTACAATACCCTGGACGGAACTTCCATGGCTACTGCCCATGTTGCCGGGACTTCCGCACTGCTGCTGCAGTCCCGGCCGGACCTGAAACCGGCAGAAGCCCGGCACATTCTCCAGCAAACTGCCAGATGGCACGCAAGCTGGGAAGAGCAGCATGACAGACCCAGCAATGTTTACGGCTATGGCCTGGTGGATGCCCTTGCTGCCGTGCAGTACGATCGACCTCTGCCGGAACCGGAAGAAATCTTCCAGGACAAAGCCGAAGATGGCATGGATAACTGGAAAACTACAACAAACAACCCCTGGAATACAACGAAGGAAAAATCCCGGGAAGAATCGTACACCTTTGCCGACTCTCCCCGGGAAGAATATCCCGCTATGTCCGAGTCGTGGCTGGCGCTAAAAAAACCCATTGCGCTCTGCGGCTACCACAGCCCGGAGCTGCATATGGATCATGCCTACAATTTTTCTACGGGACAGCAAAACGAAGACGATTACGGGTATATTGAACTTTCTACCGACGGAAGAAACTGGTCCAGGGTATACCGGTTTTCAGGATCCAGCGAAGAGTTTGAATCCTTTTCCGTGCCACTGCACCTTCCTGATGATACCCGGCAAATATACCTGCGCTTTCGCTTGGAAAGCAACAACAACAGTACGGGGCAGGGGTGGTACATTGACAATGTGCGCCTCTCTGCGCTCCCCCAACCCCTGGAAGAGCTGGACCGGTTTCGCCTGTCCGAGAAGGAAATCCGTTTGGGTGTAAAAGGGACTGCAAATGTTACAGGCAAGGCTGCTTTTGGCCAGGATTTGACCCGTGACATCGAGCCTGGCAAAATCACCTGGCATTCTGATGACCCGGCCATAGCCAGCGTGAGCCGGGGGGAAATAACAGCCCAATCCCCGGGAGAAACCGTGATCACAGGAAAGTTTGCGGGCAAGAAAGCGGAGCTGGAAATTTCCGTCGTGGAAATCACCCCGCCAGAACCGGATCCTGAGCCGAGAAGATACATTAATGAAGTGGAAGTTCAGTTAACGCCGTCCCTTTCAGGTTCCAAAATCCATTACACCCTTGATGGAAGTGAGCCAGACCGGGAAAGTCCTGAATACAAAGAAGGAGAACCAATTCTACTGGAAGAGTCCACAACAATAAAAACCAGGGCCTACCTGGACGATGTTCCCGGACCTGTGGCTGCTTACAAGTACAATATTAAAGAAGGGACAGAGGTAAAAGGGCTGGTCTCCCTGCAGGGCCGCTCCCGGGTGGACGACCACCTGGAACTGTTCTTCCTGGACGAGGCAGGCTACCGGCACGATGATTTTTCTATTTCCCAGGACGGCAGTTTTTCACTGCAGCTACCCCTGGGGGATAATATCCTGGTGGCCAACAGAAAGCTATACCTGTTAAAAACCCGGGAAGTAAACATAACCCGGGTAAATGAGCCTGTAGAGCTTACGGAACTGGAACTATTGGCGGGAGACATTACCGGCAACAACCGGGTAGGCGTTGAAGACCTGGCCCGCCTTTCCCTGGCTTATTCCAGCAGAAAAGAAAGTGACCACTGGGATCCCCTGGCCGACCTAAACGGGGATGGGATCATTAATATCCTGGATTTGAGACTGCTTTCCCAAAACTACGGCCTGGTGGGGGACAGTTACCAGTAAAAAGGGACCGGAGCCTGCCTGCAGGGCAAGTTTCGGTCCTTTTCTTCCCGGGTGGAACCCGCACTCAGCTGATCAATTCTTTTGAAAACGCCTTCCCAAATGTTTGCACCATGCGAGACGACAATGGAGGGCCTGATGGTCACCTCTTCCTGCCAGCTCCGGTATTAATCCCGGGGCAGAATCACTTGGCCTTTTTCAACATTTCCTGCTGCTCACCGGCATCCCGACCCGCTTGTCCCTGCTCCAAGGCCGGTCCGGCAGCAGCCACCTCGTCCGGGGCATCTGAGAAATAGGTGAAATTCTCGGCGAAACGTTCTGCCAGGGAGTTCGCCTGCTGCTGAAAAACTCGTTTGTCCTCCCATGTGGCCTCGGGCCAGAGGATTTCTGCCGGCACACCCGGGCATTCCCGGGGTACCATAACGTTAAAAACAGGGTCTTTTTTGAAGCTGGAATCTTTGAGTTTTCCCGTAATAGCGGCCCGGACAATCCGCCGCGTATAGACGATATCGATGCGCTCACCCACGCCGTAAGCCCCCCCGATCCAACCGGTGTTGACCAGGTACACATCCACGCCTTGTTTCTCGATCTTCTCCTTTAACAGCCGGGCATATACAGTGGGTGACAGCGGTAAAAACGGGGCACCAAAACAGGTGGAAAAAGTCGCCACCGGGGTGGTAATCCCCCGTTCCGTCCCCGCCAGTTTGCTGGTGTACCCGGAAAGAAAATGATACATGGCCTGGTCGCTGGATAACTGGGCCACCGGGGGAAGAACTCCAAAGGCATCCGCTGTGAGGAAAATGATCACATTGGGATGGCTGGCAACTCCCGGGACCACAGCATCGGGAATGAAGTCTACGGGGTATCCAGCCCGGGTGTTTTCCGTAATGGATTTATCCCCAAAATCGGCCAACCCCGTTTCCGGGTGATCAACAACGTTTTCCACCACTGCGCCAAACTTAATGGCGTCCCAGATCTGGGGTTCCCGTTCCCGGGACAGGTCAATACATTTGGCATAACAACCGCCTTCCAGATTAAAAATTCCCTGGTCAGACCAGCCGTGTTCATCATCGCCAATAAGAAAACGGTCGGGGTCCGCAGAAAGCGAGGTCTTGCCTGTACCCGAAAGGCCGAAAAATAGAGCCACATCTTTTTCTTTGCCCACGTTGGCCGAGCAGTGCATGGATAATACGCCCTGTTGAGGTAAAATGTAGTTCATCACGGAAAAAATGGATTTTTTGATTTCCCCGGCATAATGAGTGCCCCCGATGAGAACCATGCGTTTTTCAAAATCGATTATAATAAAAGCCTCGGAACGGGTCCCGTCAATGGCCGGATCCGCTTTAAAATTAGGGGCACAGATCACGGTAAAATAAGGCTCAAAAGTCGCCAGTTCTTCTTTCTGGGGCCGCAAAAAAAGCTGCCGGGCAAACATGTTCTGCCAGGCCAGTTCGTTAATGAAGCGGATGGGGTAACGGTAATTTGTCTCAGAACCGACAAAGCCGTCAAAAACAAACAATTCCCTTCCCTGCAGATAGGCACACATCCGTTTATGTAGCCGTTCAAATTTTTCCGGGCTGAGGGGCTTGTTCACCTGGCCCCACCAGATATCTTCAGCCACCTGCGGAGATTCCACGATAAATTTATCCTTGGGTGACCGACCGGTATACGTCCCTGTTTTCACGCTGAGCGCACCGCTGCTGTTCAACGTCCCTTCGCCCCGGCAAAGAGCCTTTTCCACCAGCCTGGGGACAGAAAGGTTGTAATTGACGCCCCCTGTGTTATATAGCCCGGCCTTATCCAGGTTTATTTTTTGCTGCTTTTCCAAGATCATCCTCCTCTCACCAAAAACCAATTGCCTAAAAACAAGTATAAACCAAAATTTCCTGAAAGAAAAGGGTTTTACGCTATTTTGAATGTTCACTCCGGGGAAAGATGTTTTAAAGATCATCCCGCTCATATGGTTGCCACTTCTCCCGGAACAGGGTAAAATAGTGATTAAGTGAACAAACAAAACCTGGCCAAGCTTAGGGAGGTGCTGCTGGTGGCCGCCAACCTGACCCCGCAGTATTATGCTGCGGAAGAAGAATACAAAAAAGCAACCACTGTGGAGGAAAAAATAGAGGCCCTGCAGGAGATGCTTTCCGTAATCCCCAAACACAAAGGGACAGAAAAGCTCCAGGGGGATTTAAAACGGCGCCTGTCCAAACTGAAGGAAGAGGGACAGAAAAAGTCCAAAACCGCCACGTACAATCCCTTTAACGTGGAAAAACAAGGTGCCGGACAGGTGGTCCTGGCCGGCTACCCCAACGTGGGAAAATCATCCCTGGTGGCCTCGCTAACCCGGGCCAAGGTAAAGGTGGCGGAGTTTCCCTTTACCACCGCAATCCCGGCCACGGGCATGATGCCGTACAAGGATGTCTCCATCCAGTTAGTGGACACACCGCCTTTTAATGCCGACGGGGCCCCAACGGGGCTGCTCAACACCTTCAAACGGGGCGACCTCCTGCTGGTTGTGATCGATGCCGGCAGCGACAACTGCCTGGAAGAACTGGAAGAAACCCTGGACTTTCTGCAGGAAAAACGGGTAATCAGGCCCTTGGGGGAAAATAGTGCAGCAGACGCTGAGGTCGATACCGGCAGGCGCTATATCCCCTACCGGATCATCGCCACCAAGATGGATTTGCCCCAGAGCCGGGAAAACCTGGAGATTATCCGGGAATTGAAGCCCGAACTATCTATCCTGACAATCTCCACCCGGTTGAAAGACGGTTTCCTGGAGCTAAAGCAAACCGTTTTCGATGACCTGGAAATCATCCGGGTCTATACCAAAGCGCCGGGAAAAGAGCCGGATCTCGAAACGCCCTTTGTCCTGAAAAGAGGGGAAACAGTAATCGACCTGGCTTACAGTATCCACCGCGACTTCCCCGACCGGCTGAAAAATGCCCGGTTGTGGGGTTCCTCCAAGTTTGACGGGCAGGCAGTTGCCCGGGATTATGTCCTGGAAGACGGAGACATCGTAGAATTGAACCTGGCCTGACCTGCAGCAGGCATCATAGAGCCAAGGTTTGTGGTGCAGCATCGTGAGCAAAAGAAAGAAAGTCTTTCTTACTACTTACTGACATTACCCGGCATTTTATACTTCAATGCTCAGTCATTGCATACATCAAACTGTTTTTCCTTGCAGCTTTCTTTGACGGCTTTCGCTGTTTGCCAGAGCATGCATGCTTTTACCCAAATCGTTGCGCCCTGATGCTGCACCACTTTTTTAATGCCCAGGGATAACTTCCCCTGCCCCACATCTTTGTCTTTTTATTTTTTGAGACCAGTGTTTTATCATGATGCCGTATACAACCCTTCGATTAGCTCCCGGTTTTTCTGTTCGATATTTTTTCGTTTCACTTTTAAGGTCGGGGTTAATTCTTCCGCTTCAACACTGAGGGCCCGGTCCAACAGTTTAAATTTTTTCACCTGTTCAAAATGCTCAAAGCCGTCGTTAACCTGGTTCACTTCTGCCTGGAACACTTCCAGGATGGCAGGGTTGGAAAGCAGGGCGCCGTCGACCCGCACCGGCACGCTTTCCCCCGTGGGCATTTCCTGGTATTCTGTTTTCCCTTTGTCATGGTCTATTCCCTGGCTGTCGGCATACTCCAGGAGTGCGGCATAAGAAGGCTGGATCAGTGCGGAAATATAGCGGCGGTTGTCGCCCACAACCACGGCTTCATCGATCCAGCGGCTCTTCTTCAAGGCCTCTTCCAGGGGCAGCGGGGCAATGTTTTTCCCCGTGGAAAGAACCAGGATATTTTTCTTCCTTTCCTTGAAGATCAGGTAACCGTCCTCATCAAACTCCCCGATATCCCCTGTTTTCAGCCACCCGTCTTCCGTGAAGGACTCTTTCGTCTCCTCCGGCAGCTTGTAATAGCCCATCATAATATTGTCGCCCTTGATCAGGATTTCCCCGTCTTCGGCAATTTTCTGCACAATCCCCGGGATGGGAGGCCCTACAGTGCCCGGCTTGCGGCGCTCCACCGGGTTTAAGTTGGTCGGGGCAGCAGCCTCGGTCATCCCGTAGCCTTCAATGATAATCACACCCATGCCGTTAAAGAAATAGGCCAGGTCCCGGGACAAAGCACTGCCCGAAGAGCAGGTCCACTTCAGCCGGTCCACCCCCAGTTTGGAGCGGATCTTCGTGAAAACCAGCCGGTTAGCCAATCGGTAGCGCAGTTTAAGGCCCAGTGACGGGGTTTTCCACTGGCTGTGGGCCCGGCCCATTTCCCGGGCCGCCTTGGAAGCCCAGAAGAAAATCCGGCGGCGCAGCGGCGGCCCTGCTTCCATTTGGTCCAGCATCCGGCTGTAAACCCGCTCAAACAGGCGGGGCACAGAGACAAAAGAAACCGGCCTTACCCGGGGCAGGTCCTCGGCCAGCGTATCGGGTGTGCCAAAGCAGACAGAAGCTCCTGCCTCCACAGCGGCAAAATAGACCAGGCGCATGTAAACATGAGCCAGGGGGAGGAAGGCCAGGTGTGCATCGCCCGGCTGCAGTGAAACCACCTGGGTAACAGAAACGACGTTAAAAACCCAGTTCCAGTGGCTCAACATGGTTCCCTTGGGCAGTCCTGTCGTCCCGCTGGTATAGACGATGCTGGATAGTTCACCAGGATCCACGCTTTTCCAGGTAGTTTCAAAGTGTTCCGGAGATTGGGCGGCAAACTTTTTTCCTTGCTCTACAACGCTATCGATGGAATGAATCCTTTCTTTTTCCCCCACTCCCCGGGGCTTCATCACAATGACATGCTTTAGGTCCGGCAGATCGCCCCATACTTCCAGCACTTTTTCCAACTGTTCTTTGTCTTCCACGAAAATCATCGTACTGTCGGAATTTTCCACAATGTACTTCACAGCCCGGGAGGTCAGTGTTGGGTAAATGGTTACGGTAGCCCCGCCTGCTGTCAAAATGGCAAAATCACTCCAAACCCATTCAAAACAGGTGGCAGCCAACAGACTCACTTTGTCTCCTTTGGCCAGCCCCAGGGCGGTTAAGCCCTGGCTCAAAAACCGGACTTTCTCACCATATTCCTGGTACTTCAGCTCCCGCAGCCGCCCCTGGTCCATATAGCTCACTGCCTTAATCTCCGGGTACTGCTGTACAGTGTCCCAGAAGATTTTATTTAAGGTTTCCTTGCGGGAGCGTTCCAGCACTGCTCCCTTTACCGTTGTCACGGCATTCTCCTCCTTTCCAAAAACAAACACCCAACGCGCCCGTTTTCTGCTGCAATCAGTAAAGGCTGAAGGGTGTTCAATGCTTCAAAAATCATTATTCTTTCAGTTATCGCTATCTTTGTTTTACAGGAACCTGCAAGCAAGTCGTTATTTAATTTCCAGCACAGGCCCTTTACCGGGCCCTCGTTTGACCAGGTGAACCGGGAATATCACCCCCTTTCGCAAAAAGCACGTATTTACTTGCTTACCGGTTCAAAATACTGGATATCGTAAAAATCGCCGTTTCGTTCTTCGCTCCAAACCGCTTTAACTTTCATATGGATTTCAATCTTCTCATGCTCGACTCCACCGATCATGTGCATAAACAGGTTATCGGAACCATTTAGTTTAATCAGGGCGTAGGCATAGGGCGGAGTGGCCGGCTGGCCGGGATAGGGCAGGTTCACAATGGTGAAAGAGTGGATTACACCCTCATCTTCAACCTGCACCCAGTCATCGGTAGGGGCAAAACACCGCGTACAAAAAATTGCTACGGGAACCACCACTTTGCCGCACTTGCTGCAGCGCGCACCGTAGATCTTTTTCTCTTCTTTCATTTTTTGAAAGAAAAAGGTCTGTGCTTTGCCATAGCACCAGTGGTAGGGCACGTACCAGGTCCGTTTTACTTTTTTGATCATCTCTACCATATCATCTACCCTCCCTAACCTATAATCTGAAACTGATCGATATCCAGCAGATATCCGCTGCGTTCCTGCTTCCAAACGGGGCGCACTTTGGCTCCAATCCGGAGCTTTTTCAAATCCTCTTCATCCCGCACCAGGTGCAAAAAGGCTGTATCGGCCCCCTTCATCCGGATCAGGGCCATGGCATAAGGCACCCCGGGGGGCCAGATCAGAGGGTGATCTGAATAATCCGTGGGCTTAATCCGCCCGGCCAGGTATTCATCAGAAGGCCTTTCCCCGAAGAAATTTTCCATTACCTTGGTAAAGGAAACCACTTCCCCTTCCTGCTCCAGTTCCAGCCAGGTCTGCTCCGCCATATCGGTAAAACACTGGGGACAGACATCACCCGGGGGGCAGTAAACAGTACTGCAGGATTCACACCGCACGCCAAATATTTTTTCTTCCTTGAGCCCGCCTAAAAAATGCCCGTAGACGGCCCCTGCTGTCCACTGGTAAGAAACCGTAATATCCCAATCCAAAACACGCGACATTCGATCACCTCCTATGGTTTATCCTTGGAAAAGAGCATCAGGGTATGAAACTGGATGGCGCCACCCCAACCGTGCCCCAGGGAAAGACGGGCGCCCTCCACCTGGCGCTGGTCGGCCTTGCCCATAACCTGCAGGGCTGCTTCTGCCAGCCGGAACATGGCTGCGGCGCCGATGGAATTGGCGGAAAGCACTCCCCCCGAAGGGTTAACGGGGATATCGCCGGTCATTTCCGTTGCTCCGCTTTCCATCAGGGAGCCACCTTCGCCCCAGTCGCAAAGCTTCAATCCTTCGTACCAGATCAGTTCCTGGGCTGAAAAGGCGTCATAGACCTCGACCACATCCAATTCCTGACGGGGGTCCTTAATCCCGGCCCGCTCATAGGCCTTGTCGGCGGCCAGGCGGAGACCGATGGGTTTACCCCAGTCCCGGTCCACGTAATCCACTCCTTCGTTGGTCGATACTGCATTTAAAACCCAGCCCGGGTTGTCGGTGATACTTTCCACCCGGTCTTCAGCGGCAAAAATCATGCAGCAGACCGCATCGGAAGTGGGGCACATATCGGCCATGCGCAGCGGGTAGCAGAGCATGGGGGTGTTGCGGGCCATTTCCAGGGTATAGCCGGGCAGCTTAAGCTGGGCATAGGGATTGTTCAAGGCATTTAAACGGTTTTTCACTGCCACCATCAAGCCGTGTTCATCGCTATATCCGTGTGTACTATAATACCGGTTGGCCTGCAGTGCGACGGCTGAGGGAGCACCGGCGGCAAACTGCCGGCCCATAATGGGGTCATAGACTGTGGAAAGGCCGATCTGGGCTGATGAAGTCTCGTTGAGCTTGTTCCCGGAGATGGCCAGGACCACATCGTATTTCCCGCTGGCCACCATGTAATAAGCCCCGATGGCCGCCGAAGCACCGACGCTGCCCCCGGTATGGATGCGGAACAGGGGTTTGTTGTATGCACCCACCGCTTCACCGCACCATTTTTCCGGGTGATTGATCCCTTCAAAGTATTCCGGGGAATGCCCGAAAACGACTGCGTCAAGATCATCCACGTTCAAACCACTATCCTCCAGGGCCCGGCTGGCCCCCATCCGGTAAAGAGCAGGTATACTCATATCCCAGTGGGATTTGTTTTCCGTCATGCCGATTCCAACCACGGCTACTTTTCTTGCCATATCCCTCACCTCCTAAATGGATAAGATGGTTACCAGGTTGGATTGTAAAAAGAGTCCGCTGCTGGCATGAGCCAGTGCCCGGTTTAAATCTTTTTGCACCTGGTTTTCCCCGGCTGAGCGGGTCAGCTGCCTACAACATTCGATAATTCGGGCCAGTCCCGCAACCATGGTTGCATTGGCGCAGAGAGTTCCCCCGGATGGGTTGACAGGAAAGGCACCCTCAAAATCAGTGGTTCCATCCTGGATCAACCTGGCGCCTTTCCCCTGGTCGCAAAAACCCAGGTTTTCGTAAAGTAGAAGTTCCTGGAAGGAAAACCCTTCCGATACTTCGGCCAGATCCAACTCTTTTAAAGGATCGCCAATACCCACCTGGCGGTAGGCGTCCCGGGCTGCCTTTTGGCAGGAGACAGAATGAGACAGCTCCTTATGCCCCGGGTAATAGACGTCCTGACAGAAACCGACACCGTCAACCCAGACCGGGCTGTCCGTGACCTGCCGGGCATAATCTTCCGTGGCTAAAAGAACCGCTACGGCCCCGTCGGAAACAGGGGGCACCTCCAGCTGCTTGATGGGGGAAGCCAGGTACGGTGAACGCAGGACTTCTTCCAGGGATACTTCCGAACGAACCTGGGTGTGCGGATTCCTTTTTCCTGCCGCCCTGTTTTTCACCACGACCCGGGCGGCATCTTCTTCGCTTACACCGTAACGGTGGTAGTAGGCGGCTGCCTGCAGGGCAGCGGAAGAAATGGTCTCCAGCCCCAGGGGGCGCAGCAGGAAGGGATCGCACATCATGTTGGCGTAAAAGGCAGGTCCGGCATCGGAGCTTTTTCCGTGGGCTACAATCAGGCAGTTTCTCCACTGGCCCATGAGCAGCCGGTGGTAGGCATACATCAGGGCATAAGCCCCGTCCTCTTCCACTTTGGACTCTTCTTTCATAAAGGCGCCCATGGCGTCATCAGCATAGGCGCTGGAAATAGATATTCCGTCAACAGTGTCACAGGAGGCTGAGACAATGCTGTCAATATCCTCAATATCCACACCTGTTTTCTCCAGGAGTTCATAAACGGTGGTAAAAATCAGTTCATTACGGTTTACGTCTTCCATTCGTTCCTGGAAAGAACTCTGGTTCCATCCGGCAATACCTATCCGGCTCATTGATTCACCTCCATTATTTGTACAGGTTGAAGATCTGGCGGGCTTCATCGGTAGATGCCACTTCCATGCCGCAGGACCGCACCAGGCTGACAGCCCATTCCACCTGTTCATAATTGCCTTTGGCCAGCTCCCCGTTGGGCATGCGTACGTTGTCTTCCAGTCCCACCCGGATATGCCCACCGTATGATGCCGCACCCAGGGCTGCAGCAAACTGGTTGGCCCCCACTCCGCAGACAGACCAGCTGGCATTATCGGGCAGCAGTTCATACATGCGGGTCAGGTTGCCGGGAGAATAGGGCACACCGCCGGCCACACCGAAAACGAACTGGAAATGCAGCGGCTCATCCAAAATCTGTTTTTTGTTGACCAAAAAGACATTGTACATACCGCCCAGGTCATAAATCTCCAGTTCGGGCTTGACCTGGTTGTCACGCATGGCCACTGCAAAATCGTTTAGCATCTGGAAGGTGTTTTCAAAAACAATCTCCAGCATAATATCCCCGGTCTTGTGATCTGCCAAGGCAAAGTTCATGGAATTGGTATTCAGGGAAGCCATATCGGGCTTCATCTCAATAATGGGAGCGATCCGCTGGTCTGCTGTAAGGAAGGGTCGGATCGCAGAACTCATGTTGATAATCAAACCAGGGCACTTTTCCCGGATGGCTTCCACCGCAGGACGGATCAAGTCAATATTTTCCGTGGACATTCCCGTTTCCGGGTCGCGGACGTGAATATGGACCACTGCAGCCCCGGCCTGCCAGCACTTGTAGCTTTCTTCAGCAAACTCCTCGGGGGTATAGGGTACCGAGGGGTTCTGGTGCTTCATGGTGGCAGCCCCTGTCAGGGCGGCCGAAATCACCACTTTCCTCCGAAAAAGCTCACTTACAGGATGTTCTTTCATGATAGCGGGTTTTTTACCCGTACTCCTCCTTTCAAAAGCATATTTTTTAGAAACGGCGACACTTTGCTCCTTTTCGTTTACACTTCTGCCAGCTTAACACGATTTTATCCAAAATACGGGCCGGCAAGGTGAACAGCATGCACCTCCTTTATCATTTTACTCCTGCCTAACGCCGGTGTGGGGCCCTCACACTGCAATTTGAATCCCCCGTTGAACCGTGCACGGTGTGATAGCATCCCTTTCAGAGAGAAGAAATCCCCTCTTCCAAACAATGTGCAAAACAACTTCCCCCCAACCTGGACAAGCCAGAATCATAATGTTTTTCAGTGCAGTTGTGCTGCACGATAGAATTCTTACCAAAACTGCGCAAAATTTCACGGTTAAGGGCTTAAAACACTTGTTACCCGGGAGGGATGACAACGGCATCTCCTTCGCTGACCACCCTGCCCTCCTGGTTTTCCCACTTCAAGTGCATCTGCAGCCGGTTTTTTTCTTTATCCCGGGCTGCTACAGTAGCCGTTACTGTAATGGTATCCCCGGGATAAACCGGTGCTTTAAAATGACACTGCATATCCTGGATGACAGAACCCACCCCGGGAAGCAGGGTGCCCAGGACAGGAGCCACCAAGGAGGTGGTAATCCCCCCGTGAGCGATGCGCCCATGGTAGCGGGTTTTTCGAGCATAATCTTCATCAAGGTGGATGGGGTTGAAGTCCCCGGTAATCCCGGCAAAAAGATAGATATCGTTTTCAGTGATGGTCTTGGAATAAGATGCGCTGTCCCCCACTGCCACTTCGTCAATACTGCGACCACTGGTTTCCGGGGTGGCAAAAATTCGTTTCCTTAACCCGCGGACCAGGTAAGAGGACATTTTTTCTGCCACTGTTTCTTTATCCAGTTTTCCCCGGGCGTTATACCAGATATAGACCCAGTTGATGCTGCCCAGGATGGCGTAAGACAATATTTTTACGTCATCTTCTTCAAAATAGCCCTTTTCCATCCCTTCGTGGAGCAAACCCTGGATAAACCGCTCGTAGCGGTCCCGGCTGGCAATAATCTGTTCCCTGTTTTCCGGAGCCAGCTCCCGGTACAAATCCATAAACACGGTCATAATATGGATATTATCGCACAGGGTGCTGACATGGGCTTTTAAAACCGCCTGCAGCCGTTCATCCACAGGAAGCCCTGGCTCGGCCTGGCTGGTCACATTTTCAAAAAAGAAGTCCATGGCATGTTTAAAAATTTGAAAAAGGATATCCTGTTTGCTTTTAAAATAATAATAGATATGCCCCTTGCTCACACCCATGCTATCGGCGATTTGATCGATGCTGGCAGAGTAACCCAGGGTCGAAAACACCTCGGCAGCCGCATCCAGGATCATTTCCTGCCGGTCGACTTTGTTTTTCTCGTTGTATCCACTGTTTGTGCTGTTTTTCTGGCTTTGATCTTGATTCATCTTCTTGAAAACTCCTTTCCCGTGTCCTGGATTCACTTCTTGCCCATTTCTTGCCCCCGGATTTGGCGCTTCAAAACCACGAACCTGATTAATCTTTCTAGTATTTTTTGATTAAATTTTAATACTAATTAGTATAATTAATTCCCTGCCCGCTGTTAAATTCCTGCCTAAAAAATGAAAATAGAAAAATTTTTTTAAATTTTTCCATGGACAGAAGGGTTTTTCATTATAGCGGCGAAATTATTAATTATACCATTCAGTCATTTTTTTTGTTATTTACAAACCTTTCGGTCGGCAGGGCAGTCCTGATAAATCAGCAGACCTTAAATAAGAGCGGGGAACCTTCTTCCTTTGCCTGGCCCTTCCAGGGCCGGTTCAGGTCACGCAGCTCTGCCGGCACTTGCAAATTAATTTTTAATGGAGGTGTTGACACATGGAAATGAAACTGGGTCTGACGATTGATGAGATTTCGATTGGGGACAGCGCAAGCTTCAGCAAAACCGTGAGTGAATCGGACATTTACCTTTTTGCCGGGATTACCGGTGATTTTAACCCCATGCACGTCAACGAGGAGTTTTCCAAGAAAACACCCTTTGGTTCACGAATTGCCCACGGGGGCATCACAACCAGCCTGATCGCCCCGGTGCTGGGGACCATGCTGCCGGGACTGGGCACAGTCGCCCTGGAGACAACCTGCAAATTCAAGGCCCCTGTTTACCCCGGGGATACAGTAACCGCAACAGCCACCGTCACGGAAAAGAATGTGGAAAAAAACCAGGTATCCATGGATTTTACCTGGACTAAGCAGGACGGGACTGTAGTCGCCAAGGGCCAGGGGCGGGTCATGCCACCCCGGGAAGAGATGAAGCAAATGCTGGAAGGATAAAGACAGCTTAGAGAGGTTCCGTCTTCCCCGGGCTGGCGGCAATTGGAGCCGATACCGGGGAAGCGGATCTCCCCAAGGCGGGAAGCAGGTTTGTAATTCCATTTTCATCCTCTTTTGTGGCCCATAAGAGCCGTAAAGGTTAGTAAGAAAAACCGTTTATTGGTGCAGTCGTCCGGGCGACTGGGTAACCTCCAGGAAGGAGCTGAATGAAGTGCTTTCCCTTTTTATGGAAGAACAGCACCACGTTTACAGAAAAACCATGCGGGATTTTGTCAGCCGAGAAATTGAGCCATATATCGACCAGTGGGAACGCCAGGAAGAGGTCCCCCTGGAACTATACCGCAAGGTAGGAGAACTGGGCTTTTTCGGGCTGAAGTTTCCAGAGGAATACGGCGGCGGTGGAGACGATTACCTGGGGCAGGCCATCTGGGTGGAAGAGCTGGCCCGCTGTAACTGCGGAGGTGTTGCGGCGGCCCTGGGCGCACACACGGAAATCGCTCTTCCTGCCGTGGCCAAATTCGGCAGTGAAAAGCAAAAACAGGACTACCTGGTCCCGGGCATTAACGGTGAAAAAATTGCCTGCCTGGCCATAACCGAACCCGATGCCGGAAGCGATGTGGCTTCCATCAGCACCCGGGCGGAAAAAGATGGAGACAGCTATATTGTCAACGGCACAAAAATGTTTATCACCAATGGAGTCAAGGCGAATTTTGCCGTCCTGGCAGTCAAAACCCTCAAAGAAGCCGGGCACATGGGAATCAGCCTGCTGCTGGTGGATAAAAAAACACCCGGCTTTACCGTGGGACGCAAACTGGATAAGCTCGGCTGGCGCTCCTCGGACACCGCTGAGCTGATTTTCCAGGATTGCCGGGTCCCGGCGGAAAACCTGATCGGGGAGGAAAACCAGGGTTTCTACTATATTATGCAAAATTTCCAGTGGGAACGGCTGGTCCTGGCCCTGGGCTCCGTCGCCGGCTCCGATGAAATGCTGAAACAGACCATCGCCTATATCAAACAGCGCCAGCAGTTCGGCCGGCCCATCAGCTCCTTCCAGGCCATCCAGCACCGCCTGGCCGACCTGATGTCCTCCCTGGAAGCAGCCCGCCAGCTGAATTACAGTGCCCTAATCAAGTTGAACCGGGGGGAAAATATCCTCAAGGAAAGCACCATGGCCAAGTTATTCGCCTGCGACGTTTCCAAGAAAGTTGCCGACGAATGCCTGCAGTTCCACGGGGGCTACGGCTATATGATGGAGTACCCCGTCCAACGCTTTTGGCGGGACGAACGAATAAACTCCATTGGGGGCGGGACTTCGGAAATCATGCGCCAGATCTTGGCCAGCGGCTATATCGTCTAGTATGAAAATGGCAGCGTTGGCGTATGCCGTGCCCGCCGGTTTAGGTTCGCTTCAGGCAAGTTAAGCTGCTCTACTCGGTCCTCCGGGGACCAACCTGCAGACTCAGCATCCATGCTTCGGCTGCCAGGCGGCCGGCATCCATGCCGGCCGGGTCCCCTCCCGGCCCTCGTTTCGCAGTAACTTGCATCTTCGCTGCACATGCACCGGACGGGTCCGGCAACCGCCGCGCTGCCCTAGTATATCGAGCGCACAAACATAATATACCGTAAAAGGTAGAGTCATTTCTATTCTTTTTAGCCACTTGACAAAGTCGCCGATTCAGGGAAAGCGGAGCTCCTCCAGGTGGGAAGCGGGTTTGAAAACCCATTTTCATCCCCTGTTGTGGCCCGCGAGGGCCGTGGCGGTTAGCATAAAAATGCCTGCCACAAGGACCGTCCCTGTGGCAGGCACTGCAAAAGCCAGTCTAAAATAATCAGAAGCTATTTTTTAATCCCGATCATCTGCCGGGCTTCGTCGGGGGTGGCCGGTTCCAGGTCCAGCTCGCCCATGATCCGGACCATTTTTTCCACCATCTCCGCGTTACTCTGGGCGAGACGCCCTTTGCCCAGGTACAGACTGTCTTCCAAGCCAACCCGCACATTGCCGCCCAGCAGCAGGGCCATGGTGGCTG
>CAZOOA010000010.1:0-62673 GCA_964581355.1 uncultured Desulfovibrionaceae bacterium | reverse complement strand
CATTTACTGGAGTAACTCCCCGCCCCGGAATAGCAACAAGTTATTCCGGGACCTTTTTTTTTACACGTGGGGCTCGAAGCTTGAAACCGGGAGTCCACTCAGTATAGTTTACCGGGACATCTTTTTCCGGGATAACCCAGATGCAGGACTCTCCCGGCTTCATCTCCGGACTGGACGTGAAAGGGCTCTGCTCCGTTTGATGTGTCTGCGCCCAGGCCAGCCATTGCCCAAGTTCTTTTTCTCCCAGCCCGGCACTTACCCTGCCGATAAATTGAAGTTTCTTTCCACTCTTTGAGTTTATCTCTTCCCCTGCATTCAGTCCCAGAAGCAGCGAAACCGGCTTTCCTTTTTTTACGACCAGGCCTCCCACAACAGCCTCTATTTCCTGCTCTACTTTCATTTTTAACCAGCATGAGGTTTTGCGCGGCCCGAAGGAATAAGGGGTTCCCAACTGTTTAGCCACCACACCCTCCATTTTCCTCTGCGTTACCTCTCGCAACAAGGTTTCACCACAGGTATATGAAGGAGTAAGGTGACAGGGTCCGCCTGGCTGAATAATCTTGAGTAACAGTTCCTGCCTAACTTCCCAGTGCTGCCCGGTAATCCATTTGCCGTCATGGTATAGCAGATCGAAAACCATGTAAAACACAGGAATGAACCGTGCCAGTTTATAGGCCTTGTTTTTCCCTGCACTTTCCCGGCGCATCAGGGTATGGAAGCTGGGCCTTCCCTCCTCCAGGGCAATAATCTCCCCGTCAAGAATAAACTCCCGGGCCTTAACCTGAAACTGGAGTTCTTTTAGTTCGGGGTAGTATTCGGTCTTATCCCGCAAGCTTTTGCTTTGCAAACGGCAGCCCTTACCGGAACCAAAGGCTAAAATCCGAATTCCGTCCCATTTCACCTGGTATTCATACCCTTCTTTGAAAGGTTGGGCCGGAGCAGAAGCTGGTTCCATAGGATATATTTTCTGCTCAAAGAACCAAGACATTAATTACCACCAAATTCTTGCTGCATTGGAACCCCAAAGCCCTAAAGACCGATAAATCAGCGAGCCCCAGCTTTGGAAGCGCTCCCTTTTTTTTTGCTTCCCCGGCCCTTCCCTTGGATCTTTTTTTGCTCCTGGCTTTTTTCTACACTGGCCTGCAGAGCTTCCAGCAAATCCACCACTTTTTCTTGGTCAGGAACAGGGGCAACGGAGATCTCTTTGCCTTCCAATTTTGCCTGGATTAATTCCTGGAGCCGTTCCCGGTAAAAATCCCGGTATTTGTCCGGCTCAAAATTGGCATTCAAACTTTCCACCAACTCCAAGGCCATATCGAATTCTCTTTGCTTGATTTCCATCTCACCGGGCAGGTCGGGAACTGACCCTGCTGCACGGATTTCATCTGCATAATGCATAGTAGAAAGAGCCAGGGTCTTGCCGAAAACGCGTACGACAGCAGGTGTCTGCCTTGCCCTTAAGGTTACCGTTGCTACCGCCACCCTTCCGGAATGCAGCATTACTTCCCGAAGCAGCACATAGGGCTTCTTTCCCGGCCCATCAGGAGCTAAATAATATCCTTTTTGAAAATAAATAGGATCCACTTCTTTTAAATCCACAAAATCTTCAATCTCAATTAAGCGATCCTTGGGACCCGCAGCAGCCTGAATCTCCTCGTCAGTAAGAACTACAAAGTGGCCTGTTTCATACTCATAACCCCGGGCAATGGACTCCCAGGCAACCTGCTCCTTGCAGTTTGGACATACTTTCTGGTACTCCAGGGGCGCATGACATTTGGTATGCAGGTAACGAAACTTAATTCCACGTTCTTCCGTGGCAGCAAATAGTTTTACCGGGATATTGACCAGTCCAAAGCTTAAAGACCCTTTCCACATTGCCCGCAAAATTAAAAACCCCCTCATTCCCTTATTATTACCGGGAAAAGGGGGGTTATTCTACTTGAAAATCACTTACAGATTTTTGTTAATGACCTCTTCCAGTGATTCCTTGTTTTGGAAGCCCACCAGGGTCTCTTGGGGTTCCCCGTTTTTGAACAGGATCAGGGTTGGTATACTCATAACCCCGTAACGGGAAGCAGTATCAGGGTTATCGTCAACATTTACCTTGGCAACTTTAACCTGTCCTTCATACGTTCCAGCCAGTTCATCCAATACAGGCGCCACCATCTTGCAGGGACCGCACCAGGATGCCCAGAAATCCACCAGCACCGGTGCTTTCGACTTCAATACTTCCTCCTGAAATGTTTGATCGCTCACATCAACAGGTTTCGCACTCATACGTATTCCCCTCTTTATCGGGGGAGTCACCTCCTTTATTTTTTCAAGTCATTCCATGTTTCGCCATTCAAAAGCCTAGGCCAAGTCATCCAGGTACTTTAAAGCCATGGTCGCTGCAATAGCCCCGTCAGCTGCAGCAGTAAGCACCTGGCGTAAAAACTTGCGGCGGATATCACCGGCCGCATATACCCCAGGAAGGCCGGTTTCCATTTCTTCGTTAGTAATAATATACCCCCGTGGATCTTTTTCTACCCCGTCAATAAAACCGGTATTAGGAATACGTCCGACATAGAGAAAAGCACCGTCAACAGGGATTTCTGAAATTGTCCCGTCTTTGACATTTTCCAGGAGCAGCTTTTCCAACTTGTTCTCACCGGCAAACTCTCGGACTACGCTGTCCCAAATGATCTCCACTTTGGGGTGATTGATAACCTTTTCCTGGAGCACCTGGACAGCCCGTAACTTGTCCCTGCGGTGGACCAGCACTACTTTTTCGGCAAACCGGGTCAAATACAGGGCTTCTTCAACAGCGGAATCGCCCCCGCCGATAACAGCAACCGTTTTATTCTTGAAAAACGGTCCGTCACAGGTGGCGCAAAAGGAAATGCCCCGGCCGCTTAGTTTGTCCTCTCCTGGTACACCCAGCAAACTGGGAGCCGTTCCAGTGGACACAACCAAAGTCCGTCCCCAAAATTCACCGGAACCTGTTATCACTTTTTTCTGTTCACCCTCTGCTTCAGCATCTTTAATGGAAGAAGAAATAAGTTCCGCACCAAATCGTTTGGCATGCTTTTCCAAAAGCTGCCCAAACTCTATACCGCCAATTCCTTCGGGAAAGCCCGGGTAGTTGTCCATTTGTTCTGTAGATGTAATTTCTCCTCCTGGCATCATATGCTCCACAACCAGCACATCTATCCCGGCTCGGCAACCATAAATGGCTGCTGTCAAACCGGCAGGCCCGGCTCCCAGGACAATCATATCATAAACCTTGCTGCTGTCATGCTGTTCCGAGGACAATACCATCGACCCCTTCCAAGAAAAATCTTCAACAAGCTAATTCTACCAGATCGAATTGGCAAAGGCAAACCTTTTGCTCATTAAAACATCATTTTATATAGGGAAAAAATTTATTCACCCGCTACCGCTCGTGATTGAATTAACTTTTCCGGAACGGTTGACAATAGGGAAAGGTGATGATAAGATTATAAACAATTATCTGAAAATTCGGGTGCTTTCAGGTGGAAGGGGTGGTAGGTATCATGGGCATAGGAGTACTGTTTTTAGCCGGAATCGTTCTCTGCATCTCCCTGCTGGCTCGGCTGATTATTTCCCAGTTCTTTACCCATCAGGTCTTTGATAGCAATTCTTCCATGCCGCTGGTCCCAGGAATCAATGAATCCCTTTTCGAAGAGCAGGAATACATCGAACCGGCATTTATAGATGAAAACGGCCAGGATCAAAACCCGGTCCACAATGGACGGGAGAGTAAAGAAGAGGATACAGTCCGGGAATACCTGTAATTGGTTATATTTCTGCCTTTTTCGGGTAAACTGAATTTAGACTGGCATCTCCCCACTTCTGCAGAAGTGGGGCTTTTCATGACACTTTTAGCAGGCTTTTTATGTTTTACGGCGAACATAGAACAGAGAAAGCACGAGAACAAAATAGAAAAAATCAGATAGGAGGTGTGAGCCTGGTTACAACCGGACTTTAACTATCTTTCACGGCCTGTCCGGGCCACAACAGGAGAACATGGAGTAACCAGGAGCATGGCCATGAATGAACCGAAAGGCGCTCAACAAAAAACAGAAAGGCAAGCCAACCAGGTCAATGCACACAACTGGCAGCAGGCCTATAAAACCTGGCTTGCCCACTCGAATGTAGATGCAGATACCCGCAGCGAGCTCAAAGCTATCCAGGGAAAAGAAAAGGAAATCCGGGACCGCTTCGACGGAGACCTGGATTTTGGGACAGGAGGATTGCGCGGCATTATCGGCGCCGGCACCCGCCGTATGAACCGCTATGTAGTCCGTAAAGCAACCCAGGGTTTTGCCAATTATCTTGTAAAGCAGTACGGGGAAGTCGATGAAAAGAAAGTAGCAATTGCCTACGACTCCAGGCGCTACTCCCGGGAATTTGCCGAAGATACAGCTCTTGCCCTGGCGGGCAACGGGATCAAAGCCTTGCTTTTTCAGGACATGCGCCCCCTTCCTGAATTGTCTTTTGCCGTACGGGAAAAGGACTGCTTAGGAGGCGTGGTCATTACAGCCAGCCATAACCCTCCCCGTTATAACGGATACAAAATCTACGGCAGAGACGGGGGGCAGGCCGTGCCCTCCCTGGCCGGGCAGGTAACGGAAGAAATCCGAAAGTTGGATATCTTCGAGGATGTAAAACACATCTCCCGGGAGGAAGCCTTAAATCAGGGCTTACTGGAATACCTTGGTGAAGAAATGGACCGGCTTTACCTGGACAGGATCAAATCTTTGACCTTCTTGACCGGTGACGGGGAACTCCGGGTGGTCTATTCGGCTCTGCATGGAACCGGGATCCGTATGGTTCCCAGGGCCCTGGAGGAACTGGGTTACAGTTCCGTCTTTGTCCAGGAAGAACAAGCTGAAGCGGATCCTGATTTCTCCACGGTTAAAGTACCCAACCCCGAAGACCCGGATGCTTTTGCTTTGTCGTTAAAACTGGCGGAAGAAAAAGATGCCGACCTGATCCTGGCCACAGATCCCGATGCTGACCGGGTAGGCTGTGCTGTAAAAAACAGCCGGGGCACATACACCCTGCTTAACGGCAACCAGGTGGGAGCTTTGCTGGTCAACTACCTTCTTTCCCGTCTGCAAGAACAGGGACGCCTACCTTCCAACGGCGTAATCCTTAAAACGGTCGTTACCGGCAACCTGGGCAAAAAAATTGCAGCATCCTACGGCATTGAAACCCTGGAGACCTTAACAGGCTTTAAATACATCGGTGAAAAAATCAAGGAATTTGAACAAAGCGGCGAGTATACCTTTCTGTTCGGATATGAAGAAAGTTATGGCTATTTGGCCGGCACTTATTCCCGTGATAAGGATGCCGTCCTGACTTCCATCCTGATAGTCGAAATGGCTTCTTACTATAAAAAAACGGGCAAAAATCTGCTGGAAGTTCTGGAAGGACTGCTACAAAAACACGGCTATTTCCTGGAAGAACTGGAATCCATTGAGCTGGAAAACATGTCCCTGGCTGCTGAAATCCTGGAAGGTTTCAAAGTGCGCGGTTTCACTGAAATTGACGGGATCCGGGTAGTGGAAAAACGGGATTACGAAAGCAGGAAAGCCATTAACCTGCTGACCGGGGAATACCGCCCTATCGAACTGCCCCAATCAGAAGTAATCTACTTCCTGCTGGAAGACGAATCCTGGTTCTGCATCCGCCCTTCGGGGACCGAGCCAAAAATCAAGTTTTATTTTTCCATCACCGCCGAAAACGAAAAGCAAGCCCGGGAGAAAATGGACACAGTGAAAAAAGCCGTTTTGGAGCGAACAAAGCAGGGAGAACAATAAAACAATGAGAGGTTTTTTTGTGTCAACACAAGCCCCACCCGCTGCAACTTTAACCAGCTTCTACCTCAGCCGGGCGGTGCTGAGTTGCTGATTATCACCTTTGACGCTTCTCAAGACAGTTTCAATGACGTTTTATTGTAAAAACAATGCCTGAAAGGGAAAACTCCTTTTTTTAGACAAATATATTGGTTTAATATCCAGGTTTATGATATAATATAAAAGGATCGAATATTTTAAGGAGGATTCCAGCCCATGAAAGAACAAGTACAAACAGCCCTGGAAAAAATCCGCCCCGCCCTTCAAGCTGACGGTGGCGATGTCGTTCTTCTTGGAGTCGAGGACGATGGAACGGTTAAGGTTAAACTGACGGGAGCCTGCGGAGGCTGCCCTATGGCCACCGTTACTTTAAAACAAGGTATAGAGCGACTTTTGAAAAAGGAAGTTCCCGGGGTAAAAGAAGTTGTACAGGACCAGTAGTTATCTAAACAACAGCAGAATATAAAAGCCGGCTGCTTAATTGCTGCCGGCTTTTATTCGAATTCTTTAACAAATTCAGGCAAACAGCCGGTTCTTGGGAGGCATCTATGAAATCACTGGTGCTGATCCGTTATGGAGAAATTGCCTTAAAGGGGAAAAACCGACCCTTTTTTGAAAGACAACTAAAAAACAATATCCAAGAAGCATTAAGCGACCTGGAACCTTTTACGATCAGTTTTCACCGGGGCAGATACTGGGTAGAAATTGACAGCAGCTTGCAGTTGGCTGCCATAGAACGGCTGCAGAAAATTTTTGGCATTGTCTCGGTCAGCCCTGCTTACTGCGTCCCCCTGGACATGAATGCTATTTGCGAACAGGCTGCCCGGCTCCTGGAAGAAGATTTCCAGGAAGGACTTTCATTTAAAGTTAACGCCCGTCGTTCCAACAAGCAATTTGACTTAACCACCCCGGAAATCAACCAGGCCCTGGGAGCATACCTGCTGGACCGGGGGCTGGACCTGCATGTTGATGTCCACAACCCGGATCTAACCATCTACGTGGAAATCCGCAACGAAGGGGCCTACCTGTTTTCCCGCATCTATCCTGGTCCTGGTGGAATGCCGGCAGGAGTGGCCGGACGGGGGCTTCTGCTGCTTTCCGGAGGCATCGACAGCCCGGTAGCTGGATGGATGGCGCTGAAAAGAGGGATTGAACTGGAAACCATTCATTTCCACAGCCCACCCTTTACCGGTCAAGGAGCAATCAACAAAGTTGTGGATCTCTGCCAGGTCTTAGCTGCCTATGGGGGCAAGGTTACCCTGCACCTGGCACCTTTTACAGAGATCCAAAAAACCCTCCGGAACCAATGCCCCGAGGAAATGTTGATTACCCTCATGCGCCGGGCAATGTTTCGTATAGCAGAAAAACTGGCCCAAAACCGCCGGACCCAGGTGCTCTATACCGGGGAAAGCCTGGGCCAGGTAGCCAGCCAGACACTGGAAAACATGGTGGCCATAGAAGATGTCATTTCCATGCCTGTCTTGCGACCCCTGATCGGCCTGGACAAAGAAGAAATCATGACCGCAGCCCGCAAAATAGAGACATACGACATCTCGATTCGTCCCTATGATGACTGCTGTACCCTGTTTATCCCCCGCCATCCCGTAACCCGTCCTCACATTGAGGACCTGGACAAACAAGAACAGCAGCTGGACCTGGATCACCTCATCGCTGAATGCCTGGAGAACATGGAAACCCAAATCATACTGCCGAGGCAGGTTCAAAAAGTATGAACATCCCTAAGGAAGCATACCTGGACAACAGTGCCACAACCCGTGTTTACCCGGAAGTAGCCAGGGAAGTAAAACGGCTAATGGAAGATGAATACGGCAACCCCTCTTCCCTGCATCGAAGAGGCACAACGGCAGAACGTGTTTTTGCCGGAGCACAGGAAGAGTTGGCACAGCTTTTGGGGGTGAAAGCCAGGGGCCTGGTTTTTACCTCAGGGGGAACGGAATCCAACAACCTGGCGATACTGGGTATGGCCCGCCGCAACCGCAAACGGGGCAACCACCTGATTACCAGCCAGGTAGAGCATTCATCTGTGCTGGAACCCTTTAAAATGCTGGAAACAGAAGGTTTCCAGGTAACCTTTCTTCCGCCCAATGAGCAGGGATTTATCGAACCGGAAGCCGTTGCTGAGTCTGTGACTGCACAAACTCTGCTGGTGAGCATCATGCATGTTAACAATGAAACCGGGGCGGTTATGCCTGTTTCCTCCATTGCCCGGGCTGTCAGGCAGAAAAACCCAAAAACAATTGTTCACGTGGACGCGGCCCAATCTTTTACCAAGGTTCCCCTGGCTCCTGCAGAACAGGACCTGGATGCTGTAAGCTTGAGTGCTCACAAATTCCATGGGCCCAAAGGTGTCGGCGCCCTGTACCTGCGCCAGGGACTTCTCGCAGAACCGCTTTTGGCCGGGGGAGGCCAGCAGGGAGAAATCAGGCCCGGGACAGAAAATATCCCCGGCATCGCGGGGATGGCCCTGGCGGCACAAATCAGTATGCAGCACTTTCGAAAACAGCCCCAGCTGCTACAAAATTTCCGTCAGCAGATGCTCCATTTTTTCCAGGCAGAGCATTCGGACTGCCGTATTAACGGGCCTACTGGCCAACAGGCAGCATCGCACATCTTAAACATTTCTCTCCCCGGGTTAAAAGGAGAAGTTATCCTTCATGCCCTGGAAGAACACGGTATTTTTGTGTCCACCGGCTCGGCCTGCCATTCCCGCTCCAAAGAACCGAGCCATGTTTTAAAAGCCATGAACTTGGACCCGGAAGCAATGGAAGGAGCCATACGCCTCAGCTTTTCCTGGATGAACACAGAAGAGGAAATCCGCTACGCCCTGGAAAAGAGCAGCGTCGTCCTCAAGGAGTTAAAAACTTTTTTCCAATAACCCGGGAAAATACCCCCTCAAAGACAAACCTTCATCCGTGTTTAAACATCACCCTTTGCTGTTTAATCCCTTTCCCAGAGGGGAACCCGGGATGCTTTTTGTACATCAACCAGGCCTTTGTCGGTTATTTTTAAGGCCGGGATCACTGCCAGGGTCAAAAATGACATGGCCATAAAAGGGGCAGGCAGCTGGCAACCCAGGCGGGTAGCTGCCTGCTCAACTTCATTGTGCCGGGCTGCAACCTGCAGTGCGTCTTCATAAGATAGTAAACCTCCAACGGGCAGGGGGAGTTGGGCCAGTATCTTTTCCTGGCAGGCAACAGCAAGGCCTCCACCTAACCCGGCTACCTGCTCTGCAGCCAGCTCCATGCTTTGCTCATCCACGCCTACAACAACCAGGTTATGGCTGTCATGGGATACTGTGCTGGCCAGGGCTCCTTGCTGTAACCCAAATCCCCGGACCAGGCCCACGCTGATATTCCCACTTTTGCCGTACCGCTCAACCACCGCAATCCGGAGCAGATCATTTTCCACGGATACATCCTCTGCGGGGGGTTTTTCCCAACCGGTAAAGATCTGACCCGGCTTCACAGAGATTACATTTGCTGCAGCACCGGATTCGGGCAGCAAAAGAGCAAATTGCCCCCGGATATCGGGTAATTTGACCGTATTCTCCAAGTTTTCGTCCCGGTGGGCTCCCGGCTCTTCCACAACATTGCCCTGCCGGGCAACCAGGCTCCCTTCCTTGTAAACCTCCAGCACTTCAAATCTTTCCAGGTCATTAAAAACAACAAGGTCGGCGCTGTAACCTGGTGCTATTGCTCCTTTCCCTTTTAAGCGGTAATGCCGGGCGGTATTAATGGTCGCCAGCTGAACTGCGGTAGCAGGATCCAGGCCCTGGGCCACAGCCTTTTTCAAAATAAAATCTACCTGCCCCTGTTCCACCAGGTGACCGGGGTGCTTATCGTCAGTGCCGAACATAAACTCGCTTTTATTGCTCTGATTAACAGCCGGCAAAATGGACTCCAGGTTCCGGGCAACCGAACCTTCCCTGATGATCACCTTCAGGCCCAGGCGAACTCTTTCCAGGGCTTCTTCGGGGCAAGTAACTTCATGGTCTGTCCCGATACCTGCAGCCACATAAGCGTTCAAATCTGCACCGGTCAGCAGGGGCGCATGGCCATCTACCAGGCGGTCCGTCCCCAGGGCAATTTGTATCCTGGACAAAACCGCCGGGTCTGCTGATATGACCCCGGGATAATTCATCAGTTCCGCCAAACCCGGGGAAGCGGGCAGGCGCTTAAACGCCTCCCAGATCTTTTCTGTATCGAAAACCGCACCAGTTGTTTCCAGGGATGTAGCCGGAATGCAGGAGGGGATCATAAAATGAAACTCCAGGGGTGTTTTCGCTGCCGCCCGGCTCATGAACTCCAGTCCGGGCAATCCTGCTACATTAACAATTTCGTGGGGATCACAAATTACCGCCGTTGTACCGTGGGGCAATACGGCCCGGGCATATTCAGCCGGGGTTAACATGGAGCTTTCAATATGAACATGGGCGTCAATCAGCCCTGGTGCCAGGTATTTTCCCTCTAGATCCACCACTGTGTGCGCCTCGGAGTAGTCATCACCGATTCCTGCAATTTTCCCTCCAATCACCGGCACATTGGTTTCCCTGATTTCCCCTGTAAATACATTAATCACCCGGGCACGACTAAAGAGGAGATCAGCCTTTGTCCTGCCCCTGGCTACCGCAATCAATTGTTCCATCGAAGCCAAGAAAAACACATCCTTATCAGCCATATTTGCACAGAAACAACCCAATCTTGTTCAACAGCAACAAGCATTTCCTTTAATTATAGCATAGAAGGTGTTTCCTGTAACAACAATTTTTGGAATTGCGTGAATCTCTTCTGCAAAGGAAGGCCAAAAAATCATCGTAACTGCCTTAGCTCTTATGTGACTGCGCAAGGCGCCGCAAAGCAGGGGGACGGTTCTCGCGCTTTCCCTCTCGGTCCTCCGCTACGCTCCGGAAGCGCGAAAACCGTCCCCGCAGCTTTGCTTACAAATAGCGCTGAGCAGTTAAAAATAATTAAGACGGGCTGCTGCAGAAATACATAACTACACCAGCCCGTCTTGTAGCGATTTTTTTAGGGATTGACACCAGAGAAAGGAAAACTTGCTCCCTCAACAGTGCTAACCCTGGTCTTTGCCGTTATGATCCTTCTGATCCTTTTCTGAACTTTCACCCAGGTTCAACCGGGCAATCCGGGAAATCTCTTCCCTGGCTTTTTCCATTACTTCTTCACTTTCAGCACTGAGCCCCTGGAGAATCTCATTTAGCTCCTGGGCCCTGGCCCGGACATCAGCCACCTGGCTTGAAGTCTCATCGGTATTGGCAGAGATCTCTTCAACTGAGGCATTGGCTTCTTCGCTTCCCGCCGCCTGTTCTTCTGACGTATGAACCACGTTGTTCATTGTCTCCGTCACTTCGCTTAGAGCAGCCTCAATGGTTTCAAAGGCCCGGATTACATGCTGGTTGGCTTCGCTCATAGCCTCGGCACTTTCCCTGGACTCCCGGGTTACATTGACCGTGGAAGCCGATGCCTCCATAATATCAATGACAATCTCATTGATATTATTCAGTGTCTGGGCGCTATTTTCCGCCAGCTTCCGGACTTCTTCGGCCACCACGGCAAACCCCCTTCCATGCTCCCCGGCCCGGGCTGCTTCGATACTGGCATTTAAAGCCAGCAAGTTGGTCTGGTCAGTAATTTGCATAATCGCCTGGGCAAACTGCTCAATCTGCTTGATCTTTTCCGAAAGGGACTCCACTTCCTCACTGGCTGTGGCCATATTTTGTTCCAGTTGATTCATCTGTTCGGAAGCATCTTCCACCACCCGGGTGCCGCTGGCTATTTCCTCGTTAGCTTGCTTGACTGCATCAAAAGTCTGCTGGGCATAGCTCATCAGGTCAGTCGCCTGTTCTGCCAACTGCTCAGAAACCCCGGATATATCGCGGATAATGGAGCTGACCTGGTCAATGGAATGAGAGGAGTTGTCCACCGAGGTGGTCACCTGGTCCAGGTTTTCTGCCGAATAGTGGAGATTTTTCTGCATACCGATCATATAGTTAAAAATCCTTTGGATAACTGCACTGATCTTGCTGGTCATCTGCTGGAGCAGCAGAAAGACAACAGAGCCCACAGCGCCGATGGTAGCCAGGCCTGCTATGGCCATAAACAGGTTGTTTTCCCTGATGTTGGCAGCAAAAATTTCCGCAGGGGCCACCACGCTGATAATACCCCGCAGCTGCCCCACTTCAAAACCTTCCATGGGGTAGCCGGAGATATCTATCTCCCCGGCCGGTGAACCGTGGCAGGAAAGACAGGACTCGGTGATATAAAGGGGAGTGGCATACCGGTAGACTCGCTGTCCGTCCAGGTAACTGGTGCCGCTGTATTCCAGCCCTTCCAGATCCAGGATGGCAAAGCCGTGCTCTTCCCGGGCCATGTCCACAGATATTTCCTCAGGAAACGAATCCAGGGCCTCCAACTCCCATTCATCAGGCTGCATTTCCGTATTGCGCAGCAGTTCCGGGTAAGCTGTCTGTTTGATCTGGTAACCGGTCATGTGGTTAAATTCGTTGACAATCATGTTGCCTCCCACGGCAGGGCTCAGGTCTTTGTAGTCAAAATTCCCCTGGGCATCATAATTGATGTCATCTTGAATTTCCGACAAAAAAGACCAGGAAGCCAGAAGCTGCATGGAGATAATCTCAGTTTTCTCCCTCATCTCTTCCACTGCCTGGTTCTGCACATGCCGACCGATTAAAACAAAAGAGGCCGTCAGGATTACTACCAAAACGCCCAGGATATAAATCATCAACTTGGTTTTTAAGGTCATCCCTTTAAACTTTTCTTTCATACCGGCTCACCTTCCCCGTAGCTAAATAGTCCAGCTGCTTCATTTTCCGTCCTTTTCCAGGTACTTCAAAGTTATTCAAAAGTATAATGGAAATGAGAAGCAAAGGTCAAGGGTTTCTCAAAAAAAAAAATAGAGAAAATATCAAATTATAGTTTATATTGGCGGATATCCCCTGCTTTAGTCGTTTCCATTCTCAGTATTTTTTATGGGAAAATATCTTTTAGACTATTTTTATTTTGACCTAAATCAGTTATAATATTAAAACATAATGCTGACCGCAGCTCCAACATGAAATACAGGAGGAATTCAAGTGTCCAACAGGGTCTTTAACTTTAACCCCGGGCCGGCAGCACTACCCCTGGAAGTGCTGCAAAACGCCCAGAATGAACTGCTAAACTACCAGGATTCGGGAATGTCGGTGATGGAAGTCAGCCACCGTTCCCGGGAATTTGAAGAGATCATCAACCAGGCCGAAAAACTGCTCCTGGAACTATGCGGGCTTTCCGACGATTACCAGGTCCTTTTTCTGCAGGGTGGAGCCAGTTTTCAGTTTGCCATGATCCCTTTTAATTTTCTGCCCCGGGACAAAACAGCCGACTTTGTAATTACCGGCAGCTTTGCCGAAAAAGCCTGGAAAGAAGCTTCCAGGATAGGCCAAACTCATATTGCTGCCAGCTCCAAGGACCATAACTATTCCACCATCCCGACACCCGAGCATATTCAACCCGTTACAAATCCCGCTTACCTGCACATCACCACCAATAATACCATTTACGGGACCCAGTGGAACTATATTCCCGATACAGGAGCAGTACCCTTGATAGCCGATATGTCCAGCGATATCCTTTCCAAACCGCTGGACATGGAAAAGTTTTCGCTGGTCTATGCCGGAGCTCAGAAAAACCTGGGGCCATCAGGAGTAACAGTGGTAATCATAAAAAAAGAGCTGCTGGAAAAAGCCCAGGAAGACCTGCCTGCCATTTTAAGCTACAAAACACATGCCGAAACGGGTTCACTGTATAATACCCCACCCAGCTTTGCCGTCTACATGGTCAAGGAAGTCCTGGAATGGGTCAAAAACCAGGGAGGATTAAAAGCAATAGGAGAACGTAATGAAGCAAAGTCCGCCTTGCTCTACAAGGCCCTTGATGAAAGCGGGGGCTTCTACCGCGGCCACGCCGTCAAAGAAGACCGCTCCATCATGAACGTTACTTTCCGCCTGCCGGAGGAAAACCTGGAAAAAGCCTTTTTGGAAGAGGCCGCCTCCCGGCAAATGGTCGGGCTCAAAGGCCACCGCTCCGTAGGCGGTATCCGGGCTTCCATTTATAATGCCATGCCCCTGGAAGGCTGCCAGGCCCTGGCAGAACTGATGGCAGAGTTTGCCCAAAAGAACGGCTAATACTATAACTCCATTTTATACTACTTATGAGGTGATAATCGTGTTGTCCAGGAAAGCCAAGCAAATTTCGCCATCGCCAACCCTGGCCATTGACTCCAGGGCCAAGCAGATGAAAAGCGAAGGCATTGACGTTATCGGTTTTGGGGCCGGAGAACCGGATTTTGATACGCCGGAACACATCAGGGCTGCCGCTGTCGAGGCAATAAACCAGGGCTTTACCCGATACACACCGGCCAGCGGAATCCCCGAACTAAAAGCAGCTGTTTGCTACAAGCTGCGCCAGGACAATAACCTGGATTATGAACCTAAACAGATCATCATCAGCAACGGGGCCAAACACTGCCTGGACAACGTCTTTGCCGCCATTTTAAACCCGGGTGACGAGGTCATTATCCCGGCACCTTACTGGGTCAGCTACCCGGAACTGGTCAAACTGAACGACGGCATACCCGTTGACCTGCAGACCAAACCGGAAAACAACTACAAGGCCACGGCAAAAGACCTGCAGAAAGTTCTTACACCCAATACCAAGGCCTTGGTGCTGAACAGCCCCTGCAACCCCACCGGCCAGGTCTACAGCCGGGCAGAACTGGAAGATATCGCCTCTTTCGCCGTGAAAAACAATGTGCTGATTGTTTCCGACGAAGTGTATGAAAAACTAACGTACGGCGAAAACGAACATATTTCCATTGCCGCCCTGAACCCGGAAATAAAAAAACTGACCATTACGGTCAACGGCGCCTCCAAGACATACGCCATGACCGGCTGGCGTATCGGCTATACAGCTTCGGAGCCGGAAATCACCAAAGCCATTGCCAGCATTCAAAGTCATGCGGCCTCCAACCCCAACTCCATCGCCCAAAAAGCCGCCCTGACAGCCATCTCCAGCACCCAGGAGTGCGTGGAATCCATGCGGCAGGCCTTTGCCCGGCGCCGGGATTATATGGTGGAGCGCGTTCGGGCCATGCCCTACATTTCCTGCATCGAACCGGAAGGGGCTTTCTATCTTTTTGCCGACCTGTCCGGAGCTTTTAATCTTTCTTTCCAGGGCACCCCTGTCCGGGACAGCGACAACATGGCCGCCCTGCTTCTGGAACATTACCGCATTGCCCTGGTCCCCGGCAAGGGCTTCGGGGCGCCGGACTTTGCCCGTTTATCCTACGCCACATCCATGGAGAATATCAAGGAGGGAATGGACCGCCTGGAAGGTTTTTTGAAAGCCCTGGAATAAATAGTCCTGCCTGAACAAAAGAAGGAAGCAGGGGAAGCAGGGGGACGGTTCTCCTGCTTCCCCTTTTAGACCTTAATTTTATCGGAAGCGGCAGGACCATCTTAACAGCTTCGCTTACAAAACAGCTTTGAGAAGTAAGACTAAAAAAAGGCTTTCTCCTGAGAAACACGGAGTAAGCCTTTTTTATTTGATGAAAGGGATAAAGAGGTCACTGCTTTTACTGCTCGTCAGATCGGAGCACACCTGCTTCGCCCAGGTGCTCGGGTTTCATTTCCCGGATAATAATTTTCACCGCTTCCGGCGGGCAGTTCAAAGTCTTTACAATCACATCGGTTACTTCTTTGACCATAGCTCGCTTTTGGTCCACTGTACGTCCCTCCAGCATCTCCACCTGTACAACGGGCATACGTTTCACACCTTCCTGGATAAAGTTTATACTGCGCAAGTTTTTTTAATTATACGGCTTTAACAGGAAAAACTCAATCCTTTACGGGGCAATTGTTCAAGCACCGGGCCTGCTATTTTCAAATACCTGGAGTAGCTTGGCTGCTTTGCTTTGGCCTGGCTTCATGGTAAACATTCTGGCAACGGGTTTCTTTAATCCTTAGCGCTACCAGAAAGCAGGCCAAAAGAATCACCAGGCAGGTGGCCAGCATCAGCCGGTAAGCCTCCAGGGGGTACAGCTTGGCCCCCATGAGCACCTCACCCTGCCACCGTAAATCCAGGACATAGCCCAGCAAAGGCTGCATAATGGCAATCCCGGTAAAACCACCCATATTGACAACCCCCAGGGCAATCCCGGAGTAATCAGGGGAGTTCAACTCCTTGGCCATGGCGAAGATTGTCACCACGTTACTGCCGGTAAAGCCCATCAGGAAAAATAGCGGGTAGAGCATGGACAGAGGCGGTTTTCCACCGTTCCAGGTGAAGAACAAGATCCAGATGAAAATATATGCTACGAATAAAGCCAGGTGCGGCGTGCGGCGGCGCCCCATCTTATCGGAAATCAGGCCCACCAAGGGGCATCCCACCATCATTCCCACCGTTACCGCCAGCATATAATTGGCAGCCTCCCCGCGACTCAACTCGTAAACCTGCATCAGATAATTAACGCTCCAGGCCCCGGAAAACGCGATCATAGTCCCGTAAACGCCAAATGCACTGACGAAAGGGGGCCAGGTCCTGGGATTGGCAATCACCTTTTTCAAAGCGCCGGTCAGGTTTTTCCAGGTCTCGGAAAGTTTTTTCGCCCCGCCGGGGGAAACACCTTTGTTATCCTTTTCCAACAATTGAATCCCCTGGAACTGTTCCGGGGTATTGCGCACAAGCGTCCAGCAGATTAGGGCAACCAGCAGGGTGACAGCACCAACCAGCATGAAGGCGTTTCTCCAGCCAAAGCTCTCTACCAGCAAGGCCAGAGGCGTTGTCCCCATGGCCCCGCCCAGATTTCCGGCCAAGACTGTCAGTCCTGTCATGGTGGCAAACTGATGGGGCCTGAACCAGGTGGTCAGGACTTTTAAAATGGAAACATAGATAACGGAAACTCCGACTCCCACGATAATCCGGCCTAGAAAAGCACCCGGAGCAGCCGAAGCCAGGGCAAACAAAATGGAGCCGGCGCTTGCTACAACCAACCCCGAGGTGACTGTTTTGCGTGCTCCCAGGAAATCAGCCAGAACCCCTGAGGGGACCTGCATCACCAGGTAAATAATCGAATACATTCCGGCCAAGGTCCCTGCCACAGCTGCTTCGTGAATCTCTAAATCCACCATCAGGTAATCCATAACCACAGCCAGGGCCACCCGGTGGAAATAGACAATCACATAAGCCAGGGCCAGCATGGACCAGATAATCCAGCCCCACCTGGCCAGATTTTTCGTCCCGGGTTTATTTTCCGATTTCACTCTTCCACTTCCCTTGCCTTGACATTTGTCACTTTTTTGCCCCGTATTTTCACTTCCTGCACATAGCGGCGGCAACGGGAGCTTGCTGTTTCCAGGGCTTCCCCGGAGATCAGTGGCCGGGAACTTATGCCTGGATCAAGGACGTTTCCTGGCTGAAAGACCTGCAGCACATAGCAGCGGGCACCTTCCAGCAGGCAGGCAATCCGCTCCAGGTCATCCTGCTGCAGACCTGGGATAACCGTTGTCCGAAACTCATGGGCTACCTGGGAATGACGCAGCAGGGAAACTGTCTCCAAAACCTTTACCAGATCAGCCCTGCCCCCTGAAGCATAAGCATACTTTTCCGGGGGAGCTTTGACATCCAAAGCAACGTAATCCAGCAGTCTTTTTCCCAGCAGCTCTTCAACCACCCCCGGCCTGGTACCGTTGGTATCCAGCTTCACTTTTAAGCCAAGCCCTTTGATTTCTTCCAAAAACTGGACCAGGCCAGGTTGGAGTGTGGGCTCGCCCCCCGAGATACAAACCCCATCCAGTAATGCCTGGCGTTCTTGCAGCCAGTGCAGGATTCCCTCCCGGGAAAAAGAAAGCAAACTTTCCGGGCATAACACCAGATCCCGGTTATAACAAAAAGGACAGCGCAGGTTGCAGCCTGGCGTAAAGATTGTAGCGCAGACATTTCCCGGATAATCGATCAAACTGGTTTTTTGCAATCCTTTTATTTCCATCTCAACAAACATCTCCCGAAAAAAAATGAATACCACATGATAGAACTGCTTGGTTTGTGGTAAAATTAAGTTACACTAACCTGAATAATCTTAAGGCCTTTACGGTCAGCGACAGGAGATAAAATGAGCTTTCTAAAGTTGGTCTTAAATCCATCTGCAGCTGAAGGACCATCAGGCAAGCATCTAAATTCTTTTTTGATTAAAGCAGCACAAATGGGATTACGGGTGGAAATGGTCCCCTGTAGTGAACCTCCCTTGCAGGAGGCTTTGAGTTCCTGCCCCCGGAATACCCAGGCTATTGTCGTCGCCGGTGGAGATGGCAGCTTAAACTGGGTGGTCAATACCCTGCTTTCCCTGGAAATATCTCACCCTCCCCTGGCTGTTCTGCCTTGGGGTACAGCCAATGACTTTTCCGGTAATATCCTGAAAAGCCCGTTTTCCATCGACAAACTGCTGGGAGCCATTGGAAAGGGCCGTACCCGCAAGATAGATGTAGGTTGTATAAATGACAGGTTTTTTATTAACGTAGCCGGTGCCGGCTTGCTGGTTGACGTAGCTCACAATACCAGTTCATCCTTAAAACAAAGCATCGGAATGCTGGCTTACTACCTGGAAGGTGCCCTGCATCTGCCGAACTACAAGCCTTTTAGCCTGTCCATGAAACACGGCAGCAAATGGGAGAAAATGGAAGTAGATCTTTTCCTGGTTTTAAACGGAAAAACAGCAGGAGGCCTGCGCAACTTGGCTCCTGATGCTGAGCTTGATGACGGAAAGCTGGATATTCTCATCGTGAAAAATTCAGGAATACCCGGCCTCGCCTCCCTGTTCCCCCGGCTGCTGTCCGGGCAACATACCACCGATTCCAGGATTCTTTATTTCCAGGAAAAAACCATTTCCTTTCATGCTCCACCCTGGGTGGAAACAGACCTGGACGGAGAACCCGGTCCCCCATTCCCCTTACATTTTTCCATACTTCCAGGCAGGCTGGAATTCTTCACGTTCTAATGAATTCCCTCAAAACGATCCTTTCCGACCCCGCAGACAGGACAGGTCCAATCATCAGGCAGTGCCTCGAAGGGAGTCCCCGGCGGAACTTCACCCCGGGGGTCGCCTTCATCAGGGTTATAAACAAAACCACACACGGTGCAACGGTAACTGCCCTGTTCCTGTGCACCCTCCGCTTCTTCCAGGTCTGCTGTATCCTCTTCCACGTAGGTTGGTGCCGTCCTGGGCGCTTTCCCCTTCTTAACCTGGTGGTAATATGCATACGTAAGGGGTTCCCCTTCTTTGAGCAGTTCTGCTTCGATTACTCTTCCAATAAAAATAGTATGTGTTTCCACATCAGTGAATTTCTCCAGCTCCGCCTCTAGGTAACCCAAGCAGTAATCCAGGGCCACCGGAGTCCCACTGGGGGTCATCTTATACTGGATGCCAGAAAACTTATCCAGGTCCCGGCCACACTGAAACCCGAATCGGCCGATAAAGTCCATGGGCACATCCCGGTCCAGGATGGAAACTGTAAAACGTTTACAAGCATGGATGTACTCATGGGTCAGGTTTTCCCGGTTAATACTGACAGCAATCGTTGGAGGTTGAGAAGTGATTTGAAAAACGGTATTGGCGACCTGCCCGTTAAAATCTCCGTTTTTTTCCGCACTAATCACGTAAAGCCCATAACTCAACCTGTGTAACGTCTTTTTGTTCATAAGCTCCCTCCTGTTTATTTATACAAGCATATCATATTTTGTAAAAAATAAAAGGTTGAAAAAACAAAAAATAGAAACCCCCTCATTTGTCTGCTCGATTGTCTGCCCGATAATCCTTCACCCGGTCAGCATAGAAATCTGAAAGTGAATCTGCAATTTCCTCGGTAAAGCCTTCACTATAAACCCGGTAAGAAGGCTTTTCCGGGTCAGGCAGCACCAAAGCCCATCCTTCCGGGTGAAAAACCTTGATGCCATCGGTCATTTCCACCCCCAGAGCATCTCCTGGAAGCTCCTGGCTTAATCGCCTCATCACACGCCCTTTTTCGTTCCAGGGGCAAAACACTTCTTTCTGCTTCAAATGAATCCCGGGAACTTTCTCTATCATCCTGGAGAGGCTATCATCCTGTCCCGACAAGTATCCCAACAGCCGCAGCAGGGCAGCTACACAGTCAACTTGTAAAAAACCCGTTGGGTGAAAGGAGGCACTTTTCCCGGAAGCTCTGTTCACTTCCCTGATTTTTTCCTGGAGATCCCGGGGTGAGGACTTGCTGTGCAAAATGCCAACCTGTTTTTGGCCGGCCATTTCTTCGTGAACCCGTGATGAAGAAAGGGGAAGAACCAGTTTTTTTGTATCTTCTTCTTGCAACAATAGCGTTGTTAATAAAGCCTGGTATAGTTCTTCGGGAAACAGCTGCCCCCGTTCGTCAATCAGCTTGATCGCTTCTCCGTCAGGTTCCAGGTAGAAACCCAAGTCATATTTTCCAGCCTTAAATGCCCGTTTGAGCTCCTGCTGAACCACCCTTTTCCCTGACCTTCCATCCTCTTCCAGGCTCAGGCTTCCTAGTTCTTCGGAATACCACACAGTCACTTGGCAGTTTAACTGCAGTAAAATGGGGTGGAAAAGGCCCAAAAGGGCAGGAGAAGGGGCCAACCAGAAAAGTGAAAAGCCCTTGTTTTTGATCGATTCCAGGGGAGCCTCCTTCAATAGTGCTTCCCGGTAACGTTCCCTCCAGACCCTGTCCGGGTAAACCTTTCCTAAATCAACGTTTCCCGATCGGGGAAAGTCATTCCGCCAGTATATTTGTTCAATTTTTCGCTCCTGGGACTGGGATATAACCAGGCCATCACAGTCATAGAAGCAAATCTTGCTTCCCCCTTCTTCGCCGGTTTGTGAAATATAAACTCCAGCCAGGGCGTCAGAGCCGGCCAAGGCCATTCGGACAACCGGGGCCAGCGTTTCTTCTATGTCAAGCACATGAGACCCGCAGGCCTGCAACCCTACAACCAGGGCACTTTTTAACAAATTTGAACAGGAATGGCCATCGCTGCCTGTCAGGATATAACTCCCCACTCCCTGGGTCGAGGCAAACGACGAACCCAGGCGGACCATGTTTTCCATGGTTAAATCCACGTTGGCCAAACATTTCACTCCGTTTGTGCCAAAAAGATTGCGGTTAGCCCGTTCACTCCAGATCAGGTTATCCTGGACAGTGGCACCGCTTTCCACCACCTTGTATGGCCAGATTCGAACACCCGGCCTGACTGTAGCCTGTGCTTCCACCAAGCTGTCGCTGCCAACTACCGCCCCTTCAAAGACTTCTGCCTTTTCTTTCAGTATTGTCTTCGCTCCCAGCACCCCACCCCGAACCACGGACTTTTTTCCTAAATACACACCTGACCAGGTAACGCCTTTTTTGATACTGGCCCGCCCTGACAAATAATTGTCTGCTCCCAAACAGCTGTAAGGGCCTACTTCAGCATCATAGCCGATACGCGTCCCCTTCCCTAAAAAAGCCGGGGAATGTACTCGGGATTCAGCATGTATTTCCACCCCTGCACTGATCCAGATGCCATCTTTCTTTTCAGCCTCAAGATTTAACTTCACTTTGCCGTCCAACACATCATAATGGGCCTGCCTGTACTGCTCTACAGAGCCAATATCACACCAATAATTGTCAACCACTTTACCAAACATGGGTTTCCCTTGCTCCAACAAGAGGGGAAAAAGGTTTTTACTGAAATCGTAATTGGTCTTAGGCGGAATAAACTCCAGCACTTCCGGTTCCAGGATATAAATTCCGGTGTTAACCGTATCGCTAAAAACTTCTCCCCAGCGGGGTTTTTCCAGGAAACGGGTAATTCCTCCTTTGTCGTCTACAACAACAATCCCATATTCCAGGGGATTTTCCTGGGGGTTTAAGACAATGGTGGCCATAGACCTGCACTGGCGGTGAAAATCAATCGCTTCAGTCAGGTTTATATCTGTCAAACAATCACCACTGATCACCAGGAAGGTTTCATCCAGGAAAGATGCTGCATTTTTTACACTCCCGGCAGTGCCCAGCGGCTCATCTTCCAGGAAGTATGTAATCTGTACACCAAATTCATCTCCATTTCCAAAATGCTTCTTGATTTTCTCCGGGAGATACTGGAGCGTCACAGCCATTTCCTTGATACCATGTTCAGCCAGCAATTCTACGATATATTCCATCATCGGCCGTGACATGATCGGGACCATGGGCTTTGGCAAGTCGCAGGTCAGGGGACGCAGCCTGGCTCCTTCCCCACCCGCCATGATGACTGCCTTCAATGTTCCATCTCCTTTCCGCACGTTTTCTGCTGTTTCTAAGCGTAATTTATTAGCTTATTATCCCCTGAAATCTGCCTGTTAAATCATCGAAAAAAGTGGCAATATAAGTGGAGCCAAACGGTCAAGCTAACAGAGCGGGTTGTCCAATTCATCTTTCTCTTGCCTAACCTTCAAACTCACGGTAAAATATGAATTACACTGTAGTAACTATGTTCGCTTTTAAAGAGGTGCTGCTTTACCCATGGATATCTTTTCACACGGTTTTTGGGGCGGCTTGATTTTCGGCAAGAACAAGCGCCTTCTATACTGGGCTGTGCTCTTCAGCATCCTGCCGGATATGATTGCTTTTGCCCCTCTTTTATTATTCGCTCTCACCGGCGATCTTCCCCTGGGTAGCCGGCCAGAGGCCATGTCTGAGTACCCCCGGATTGTCCTGACCCTGTACAGCATCACCCACAGCCTGGTAATCATCCTGCCCATATATTTCCTGGCCCGGGTCCTGGACAGGGAACTTTCCTTTGCTTTCCTGGCCTGGCCCTTGCATATCCTTTTCGATATCCCCACCCATACAGGAGAATACTTTCCCACACCGTTTCTTTACCCCATCAGCGATTTTAGTATTTCCGGTATATCCTGGGACAACCCTTATTTCATGTTGGCCAATTATACGGCTATCATTTCCATTACCCTGTTCATGGTGGCAAAAAGAGGCCGCTTCCCGGAAGCCTCTCACCTGAAAAAAAGGCTGTTTTCTTTTCGAAACATCCCCAACCAATCCAGTAACACCAGGGATCCCCGGAGCAACAGTTAAAACGAAAAGGTAACTGCTCAGCCCTTATGTGATTACACAACACGCCACAAAGCAGGGGGACGGTTCTGGCGCTTTCCCTGTCGGTCATCCGCTACGCTCCGGAAGCGCGAAAACCGTCCCCGCAGCTTCGCTTACAATAGCGCTGAGCAGTTAAAACGTAAAGATTGTTTTGCATGGTATAACCCTTTTGGGGGAATGTTCATAGAATAGAACATCAAACAAAGGGGGAAATTCTGTGTGCGGATTTTGCGGAATCTTCAAGGAACAAGGACCAGTCGATGAATCATTGCTGACGTCTATGCGGGAACAAATGCGGCACCGGGGGCCCGACGAAGGGAAAAACCACGTGGACGGCTCAATGGGTATGGGGTTTCGACGATTGAAAATTATCGACCTCTATACCGGACAACAGCCCATGACCAATGAAAAAAAAGATCTCTGGCTGGTATACAACGGGGAAATCTATAACTACCAGGAACTGCGAAAAAAACTGCAGGCCCAGGGCCACCACTTTTCTACTTCCAGCGACGCAGAAGTGATCCTGCACCTTTATGAAGAATACGGCACAGCTTGCCTGCAGCACCTGCGGGGCATGTTTGCCTTTGCCCTTTGGGACAAAAATAACCGCTCCCTGTTTGCTGCCCGGGACCGGTTTGGGATTAAACCCTTTTATTATGTAGAGAAAAAGGGACAGTTTGCCTTTTCTTCAGAAATTAAAGCCCTGCTAAACAACCCGGAATTCTCAGCGGAACTGGAAGACAAGGCCTTCCTGGATTATTTAACCTTCCAATATGTCCCCGACCCCAGGACACTTTTTTCCGGGATTTTCAGGCTGCCGCCGGCACATTACCTGGTCAAGACACCAGGGCAGCCTGCCCGCATCTCCCGGTACTGGAAGATGGAGTTTAACCCGGAAAAGAGACCTTTGAGCCACTTTACTGAAGGGATACAGGAAAAGCTCCGGGAAGCGGTTCGGTTGCATTTAAGAAGCGATGTCCCCCGGGGAGCTTTCTTAAGTAGCGGGGTCGATTCCGCTATAATCGCCGCCTTAGTCCGGGAAATAGAACCTGTCTCCACATTCAGCGTGGGTTACGCAGAAAGCGAGTACAGTGAACTGGAAGAGGCCCGGGCTACTGCCGCATACCTGGGGACAGAACATCACGAGTATATCATCGGCCCGGAAGAGTTTCTTCAACACCTGCCGGCACTAATCTGGCATTTCGACGAACCGGTTGCTGACCCTGCAGCCATCTCCCTGTATTTTGTCGCCCGGATGGCCTCACAAAAAGTCACCGTAACCCTTTCAGGCGAAGGAGCTGATGAAGTCTTTGGCGGATATGGGATCTACCGGGAACCCGCCGCCCTTTCCCCTGTGCAGCATCTACCTGCCCCGATACGGCACTACCTGTTCCAGGCCGGCCAGCTGCTTCCTGCCGGGGTTCCCGGAAAAAGTTATCTTTACCGCGCCCGGCGCCCCCTGGAAGATCGCTTCCTGGGCAATGCCTTTATTTTTACCTCCCAGGAAAAAGAACAGCTTACCGGCCGCACCGGCACCCCGTCACCCCACAGGTTAACGGCACCGCTTTACCACCAGGTAGCCCACCTGGATGAGATAGCGCGGATGCAGTATATTGACCTCAACCTCTGGATGCCGGGAGATATCCTGATGAAAGCCGACAAGATGACCATGGCCAACTCCCTGGAGTTACGCGTCCCTTACCTGGATCACTTTCTGTTTGAATTTGCCGCCACAATCCCGCCACAGTTTCGCGTCAGGGGCAGGACCACCAAACTGGCCCTGCGAGAGGCTTTTAAAGAAACCCTGCCCGATGAAGCAGTATACCGGCCCAAAAGAGGATTTCCCGTCCCTACGGGGCAGTGGATGCGCCGGCGAGATTTTCAAAACCTGTTCCTGGAACTCTTAGCCAGTAACGGCGGGAAATATTTCAACCGGGACCTGGTCCGTGGGCTTTTAAGCAAGCATACACAAAGAAAGGAAAACCTGGGCCGCAAACTATGGACCATACTGGTTTTTCTCCTCTGGCACGACACGTTTATCCGCCCCGATAAAGAAAGACCCGGCCTTTCCTCGAAGAACGAGTTGGCCCGGATGGGCCGTGGCGGTTAGTATGAAAATGGAGTTTTAAGTTTCCCGGTACCGACTCCGGTTATCTGAGCGGTAAAGCTTTCACGGACGGATTCTTGTCGTTATTATTATTTCCTCCAGGCCGCGCTTGGGAACATGATGCACACCGTTTTCATCCCGCCAGTACGACGTATCTCCATCAGGGCCCAGGGGCTCGACAACCACTTTTTCCACCGGTTTGCCCAAGGCCACCGCCAGCAGGATACGGTAACGGGAGGGAATATCCAATTCCCGGCGCAAACGCTTACGGTTTATTGACCCGACCATGCAGCCTCCCAAGCCCCGCTCCACGGCCCCCAGCAGGATGGTTTGAGCGGCAATTCCCTGGTCGCACTGAACTTCCCCGGAAATGGAAGTGTCCCCCAGGATAATGATATAAGCGGCAGGATGCTGGTTTTCCGGCAGGGGACGCCGGTCCGGCAGGCGCGACCCCATGGTCAGGCAGGGATAAATCCGCCGGTTTTTTTCTTCCTGGGCGGAAAGGAGATACTTTAACGGCTGCAGGTTGTACGACGAAGGCGTAAGACGTGCCAGGTCGACCAACTCCCGCAAAGTGTCTTCTGTTACCTTAACGGAGTTATCAAATCTCCTGAAACTGCGGTTGTTGAAAACAAGTTCTTTAAACAGATTCCAACCCTCCTATCTCAAGAAGCAGATTGTTATTTTAATAACCACCCTTGCTCTGCTGTTTTCCACCTGAAATTTGAGGCGAAAAAGTCCCTTCATTATTTTCCCCAGCGATTAAAATCACCGGGACTGTCGAGTTTTCCACTACACTCTGGGCTGTATCGCCCAGCAACAATCGCTCGTAAACAGGATAGTTACGTTTCCCCAGGTAGATATAATCCACCTTGCACTCCTCAGCCAACTCCAGGATTTGTTTGGTTGGAGTTCCCTTTCTTGCCACTACCTTCACCGGCAAGTCGTTGGCCAGGTCTTTAGCCAGTGCTTCCAGTTCTTTTTCTGTAAAACTTTTTTCCTCTCTCTGGTGAATATTCGCCAAAACAATACGGGCATCTTTTTGCCTGGCACTGCGGGCGGCTTCCAGGAAAGCCTCCCGGGAGGCCTGAGAACCGTCATATGCCACCATCAAAGTGAAATCATCTTTTACGCTAACCCGGGCGGGATCCACCTTCCCCCGCTCCAAAACCCTGGGAGCAAAATGCATGGTCCCAAAAGCCCCCAGGGGAGCTGTTACCAGGATGGCCAGCACAGAAACCGCAAGTATTTCCTCGCCGTAACCCACTCCCATAGCCAATGGAATGCCGCCAATGGCCGCCTGTACTGTCGCCTTGGCCATGAAGGCAACAACCATAAACATCCTTTCCTTGATGCTGATGAATGAACGCCAGGTTGCAGCAAAGATTCCCAGGCTGCGGCCGATCAAAAGAGCAATGCCGATCACAGCCAGTCCTTTAAGCCCAGCGCTGAAGATCACGCTGATATTAACAGCAGCGCCAATTAAAACAAATAGAAAAATCTCTCCCACGACCCAAACCTTGTCCAGTTCCTTGCGAATCTGCCGGGCTGAAACCGGAGTCCGCTCCAGGATGTAGAAGCCCATCACCATAACAGAAAGAAAGGCCGAATAAGGGACAAGCTCTTCTCCGATAACCAGAATTAATCCCATACCCAGTGCGATAACAAACTGGTGAATTACATTTTCCACCACTCTGCTTTTATAAATCAACTGGACAACAATAACCCCCGCTACAATTCCTGCCATAATACCCAGGATGATTTGAACCGGAATATCCGTCATCTGCAGCCAAGGGTTTCCACTACCCTCCCCCGTGAGCCAGGCCAAAAAAATGCCGAACATGGTAATAGCCACTGCATCACTAGCTGTTCCTCCGGCCAGGATCAAATCGGGAATTCCTTTTTTTACTCCCCACCCTTCCGCCTTCAAGCGCAGCATGGATGGGACAATGACCGCGGGAGAAGCCGCACAGATAATCCACCCCAACAGTCCGCTGGTCAACCAATCCCAGCCAAAGATATAATGTGCTGCCACAGCTACTACAGCAGCCTCCAGGGTTGCAGGCAAAAAACTCAACCTGACTGCCACAGTCCCCTGGGCCAATAACTTGTTTTTATCCAGTCCCAAGCCTGCTTTAAATAAAATCACCAGCAAAGCCAACATGCGGATTTCAGCAGAAAGGTCCAACATGACCTGCGGCAAAAGGTCCAGGACATAAGGGCCCAGGGCAATGCCGGATAACAACATTCCGATCAGTTTGGGCAATCCCAATCGGCCGGCTATTTCACCGGCAAGAAAACCCACAGCTAAGATGATTAAAACACCTGTTAGCAAGTCCATGGCCGCTTTTACCGCTCCTTTACATTCATCCAACCGCCAACATACAAGAAAAGCTCCCATTTCCCTCCAGAAACATAACACAAAAGAAGAGAAACAGGAGCCATCAGCCTTCGTCAAGCAAGCAAGGCAATTACAGGCGAGCCCCATCGCCGATTATTTTTCAACTTGATAAAGCAAATATATAATAAGCCATACATAATGTCAAGATATGAAATGGCTATCTAGTCAGGTAAAAACTTTGGCCAACGGCTTTTCCAGCTGAAAAAAGAAGGAAATTAGTCCGTTTTTATCAAAATAGTTACACTGGAGAAACAACGCTACAGGCACAATTGCCCCAAAGCAGGGACTGTTATCCTATATTGATTTAAGGAGGGTAAATGATGAAATCGTACCGGGAATACCTCTGGTTTGAAACCAAAAGCAGGGTGGAATTTATTAACATTAGCGGTAAAGTCCAGGAAATAATCGACAAAAGCGGAGTCAAGGAAGGCCTCTGCCTGGTCAATGCCATGCATATTACGGCCAGCGTCTTCATCAACGATGATGAAAAAGGGCTGCACGGGGACTTCAAAAAGTGGCTTGAAGAGCTGGCTCCCCACGAACCGGTAAGCCAGTATGCCCACAACACCTTCGAAGATAACGCCGATGCCCACCTGAAACGGCAGATTATGGGGCGGGAAGTTGTTGTGGCAATTACCGAAGGGAAGCTGGATTTTGGCCCCTGGGAGCAGATCTTTTACGGTGAATTTGACGGCCGCCGCCGGAAACGCGCCCTGGTCAAGATCATCGGGGAATAAGCCATATCAGACACGAAGATGGTAAGCTTTCTACGCTTTGTATAGCTATACCCGAAAAACCTGCCGGCTCTGGATTGTCCAGGTTGGGTGACAGGAAAAATGTAACAATAAAACTCATGCTCGTCAACCGCCTGTTACGCATTCATCCCACGGCTAAAGCCGTGGGCTTTCTGCTAGGTTGATCGTAAGGCTGGGGCTGGAAGAAAAGTGCCGTGGAATAACCCAGGCCCAAAAGCAGGGCAATTTTTCTATCCAGGGGCATGGCAGTCCAGAATGCTTTCCAGAAGACTTCTGCGCCGTGCGCCCAATCGATCTGCGGCAGTTGAAAACGGACCCTTTCGCCGTCAAGGACGTACATGGCGGCAGCTTCATTTTCGATGGAGCTTTCAATTTTCCCCGGGTAACTGATCCAGATGTGCACCGGTGAGGTATGCAGTTCATAAGGGATAGTCAGGGCTTCAAAGGTGGAGGCCAGGATAATCAGGCGGGTTTTACAGTCTCCCGCACCTTTCAGGACGGCTTCTTCAAGACTGGGGAAATACCAGGGCAGATTGTATGTCTGCCAGTCATACTGGTAGGGCACCTGGTCCAGAAGGTGCTGTTCAAGCTGGTCCGGGCTGTCGAAGTCCGGTAACCCGAGCACCAGTTGCTGTACAGCGTCTGCATCCACCGGTGGGTTGAAAACCCGGTAGAGGCTTTGGCCCAGCATGGTAGGCCTGGGGTAAAGGGTAAGCAAAATCCAGGTGAGGGCAAAGACAATGGCAATACGGCGCATGCTGATATTTCTTTCCATGAACTTCCTCCAGGGGTTTTGGCGAAGTGATAGATTGGTTCCAAGAAAACTGCTCTTTACCTTATAATATATCCTTTCTCAGTTTTTTTCCAGGGGGAAAACAGTAAAAACTTAGTTAAGGCACTATTTTCTTTTTAAAGATCCTCCAGGAGAAGCAGGGAATTGGTGGAAGGCTGTCGAACAAAACAGGGATTTGCTTTATGTATTACCTGGATACCGTGGTAGGGTAAATTATCTGGTGTGAAAAGGGTGGAAAAAGGTGTTCAAACTCACTTCCAAGGAGCAGAAGTTGGTTTTTTTGCTGGGCGGGCTTTTGGTTCTGGGTATTATCCTGCGTTTTACTTTGCCGGAAGAGAGCAAGGCAGCCAGAATTGACCGGGGTGCAGGTGAAGCTTCCGTGGAATATAGCAGCGATGAATCCGGAAACGATAATGTCCAGGTTGAAGAAGAAAAGTCTTCGATCATGGTGCATGTTACAGGAAAGGTTATGTCGCCCGGTGTTTACCAGCTTGATGAGGGTGCCCGGATGATTGATGCGCTGGATGTGGCCGGAGGAAGCAGGGAAGATGCAGATCTGGAGCGGGTGAACCTGGCCCAACCCCTGATTGATGGGCAACAGGTATTCATTCCCGCTGTGCCCCCGGAAGGTGAAAAGCCCCAGTTTGCTTCTACCGTTAGTGAACAGGGGCCCTCCTTACAGGAACAGCAGGTCAATATTAACATGGCCGGCCAGTCGGAGTTGGAGACGCTTCCCGGGATCGGTTCAGTGAAAGCTCAGAGTATTATCAGGCATCGCGAGGAAAACGGTCCTTTCCAACAGGTGGAAGACCTGCTGCAGGTAAGCGGTATTGGCGAAAAGACCCTGGAAAACATCTCAGAAAAAATCACGGTCTACTGAAAAAGGCTCTACTAATAGGAGCAATTGCAGTCTTTTTGGCAAATAATCCAGCCATAGCAGGGCTAGAAATAAGTCTTTACTCCTTTTGTGTCCGACACCTGGCGTTTTCGCCGGGTTTGTTTTATGAAATCATGTTCAAATTATCGGCCTGCATGCCAAGATGGAGGAATCAATCATGTCTGATGAATGGTATATGATCCGTAACAGGCAAAAAATGGGCCCTCTTACCTGGGAAGAACTTTGCCAGGCCGCCCAGGATGGTACTATCCAACGGGATGATTGGGTCTTCAACCAGGCTTTAAGGGAGTGGCTCCAGGCGGGCCATCTCCCGGGGCTGTTTCCCTATGACTCTTCTTTTGCAAGCCGGCCCCAAAAAGAATACCTGGCCCGAAAACAAAGAAAGATCTGGGCGACAGTTATTGTGCTGGGGTTGGCAGCCCTGGTGGTCGCCATTGCCCTGCTCCAGGGCTGACATACATGTACAGGGTTACGATCAACCTAGCAGAAAGCCCACGGCTAAAGCCGTGGGAGTATGTCAAAGAAAAGAAAAAATAACATGGGGAAAGCTGGTAATAAGATCCCGGTAATGCCTGCCCTGAAGGTCATGCCCCTTACGGTCAAAAGGTTTTTGGGGCAGCATAACCAGGTCATAGGGCCATCTTTCACTCCTGCACAGTGCCTCCAGGTCCCGGCTAAAATCAGAAACGGTCAACAGTCCAGCACAGGCGATGTTTCCCCCAAAAAAATGGCTGCCGACTCCATGGACAGTGAGCCGCTCCGGAACCAATCCCTGCTCCCGGGCCGAAATCCACAAAACTTCCGCCAGCTTTGAAGTTAGAAGCAAAGGGTTTTGCGCTTTGCTTCTTTCCAGCTCCCCGGCCACAGCTTCCAAATCATGGGGTTCCAGGTCCCGGGCTAAAACTAAACCCGAAGGTTCGCCCGGTTCTTTTTCCATGATAAAAGAAAAAGAAGTGATCCTTTCATTCAGTCTTCTACGCTGCAGTTCAACCTGGGGACTGGCGGCTTCCTGGATCCGGCAAAAGGCCTCGGCTGCAGAGTAAACCCGCTGCCCGTTCACACGCTGAAGCAAATCCTTTCTCCTGATCCCGACCTGCCAGGCGGATGAACCCTGGATTACCCCTTCCACCCGTGCTTCCAGCTCATTTTTTAACGGAGGCTCCATGGTCACAGGATGCCTTACTTTCTCAGCCTGATTCTCCAGGAATTCATGGAGCTGTCCCCATAACCTGGCAGAAAACTGCAGATCTTTTTTGCTCATACAGGTAAAACCAGGCAGAAAAACCCGGGTCGTCCGGGCCCCGGCACAGTCCAAAAATTGAAGGGTTTCGCCCAGCTCGTTCCAGCCAGTTAAGTGAGGCAGCGCCACAATGCTCCCATGAAACAAGAAACCCTTTTTCCGTAACGCCTGGACATTCCCCAGGGTTTTCCCCGGATCTGGATCACCCATTATCTCCCAGCGCTGCCGGACAGAAACACAGTTTAAGGAAATAACCAGTTCCAGCAAGGGACTTCCGCCGAGAGCTATTTCTCCCTGGACTTGCTCCAGCCGGGTCAGCGCCTGGTCATCCAGGAGCATAGCGTTGGTGGTAACCTGCACGGGTGTACGAGGGTAAAGCTCGCGGACTTTCTCCAGCAGGTCAAAAAAAAAGGGATGGGTCAGGGGTTCGCCTTCGCATAACCTGCTGGAAGATTCCCCGATGACAATCTTTCGCTCCCGGTCCAGGTAAGAAAGAAGCTCATCCAGCAGATCTTCAGGCAAATGAGAAAACATATACGCACAGGTTCCCCGAGGATTCTGGTGGTGACTGCAAAATACACATCTTGCATTGCAGGCAGAAGTCAAGGGAAGAATGTTATCCCTGGACACCGCTTCCAGAAGAAGGGGCATGAGCACATCACGGTCCAATCAAGTTCACTCCAAATTGCAGAATTCCAGCACACACTTGCAGCGGACAAACAGCGAAAAGCTGCTTGGCTTTTATCTGTTATGCGGAAAACATATTTTCCCTGCGGTGCTGATCCAAGCACTTCGCCATCCCACTATTTCCGGCTATCCTGCTACCCTGGATTTTCCGGGTGCTCCAGATGTTCCGGCGGGTAGCTGGTAATCACCATTTCCTGGATAGGGCCCCTGGCCTCTTTACGGGAATTGATCACCCGGGAAGCCTGAACCACATGGAGGTAATAGTCACGGTAAAGATCCTGGATTTCGGGAACAAAAGAATTGCTGAGCATCACCAGACACCCCCTGTTCACCAGCTCCCGGAATACCTCGGCCAAACGCTGCTGGTGGCCCAGGGAAAAATTATCCCTGGTGTAGGAGGTAAAAGAAGAGGTCTTGTTTAACGGTTGGTAAGGGGGATCCAAATACACAAAATCACCGGAGCCGGCCCCATCCAGCGCCTGTTCAAAATCCAGGCAGGTTAGACGGACATGCTTCAAGGCCAGGCAGACGGCCCTCAAATTCTCTTCATCCAGCACGGTAGGATTTTTGATCTTGCCGAAGGGGACATTAAAACAGTCGCTGCGGTTCACCCTATATAGGCCATTGAAGCAGGTTTTATTTAAAAATAGTGTGCGTGCCGCCCTTTTTTCCGGGGACAGACGGGCAAACTTTCGAAGGTCGCGATCCCAGTTACGCACCTGGTAGTAATAGTCCTTGTTTTTTTTATGCGCATCATGCACTTCCAACTCTTCCAACAGGTCCTCCAAATTATCCCGGATTACAATATAGAGGTTGATCAATTCCGGGTTTAAGTCGTTCAGGTAAGCATGCTTGATCCGCCCCTGCCGGTAAAATGCAAAAAAAACCGCTGCCCCCCCGACAAACGGTTCATGATAATTTTGAAGCACGGGAGGGAACAAGCGACTGTATAATTCCAGCAACTGGCTTTTCCCTCCCGCCCACTTTACAACAGGATGGGGAACAGCTCTTTTTGGGTTCTTTCCTGTTTTCCTGGACAATCCTTCAACTCCTTCAATATCTAGCGGGCTACAATGTTCACCAGCTTTTGAGGTACTGTAACGGCCTTCAAGATCTCCTTGCCTTCCAGGTGAGGCTTAACCCTCTCGTGCCCGGTGGCCGCCTCGATGAGTTCATTTTCCGAAAGGTCGGCTGCTACATGGATATGACCCCTGACTTTGCCGTTAACCTGGACTACAACCTCCACTTCCTTTACCTCCAGGGCTGCAGGGTCATAAACAGGCCAACTCATGAGGTGGACGCTTTCCTGGTGACCGCACTGATGCCACAATTCCTCGCAGATATGCGGTGCAAAAGGAGCCAACAGGACAATAACGGTTTCCATAACCCGGGAAATAAAATCCTGGCGGTGTTGAACCTGTTCTTCCCCGGCTTCGTTAAAGTAAGCATAAAGAGAATTGACCAGTTCCATAATGGCACTGATGGCCGTATTAAAATTAAACCGTTCTTCGATATCATAGGTGACCTTTTTGATAGCGGCATGCATAGCCCGGCGCAGTTCCAGCTCAGCCGGGCCAAGCTCCGATACAATATCTCCAGCCTTCTCAGCTCCAATCCCAGGAGACGGTTGCAACAGATCTCCGTGCTGCTGGAACAAGCGCCAGACACGACGTAAAAAACGGTGACAACCTTCAACACCCCGGTCGCTCCAATCCAGGTCTTTCTCCGGGGGTGAGGCAAACAGAATAAACAGCCGCCCTGTATCAGCACCAAATTTTTCAATGATCTCATCGGGGGTGACCACATTGCCCTTGGACTTGGACATTTTGGCCCCATCCTTGTAGACCATCCCTTGGGCCAACAAGCGCTTAAAGGGTTCCGGGCTGTTTACCAGACCCTGGTCATAGAGAAACTTGGTAAAGAAGCGGGAATAGAGCAGGTGAAGGACCGCATGTTCAATTCCACCAATATATTGATCTACAGGCAACCAATAGTCGGCTTGTTCCTTGCGGAAAGGAGCCTGGTCACATTGGGGATCGGCAAAGCGCATGTAATACCAGGAGGAACAGAAAAAAGTGTCCATGGTATCCGTCTCCCGGCGGGCCTCCTGACCACATTCAGGGCAGGAAGTCCTGATGAACTGCTCCATTTCCTTCAAGGGCGACTGCTGGTAATTGGCAAGATTCAGGCCGGTGGGCAGAACCACAGGCAGGTCCTCCTCGGGTACAGGCACTGTACCGCAGTGCTCACAATAAACCATGGGAATGGGTGTCCCCCAGTAGCGCTGGCGGGAAATGAGCCAGTCCCTTAAGCGGTACATTACCCGGTAATCCCCCAGGTCCCGCTCGAGCAGCCAGTCGGTAATGGCTTTTTTTCCTTCCTCGTTATCCATACCATCAAAGGAGCCGGAATTAACCATCACACCAGGCTCCTCATAAGCGGCCTGCAGTGGTTCCCGGGTTAAATCCTGGTCCTGAGGATTGACCACTACACGGATGGGCAGATTGTACTTGTTCGCAAAAAGAAAGTCCCGCTGGTCGTGGGCCGGCACACCCATAACAGCACCGGAGCCGTAACTCATTAGCACATAATTGCCCACCAGGATGGGGACCTCCTCACCGTTAACGGGATTAATGGCATGGGCACCCGTAAACAGGCCCACTTTTTCCGTTTCTGCCGAGGTACGGGAAATCTCCGTCTCCCGGCTCATCGTCTGGACAAACTCCCTGATCTCCTCTTCCTGCGGCGAGCCCTGGATTATTTTTTCTACCAGGGGGTGCTCCGGGGCCAAAACCATGTAGGTCACCCCAAAAAGGGTGTCCGGGCGCGTGGTAAATACGGGCATCTCGTCTCCCGTTTCTTTGACAGTAAAGGTAATATCAGAACCATAGCTGCGCCCGATCCAGTTTTCCTGCATAATCTTCACCCGCTGGGGCCAACCTTCCAAAAGCTCCAGGTCATCCAACAACCGGTCGGAGTAATCGGTAATCTTTAAAAACCACTGGTCCAGTTCTCTTGGCTTTACTTCACTGCTGCAACGCCAACAAAATCCGTTTTCCACCTGCTCATTGGCCAGCACCGTAACGCACCGGGGGCACCAGTTTACCGGTGCTTTTTTCTTGTAGGCCAATCCTTTTTGATAAAAAAGCAAGAAAATCCACTGGTTCCAGCGGTAGTAATCGGGGTAACAGGTGGTAAGCTCCCTGTCCCAGTCATAGCTCAAACCCAGGGCATCCTGCTGCTCCTTCATGGCGGCAATGTTGGAGTCGGTCCAATCTGCAGGGTCCACCCCGTGTTCCATGGCGGCATTTTCCGCGGGCAGCCCGAAAGCGTCCCACCCCATGGGATGCAGTACATTGTAGCCCCGCATCCTTAAAAAACGGGCCAGGACATCCCCGATGGAATAAACCCGCATGTGCCCCATGTGGAGCTTGCCGGAAGGATAGGGAAACATCTCCAAGACATAATATTTATCCTTGCCCGGTTTTTCACCGGTCTGGTGAAAATTGTTCTCCTGCCAGTGTGCCTGCCATTTCGGTTCCAGTTCCCTGGGATTATACTCGTTCATTAAAATGTCCCCCTGCCAATCGTATTGTAATATGGAAAAGCGGTATAGCTGCGTATACACTTTAATAATCCATCATTATTATAATTTTTTTATCCCTATATTGCAACCGCTTCCGCCATTTTCCGGCACCACTGCCCGGAGCTGTAATTAAGAATGGGGCTTGTAGAAAAAGAGCACCAGGATAGTAAATATCTCCAAACGTCCCAAGAGCATCAACAGGGACAGGAAATATTTACCAAAGACCGGGATCCCGGCATAGTTTTCCACTGGCCCCACCACTCCGAATCCTGGGCCGATTACCCCCAGGCAGGCCAGGACAGAGGAAAGAGCGCCTTCAAAGTCCAGGCTCATAAAAGACATAACAACTGTACCCAGTCCCACCACCAAGAAATAAACAAAAAAGAAAGCAAAAGTATTAATTACCAGCTTATCGTCAACCTGCACCCTGTTGACCTTGATTCCGTGAACAATGTTGGGATGACGAAAACGGAACAGTTCTGCCACCGTAGCTTTCAGCAGGATCAAAATCCGCAAAATCTTGATCCCACCGGCCGTGGAACCCATACTTCCACCTACAAAAAAAAGGATAAACATGACATTCCTGGCCATACTGGGCCACTGGTCAAAATCCACTGTAGCATACCCGGTAGTGGTAACAATGGAAACCACCTGGAATAAAGCGGTCAAGGGCAGAAAACCTTCTATTTCCCGGCCAGAAAAATAGAGGCTGAAAAAAACCAACAGAACAGCCACAACAGTGACCGTGACATAAAGCCTGAACTCTTCATTTTGCCAGAAAATACGGATGTCTCTTTTCCGGGCAAAATAATAAAACAGGGAAAAGTTTGTTCCGCCAAAAAACATAAAACAGATAATGATCACCTGGATCATGTTGTTGTCAATATAATGGCCGATGCTGGCGTTTTTGGTGGAAAATCCGCCAGTAGCGATAGAAGTAAACGTGTGAGCCATGGAATCAAAAAAGGTCATCCCGGCAACAAATAACAGTAAAATCTGCAACAGGGTCAGGAAAACATAGATTTTCCAAAGGTTGCGGGCTGTATCTCTTAACCGAGGGGTAAGCTTTTCTACCACGGTGCCCGGGGCTTCAGCACTAAAAATGCGATTGGCGCCGGGCCCAAAACGCAACATCAAGGCTATGAAGAGAATCACAATGCCCATTCCCCCCAGCCACTGGGTCATGGAACGCCACATTAAAATGCTGGGAGCCACGGATTCAATATCCGTTAGGATACTGGCACCGGTTGTGGTAAAGCCGGACATGGTTTCAAAAAACGCATCGGTAAAATTCATCGCCCCCGACAGCAGAAAAGGCAGCGACCCAAAAAATACCACGGCCAACCAGCTGAGAGTGACTACCAGGTATCCTTCAACAGGCTTGATGGGCTCGTTGGTTAAGGGGAAAAAGTAGTAAAGCGAAACGCTGCTGAAAAGAAAGACAAGGATGGTCACAACAAAATAAACCCACATACCGTCTCTCAAGTAAAACGACCAGGACAGCGGGACTAATATGGATATACCAACTATAAATAACACCTGGGAAAGCAAAGGAAGTATTACTTTTAGCCGCAACTTTCAACATCTCCAATGATCTTGATTCGTCTAGTCACCTTGTTACCTGCATTGCATTTTTCGAAAACATCTCATGCGCCCGGTTCGCAGGAAATCTTTCTTAACTTGTCCACCTGTTCTTCCATTCCCAGGACCAGCATTTTATCTCCTTCTTCCAGTCTCTCCTGGGGACCCGGGTTAAAGCGCAATTTTTCCTCATCCCGCTTTTTTATAGCCAGCACAATCAGGCCAGTCGACGGTCATGTAAAGGGCATCCAAGAGGTCCATACCTTCCAGGACCATATAGCCGGAAGTGCCAACAGCAATGAGGGAAAACAGGGCAACGAAGATTAAAATAATTTTGTGCTGCTTGTTATCATACATTTTTCCAACGCCCTTACTCAGGTATAATGTAAGAAGAAGATAACTTTAAAAACCACTTACAATCTTGATTTCAAGTATCGTTATACAATTAAGCCCGGCCCTGGGCCAGTGTTCTTTTAAAGTTCCTGCAGCATCCGGATACTACTGTCAATGACAGTAATCTGGTTTTTCCTGTCAAATTCTTTTAAAATGGCCTTTGGATTACCCCTAACATTCCTGGCAAAAATTACGCAGATCCTTCGTATTTCCAAGCACGACAAGCATGTCTCCTTTATGCAGGATATCGTCAGCCTGTGGGGAAACATTAACCTTGTCACCATTGCGGATGGCCAGCACATTTAGCCCGAAACGGTTCCGAAGATCCGCTTCCTTCAATGATCGCCCGTCATAGGTCTCCTGAATGATAATCTCCGCAATCTGGTAGTCCGGTGATATTTCTAAAAACTCAATCATATTAATTGACATTAAATTGTAAGCCAGCTTGACCCCACTATCCTTTTCTGGATAAACAACTTGGGAAACTCCAATCTTTATCAGGGCCTTCCTGTGCAATTCCGAACGCGCTTTTGCCACCACCTGCCCTACACCCAGTTCTTTTACGATTAAAGCAGCCAGAATGCTGGACTGGATACTTGAGCCAATAGCAATTACAACAACGTCAAAGTTGCTTAACCCAAGCTGTTTCAAATTATCTTCATTGGTTACATCCGCCTGGGCAGCGTGAGTTACTTTATTGGCAATTTCCTGGACCAGGTCCATTCTTTCATCAATTGCCATTACTTCACAACCCAGTTCTTCCAGGGTGATGGCCAGGTTGGAACCAAAACGCCCCAGGCCGATTACGGCAATTTGCCGTTCTTTTTTTGCTTTCTTTTTCGCCATACCTTTTCCCTCCCCTGCTGCCAGTCACACCAAAGCGTCAATAAAACAGCAGATAAAAGTTTTTAGTTAATTGCTCAGAACTATTTGCTTAGCTGCGGGGACGGTTCGTTCCGGCGCTTTTTGAGCAAAGTGAAGGACTACAAAAGGAAAAGCGCTCACCGCCCCCTGCTTCCAGGAATGTGGCCTAAAACTGGCTGAGCAATTATGTTTTTTCTATGTTAACTGTCTTTTCAGCCCACCATAATTCTTTCCTCTGGATAGTGTATCCCGTTTCGCAATTCACGATGAGCCAGGGCAAAAACCATGGTTAAAGGTCCGACCCGTCCCACAAACATAGTGATAATGACTACAACGCGACCAACGGGGCTTAAATCCGGGGTGATACCGGCGCTAAGTCCCACGGTGCCAAAGGCGGAAAAAACTTCAAAGACAATCTCCAAAAAATTTGCTTGTTCGGTAATAGTCAGGATAAAAAGCGAAAACATCACAATCACAAAAGAGATAAAGAGCACACCCAGGGAACGCATGATAATGGAAAAAGGTATCTGCCTTTCAAAGATGGCTACCTCACTTCGGCCCTTAATCAAGCTAACCACAGCCAGGAGCAAGGTCCCAAAAGTGGTCGTCTTGATCCCCCCGCCGGTCGATGTTGGTGAAGCCCCGATAAACATGAGCATCATTATAAAAAACAGGGTGGTTGGATGCAGCAGGTCCGTGGGGAGCACATTAAAACCGGCTGTGCGCGGTGTTGCCGCAGTGAAAAAAGCAGCCATGACTTTGTTAGCCCCCTGCAAACCACCCAGGGTTTCCGGGTTATAGTATTCCAGGCTCAACACCGTGAATGTCCCTACAAAAAGTAAAACTCCGGTAATGGTGAGGACCATCTTGGTATGCAGGGAAAAAGCGCTAAACCTGCGTTTTTGGTACAGATCCAGAATAACAGTAAAACCCAAACCACCGACAATAAATAAAAAGACGATTGTCCCGCTTACCAACGGATCAAGGACAAAACCTGTCAGGCTCTGAAAATCGCCCATCAAGTCAAACCCGGCATTGCCGAAAGCCGAAACTGCATGAAAAAGACCATAAAAAAGTCCCTGGCCCAAGCCCATCAAGGGGACAAATCGAATGCTTAACAAACAAGCACCGATAATGATCATCACCAGGGCCAGTTTGACCACAGACAGGGTTAAAAGGACCAAGCCCTGGGTGGAGTCCGTATTCATGGCCTCTTTAATCAGGAGGCGGTCCCTCAGGGTGATTTTGCGACCCAAAAAAATAAAAATCACCGTGGCCATAGTCATAAAACCCAGGGAACCGATCATGATTAACAACATGATTACCCCTTGGCCAAAAAGGGTGAAGGTAGTTCCGGTATCCACTACCACCAACCCTGTAACACAAACTGCAGAAGTCGCTGTAAATAACGAATCCAGGTATGCAAGCCTGCCTTCATGGACCGCTGCAGGAAGAGTAAGTAGAATAGAACCTGCAAAAATTACCACCAGAAACCCCTGAACCAGGACCTTGGCCGGGGAAAAAGAATTTTTCTTAGCCGTCATTTGCTCACACCTGCGTTTGCTTTAGCTTTTTGAGCGCCTTATCTTCAAACTGCTAAAAAAAATGCACTTAACATAGTCGTTTAGTCGTGGAGACAATACCAGGATGAAAGACACACCTATTGTGGAATAATGTACCCACACAATGTCACCTTGGCGGATTGGAAGCTTCAGGGACATTTTTGATATCGAGGTGCCCTTTTGCTAACCTAACTGTAACTGCTCAACCCTTATGTGGTTGCGCAACACGCCGCAAAACGGTTGCATCCAATTTATAGTTTACCTCATATTTTCTTGCAATAACAAAACCACGAGGTTAACCGTGGTCTATTTTTATTAACAAGGGCAAGACCCTTCACCTCTCTTCGTTTGCCTGCGAGGTTAGCTGACGGGTTGGGACCGAAGAGCAGTCCTGCTTGATTTGTTATGGAAAAAGCCTCAAGCTTCACCCCATAAAGTTGGTTCCCCCGCTACCCGGTCTCCCGGATACTCGGCTAAAAGTGAACTGACAATTAATGAAAATGTTGTTGATCCATTATACTCATCCAAACCGTTTTTTTCAAATAGAAATTTTAAACCCACTGTGTCAATATCAAGCGGGTAATATTTTCTCATTCCAGCAAGGATTAAGAACAAGGGGAGGGGCATGTCTTGGGTCAAAAGAGGGGTCAGGTCTTGAAACATCACTTTTCTGTCATACTTCTAGTTTTGAAATGGATGAAGGCTATCAACGCCCGCTTTGATGAAGGCTTTGCAGTAAAAAGGCCCCTTCATGAACCCGGCGAGGCCCTTGTTCCGCGGTTCGGGAAAGGCTCACCCTATGAACATTTGTGTATTGCTGCTTAGGCATTGCGTGGCCAAATACCACGTCAATCCATGGACAAGTAACAACATCTATTGCTAATTGTGGTGGAAAGCATCAGGCGCTGGTATTATACCATGGGCCAGCAGGCCTACCCGGACGCCAAGGAATTACTCATTACAGCTGATGGTGGCGGTAGCAACGGTTCAAAAGTAAGGCTGTGGAAAGTAGAACTGCAAAAGCTTGCTGATGAAACAGGCTTAAGAATAACTGTATGTCATTTTCCACTCAGGACTTCCAAATGGAACAAGATCGAACACCGCCTTTTTTCATACATTAGCTTAAACTGGAGGGGCAGGCCCCTTATCAGCCATGAAGTAATTGTAAACCTGATCGCTTACACAACAACCATATTACCCGGCATGATTTCCTGGAAAGTGGAATTACACCATCATGCCACAAAAATAATTTCGCTTATTTTATTATCTTACATAAATTCTTCTTGTATATGAGCCATCGCCTCAGGATTAAAAGGACGCTGTGAAAGAGGTTCTCCTTGCAGGACAGGAATTTTGGAATCATAAGTAGAGCGGGGCACATTGTAAAAGATAACCAGGAAAGCTGAGAGCTGCTTTCATTGTTTCTACTTGTTATTGATAACTATCGTGTTTTCGAACCTTAGTCGTCGAAATCCAGGATTTCTCCGCTATAGGCATCAATCTCCACATCATACTCTTTTCCGTTGTACATAATTTCAATTTCGTATTCACCGTCATCCAGTTCGTATTCAAACTCTATCACGACGCCACCGCCAATTTTCTCTTTGGCGAGTTCGATGGCACGGTCCCAGCCGATCAGGTTTGCTGCTTCTGCTTCATACTTATGGGCATCGTCTTCCCGATCCCGATCAAATTCTAAGATTTCACCGGTATAGGCATGGATTTCGAGCTCGTACTCGTATCCGTTGTACATAACCTCGATTTCATATTCACGGTCGTCCATATCGTATTCAAACTCTACAACCATACCGCCACCGACTTCTTCTAAGGCGATATCCGTCGCTTGTTTCCAACCGATTACGGTGTCTTTTTCATCCGCCGGCATATGACTTTCATCTTCTTCCGGCTGTTCTCCGTTGTCACCGTTTACATGACTATCAATTGTTCTTGCAAATAACTGATTGGGGGAAATATTCAGTTCTTCTGCAATGTTTAACAGATCCTTCAGGCTGATTTCCCGAAGTTCCTCTACGGTCAGTTCTTCATCCTGCTCCACAAGCTTTTGAATTAATCTTCCTCTGGATACTTCTTCATACTGTTCATTTTCTTCATCATCGGTCTCGGTTACCCCTTGATTTAGAATTTGATACTCCAACTGCTTGTTTTGTAGAAAGTCTGCAATGGCTTCGTTGATCCTCTCAAAGTAGTCAGAGTCCAACTCATCGCTGTCCACAGTAATCATTACAATATTGTCCCGCCTTCCGCTGATGTGACCGGTTAAAATCATTCGATCTAACAGGTCGTTAATGACCACTTCCAAATTTCTTCCGGGTCTTTCATAATCCTCTAAGAACTCCCCGCTGTCTTCATTTAGGGCTTCTACATCAATCACCTGTTCCATTCGGTTAGTGGTAATTTCCAGGCTGGGGTTTACGTCCAAGGTAAAATGATTCGCTGGCCACTGAAATAGTGCGATCAGAAGTATGACAACCAGTACGAAGGCGCCACTTCCTGCAATGATCCAATTTTTGTTATTCCTCTTTTTCATCGTTTATTCCTCCAGTCTTCCCAAAAAACAAAAGCCTTTTCAAACAACCAACCCACCGTCTTCCAATCCGCTTACGATACCTCTAAAATATCCTTATCAATTGCACATGAAACACCTGGCCCTTAATTTCGGCCTTCCATTTTTCCAACAATTTAAGAATTAACCACTTTTAACGAAACTGCTCCGGGTTAATACGGATTATTTTGTCATCATCAGGAGCCGGATTACCGCGGCCATCGCGATTATTGGTAAGCATGTATAAATAACCGTCTGGGCCTACGACTATAGTCCTGAGCCGTCCAAACTCTCCCTCCAGATGACGTTTAACTTCTACCACTTCTGTACCGGAAAGGACTGCTTCATAAAGGCTGGCTCCACGTAAACCGGCAAAAAATATGCTGCCATCGTAATAAACAGCTCCGGACGGCGCCCAGGTTTCATCCATCCCCGAATGCACTGATGGATCTTCCATCCCCGGGGCACTTTGATCACCCTCTATTTCCGGCCACCCATAGTTTTTGCCTGATTCAATGTGATTAAGTTCATCCTGGGCAGTAGGTCCGTGTTCGGTGGCCCAAAGATTTCCGTCACTGTCCCAGGCCAGTCCCTGGGGATTACGGTGTCCGTAAGAAAGGATTTCCGTTCCAAAGGGGTTATCTTCCGGGATGGATCCGTCATCTTCAAGGCGCAATATTTTTCCAGCTAAAGAATCACGATCCTGCGAGAGCTCTGGAATACTTGCATCGCCGGTAGCAATGTAAAGCAAATTATCGGGCCCGAAGGCAATACGCCCACCATCGTGATGCACTGCGCCAGGGATATTGTCAATAATGACGGTATCTTTAATCAGTTTCCCGTCAATGAAGTAATGGCGCTCAACACGATTAATCAGCCCATCTTCAGCTTCTGCTGTAAGATATAGATATAGATAATTGTTCTCTGCAAACTCGGGATGAAGAGTCATACCCAGCAGCCCGCCTTCACCGGTATGTTCTGCCCGTTCAATTTGAATCGTTTCCAGCAAACCACTTTCAGGGATGTATATCAGGTTTCCAGCTCGTTCCGTTATCAGCATACTTCCATCAGGCAGAAAAATCAGTTCCCAGGGAATGCTCAGGTTATCTTTAACCACTTCCTGGTCGGGTCCGTCAGGAAAGTCAAATTCTTGCTCATTATCATCTGTAACCTCTGCTTCTTCCGGCAGGTCCTGTTCTTCTTCCCATCGTTCATCTTCTTCTATCAGCTGATCTTCTTCCAACACCTCATCTTCACCGTTTGATAACCACCCGGATTGCTGATAGAAAAGAAATCCTGTTACCAATATAACAGCTGCTATAATCATCAAGAACAGCTTTCGATTTTCCATAAAATCACGCCTTTGCTTGCCTGATTCTCTGTTCAAGGTAAGCTGAGCGACTTCCTTATTTCGCTAAAAGCTTCGGATTTAAAGAAAAGACGGATTGCTTCGACTTACCTTTCCCAAATCATCAAGTATTTCTCGCGTTGCATTCAACACCTCCCTGGTTCCATTGACCAGAGTAGATCATCAGCTTCCCCCCTGCCCCTGCACCTGCACCTGCCCCTGCCCCTGCACCTGCACCTGGTTCGTCCTGGATCTTACCTTACATAAATTCATCTTGTATATGAGCCATCGCCTCAAGATTAAAAGGGCGCTGTGAAAGAGGTTCTCCCTGCGGGCAGGAATTTTAGAATCATAAGTCGGGCGGGGCACATTGTAAAAGATACCCAGTGGTATTCTATCGCCCCATGTCCTCGCCAAAGTCAGGGCTGCTTCCCAGTCTTCAGGATCATGATTTTCTACGATGTATGTCCTTTTTTTATATCAGATTCTGTTCCTAGGCTTACAACGAAATAATACTAAATCAAGTGCTAAGATTTCTATTAGCAATATTCTCATTATTTTATATTAACTAACACTACAGCGAAACCTCTGGACAAAAGCAATTTCATGTAGCAAAATAGCCTTAAGGGTTCGGTGATAAGTTGTTTCTATTAACACATAAGGAAAGCGGTATCGCAGTGAAAAGTATTCCTGTTGAGTACAAGGTCCTGGTGTGTTTGGCAAATTAAAAGACCATCTTCCTACGGAAGAGTTATTAGATATAGAAAAAGAATATTTAGAAGCAAAACTTGAGAGATATACCGAAGTAAATGAAGAATTGCGATATGTAGGCCCAAGAGGACACCATCACGGAGGTAATTTGGGTGGGCATCATCAAGGTCCAGGTCATCGAGGTCAAGGTGGCGTCACTATACTCAGCTATGGAAACTTCAGCATCTCAAGCCATATCATCGTCAAAAATGCCGGCAAAGTAATAATACCCTTCCGGCGGCGAGGCCAGAAACTCTTTGCTCCGGTCGAAAAACGAATCACGATTGTTACCCCGCTTATCTATATCGGTCTCTACCGACTCCATGTGCAGCTTAATCAGCTCGCGAAGTTCTGTTTCCTGGAAGTAAGGGATGGCCTCTTTGCCGAGCCACCTGTCAAGCAAAAAAGCCGTCGGTCTAGCGACGGGGAAGAAGATGACTTGATAAAAGCGCAGCAGGGGCGAGAGCATAGAGCCCACCCTTAAAGCATGGCGCGAGAAGTACGTCTGGGGTATGATCTCTCCGATAATGGTAATGAGCACGGTTGAAAAGAAAAACACCATGACACCTGTCAAAACAGAGCCGGAAAGCAGGGCCAGCAGCACGTTTACAGAAACATTTGCCCAAAGAATAGTGACCAGCAAAAAATTAGCGTCTCTCCGTAAGGCACGGACGCGGAGCGCATCCCTGTCATTTTTTTCTGCCTCGAGTTCCAAACTCAGCTTGCTTACACTGAAAAAAGCTAAATTCAACCCGGACAGCATGGCCGATTGAGAAAGGCACAAAGCAATGCCTGCCCATATTACAAGCGTCATGGCCGGCCCTACCTATTCTAGGGTTAAAAAATATCGATCGTCTTTTCCTGAGTTATTTTTTATCCATGGACCATCTAACAATTTTCGGGAGTATAGTCCCCTCACCGCTTTCGCTGAACCTTCTTCTTTTAAATTAAAGCTCTTATCTTAGTGTCCGGCAAATTGGGGGAAGTTTGCCGATCCAGGTGAACCACCAGGCCGGAAGCGCCCTGACCTACCACCAGCACTTCCGGCCCGACGGCGAAAACATCGGCCAGATCATCCGGGTGGAGGCGGTGGCCTTCCCGCCGCCGCCACTCCGGACGAATAGCATCGAACAGAAGAATCACATCCTGCTTAAAAGTGACACCATCCACCACCAGTTGCCCGAAACGATAGCTATCCACTCTGGGAACAGTCATTGGCGTTCAATCCTATTTTCACCCGGAACAGTACTATAGTCCCTTATTCTCAAACCAGCGGAAAAGAAGAACGACCAGGACGATGAAAATAGGAATAATCAGCCAGTGGTTGAGCCCCAGGAGTTGCGGTATGGTCACTTCTCCGAAATCTCCCCAAGTGTACACGGTCTGCATGAGCCAGGGATAGACCTCGGCAAACAAGGACGCCCCGGCAATCATCCCCAGAATCCCCCAGAAGGCATCCACCCTGCCTTCACCCAGGGCCCCGGCGGAGGTGCCGGGACAATAACCCAGCAGTCCCCATCCCAGGCCAAATACCAGGCCGCCGATAACGACCGGTCCCGTTATCATCTCCTTGATGGACAACTCAGCCATACCCAGGTCATGCAGTAGATAAACTCCGACCATGCCGACCAGAATACTGGAGCCCATGAATTTGATGATGGTCATATCCTGCAGCCGCAGGGCTCCCAGTTGTTTGTCGTAACGGACTACCCGGGCCTTCTGAAGCAGAAAGCCGAACAGAAAGCCGGTGACCAGACCATAAAGTAATGTAGTCATGACTTGTCACCTCCATAAACGATGCGGGCCATGACAATTCCGGCCACGAGAAAACAGAGTAGAGCAACCAATCCACTGACAGCCAGTTGAAGCGAACCGCTCAACCCGTGACCGCTGGGTCAGCCGTCCGCCAGTCTGGCACCGAACATGACCAAAACGCCGCCACAGAAGGCCAGCACCCCGCGTTTTACCGGGGTATGACCAAAGCTTCGGGCCCACATATCCGGCACGGTCTGCCAGCGAAAAGTGCCCGAGGTCAGGGACGACACCAGGGAACCCAGCAGGATTCCGAAAACGAACATCCATTGCCAGTCAATCTGGGGAACCACCCGGATGAAGTAATCCATCTCAGCCACCCGCTCCGGTCCGAACACCTGCTCTATCATTCCCGCCGTCCGCACAAAAGAAGTGGAGGCACCGAAAAACTGGCCCACCAGCAGTACCGACAACACCCCCAAAAGACCGGCCAGCCCCCCGGCCAGATAAGGGTTCCAAGCACCGTTTGGTTTCATAATTGTTCCCCCTTGTCAGTTTAAATTTAAAGGCAGAATAAAACACAGGCAAAGCAATTAGATTTTTTTGGATATCTTCCTCATTAATTCTCATTAATTCTCGTAATTCCGCCATATATCCTGCTTTATATTTCTGCCAAAAGGTGTGCACCCCTCACCATAAATTTTGCACCCGGGGTGTGCATACCTTTTGGCAGAAAGGTGCATATATGCCAGTGCTTTAGCTGATTATCCCTCTATAAAATCTGAAAAGCCCCTGAAATCAAGGACTTTTCATTGTATCAATGTTTAACTTCTTATTTGGTGGAGCTGGCGGGAGTCGAACCCGCGGCCTCTTCCATGCCAAGGAAGCGCGCTCCCACTGCGCCACAGCCCCATGCCTATCTGCAAACAGGCCAAGCTATCCCCGTTTGCCTTTCTAATTATAAACCTTTCCCCCTTTCCTGTCAACAGATGAAAAGGACTCCAAATAGTGTTCAAAAGACTTTTTCCTTAAAGCAATGTTACTCTTTTAGAGGTTGTTAAGAATATTGCATCTTCTTTTTTCTCTACAGAACTTAAAGGATTTTTGCTATAATTATCGAATATTAGAAAGAGAACAACTGTTTTTACTATTGTAAACAATTTCCTGGAAGGATGGTGATGGCTATTGGGAGTTTCCGTTATTACCCGCCCAGAATTGTGTCTAGGGTGTAAAATTTGCATGCTCGTCTGCTCCTGGCAACAGGATCATGAGTTCCAGCCCGGCAAAAGCGCCATAAAGGTTGAGGTGGATGAGAAAAACCTGTCCTGTTCTGTAGAGGTATTAGAAGACCAGTGTACCGGGTGCATGCTCTGTGTTAAAAACTGCCCTGCTGATGCTTTAGAAAAATCTGGGGAGGAAACAAACCCGTCTTAGGACAGATTGTGTAACTTGAATGTAAAGAGGTGTATTCATGGCTATCCTGTTAACAGTAGACCTGGGGGAAGGCAGCACCAGGCAAGAACAAGATGACTCATTACGGCAAGAATACCTGGGTGGTCTTGGAATCAACACCCGGCTTCTTTTTGATCGCACCCCGGCAGAAGCCGATCCGCTTGGGCCGGAAAATGTTTTGATCTTTGGCGCTGGCTCCCTGGCAGGGACATTGCTACCAACTGCTTGTCGGACCGATGTCTGCGCCAAGTCACCTTTAAGTGGACTGTACGGTTCCGCCAATGCCGGTGGTGAATGGGGGGCACAGTTGCGTTATGCCGGGATTGATCATTTAATTTTTCAAGGGCGTGCCCAAAAACCGGTCTACCTTGTTATTGACGATGCAGAGGTACGGCTTGAGTCTGCCGAAGAAATCTGGGGCAAAGATGTCTGGGCCAGCACGGACTGGTTAAAAAGCCGCCACGGAAAAGATTTTCATGTAGCTGCCATTGGACCAGCCGGTGAAAACCTGGTCCGCTTTGCCTCTATTCAAAACGATTATTTTGCTTCCTGGGGACGTACCGGCATGGGAGCCGTCATGGGAAGCAAAAACCTTAAGGCCGTTTTGGTCAGGGGAAGCAAACCAATACGTGTTGCCGATAAAAAAGCTTTCACGCAAGTCCGCAATGAAGCGTTTAAACGGGTGAAAAACGATCCCAGCTTTGGTTTTATCCGCCGTTTTGGCAGCATGGTGGTCACTGACCCTTTCAATGCCATGGGGGCCCTGCCGGGACACAATTTCACCGTGGGCTATATGCCCGATTGGGAACAGACCCGGGGACGAAAGGTTTTCGAAACAAAATATAAAGAAAGGGATGTAGCCTGTTTTTCCTGCCCTATCGCCTGCGTCCATTGGTCCCGCGTCAAAGAAGAAGGACCCGACCAGGGTTACGAAACCCGGGGACTGGAAGTTACATTCGTGCTGGAGTTTGGCGCCAAACTGGGACTAAAACATGTCCCGGAGATCTTTAAGTGCGTAGACCTATGCAATCTTTATGGTATGGATGTAGTTTCCGCTGCCGGTACTGTAGCGTACTTAATCGAAGCGTATCAAAACGGTGCTGTGAGCAAAGATGACCTGGGAATGGAACCTGAATGGGGAGATTTTGACTCCATTTACCGGTTGCTGGAGCTAACAGCAAAGCGCCAGGAGATCGGGGATATCCTGGCCGAAGGAGCAAAAAAGGCAGCCCAAAAACTGCCCGGCACTGAGCAGTATGCCATGCACGTTAATGGCGTGGAACTGCCTGTGAGGGACCCCCGGGCTAAAATGGACGTGTGGAGCCTGGGCTATCTGACCAACACCCGCGGAGGTGACAGTCTTCGGACACGCTCTCCCGTGGAAGCTCTGCTGGGCAAACTGAAAGATCACCAGACAGAGGAACTGGGGGTAGATGCCGACTATATTGCCAACCTGGATATGCCGGAAAGACTAAAAAAAGAGATATTTGGTGAACCACCTGCAGGGGTTGATATCCCTGCCATGACTGTCTACTCGGAAGACCTGATCACAATTATTAATTCTGTGGGATTTTGCATCCGACCACCTGTTTTGCGTTCCCTGGGACCTGATTTCTACGCCCGGGCTTTAAATGCTGCTTATGGCGATAATTTTGACGAGGATTCAGTTTTAGCTGCTGCTCAACGCATCTGGAACTTGCAGCACGATTTTAACCGGCGGGAAGGTGAATCCTTTTCCTCGTACCAGTTTCCCGCCAGGTTTTACCAGGAACCCCTTCCTGCTAAAGACCAGAGCCACCTACCCTTGAACAACAAACAGATGCTGGATAACATCCGGGAATACATGAAAATCAGGGACTGGGAGCAAACCTGGGGCAGCGACTTAGGTTGATCTGCTCCAGGCAAAATCATATATTTTATACTTATGGAACAGAATAACTATATGCCTGAGCTGAGCTTCTTTTCAAGTGGGTTTTACCCTTTAAAAGCAAAACATTCCCCCTGGATCTGGAATCAGGGGGAATGTTTATATCAGCTTACTTTTTTTGTTTAACCTTTTTCATGTCCGGACCGTCTTGTCCCAGATTAACATACCATGATAGATGTCTCTTTCGTGATAAAACATTGCCTCCTGTTGACGAGATTCCACGTAGTCCTGCACCATTTCCCTGACCTTTTCCTCCTGGTCCGTAGCCATGTAAAGATACTGAACCAAGTTTTCCACCGCTTCTTCCAGGGGGAACCAGTCAGAGCGGTAATGGCGGTAAAAACGCACACTGGGACGATAGCCCCAGGTGTAAAGCAAATTCAGGGGATAGATGATATCCAGGTCACCGGGATCAAAAGGGCGCCCGGTAATAAGTTCCCAGAGTTCATCCCGCGGTTTGTCTTTTCTGCCGGCAAAAGTGCTCAGGTAACAGTATTTGCGGGAGGCATCCATCAACTTTCTGAGGTTTTCCGCATCGTTCACCCCGGGACTCATAGAGGCAAAAGCCAGGTCAAATGCTTCCTGCCAGCCATACTCTTTCAGGTCGATATCCTGCCAGCGTTCCTGGATGGAATAGATATGCTGAAAGCCTCTCTCCTCTATTTTTTCCTGCAGCATCTCCAACATTTTTGTCGAAGGGTCCAGGGCATAAACCTGTGCAGCCTCTTCAGCCAGGGACAGTGTTATGGTCCCCTGGCCGCAGCCGACGTCAATAACAGACATGCCGGGAGAAAAAATCTTTTCTGCCCGCAGGAAGTCCATAATTGTCTCAACCCGCTGCGAACCTTCCTCCCCGTCAACTTTTTTGTCGAAGTGGCCGGCTCTTTTATCCCATCTTTGCGCTTCATTTTCCGGCTTCATATCAGTTTTTTCCTGGCGGGAGATCTTGGCCTGTTCCCAAAGGTCCTCCCAGTTGCTGCTGTCAAATACATTAAATTTTTGCCTGATCATTTTATTTATACCCTCCCCTCGTTTTATTCTATCAGTTTGATCAAATTAAAAAAAGGGTTTTGAAATTATGCGTAGAAATTAAATATTGTGATTTAAACAAAAATTTAAACAAGGAGTGGGTGCCCAATGGCCCTTATTAAGCCCGAAGATTACTACCGTTTTATTGAAACCCTGAAGTGCAACTATTACATCAACGGGAAAAAGGTGGAAAAACTTCTGTCCCATCCGGTCAGCAAGACCATGGTTGATGCAACTGCAAAAATTTATGAACTGGCCTTAGACCCGGAATACCAAGAGATCATGACGGCTACCTCCCACCTGACAGGCGAGACCATCAACCGCAACCTGCACATCTGCCGTAACATTGAAGACCTGGAAAAGCGGGCCGAAATGGCCCAACTGACTTCTCAAAAACTGGGTACTTGTAACTATCGTTGTGTCGGGTGTGATGCGCTAAATGCCCTGGCCAGTGTAACCTGGGAAATAGACAAAGAAAAAGGTACCCGGTACCACAACCGTTTTAATGAATTTTTGAAGCAGGCCCAGGAAAATGATTGGGCTATTAGCGGAGCTGTCACTGATGCCAAGGGAGACCGCCAGAAAAAAATCCTGGAAGAAGACCCGGATATGCATGTGCATATCTCAGACCAAAATGATGAGGGTGTTTTCATTCGTGGGGCTAAGCTGCACCAAAGCGGCGCGGCGGCGGCTCACTACACAGTGGTCATTCCCGGAGGGGCATTGAGACCGGGGGAAGAAAAGTTCGCCATTTCTTTCGTGGTCCCCAACAGTGCACCTGGACTTACTTACATTGCCCAGTATAACCCATATTCGGCTGAACGGGAAGCAAGTGAAGATAGGGGAGAACTGGGTAATCCCCGTTACGGGCAGCGTGAAACCAGCATGATGATTTTTGAAGATGTCTTTATTCCCTGGGAACATGTTTTCATGGCAGGGGAAGTAGAGTATGCAGTAAAATGCATCACCCGCTTTGCTAAAGTGCATCGCATGAATTGCGGGGGGGCCTGTAAAGTGGGCTTTGCTGATATCATTATTGGCAGTTGCCTGCTGGCAGCAGAATACAGCGGAACAGCTAAAGTTCCCCATATCCGGGAAATGCTTACCGAAATGCTGCGTCTGTCAGAAACCGCTCATGCTGCCACTATTGCTGCGTCCGTCAAAGGCCGGGAAGAACCGGATGACTCGGGGGTCTATATGCCCGATGACCTTTTCGGCAACGTAGCCAAGATTACTACAGCGGAAAACTTCTGGAGAATAATGGCCCTGGCCGGGGATATTGCCGGGGGAATGGTCGTAACCATGCCCTCCATGAAAGAACTGCAAAGTCCAGAGACCAAACCTTATATAGAGAAATACCTCAGGGCCGCTGCACCGGCTGACAAGCGTATGAAGATCACCAAAGTGCTGCAAAACTGGACAGCAGGACTACACGGCCCGGGCACCTGGCATGGAGCCGGATCGCCCCAAGCCCAGAGAATTTCCCTGTACCGTTCTGCCGACCTGGATGAAAAAAAGAAAATCGCCCTGGAAATCGCCGAGTTAGAAGAGTAGGATCAGGTGGCGCACAATCATAATGGGCGCCAGAACCGTCCCGCTGCTCGCTTGCAAAAAGCGCTGAGCAGTTACCTGCCAATGAAAGAACCGGCTCTATGAGCCGGTTCTTTCGTGCTTTAATGCCTAATGTAAGTTTTCTCTTTAGACAAGTCTTACATACCGGTTGCGTCAGCAACTGCTTCCATGATCCCTTCGGAAGTGTCCGTTGCGCCGGAAACCACATCTACATCGGTGCTCTGGGCATCAATGATGGCATCGGGAATTTCTTCAAATGCCGGGTCACTGAGACCGTCCGTTTCATCGTGATCCACGATTTCAATCGCTGTAATTTCGTCGCCTACCATGGTTACTTCAACCACGATGGGCACATCTGGATTATAGCCTTGACCCTCTCCTGTTAACACCTGCTCGCCATTTTCATCAGGCGCGGGCTCATCCGCCTCTGGAGCCGGCTCACAACCTGCCGCCAAAGCAAATACAAACATCAGTGCCAGCACCAACACGAGTCCCTTACGAAGCTTCAAGTAAAATCACCTCACCTTTGTTTAATATTTACATCTCTCTTTAATAATTACGACATAACTTTAAAAAATCCTCTCGACAAACAAAAAAAACGCGTTAACCGGAACTGCTGGAAAAGAAAAGTACGCCCTGAAAGCGTACTTTAATAACATTTAAAATAAGAAGCCTTCTCATTTTCTTTGCTGAATTAAAATTTCTTAGTCTTCCATTTCGATGGCTTCTTCAGGACACTCATCAACACATGCACCACAATCTGTACATTCCGCTTCATCAATAACTGCCACGTCATCTACTGTGATTGCTTCGGTCGGGCAGACATCCTCACAGTTGGCACAACCATTACACTTATCCACGATAATTTTTGCTACCATACCTTTCCCCTCCCAAGATTGAAATATGAGCTAAAATCAATTAATATTAAACCACATTTACGTTCCGTCGTCAATAATTTTTCAGAGGAAAGATAGTTTTTACTTAATAAATGAATCACTTTAAAGCTTGTTTCAGTGCACACAAAAAAATTTGCCTCTTGCCTGGATAATGGAATCCTAAGAAGCCGATATTCTCCTGTTACTTTTTGCTGCTTTTCCGGATCCGCTTTTTCTGGTAAACTATCAGGAGAGCTCCTCGCCAAAAATGCCAATGGGGAAGGATGAAAGAGCAGGTGCAAATATCGAAACACTTAAAAACACCCTTGTTGCTGCCCCCGCTGTCTTCACTACTTTTAATTCTCAGCTTTCCCCCGTTTAATTTAGGATTCCTGGCATGGGTTGCCCTGCTCCCCTTGCTGCTTTTTATCTGGCTTTACGCTCAGTCATGGAAACAAGCAGTTTTCGCAGGTTTTTTGCAGGGCTTGCTTTTCTTTATTTATATGCACAGCTATATGGCCCTTTCGGTGGATTTCTTTTTTCACCCGGCTATGGGTTACCTGGCAGTCTTTCTCGGTGCCCTCTACTCTGCAGTCTTTACCGCTGTTTTTGCTTTCTTGTCTTATACCCTCTGCAGAAAACCAATATCCTGGCTTGCGCCCATAGCAGCAGCATCTGCCTGGGTTCTGATGGAATATACCCGCTCCCTGGGCTTGCTAGGGCATACCGGGGGTTTTCTGGGTTACAGCCAGGTTCCCTATCCTTTCCTGCTGCAAATTGTATCTGTTTATGGCTACTGGGGTTTGTCTTTCCTCATGGTTCTTTTCCAGGGTCTGCTCTGCTTCTTCCTGCCTCTTTTATTATCTTTACCTGCTAAGAACAAAACGCCACTTGCTTCGCCACTAAAATGCTCGATCGGACCTGTTTTTTTTATCCTGCTGTGCAGCCTGGGGCTTGGAGTTCCCTCCTTATTTTCCGTGGAAAAAGAAAGTGAACCCATACGCTTCATCCTTGTCCAGGGGAATATCCCCCAGGAACACATCCTGGATGCGGATATGGCTCCGGCAAACTTTCAGCACTACCTGAACCTGACGAAGGAGGCATACAGCAAACACGGGGCAGCCGACCTGGTCATCTGGCCTGAAACTGTTTATTCCACCAGTGTAGCCCGGCGTTATCCCGAACCGCAACAAGCCCTGGCCCGGCTGGCAGGTTCTGTAGAAACTCCTGTTTTTTTCGGCGGTATGTACTATGACACTAACACTTTTGAAAGTTATAATTCTATCTATCTGCAGAAGCCGGGACGAGAACAGTGGGAACCACAGCGTTACGACAAAATCCGCCTGGTTCCTATTGCTGAATATTTTCCCTCCCCAGACCTGCTAAACCGCTTATGGGATGTCCGCATCAACCTGGGACTTTACAGTCCCGGAGAAGAAATCCAGGTTTTTGAAGTGAATTCCTTTTCTTTTGGAGGCATAATATGTTTTGAATCTTACTTTCCCCAACCAGCCCTGGACAAGGTGCGCAGCGGGGCAAAACAAATATTTGTCTTAACAAATGATGCCTGGTTCCTGGACAGTATCGGCCTGAACCAGCACGCCGCTGTTGCTGCAGTCCGGGCCGTAGAATCCGGGGTCGGAGTCACCCAGGTAGCCAATACCGGTTTTACAATCTCCTTTGACTACACCGGGCGCATGGTCTTTCAGTTGCCTGCCTGGGAAGAAGGGTTCGGCCTCCAGGAAACAGTTCTTCCCCGCCGGACAACCCTGTACCGCCTTTGGGGCAACTATTTCCCCTGGATCTGCCTGGGCCTTTTATCGCTGGCTTTATCATATCGTTATTACTACAGGAATGGATAGGGCTTTCCATCTTTGAACAAGAAATCTCCAGCTCCCCTTTGCAGCCAAGAGAGGAAAGCTGGAGATGCTCTGGCAGACGAAAAACTATTAAGAAAAAGTGCTATTAGTTCATAATTAAGTTAGCTTGCCCGGAACAATTAACCGGAGTAAATCCCTTTGACCAAAACCAGCGGCGTTCCTGCATCGGCAGACCCGCTGATCAGGTCGGCCAGGCTGGAAAGAACATCTTCCATGCGGCGGGGTGTTGTGCCTTCCGTTTCAATGCTGTTAACTTCCCTATCTTTTTCTGCTTCCCGGGATACTATCTCCAGGATCTCATCTTCATCTTTTCCATCCTCATGGTATAAATCCACCAGGTACTTAAATTTAACACCTTCCCGCATCATTCCTTTGACCCCGGGAGTGGCTCCAAAAGCAGGCTGAGGATCAGCCAGTTCATATATCCCGCTGCTGGGGTCCTTGTATGCGCCATCCCCGTAAACAATCACTTCAATCTCCTTATTCAGCTCCTGCCGCACCAGGATCTGCACATCCCGGGCAAACCTGTCTCCTTCGCGGGGGGCCAGTTTCAACTTGTTGCCAGAAGACATATTACTGCCCAAAAGCCCCCATTGTGACCAGGCTCCACCTCTGTCCGTGCTGCAGATCTCTTGAAGGGTGATCATATTCGTTATCTGTGACATAATTTGTTTCCGGGTCTTCTCTTTTTTATGAATATCCGCCACAATAACTGCATCGGGCGCATAATCCGCAATTTTTTGTGGATCATTGCAAAGATAAATGTTGGGACGGGCACCTACTCTTTCAATGGTCTTCTGGTATAACTCCAGATAATTAACACCTGTTAGAGGGTGGGTATATCCTTGATCCAGGTCTTCCGGTGTAAAACAGCCGCCTTTTTCTTGCTCCAGGCGTTCGGCCACTTCGGGAGGGATTAGCTGGTTTCCTACCTCGTCATCAGGATAAGATAATTGGACAATTACTTCCCCCTGGGGGACAGCCTCGGCAATCGCTCTCATGATCATTACAAAGCGGTTGCGGCTTAAGATGGGAAACAATACCCCAACCTTGTGATCCGGCTGCAGGGATAGTTTCTCCCGGATTTCCACAGCAATTTCTTCTGTGGTGACATAGTTATTTTCCGCCCGGGCTACGATGGATTCAGTAATGCAAAGGGCATCTCCATCAGCAAGCAACCCATCCTGGTGCGCCTTATTTACAGCCTCCAGGATCATCCCGGACAGGTCACATTCCGGCACGATTACTCCCATTTTCAGGCCAAAAGCACAGGGCCCAATGTAGTCTGGTATTTTCAAGAACATCTACCTCCTTGGGTAAAAAAAAGTAAAAGCAGCTATTATATCTTTATACAGGAGTTCAATATCCAGCACCTAACATCCTGCTTCGGGGACAAGAAAATACCACATGGTGAAAACCTTTTTACTTTTTTTCTTGTGGTGTAAGGCAACGTCTTGTATACTAGTTTTGTAGAGGAGGTTTTCGTTCATGAATGCAAGATGCATTATGGCTTTTGTTTATCATGTTTCAAAAAAGGAAGAACCCGTTTATCTGCTACTGAAACGGACACCCCAGTTAGGAGGCTACTGGCAACCGGTGACCGGTTTTGTGGAGCAAGATGAATCTGCCATGCAAGCTGCGCTGCGGGAAATTGAAGAAGAAACAGGACTGAATAACCCGCGCCAGATCATGGATATTAATTTCCGTTTCTCCTTTTTCATGGAAGAAGATGGAATCCGCTGCCATGTTGACACGATGGGAGTTGAAGTTGAACACTCACAGGTCGAACTTAGCTTTGAACATACCGATTACCGCTGGCTGGGCTACCAGAAAGCCCGGGAACTGCTGTACTGGGATAATAACAAGAAAACCCTGGATCTACTGCATGATCAACTTCAAATAGCTGCCGAAAAACAAAAGTAGAGCCCTGTTATCCACAAGTCGTGTAACCGCAATAATCACAGTAACTGCAGAGTGCATCGGGTATCATATAGCCAATTTTGCATGAAGAGCAAATCCGGATGTTTTTTGGTCCACCGGCAGCATTTAGCTTGAAAGCGGCTCTTCCCGTGGCCGCCTTGGCCAGTTCCTGACCGATAAAATCAGTACAGGAAAGGACCGAGGTTTCCGGGTGCATAATGCAGGAGGGACATTTTTCCTCCCTGAGTTTTTCCACGATCTCATTAATGTCCACCCCGGCCCGCACGGAAATGGAAATGATCTTGGCCAGGGCGTTAGATAGGGGCGGACACCCCTCCTCGCCTACTGAAGTAAAGACTTCACAGATGCGCTCCTCGCCATCTTCGGCAATCTCTTTATTGACTGTGACATAAAGGCGACCGCAAAATCCGATCTGTTTGCGCGTTGTCTGCCCAAAAGTGGTTTCCGGGCGTTCCCGCGGCACAACCCCTCTGCCTTCCGGTGAAGTTGTTTCTTGTTCCCCGCTTTTCTCCGAAACCGATGTGATCACCTGGCTTTCCCTGGAACCATCACGGTAATAGGTAATACCTTTGGCACCACGATGCCAGGCCGCAAAGAAAGCATTTTCACAGTCTTCAACGGTTGCCTCGTTAGGCGCATTTATTGTCTTGGAGACCGCATTGTCCACCCATTTCTGCATCACTGTCTGCATGTGAATATGATCCAGGGGAGTAATGTCATGGGCGCAAAGGAACAGCTTGCGCAGGTGCATAGGTATTTCAGCAATATCCTGGATCCCATGCGGCCCTTTTTCCCCGATGGTTTCCTTCAAGGAAGCCGGAAGTTCCGATTTTGCCTGCTCCAGCCACAGGGCTTCAAAAACGCTGTCCACCTGGACAAAGCGCCCGTCCATAATATTCCGGGCAAAACCCACCCCAAAAAGAGGTTCGGCACTGGGAGAAGCATTGGCAAAGATAGACAGGGAGCCTGTGGGCGCGATGGTTGTTGTGGTGGCATTGCGCTGGGGCAGTCCCAGCTGCTCCCAGGTAGAACCGGCATAGTTGGGAAAAGTGCCGAGCTTTTCAGCTAACTGCCAGGAAGCAAGCTTGGACTGGAGGGTAAACTCCTTCATCACTTCTTCGGCTGCCAGGAAGCCCTCCTCAGCGTTATAGGGAATGCCCTGCCAGATCAGGTATTGGGCCAGCCCCATAATGCCCAAGCCAATCTTGCGGTTTCCTTTCATCGTTTTTTCAATTTCTTCTACAGGCGACTTGTTCCGGTCGATGACCCGGTCCAGGAACATGGTGGCGATATGGGTAACCAGGCGGATCTTTTCCCAATCGGGGACATAGTCCCCGTTTTGTTTTTTTACCATACGCGCCAGGTTGATACTGCCCAAATTGCAGCTTTCATAGGGTAAAAGCGGCTGTTCACCGCAAGGGTTGGTGGCTTCAATTTCACCCTGGTGAGGTGTGGGGTTTTCTGCATTAATGGCATCATAAAATAGAAGACCGGGTTCACCATTTAAATGGGCGTTTTCCACAATGCGATCGAACACCTCCCGGGCCCGGAGTTTTTGCCCCGTAGGGCTCCCGTCCCGGGGATCCAGCAGGTCGTATTCCTGGTCATGCTCCACGGCATGCATAAAAGCGTTGTCTACCCGTACTGAAATGTTAAAATTGCTCAATTCCCCGCCAAGGCGCTTGCTGTCAATAAACTCCATAATGTCCGGGTGATCGTACTGCAAAGTGGCCAGGCTGGCCCCCCTGCGCCGCCCCCCCTGGCGGATCTCGTTGCTGACTTTGTTATAGATGGAGAGAAAAGAAATAGGCCCTGAAGCTTGCCCGCCAGTACTGCTGACAATAGCCCCTTTGTGACGGATTTTGCCGATAAAATACCCTACCCCGCCGCCGCTTTTTTGAATCAGGGCGGAATGCTTTAATGTTTCAAAAATACTGTTCATGGAATCTTCAATGGGCAGCACAAAACAAGCCTGGAGCTGCTGAACTGGAGTCCCCGCATTCATCATGGTGGGACTGTTGGGGAAAAACAGACCCGCCTCCATGACTTTCTGGAAGAGAAATGCCAGCTTTTCATCCACCGTCCCATCGCAGGTGGCAATATCCCTGGCAACCCTGGAAAGCATTCCTTCCCAATCCTCGATAACAGCGCCGGTTTCATCACGGCGAAAATAGCGGCTTTCAGCCACTTTAAGGGCATTTTCCGTGGGCTCTACCGGCTCCAGGCTTTCTGCAAATTGAACTAACCTTTCTATCTCAAGCCGATCGTTAAAACGCTCTTTTACCAAAGAAGCTATATCTTCAAATTTTTTAGAGATTGCAAAACCTTCTTCCTGGAATTTTTTTGCCACGACGAACCATCCCCCTTGTTTTGCTTTTCCTTTCATAACTGCTTAGCCCTTATGTTTCTATAAATTGAGCAGTTTGTTCAGTAACGATTAATCTAAGCTAATGCCTTTTTTAACCTCGCACTATCCAGCGGAAAAAGTCTTTGACATAAAAAAGAAACGGCTGTCCCTTGGTGTCTTCTTTACCCTGCAGGCGCAGCAGTTCCTTGATTATCCTGTCCCGGTCCCACATTTCTATGAAACGAAGCTCCCCCTGCTCCAATTCCTCTTCAGAAAAAGAACCATTATTGATTAAGATCCCATGATCACAATCGTGATCACCCATGGCTTTTTCCAGCCGGTTAAAAATACGGGGGCTGATTCCTGAATCTTTTTTCTCCACCATAACCGCACATTTTTTGCCATCTTTTTTTACCAGGGCATCTGGTGATATTTTAGCTGGAGACTGTTGTTTATTCTGCTCCTCAACTTGATTCATTTCCCCGGTATTTTCCCTTGAATATTCTGCCTGCTCTGCTGCTGGCTCATCTTCTTGAACAGAGCTGTCTTCAGCCCCTTTTGCAGTCTCCCGGGCAACCTCTTTGACTGCATCTTCCACTTTTTTTTGAGCAAAATTTTCGTCCAACTGATCATCTGCTTCATCTTCGAAAACTGGAACATATCCAATAAGTTGTAATAGCGTTGGAATAAAAAGCTTAAACTTGGCCAGGCTTAGCTCATCAATTTCATTAATCCTGGAATAAACAATTCTTTTATACCTCAAGTCATCCCGGTAATTAAGAACCATAATAAAAACCAGAACACCCAATACAATGGGAACAAAATAAATAAGCACTTCCACCGCAGTTCCCACCATTACCAGGGCATCCAGCGCCCGACCCAAGAACATTGAAAGAAAATCCATGCCGACCTCCACAAACCTTTATAACCTGATTTTCTCAGACTTTATATGATAATAATTTCTAACTGCTCAGCCCTTTTTTTGTTGCGCTGCGTTCCTTGAAGCAGGGGGACGGTTCTGCTGCTTTCCCTGTCGGTCATCCGCTACGCTCCGGAAGCAGCAGAACCGTCCCCCTGCTTCGAATCCAAGTAACTCTGAGCAGATACGGAGTCACAACTGTGCAATACTACTCAAGGCCTGTCCGCCAGCCTTCAATTTCTATTTCGACAAATAAAAGCCTGTTGTCAACACTTTCCAGCGAAAAAGCTTTTCATCCAGGATGAAGTATTCCAGATGCTCATGCCACTCTATCGTCTTTTATTTGTGGTTGCCTATATTCATCCCATAGGGTTGTACATAACCCTTCTCTCTGCCTTCCAGTAACAGATCCATGGTCATGCCAGCCGTAGCAATAATTAACTTCATACATTTTTTTGCATGCTCTTTACATAACCAGCTATCATGATAGCCTTCCGTCAAAACCGCACAGTCCAAGCTTCCAAAAGACTCCTGAAAACGATTCGGAAGCTGGTTAAAAAATCGATATAATCCCGGGGTTCCGTAAAGGCGGTCCACCCTTTCCTCCATACTCCCTTGGAAGGGGTCTTTCCGGCCATGAACCAGGCCAAGGGCAGCCATGCCACCCAAAAGAGCCCCGCAAGCACTACCATACACTCCAATACCCCCACCAAATCCCGTAACCAGAGCTACGCTGTCCCGCGGCAGGCCGGGGTCTTCCAGTTGATCATAAACAGCCAAATAAACACTTTCTCCACAGTTAAGTCCCTGTTTAAAATTCTGAACTGCACTTTCCTTCGCCTGTTCAATTACCTCATTACGTTCCAACAGGTTCACCCCTTTAAATATTAATCGCGGCCCTGGGGAGCCTTGAGAAGCGGAAACGCACTTATTGTGCTAATTCCATTTTAAGCGAAACTAAGGCTTAAGTCCAACCATAAACTAGTCTTTTCTAGATCTTTTGGGCCCTAACCGCCAAGGCTCTATCGAGCCACAACGGGGGATGAAAACCTTGCTTGCGGTCAAAGTGCTGGTTTTCAGCACCCCGCCCTAGCCATTAACTAGTGAAGAGGAGTTTCATGGATGTCTACCTGACATTTTTATTGCTTCATGATTGTCTTAAATTGAAAACACACCAATAATCATCAAGGCAACAAACATAACAAAAAGTAAGATGATACCAAAATTGAAGTTGTGGATATTGATATAATAATAGAAACCCTCACCTTTGTGGTCATAGTCCACTTTGATAAACACAAAAAATATCCGCCGGAAAAACCTGCGTCCCAAGCTCAAAGCAGCCAGGAACGTTTTCATCCAACCTTCATAAACAGCTTCTCGCAGAAATAGGAACAATTGGATGAATCTTTGGCCCAACCCTGTTAGCACAACCCGGTCCAGAGCGCTCATCCCATGAAAAAAACGAAAAACAGGTTTAATGCTGCCCACCCAAAAACCCTCGGCACCTGTATCCAGGAGTCTGCCACCACCTGTATAAAAACGATACATAACCAACATCACTGGTTGAATAAAACCCGGTGTAAAACGATCTTCCAGGAGGGCTGCTTTTTGACTGAAACGGGCCAAAGGGTTAATTCCTTTGACAACAGTTCCATCGACCACGGTTTCCACCCGGGTGCCCAGGAAGGTAAAAGCGCTGCTCAGCCCCCTGATGGCTGGCAGGTAAACCAAAGATTCCACGCTGAGCCAGCCCGGAGGGCGGTAGTTAAAGGCGCCGGTGCGGGAAAAGACAACAAAAAGCAGCAACCCCAGGCCTACGGCGATAGCAATGTTCTGCAGGTCGTAGGCCACAAACAGGTCTATCCCGGTCAGGTACTCCAGCCCGGCACTGTCGTAGGTAAAACCACGGGCCGCTGGGATGATCACCCGGTCCAGTAAAACGTTGGGGAAAAGCCCCATGAGAATAATGCTGACCGCGATAATAACAAAGATTGCCCGTTCCACCAACGGCTCTTTGGGCATCTTCTTCAATTCTGCCGGACGCTGGCCAAAAAAGATGGAGGTATACAGCTTGGTGATGTAGCAGACGGTAAAGGCGCTGGTCAGGGTAAAGATCCGCTCGGCCCAGTACAACGAAATCCAGTGATGGTGCATGTAGGCGTCTTCGATAGCATGGTGCAAAATCGTTTTGCTGGCATAACCGTTAAAGCCCGGCACGCCGGCTATACCGCAGATGCAGACAAAAAAGGCGATGGCCGTAACAGGAAATTCTTTGTACAACCCCCCCAGCTTGGACAGCTCCAGTTCGTGGGTGCGGACATAGACAGCTCCTACCAGCATGAACATCCCCGCCTTGAAAAAGGCATGGTTCATGATGTGGA
>CAZOOA010000009.1:0-66759 GCA_964581355.1 uncultured Desulfovibrionaceae bacterium | reverse complement strand
CCCCGGTTGTCACCAGGGGCTTAACCCGATGTTCATAACCCTGCCAGCTCAGGGACGGATAGCCTTCATTGTCCGGAGCTCCTGCAGATTCGTCTATGCGCCAGATATTGTCTTCCCCGTTCACATCTTCTCCCACAAAATCCCAGCCAGCAAGGAAGAAGGTGGCATAATTTTTCAGCTCTGCAGTTGTTTTGGGGATGCCCCCGGGAGAGGTCTCCATACCGCTGTCCTCGCTATCCCAGAAGCTATTGGAAATACGGCCTTCGTTATGGCGACCGATCAGCCCGCCCACGTATTCGTTATTTCCGGATCGGTCTGTGACGCTACCCCGGGCATAAGAGTGGGTGATGTCCCGTTCGCCATGACCCACCAGGCCGCCTATCCTGCCACCGGCGCTGCCTTCCACATCGCCTGTGGCGAATGAATTACGGATGAAACTGCGACCGTAGCCCACCAGGCCGCCCACGGCATGATACTGCCCATCATCGGTTCCACCGGTGACATTGCCCGTGGCAAATGAATTGTTGATACTAAAAGCTTTGCCAGCCAGGCCGCCGACCCAGGGACTTTTCCCGCTAACATCCCCCGTGGCGTAGTTGTTGCGGATGCTTGCGAAGCCACTTGCATATCCTATCAGGCCGCCTACACCATTTCGTTCATGAGTTGCTTCACTGGTAACATCGCCCGTGGCGTAAGAATCTTCAATTGTGTTAACGGGGATGCGAGGTCTATCAAGTCTATCAATCGTGCCCACCAGGCCGCCATCGCCGATCCACAATCGGCTTTCGTCACTGCCGGTGGAGGTGACTTTGCCCGAGGCGTGAGTGTTACTGATTCGGGAGCCACGATGCATACGACCCACCAGCCCCCCCACTGATTCTTTCCCGGTGACATCACCCGCCGCATATACTTCGTAGTCTTTAAAGTGGTCATGGTTTCTATATGTAATCTCGGTTGAATTGATTACACCAACCAGGCCGCCCACACAAATTTCGCCGGTGACATTGCCCTCAGCGTATGAGTTGTAAATTACGCTGGGGTTCCCCCGACTGTTTTCAGATATCCTCCGGGTAATATTAAGCCCATCAACTCCGGAAGCGCCCACCAGGCCGCCCACAAAATTTCTGCCTTCCACGTCGCCCGTGGCATAGCTACTATGAATATTCATTTCATCTAAGATGGGAAACGGCGAAACGTTTTCTTCATACCATCTCCACCTGTCTCCCCAATTGTGGGCACCGGTCAGGCCGCCCACAAAGTCTTGCCCCTTAACGTTTCCGGTGGCATGGGAATTGCCTATTAAATTCCTCCCAAACTTGTCATGAGCCCCATCTAGTCGGCTTCCCAGTTTTGAGTTGTCACCCACCAGGCCGCCCACAAAATTTCTGCCTTCCACGTCCACCCCGGCAGAGCAATCTGCAGGAGAATTATACTTAGCCCAAACGCCCACACCCCCCATATTGTCACCTACCAGGCCGCCCACATAGTCTTCTCCTTTTACACTTCCGCTATGGGCGTGGCTCGCAGTAATCCGCCCCGGTCTGGTACGTTCAAATTCATCGTGGTGTGACGGACGTCTGTCAACAGGGCGGCGGCCAGTGTTAGCGCCCACCAAAGCGCCTACATAATTCCTGCCCGTCACATCTACGTTTTCCAGGTTAACCCCGCAGATCCAAAGACGTGCATCACGATAGTATACTGATGGTCTGAACCAGGCAAACAAACCCACATAATCTTCATCAGGCCGGTTAATGTAGAGGTTACTGATGGTGTGATTGTTGCCATTAAAGTCACCGTAAAATGCTATAGGGCGCCAGCCCTTACCCTCGTTATAAGGCGGCACACCCAGATCTATATCTTCAATCAACACAAAAACTGAAGATTCTGTTGGTCCTAAGGGACCATAATATGCTGCTTGTTGTTTATACCTTACATTATGCAGGTGATTGGGGGTGGCAATCTGGTAAGGGTCCCCAGGGCTGCCGCTACCTCCGGCAAATTCGGAGTCGGTCTCTATTGCCAGTTTACTGAGGTTGTTCTGCGGACCATAATCCGTGTGAAAGTAGATATCATAGGAGGTCTCCTCATCTAAGCCGGTAATTTCCAGGCGTTGATCCTCCCCGGCGACCAGGGTGAGTTCCCCTTGGCGGTCGTCTGCCAGCCCTTCGTCATGGGCATCGGTACCCTCCCGAACCTGCTCTGGGCTGGGCTTATCGGCCCCTCCCTCCAGAACCACGTAGTAAACATCGGTGTTATAGTCCGACTTGAGCTGAATAAACGCCCGGTACCTGGTGGCGTTCAACAACTCGGGGTACCCTTCCGAAAACTCCGCTCTAACTCTTCTAAAAGCTTCTTCTTCCACCGCCCGCTCCCCCTCTACCGGGGTGGGCTGATCTGCGGCGGCAATTAGGTGCAGCTCGCCCGGCACACCGGCACCGCCGGTGAAAGGGCTGTTATTACCGTGGGATACACCCGGCACCGCCAGCAGGACCAGCACAGCAACAACGAGCAGGGGCAACGTTCTGCAAAAATTCCTTTTCATTTTTTCACCTTCCTCGTTTCATAATTCAGGCTGTTATGCCATCTTGGCTGGTTAAATTAATCATTCCTGTTATCAAACCTGATACTCTTACTTTTCAAGTCTTGCGCAGAAATGCCAAAACTTTTCCGAAGCAACTTAATGGTTCTGGCTTTGCCCAGGTTCGGGAGTTAATAGTGATTTTTGCATTTTTCTGGAGAAAAAGCTATTGACCCTAGGGCGTAATTTTTCCTTTTTCTAATCCTTCTGGATAAGATAACAAAAGAAAAAAGCAGAAACTGTTGAATATTTTGCATTTTAATATTATACTTTAAGAGATATGTAAATAACTCGAAAGTAGATAGTACGCAAGAGTGCAAAAAAACACCCCTTAAAGAAGGCACCATAATTCGACAAACGTAATAAAACAACCGAGCACAAGCATCTTATGAAAATGGGTGTAAAAAGTGAGAAACCTGGACAAACAGCAAAAAAAGATTATTTACTTTTTTGAAAGAGTTGTCAACAGTGACAACTTCAGGCAGCAGGTCTTACTTTCCCTAGCTGATTTATTTAACCTGGATCATTCTACATTTTTCTTGATCAACCCTGACGGAAAACTGGTCGACCCGGTAGCGTTGAATGTGGACTCCCGCTCAGCAGCCCGGTATGTAGAACACTTCCAGGAAAAAGACATTTTCCACCCCAACAACCTCCCACCCCGGAAAAACATACAAAGCCCCATCATGTACATTACCGATGTAATGCCTTTAAAGAAATATGAGCAGACAGAATACTATAACGATTTCATAAAAACCCAGGGCTTTTACCATGAAATGATCATGTCTCTATCGGTGAAAGGAAAGCTGCTGGGAGGCATTGGCCTGTACAAGCCCAAGGAAAAAAGTTTCGACAGAGAAATAAAAAGCTTACTGAAAATGATCAATAATTTTTTGTCCGGGCTTTTAGCTCAAGATCTTGCCCTAAAAGAGGCTGTGGCCACTCAACAGCTATATCAATACTGTATTAGTGAAAACCCGGTAGGGATCATCATCTTTGATGAAGAGTTTTCCATAATCTTTTCCAATGCCTCAGCAAGAGAGCTGGCTTCAACCCTTCTCCCGGAAAAGCTAAATCTCGAGCAGTTTGTCAAATATGCTTTTTCCTTGTCGGGGATATCTTGCAGAGACCCAAAATCTTCCTCGTTAAATCTCTTTTCTCCTACTTTAAAGGAATTCTCCATTAAAATTATTCCCCTAACAGCACAGATGCAGATGAAACAGAAAACCTATTTAATGAAACTGGTGCCTGGAAATCCGGGGTTGCTGCGAAACCACCCCCAGCAGGTAAGGTCTGCTGAAGTAAATATGAAGGAGAAATACAGCTTGACAAACCGGGAAGTGGAAATATTAAGCCTGGTTCTAAAAGGATTGACCAACCAGGAGATAGCGCAAAGCTTGTATATTTCACCAAGCACAGTAAAGGCCCACTTAAGGAGTATCTTGAAAAAAACCGGGACTGAAAACAGGCTCAGGCTTTATCAAAAGATCAACGCATAAAGGCTGAACAAGGGTTGACATACCCCCACGGCTAAAACCTGCTTTCGCTTAAGAATGTTTCCAGGAACAGCTTTTGCGAATAATCCCCTTTGCACACCTACAGCATTTTGCATTGCCACATAAAATCCAATAATTTTATATGGACAGCATCCATTATTCATTTCCAAGAGGTTGCCTTTGGTTGCCTTTGGTCGATATACCCTGCAAGGCTATTGTCTTGCAGGTGCAAATAGCTTATAATCTAAGAAAAAGGGGGAGCACATTTTTGTCAAAACCATCTTTTTTGCTGATAACAACTTTGGCAACTATATCGTTAATCTTGTTTGCAACAGGGTGTTGAGTGCTGATTTAACTGCCTGCCGGCGGCAGGCCCAAACCCATTACAAAATGTTAGTCAAGATGACAAGATAAAGACCAAAAAAAAGACAAGGCGGACTGGAAAAGCACCCCTTGTCTTTTTAGTTTTTCCTGGTTCTTACTCTCTCACCTTTTCATTAAAAAGGCTTTGTACAGGTAAAAATGGTAAGGGGGTAGTCTCCCTCCTCCAAGATAAAACGGTCATAAAAACGCCCTACCCGGGACTGGGTGACCTGCAGATCGAGTTCCTTAAAGAGATTAAGCCAAACGTCCATTTCAAAAAGACCAAGCACGTGCCTATCAGTATATATCTCCAGGTTGCCCCGACGGCGCACCAGGTAAACCATGACCGCTTCATACGTAGTAGCCTTATCTGCTGGCATGTAATTGTTTTCAAAAACTGTAACTTCCACATCTCCTTTTGTGCCGGTATAGGCAAAGTTATTGGGCTGAAATTGTTCTTTTGTCAAAGCTGTCACCAGCAGTACGCCTCCCGGGTTCAGGTGGTCCCTGGCATTGGAAACCGCCTGCCGCAGATCCTCAAAGGTCTGCATATACCCGATGGCATCGGGGATGGCCACGGCATCAAAATGCTCCCCCAGCTTCACATACCGCATATCACCCTTTTCGTAGGCAACTTCCGGGTTTAAATCTCGTGCTATGGCCAGCATATCTTCACTGATATCTACTCCTGTTACACGAAAATGGTGCTTGAAAGTGTAATCATTAATACCCGAACCGCTGGCCAGGTGCAGCAAAGTCTTTACCTCAACCTGAGAATTCTGCTTGATCATTTCACAAAAGAATAATGTCTCCTCCTTAAACTCGACGGGCGGAGCAACAACCGATTCCACCCAGGCCAGTTCGCTGTATGCCTTCCAACCAGCCATATTCTTGCCCCCCTTTTTCTGATAATAACTGCAAATCCCAGATCCTTTTTTTCAATTAAAATACTGAGCAGGAATGCTTGAAGAAAGTCTTTCTTGATTAATTATACCAAAACAGCCAATTTTTATAGCATGTTTATTGCAAATATTTTTGCAGGTATTGCATCGTTAAAAGTCAGTATAAAGGGGGCAATAAATTAGAAAAAAACAGCATCACATCATGTCCCCATCTATATTTTTTCTATACACCCATAAACCATCATTTGCAAAGCTTCAATGTAACCTTTCAACTAACACCTTCATATATTATCAGTAAATACAGAAAGGAGGATAGTTATGGAAGAGGAGAAGAGCAGTCAAATTGAAACAGTGGAAGATGCTGTAATAATTAGCTCGGAAAGCAGCAGCAACTGCACTGATTCACAAATTGCAGACAAGGAGAAAGAAGCTATGGAAAAACGCTTTGAAAACAAGCATGAAAAAGAAATATACCTGGACGAGGAGGTGAAAGTTAAAATGGAGGAAGAAAAGGCTGTTCAGGCTGTAACAGGCTGCCCAGAATGTGACCGGGGGAAAATACTCAACTGCTCAGAATGTTGCGATGTTGTTAAAAGGCACTGTGAAAAGTTCGGCTACCAGGTAGATGTGGCCTGTGAGTGTCATGATATCTGTGTGCAAGATGTCAAACTTATTTGCGTAAAGCATCTTAACATATCAATACCCATTGCCGGACGGAACGGAGCATTTGGCTGCCGGGGACTTTTTGAAATTGATGGAGAGTATGACGAAGTCAACTGTAGGGTGTTTTGTGCTGAAGAAGAACTTGTTCTTGAAGGGCCCGACAGGTGTCTTGTTGTGAAAAACGAAGTGGGTGTGCAGGCTAGTTTGACGATAAAAAGATTATTACTCTCCGATATGATTTTTGTTCACGAGCATGTGGAAAAATTTGACTGCAGGTTTACCGATTTCTACAGGTTTCCCGATGGTACTGGCTTCCCCAATACAAAAGCCGGAAGAGAAGCATTTAAGGAGATCATCAGATTCATCGACGGTTCCTGCAAGGTAGTTATTATAGAAAGGTGCGAGATCGTTACAGACGAAAACCTCGAGCCCGGGGAGCTTTTGTGTCCACGGGTGGAAATCGATCTTAAAGTGATTGATAAGCTCTGGAAACACGAAAACCTGCTGGTTTCAGCCCTTAAGCCATACCCGGAAAACATTACCGTCAAAGATGAATTCAACGATCTGCATCAAATCGGTGGCTGCCCCCCTCCCTGCCCCAGGTAGATCATGATTAACAAGAAGAAACTGCCCCTGTAGAAGAAATTATATTCGGACTAAAGAAGTAAACCCAAGCTGTCTGCATAGCAAAACAGCTTGGGTTTACTTCGTGCTGTGTCGTGCAATCAAATCATGGCTGCTCAGATACCACAAAGGTTTTTATCCCTTCAACAAACTTTTCAGCCGCTGCGCAATTCTTTCCAGCAAAGGCGTGCTCTTTACCGGAGTTGGAGTTGAAGATAAGTGAACTTGCAGGTGAGAGTCCAATTGCTCCAGCACTTTTTCTATTCCCTCCAGGTGGTTGTTCATTTCTACCAAAAGGGCTTCCAACCTGGGGGTGGACTGTCCTGTGGCAGCTTCACTCCAATAATTAACCTTGCTGAAATCTCCTTTTTCTAAAAGGCCTGCATTAAGGCCACCGATGGAAATGGAAGCCCGGGATCCCCCGGGAAAAAATTCTCCTGCTTCACCTTGTCCTTGTCCTTCTGTTTCAACATCACTATAATCACTGTTCCATATTGTTCCCGTATCTTCACCGGTTTTTATCATTTCCTCTTCATCACTGTCCTGATTACTGTCCTCGGAAGGCTCAACAAATAAATAGGTTTTTGATTTTTCATCCTGGTAGATCAGCTTGCCCTTACTCAAATCCTGTGCATTGAAGAGGTTGCTAGATTGATTGCTGTCAGCTTGAAAATACATCTTGTCAGAAAAGTGTCCATTGCTCTTCTGCCCTGTGCGCTCCATCCAGGAGTTTAAACGGGTTTGCCTATTTCCCGGCCTGCTACCCATTGATTTCAACCTGAGAACCCCTTTCTTTAAGCCGTACATATAAGCTCTATTACAGGTTATGCACAGAAGTCGACACGGGTGCAGCACTATTATTTTTCCGGTTCCCATGTTCCTATATTTTATTACAAGCACATATATATAAATGGAACCAACAGCCAGAACAACACTGCCAGGGGGAAACGCTGATGGGGGAAATGAACACCGGTCTTGAATATAAAATGGAACAACTGCCACTTCTTGCCCAGGCCGGGAAAATCAAAATCTTTTTCCACCTGGCCTGGATCAGCCATAAAGATAACGCCTCATTCTTGAATTACGCTTGCCTCGACAAGGAAGCAAAGCCGGAATATCACTTTCAGACAGAAGTTCACTCCAATGTCCTGCCGGTAGCAGTGCTGAGCCAACAGGACACGCAGATATCTTTACAATGGAGCGATATGAATGGTCTCTATGCCCTGACTTCCACGGATCAGGGTATAAACTGGAGATGGGGGAAAACCCGGAGAGCTCCCCTGGATTTTTATCCTTTACGTCTTCGCTCTTTTCCGGGAAACAGCAGCATTCAGGAAGAAAAGCCGCACAGCAGCCTTGTTCTGGTTACCGGGTTTCCTCCCCAAAGCCGCCCCGACAATAACACTAACACACCTGCTTCCTGTGAAACAGACTCCAGCCCTGACTACATCCCCACGCTGGAAGCACTGGTTTCTTTTTTACTTCAACGGACGGCTAGCCTGCAGAGAAATAACGCAGCCCTGCAGGAATCCATAGTCCAAAATCAAGCTGAAAGGGAAAACCTGAAACTGCAGCATCAAAAACAATTAAACAGGTTAAAAGAGGAATGCTCCAGCTGCCGGGAAGATTATGCAGGGCTGAAAGAAATGCTTAATGACACAAAACGGAAACTAAAAGTAAAGGAAGAAGCATTCTTCCTGGAAAAAAAGAAACTAAAAGCTGAAAACAAAAAACTGCAGGAACAATGCTCATACCTGCAGTTGGAGCATGAAAAGAATCTTGCGGAAAAAAGCAAGCTGAAAACAGAGCTATCCAGGCTGCAAAACCAAATGAAAGAGGTCCGGAAGAAAACCGAAGAGTTACAGTCTCAATCCATCTGGCAAAAATTATTCTTTTCAAAAAAGTAACTACGGCATCCGAAAGCAGTTCACTTACAACCGCTAGTTATCCCTTAATGCCCTGACTCAAGATCAGGAGATGCTTTTGGCTTCACCTTTATTCTGCCCAGGGTGGCCAGGAAGGCGATAAATAAAAGCACCACCCCGCTTAAGAACGGGAAGAAGATGTTGACGTCGAAGATCATCCCGCCCCAGATGGGCCCGGCGATGCGCCCCAGGCTCATGTACGATTCCGCAACTCCCATGGCCTGCCCCTGCTTGCCGGCTGCATTCTTGGAAACATAGGCCAGCGCTGAAGGTTTTAGCAGGGAATTGACCAGGATAAAGGCGCTAATAGCCAGCAAGATGGTGATGAATGTTTTTGTGAGCAAAATTACGACAAACCCCAGGGAACTGCCCAGCAAAGCCAGGGCGATGATCTTCTCTTCTCCAAATTTTTTGGATAAAGGGCCCACAATCAAGCCCTGGGCCAGGGCATACATCAGGGCCATGGCCATCAAGATGGTCCCGACCTGCTCCGGCCCGTAATCGAACCTGGCCAGGGCATAGAGGCCAAAGACGCTGGTAAAGATAGTCTGTCCGAAAATGGCCAAAAAAGCAGCCAATAAACCGAAACCAATGGGCGAGAAAACAGCCAGCCACAACCCCCGGACCTGCATAAACTTGATTTCAGTGGACTGGGACCGGTCTTTTTTGGCAAGGGATTCCGGCAGCCCGGCCAGGATAATAAGGAAAGTGAGCAGGCAAAATCCTGAAGCGACAAAGAAAGGCATGGCCAGGGACATGGAAGCCAGCAACCCGCCCAGCCCGGGGCCCAAAACCACACCCAGGCCAATGGCGCCGCCAATCTTGCCCATGGCTCCCCCTCTTTCTTCTTTTGTGGTGCTGTCTGCAGCGTAAGCCTGGGCTGCGGGCAGCGTGGCTGAAGAAAGGCTGCCGGAAAGAATCATGGCCGCATAGAGCATCCACAATTTTACAGCCAGGCCAAAAAGCAACATGGCCAGACCCAGGCCGATCATTCCCACCAGTAAGATGGGCTTCCTGCCGTATTTATCGGATAAGCTTCCCCATACGGGCGCAAAGAGCAGCTGCATCAAACCGTAGCTGGCAATCAGCAAGCCGTAGTGGATACCTCTGCCGCCCATGCTGTCGATATAAAAGGGGAGCACAGGCATGGCGATTCCATAGCCGATCATGACTACAACCAGGCTGACAAACAGGATCAACATGTTTTTGCTTTTCATCTTCCATCCGCCTTCCGTCATAATGAACCGTGCAGGCTCCTTCTCCTGCCCTTAACTCAGTATTTCCACACTGCCCGTTTCGCCATTTACCCGCACAACCTGGCCGTCTTTGATCTGTGCAGCGGCCTTTGCCAGGCCCGCCACCGCCGGCACACCGTATTCCCTGGCTACAACGGAGCCGTGGGAGATGGGGCCGCCCGTTTCCATGACCAGGGCTCCCAGTTTTAAAAACAACGGTGTCCAGGCAGGATTGGTGCCGGCGGTTACCAGGATATCGCCTTTTTCCAGCTTATGGCCTTCATCCGGGCTGCGCAGGACCCGCACCCTGCCCTCATAGACACCGGGGGATACAGGTATCCCCACCAGGGTGTTTTCATCGGTTTCCCCCGTTGCCGCGTGGATGCTTTCACCGGTGCTGGTCAAAAGCCTGGGCGCTGTTTTGTTCATATTCAGCCGGTACTGCTCTTTATTTGCCCGCACGATTGCTTTCAAGTCCCGGTTTGACTGGATATCTTCCCCGGTGACATAGAATACATCCAGCTTATCCTCTATTCTGCCTTCTTCAGCCAAAACTTCACCCACTTCAATTAACACTTCCCTAAAGATGCTTAAAAACTGCCGGACAAAAAACTTGGATTGTTCCCGGATGCCAAACATTTCCCTGAAGTCTTTTAACAGCTTTTCCACTTTCCTGGCCTTTCTTTTCTGCCCTGCTGCCTCCAGGCGGGCTTTAATCCGGGCGATGGCCAAAGCAGCCTCTTCTTTTCCCCTGTTGAATTTGTCTATGGCTTCCTGGTAGTTTTGGTTGTCAATATAGGAGTTGATCAGGTCCAGGACATACTGCGGATTTTCCTTCCATACCGGAACTCCTACATCCAGCTCAATGGCTGCCCGGTGACCGTATTGCTCCAAAAACTTCCTGATTTCTTTGTCCTGGGGATGGGGTCTTTTCCCTTTATGGTCATAGATTTTGGCCAGTTCCAGAATCTCCATGCCCATCTCTGTGGTGGCGCTATAGGGGACCGATTTTTCCACATGCTTTAAGTCCGAGGTGTCTTCCAGGTGCTCTGCCATAATTTTTCTGGCTTTTTCGATATAAGTGGAGGAGACGGCAACATAAAAGACGATGCCAAACCCTTCTGTGAACAGGTCACTGCCGTTACGCTGGATAAAATCCAGCTTATCTTCCACGGTCCGGAGCTTTTTCCTTTCCTCCTGGAGTTGTTCAATGATTCCGTCACCTAGCCCGACGGCCTTTTCCCTGGCCTTTACCGGCGAATAGATCCCGTGAAAATATTTGACTGCAGCACCTGCCAGGAATTTCACCAACCTGAGGTTAAGCAGCCCGGCCAGCTTAACAGACTGTTTGGGATCAATGATCTCCTCTTTGTTTCGCTGCAGGAACTGGAGCAGTGCTTTTGTTGTTACCGGGTCTTTGTCCGAGGGATCTACCTTTTTGAACTTGTTCCAGCTTTTCTCCGTCCTGACAAAATCGGTAATATCTAAAAACACCCTTCCCCCGATGACCTGGCACCACCACATATTATCGCCCCGGGTCCGCTTCCTGCCCAGTTTGTTAACCACCCCTTGAAGCATCATTCTGATGCCCTCTTCTCCCATGGGAGTAAAGGGCTCCGGCATGGCCTGGGAATAATTGTTGAAGTTGATATATACCCTGAGCCCTTTTTTGTTTTCAATTTCCTCAGGCATGGGGTACAGGGAAGTAACTGGACGGGTCTGAACCAAGTAGAACTTGCCGTTTTGATAAGCCCATTCAATATCCTGGGGTGAGCCAAAATAGCGCTCAACATCATGGCCGAAATTTAGCATTTGGGATACTTCGTCCCGGTTAAGGGTTACCGCTTCTTGTTTTTCGCCTGGCACAGGGACAAATTCTATACCCTTTTCTTTCCTGACTGTCATGATTTCTTTTTTGGCGATACGCTCCTGGACAACACCTTTAGCTGTTTTGTCCAGCACCCACTGGTCCGGGGTGACCTCGCCACCCACAACAGCTTCCCCCAGGCCCCAGGAGGCGTTTAAAAGCATCTGGTCCCGCCTGCCGTTGACAGGGTTTGCGGTGAACAAGATCCCCGATTTCTCCGCATTGACCATGGCCTGCACGATAACGCCGTGGGCCAGGTCGTGGTTGCCGATGTTCTGCCTGATCCGGTAAGACAAGGCCCTGTAATTCCACAATGAAGCCCAGCATTTTTTTACGTATTTATAAAGTTCGTCCCTGCCCTTGACGTTCAGGTAGGTATTGTACTGGCCGGCAAAAGAAGTCCCCGGCAGATCTTCTGCCGTGGCCGAGGAACGGACAGCCACTTCAGCATTTCCAATTATTTCATAGGCTTTGTCTATTTCCTCCAGGATATCTTCCGGGATGACACTGTCTTCAAACAGGGCCTGGATCTTTTCCGCTGTTTGTTCCAGTTCCAACAGGTTATCATGGTCGATTTCTTCCAGGAAACGATTAATGCGCTGACCCAACTGGTTCGCCTCAATAAACTGCCTGTAGGCATGGGTCAGTAAGACAAAACCACCGGGGACCGGCAGCCCTGCACGGATCATCTCCCCCAGGTTCGCTCCTTTGCCACCGACCAGGAGAAAATCCTCCTTGGTGATCTGGTCCAGCAGCATTGTATAACTGCTCTGCTCCACGGCAATACCCCTCTCCAAAGAATTGCTTTTCAACTGGTTTTCCTTTGCCCCGTTTTCCAATTTCCGGCCCAAACTGGCTTTATCCATGATCGATGTGCCTCCCCATAATAATGTAGATTCATTTTTATTCCTGTTAACCCGGTCAAACTCAATACTGCTTTACAAACCGAATTGACTTTTTTCCTTATCTTTATCCTGTTGTAACTGGTATGCTGCTCAGCTCTGATGTGACTGTTTCATTATTAACTGTCTTTATTATATAGGAGGCTTCTTTGCTTGGGACCTGACTAAAGTCCAGATTTTCGGCTTTCCATCCAACCTGACTTTAGTCAGGTCAGTCAGAGCTCCAGGCTGGAGTTCCCAACCTGGACAAAGCCAGAACCATAAGGGTTTTTCGACCAGGTGAAAAGTTTGCCAAAAATGCGCAATACTCAACTGTATTAGGGCCTAATCTGTTCAATCTGTTCAATCTGTTCAATAACGACATTTAATAAATTTTTGTGTCTGCCGTGCTCCTTGTTGACAGGAGAAATTAAATGCCATGCCGAATTAGTTTTACACCCCTTTGAACAAGCAATTCTGAACAACCAAACCGGCCGAGGAAAAAAATCTTTCTCTTTTTTTCTACATTTTCAGGCAAAGTTGGCCCAGGAGGAATTCAAGTCATGATTGGCGACATCTTAAGAATTAAAACCAGCATCCCTCCCCTGGGCGCAAATATTCTTTCCAGGCCCCAGCTCACAGAGCGACTGGAGATGAATTTATCAGCAGGCGAAGGGTTTACCCGCCCTCTGACCCTGGTTTCAGCACCTGCAGGTTTTGGCAAAACCACCCTGGTCCGGAGCTGGTTTGCCGGACGTGAAGAGCGGGTTGCCTGGGTGGCCCTGGATGAAGAAGACAATGAACCTGCACGCTTCTGGACCTACATCATCACCGCCCTGCAGACAATGAGCAGCAACCTGGGTAGTGGACCCCTGGAAGCCCTGCGCTCATCCCTGTCCGAATCTGCCTCCGATGCCCGCTCTCTTTTGATTCCCCTGTTAAACGAGCTTTTCGCCCTGGAAATGCCTCTTTACCTGGTTATTGATGATTACCACCTGGTTAACAATACCCGGATCCATGAAGATTTGGTCTTTTTTATTGAAAATCTTCCCCCACTGCACCACCTGGTGGTCGTAACCCGTTCCGACCCTCCCTGGCCATTATCCCGCTGGAGAGCCCGGGGCGAAATGGTTGAAGTCCGCCTGGGGGAGCTAACTTTTTCCGAAGAAGAAACGGGACTGCTGCTGTCCCGGTTTAAAGGTATTCAACTCAGCGAGCCACAATTACATGCCCTGTACAAAAAAACTGAAGGCTGGGTTACAGGGCTGCAGCTGGCGGCCTTTTCCCTTGCTGCCAGCCGCAATGTAGAAGAGTTTATCCAAAACTTTGCCGGAAGCCACCGGCACATACTCCATTTTTTAAGCGAAGAAGTTTTTACCAGGCAGCCGGAAACAGTCCAGGATTTTCTTTTGCAGACTTCCATTTTAACCCGCTTCAGCGCCCCTCTTTGTGATGCAATCACCAGACGCAGTGACAGCGCAGAAGTCCTGGCCAGCCTGGAACGGGATAATTTATTTGTCATCCCCCTGGATGACCAGGGCTACTGGTACCGCTACCATCCCCTGTTTGCCGACCTGCTTGTATACCAACTGGAAAAAAAATCTCCAGGTAAAGCCGCCCGGTTGCATGAAAAAGCTGGGAACTGGTTCCTGGAAGCAGAAGAGCCCGGCGAAGCCGTCCGTCATCTTCTCGCCGGCAACAACCTGGAGCAGACAGCAGTTATACTCCAGGACAATTATGAAGAAATCTTGCAGGCAGAAGGGACCCGGCTGCTCAACCGCAGCCTTGACCGCTTCCCCCCGGAACTGTTGAAAAAATATCCACGCCTGGCTGCCCACAAAGCCTTGTTTCACCTTTACCGTCAAGGAAAAGAAGAAGCCAGGGCCTGCCTGGACCTGGCCGAAGAAACTGCAGGCAAGGCAGAGCAGGGGGAAATCGCGGGGATTTTGGCTGTAGTCAAAACATACTACCATATCTACTCTGACAACTTCCCGGAAGCCCAGGAGAACGCCGAAAAAGCCCTTGAGCTGCTCCCGGCAAAAAGAAATTTTTGGCGGATCAATGTTGCCATTTTTTCCGGCGATGCCAGGCTTTTTTCAGGAGACCCCAAAGGTGCATACCGGTTTTACCAGGATGCCCACCTGAACAACAAAAAACACGGCAGCCACAGCTACACCCTCTCTTCCGGGTTTAAAGTGGGCACCAGTTTGTGTTACCTGGGCAGGCTTAAAGAAGCGGAAGACATTACCCAGGAAATGCTAAGCATCGCCCGAGATGAAAGGTTCTCCAGGATGCCCAGGGTGGGACTCCTCTGGACCCTGCTGGGAGAATTGCTGCGGGAAAAAGGAGACTTGGAAGAAGCAGAGCGGTGCATAGAGCGGGGTCTTTTTATCAGCGAACCACAGAAACCTTCCCTGGCCTGGAACTGCCTTTTTAAAATTGCGCTTTCATTTTCCCAGGGGAAGTACTCCGATGCCCTGCAGACTATCAGACAGATTGAAAGCATCAACCTGGAAGTGGAACTGCCGCTTTTCATCTCTTTTCCTGCTGCTGCCTGGAAGGCCCGGATTCATCTGAAGCAGGAAGAAATATCCAAGGCCAAAAACATACTGTCGGGGATGGGGGTTACCGAAGATATGGAAGTGCAGGGGGGAAAAGAAACCGGCTACCTGGTCCTCGCACGTCTTCTGCTGGCAGAAAGCGAAAAAAATACATCCGGGGCAAAAACTGGAAACAGGGAGAAAACCCGTGACGGTTCCGGCACACAAACTGGCGCTGAAACCTCGGGTAGGGCCAGTACGATAAACCGCGGCCGGGCCATACTGGAACAGATTGAAAGCCTGGCTGCACCAGTAGAGCACAACAGTCTGTTAGTAGAAACCCTGCTGGTCAAAACCCACCTGGAAGAAGCAGAAGGACACCAGGATGCGGCAGAATCCTGCCTGTTAAAGGCCCTGCAGCTGGGTGAAGAATGCGGATATTTTCAAGCCTTTTTGGATGAAGGCAAAGCTTTATCCCCTGTTTTCTCCAGGCTAATAGAAAAAATGGACAAAGGCAAAACTCCTGCCGTTAATAGTAAAATCTTGGATTATGCCCGGACTATCTTCCGGAACATGGAACCGGGCGCAAGTCAGGTTTCAGGAGTGGAAAACCCGGTAGAAAGTCCAGGAGCAAGCCAGGAAGCATCCAGGCAAAGTTCTTACCAGGGGCTGGCCGAAGAGCTCAGCGCCCGGGAGTTGGAAGTCCTGGATTTAATCAGCGGGGGATACTCCAACCAGGATATCTCGGAAAAGCTTTTTCTTTCTGTGGGAACGGTAAAATGGCACACCAGCAACATTTACGGCAAATTAGGCGTCCGGGGCAGAACCCAGGCTGTCGCCCTGGCCCGCAAGCTAAAACTGATCTCTTGATTATCAGAAGAAAAAGTCCTGGTAGATGCTTTTTATTGTCCTTTCCCGGGTTTGAATTATAACTGCTTTTGCAGCTTCTTTTTCAATTGAAGGGTCTTTAACATTTTTTCACCAGCCTGCCCGGCATCCTGCAGCGCTTTAACATCTTTTAACGCCTCTCCTGGAGCAAAAAGTTTTAGCGCTTTAACGGTACTGACAACCCTGTAGCCCAAAGCTTCCAGGGATTTTTCCATTACCACCGCTGTGTAGCCCATATCTTCTTCTTTTTCCTGCTCACAAACAGCGATTACAACGGCATATTTTCCACCCAGCGCTTCACTGACAGACACCCAGACGGAACGGTCTTCTTGGTCAAAAACTTCATGGCAGTAACACCTGTCGATAAAGGCTTTCACATCCGCAGTAACATTGTAAAAATAAGCCGGTGAGCCTAAAATAACAGCATCAGCTTCCTGCAGCAGAGGATATATTTTTTGCATGTCATCATCCACTACACATTTTAACGTCTCCCTGCAGCTTTCACACCCATTGCAATCCACGATCTCGTAATCCCCCAGGAAAACCAAGTTTGTCTCCATACCTTGTTCTTGGAACGGTTTTAGCGCTTCCTGGACCAGCAACGAGGTATTTCCCTTTTTCCTGCGGCTTCCCACAATACCGAGTATTTTCATTCTGTTCCTCCAGTCATCATATTTTTGTGGACCGTCCGGTTGTCTTCTCGAAAAAGCGCCATGGTCCCTTCACGGGGTCCTCGGAGGGCAAGCTAGTCCAGCGCTTCCTGGAGCTCGGCTAAAAGCTGTTTGGCCTCCTCTTTTTCCAGTTCAAATTTAACCGTGCCTCCTCCGGGGTGGGAAAGGGTCAAAGAACATCCCTGGCTGGTTTTTTCCACCTGCCAGCGCCGTCCGCGGGGCAGTTTGACCGGGTCGCCCAGGAAATCGTCGGGCCGAAATTCGGCAATCTGGACCAGGACCCCGAAAGCATCCCGGGGGTGGATGTAAACTTCCTTCCAAACCCCGCCCGGGTATTCATCGTAACCAAAATAGGGAACACCTTGTTCATCCAAAAATTCCATGGCTTTTTTGATATCGGGCGTCTCCAGGGTAATGTGGTGGACTGCACCTTCCTTACCGTCCAAAAATTTATGTAAGAAACTGCCCGGACCCGTAGGGCTGATCAATTCGATACGGGAAAGGTCTCCCAGGGAAAACACCTTCCAAAAAAACTGGAGTTCCTGGTGTTCTTCACCGGCACCTCCTACAGCACCCAAAACATCCTGGAAAAAATGGCGTGCTTTTTCATAGTCACTCACGGCAATGGAGACGTGATCAAGGCGTGAAATCATGATCTTACCCAACTCCTTTCATTCGTCAAAAATTCATAGAAAAAAAGAGGCTCACCTCCCCAAATGACATTTGCCGTAAATACTGTTTCCTTTGCCTCCCTGTACAGCTTTTCTATTTCTCCAGTGTCCAGTTCTTCTCCTGCCCGATCCCTCCAAAGACAGACCGGGCAGCCGCAATTGCAGCGGGAAGTAACCAGGTGAGAAAGAAAAAAAGGCTTTTTCCCCAGCAGGCGGTTGCCGACAACCGAGGCGAACAAGCAACTTTTAAACGATAACTTAACATACCACAAGCTCCCAGACAATACTATTTTTAACTCTTCGGCCTTGATGTAATTGCGTGACACTCCGCACAGCAAAGAAAGACTCTGGCGCTTTCCTGTCGGTCCTCTCCTGCGCTCCGGAAGCGCCAGAACCGCGCCCTGCTTCGCTATAGCCTTCCCTACAGCTTCGCTAGCAAACAGCGCTGAGCAAGTACTGCTGTTTTGAATTGCTTATTTTTCATTACCGACGACACATTGCAAGCCCAAAGACTGCAGGACAGTTTTCGCCTTTGTTACCCGTTCCCGAGCCGGTTCGACAATTTCACCTTCGGGAGGTTCCATCCCCAGCTGAAAAAACTTGTTCAGGCCGAACTGATGGTAGGGAAGCAGCTCTACAGGTCCGTCAAAGCCTTCTTCTTTCAAGAAATTGCCAATGGAGGCAAGATTGTCTTCCCCGTCGGTAAACCACGGGACCAGGGGGACACGAAAACAAACTGGTTTACCGGCACGGATAACAGAGCGGGCATTTTCCCTGATCAGCGCGTTATCGCAACCGGTAACCTGGTAATGCTTTTCCGGGTCAAGTATTTTCAAATCATAAAGGACCAGGTCCAGAAAAGGGAAAAGGTCCTTGAAAGATTCTTCAGCGGCCAGGCCGCAGGTTTCCACGGCCGTATGGATCCCTTCATCTTGGCACCCTTTCAGGATTTCCCGGGCAAAACGGGGTTGAAAAAGGGGCTCTCCCCCGGTCAAGGTTACCCCACCCCCGGAGTTCTCATAGAAAGGAGCATCTTTTCTTGCCTCCCGGACCACTTCTTTCGCTTCCATCCAATAACCTGCCACCCGCAGGGCCCCGCCGCTGCAGGTGTTTACGCAGTTGAAACTCTCACAACGGCGGCAGAAATCCCGCTGGAAATGAGCCCTGTCGTTTCCTTGTCCACCTGCAAATTGAACCGCACCCAGGGAACAAGCCTCTTTGCACTTTCCGCAGAGCAGGCACCTGTTTTCATTGTACATTAGCTGGGGAGCTTTTTCCCAGGATTCCGGGTTCTGGCACCAGGGACAGCGCAGGGGGCAGCCTTTAAAAAAAACCGCTGTCCGGATCCCCGGACCGTCATGCAGGCTGAAACGCTGGATGTCAAAAACCATCCCTTTTCCATCAGGCCGGGACATGTTCGCTTCTCCTGATAATCTCATCCTGGAGTTCCTTGCTCAAGTCGGCAAAGTAGGCGCTGTAGCCGGTCAGGCGGACCAGCAGCCCGGGGTGCTTCTCCGGGTTCTCCTGGGCTTCCAGGAGGGTCTCCCGGCTGACACAGTTGAGCTGAAGGTGCATTCCTCCCAGCTGGAAGTACGTCTGCAGCAGGGCCTGAACTATTTCTCTGCCACCTCTACTCAGGAAGCCAGGGTTGAATTTTTGGTTGCAGGAGGAACCGTTAAGCGCCACCTGGTAATTTAACCTGGAAACCGATTTAAGTGAAGCGGTAGGCCCGTTTTGGTCGTTGCCCGGGGTAGGAGAAACCCCGTCAGCCAGGGATTGGTGTGCTTTTTTCCCCGAAGGCAGAGCGCCCAGCATACTTCCGAAAACATTATGGGTGGTCATGGAATAAAAACCGGCGATATAGGGGCCTCCCCGGGTATTTTGATATTTTTCCACTTCTCCGGCAAAGACTTCCATTACGGTAGAAGCATACATGTCGGGGATCTCCCGGTCATTGCCGTACTTGGGAAGGGACAACAGCTGCTGCTCCAATAAGGGGTCCTGAAAGTTATTATTCAGCGCTTCGACCATTTCATTCATGCTCATTTTCTTTTGGCGGAACACCAAAATCTCCAGGGCCGTGAAAGAGTCGGCAACGTCGGCAATGCCCACCCCCTGCACACCGCTCCAGTTGTAACGGGCCCCGCCAGCTGTGGCATCTTGGCCCTGTTCCAGGCAGCCGTCCAAAAGGGAAGAGGCAAAAGGCGTGGGGAAAAACTGTTTGTGAACTAATCCCATGGCATTAAGACCGGCCACCATCTGGCGGACCAGCCAGGCGACCTGGGACTGAAATGCCTGCAGCACTTCCTCCATGTTTTTGAAATTAGACGGGTCACCGCTGGAAGGGCCCAACTGCATTCCAAATAAGCGGCTGTAACCATTGTTCAGGGCCAACTCCAGGCAGAGACCCAGGTTGAACAGGGCAGCATCAGTGGACCCCAGGGTATTGCCCGAAGGGGCCAGCTCGGCACAGCCGATCACGCAGTAGTTGCGTGCTTCTTCCGCTTCAAGGCCCATATTTTTATAGTTTTCCATAATTACACTGTCATTAAACAGGGAAGGCATGGTAGCGCCAGCCAACAGGGTCTGGCAGGCACGGCCAAAAAGCTCCGGATCGATGTTCGGATGATAGCGCAGGGAAAGATTGGGCTGTTTCACCCGCAGTCGGCCCGTTGCTTCCAAAAGCAGCAGGGAAAGCTCATTGCTGGCATCTTCCCCTCTTTCGCCGACCCCGCCGATGGTCACAGCCTGGTTGGTCGGCAGGCCCTGGAAGGCCATGGCCGTCGCCTGTTCAAAGCAGGGTGCGAATTCGCACATTTTTATCCACAGGCACTCGACCAGTTCCAGGGCTTTTTCCCGGTTCAGCCGTCCCTCCTGCAAATCCTTATGATAGAGGGTATAAAGATATTGGTCCATGCGTCCCGGTGAAACTCCCTGTTCATAATTCTCCTGGTGCAGGATCAGCTGTAACAACCAGATACACTGCAACCCTTCGTGAAAGCTCCGGGCCGGGCCGGCAGGAATCTGTGAAAATACCTGGACCAGCTCAAGCAGCTCTTTTTTTCTATGCCAATCATTTTCCCTTTCTGCCAGTTCCTGCAGCAGTACCTGGTAACGCCGACCCAAGCCCATGGCCGCATCTATCGCTTTCCAGGCTGCCCGGTAAAAAAGCAGCGTCTCCAGATCCCCGGGCTTGGGGCCGGCCTTTTTCTCCAGGAATTCTATCCTTTCCTTGATCTGATCTGCAGTGCTTTGTAGCCCTTCCTTGATTACTCTTTCGTAGTTAATATTAAAGTGGGCAATGCCGGCAATCTCTGTCAGAATAAAAGGCAGAACCGACTCCCATGCCTGGCGGGCAACTGTGGGCATATAGGAGGCACAAAGGGCCTGTACATTGCGGTTTTTCCAGTAGGGGAAAATCTCTTCCCGCAGTTCCTTTTCCTGGTCCGCTTCAAGCTGAAAAGGGTTCAGCTCCCTTTGAGAAAGCTGTTTTAGCTCCGGCTCCAGGCGGCAGGCATAATACTCGGGATAGAGTATGGCTCCCACTTTCCTGGAAGTTATGCTGCCTACGATCAGCTCTTCTTTTTCCACACGCAGGGAAATGTTTTTAAGAATGTGCTCCAGGGTCAGGGCACGGCGCATAAGCGGGGGCACCCCGGCAAAGAGACGGTCGGCTTCCGTTACCAGCCTGGCCCTTTCCGTGCAGATGGAAGGCTGCGCATCCCACAGTTCCCGCCGGAGTTTCAATGTGCGGGAAGTGGAAGGGTTTGAGGGAATGTCCATATCTTTTTCCTCCTCGTCCGTCCCTCTTGCAAGGCGAACCTTAGTTGAATGATTATATTTATATCTTATCACAAGTTGTGCCGGCGAAAAAACCCCATAAAACTGAACAACATGCTCAGTTGCTTTTCCCAGGCTCAGCTTTTATCCCGGCTTGCACGGTCAGAGTTGGATGGTTTTTTAGCGCAGCTGTGCTAAGCGATAGATTATTTCCAATGGCCGGAAAGGGTTCACCGGTAAAAGCTTGCGTGGTGTTTCATTTTATTTCTGCGCCAGCGGCGCCGCAGCAGGAAACAAAAACCTGCAGCCAACGCCGCAATCCCCAGGTATATCCAGGCCACCAGGGGAAAAGTGGAAACCTGGTTGATCCGCCCCGAGGTATCGCTGTAAAGTTCCGGTATAGCGGGCACACCGTCTTCCCCCGGGGGTTGGGAGGCGGCATACTCCACTACCGTTTCCCAAACTTTCAGTTCCCGGCCCCTGTGGGGCACGGTCAATTCTTCTTTCCGTTCCAGGGGAACAGGTTCTCCAGCGGCATTTTTCGGCACAATCTCCAGACCCGGCAGCAACTCCCCAACCATGGGCAAAAAAGATAAAATGTAGGTATCGGTTACCAGGCGGTAGAGGGTTTCATCCCCCTTTTCCAACGGCTGATAATCCCCTTCTCCGGCAGGCTGAACCCCTTCTCCGGAGTAAAGCTCCGCTTCCACCACAGCCCGGGTGGAAGGCAGGGGTTGGTCCATGAAGGGTATGGTAAACAGGACAGTATTCTGCGGGTTGTAGCTGTAACGAAGCCCGGAAAACTGCAGGAAGTACGTATCACCCATAAGCTCTTCCAACAGCGCTGCCACCTCCAGCAGGCGCAGCAGTTCTTCCCCGGTAAGGTAGGTGGTAATGATGGAGTAGCCAGGGTAAACGTCATCCCCGTATCCCAACCCGGCCACTCCCGTAATATCATAAAAAGAGATTTTCCCGGGCTTTCCTGCTTCGCTTACCGGGACAAAACTGCCCCGGATACTGCCGTTGGCCTGGATGGCTACATCCATTCTTTCACCGCTCACCTCTTCTGTAACCAGGCGCATGGCATCGGTAATGAAGTTTCCCGCAGGGGTCTCCTGCAGGGGAGGCCTGTTGGTAATCTCAAAGTCGGAACGGGCTACAGCAGCCAGGATATCCTCAAACCTGCCGTCGGTCATTTCACTCACCAGATTATCCAGCTTTTCCTTGTATGCATCCACCAGGGAAGCTATCCCGGGGTGCGGCTCAAACCGGTCGTCGATAGGAAGCAAAAAAGGGGTTTCATTTTCTTCATTTCGCACCCTGACCTTTTCACCAGCAGGATCATAAGCCAGCTCCAGCTGCCCCAGGAATTCGACCATGTATCCTGCCTGGACAATAATCGTCTTGCCTTCCATAACCGGCTCATCAAGGGCGGTATGACAGTGTCCTCCCACGATAATATCGATTCCCGGGACATCTCGGGCCAACTCCCTGTCTTCATCCACCCCGGAATGGGTAACCGCAACAATCACATCGGCCCCCTGTTCTTCCAGGCGGGATAGGGCATCCCGGGCAACCTGGCTTTGGTCCTGGAATTCCAGTTCGCCGGTATCGGCTGTCACATTTATAGCGTCTTCACCAATCAGCCCGAAAACACCAATTTTCAGCCCGTTTTTCAGCTCGAAAACCTGGTCCAGCAGGTACAGCTGGCGGGAAGCCAGGGGGTGATCTTCTGGAGCCCTGGTGTTAGCCGCCAACACTACCGTTTCTTGATGAGCCCCGGGATAGCCGGCCCGCAGCAGGTAATCAGCCAGGGTATCAGGCCCGTAGTCATACTCATGGTTCCCGATTACCACGGCATCGTATCCCATTTCCTGCAGCAGCTTGATTTCCGGTGAATACCCGTGAGGCGCCAACCACCCGAATGCAGCGCCGCCCAGGAAATCCCCTGCATTGAAAAGCAGCACCGGCTCCCCCTGCACCTGCTTTTCCTGCCGTACCTGTTCAATGGCCATGGCCAGGCGGGCAAAACCTCCTATCCTGTAGTGGTCCTCACCGGCAATCCCTTCGTTTACGGTCAGGGTGTGGGGCAGAAGGGCGGAATGCTCATCGTTGGTATGAAGAATAGTAAAACTCAGTTCACCGCTTTGAACTTCACCCGGCCTCGCCGCTATAATCAGCAAAACAATGACGACTGAGCAAACCGCCGCCAAAACAAGGGAAAGCCGCAAAACCCTTCCCCCAACAGTGGGAACACTGTTGCTGTATTTTTTCATCGTGTTGAAATCCAACATTTTGTTTTCTCCCGGAGGTTAATTTAAAAATGAGCGTAAACCGTCCCCTTTCCTGCAACTAAATAAAGTGAAATCAGCAAAAAACAGCCGGCAAAGACCGGCTGTAATTGTAAGGAACGCTCAAGTCCCTGTTGGACCCTGCCTGGACATGCAAAGCGAAAAGGAAAAAACCCTATGCCATTCTATTTCTGCTGCTGAGTCCCTGAACCCTACATTTTCACTTCACTGACTTGAATCATGGGCTGAATATCGGTATAGTTCGGAATGTCAGCCATGATTTCCTCGGCATGAGGCCCGAAGGAGGTTTGAAAAGCTTCTACCGATTCAAAATACAGGTGCCCCATGGCAACATAGACTGGAGGCGAACCCGGTTCTACTCCCCCCAGCCCCGCTTCCACCGCCACTTTTTTGCAAGCATCTCCCACCTTTTGCTGGACAAAGGGCATATGCTTGTTGCAGTAATAGTCCATGTCAAACTTCTTGCCTGCCCCGCTGGGATAAAATACAGTTACTTTAATCATTTCTCTCCCACTCCTTTGAACCATTTAAACAAGCTCAAGAGACTCATCAAAAAGTTTTGTTTTCCATGGGACTTGAACTGGATTCGCCTCAAGTATGCAAGCCTTAAATGGTTGTATTTTGCGAATATTATAACATGTTTAAAGCAATTTAAAAATATACGAAAGGATATCTTGGAATATCATGTTTTCCCACCATAACTGGGCCAGGATCGAAAGCTGTAGGGCAAACCACCAGAGATAAAACGGCATTTATTCCCGCTCAGTTTCTTTACTGTACCAGGCCCTGATCATGGAAGACACACCCTGAATAAAGAAACCGCCGGCTACCCAGTAGTGTACAAACCGGGGATAGAACAGGATCAACACCCCGATAGACAGAAAAATCAAACCTGTGATGATCAGGCTTGCCCGTTCAGTCCGTCCCGTTTTCTCACTCATATAATCCACCACCTTAATAAAATGATCTTGTCGTAATAAAAATTTTGCTACCCAGGAAGTGGATCTTTTCAAGTTCTCCCGGGCTTCTGCCCAAAAGCTGGGGAAAAAAACAATATTCAACAGCATAACAGCCAGCAGGGTTGAAATAAGAAAAGTAAGCCGGTTGTGGTAACTTCCCGTCAAAAGCATCCCGATTTCATCCATAAACAGGCCAAGCCCAGCACCAAAGACCAGGGCCATCAATTTTCGGTCCATAGTCTCTGTATGGACAATGGCCATCCAGGCCGCATAGCAGATCATGATAAAGCCAATATAAAAATGGTGGATATGGTAGCCGAATAAAATGATATTTCTGCCGATATAGATATATTTGTCGGCAGAAAGGCCCTGGGCAGACCCGGCTAAAATGACGGCAATACGGATAAAAGCAAAAGAGATAAAATAAGCAATGGTTATCAAAAAAGGTATTTGCCGATTAATCATGATCACTCCATTGATAAATCACTGACTAAAAAAACATTCCGGGGCCAGGAAACAACTGGGGGCATTAGCTGGGATCAACCAATGCCCCGGCAAAAAGAATGCTTTCGGCCTCGTCGTCCCGGATAACAAAGAAGAAAGGACGGTCGGCAATGACTTCAAAGGGCTCCGGGCCGTCGCCCATACCCAGTGCTGCAGTAACCGCTGCGGCTTCCGTGCCTTTTTCATCCACTTCGATAACCGCCTTGTGCTTGATTTCATCCAGGAAAAAACCATCTCCCTGGGGAGACATGCCGCCAAAATCTGCCCGGTCCTGGAAGGACTTTTCCATGCCTAATTCCGTCAAGTGTTCTCTTAACAACTCTTCGTGTTCGATCTCAAATCTCGGCAGGCCAATTATCCCCTCTTTGGAATGAAAATTATCCATCCATTCCGCCCAGTTCTCCGCATTTAGCTGACCATAAAAATCTTCCAGACTGTAATCAGGGACAAAAACATACATGCCCATGCGGGTACCGTCGCCGTATGGGTCCGTTACTTCCCCTCCATAAGGAATGCGCACCGCTTCGAATCCATTGCCGGCCAGGTGCTGGTACTCGTCAATATCTTCACTTTCCCGCTGCATCATGGGCACTTCTGTTGTCGAACCATCGTGCAAAGTGAACTCTTTTTCCTCTGTTTTTTCCGGGTCAAAGTCTTCCAGCCACTGCCCCTGGAAGTAAATTGCATTCAAGAGGATAAAATACTGGGCTGGCAGAGGTTGATCTTCCCCAAAAAGCTCTTCAATCATCTCCTCAGTCTCTTCCGAAACCCACTGGTTTATTTCCGCAGGAGCAGCCGGGGAAGCGAAGTCAAGCTCCCTGGCCTCGGCGCCGTGGTAACGGTCCAATGTATCCAGGTAATCCTCAGAGAACTCGACCCCCTCTTCCAACCAGAGGGAATCGGCGATAGAAAGTTCCACCCCGTCAGACCCGGCTTCCAGGAACTCCCTGAAATTCGCACACTTTTCATTAAAAGAGTCCAGGTCCATTTCTGCGGCACGGAGCAGTTCCCCGATTTCCTGCCTGGTTTCCCCGTCAGCACCATTATAAGCCAAGGTAAGCGCCAAGTAAATGCTGACCGGGGACATGAACATATTCTCACCGGGATCGGCCATTTCCTGGTACAGATCAAATACAAATTCCGGGGGCATGACCCCCTCTACGGCATCCATGCCGAAATGGGCAATGAATTCTTTATCATCATGGGCCTGAACTTCCAGCTCCTTATCCGGACCCCGCATCATTCCGTCCCTTTCCCAGAATAAGAAGTGGTACCCCTCCTGGGCTTGGGCCGTTATCGTCACTTCTTTCCCTTCCGGGTAGACTCCACTGCCGTCTACACTACCCCTTGCATCATCGCTGGCTTTTACCGTCAACTCGTACTTGTCTTCTTCTACTGCTTCTTCCTTTTGCTCAAACTCCGCGATTAGCTTTTTTTCTCCAGTAATTTCCAACGCATACTGCTGCTGGCTGCTTACCTTTTCTCCATCTTCCAGCCAATTCTTGAACTCATACTCCTCGCCAGGGTCTGCTTCCACCGTGACTTCCTCTCCTTCCAGGTAAGTTCCGCTACCTGATACCTCTCCCGCTCCAGCAGGTTCGGCTTCCAGGGTTACCCGGTGTTCGGGCTGCTCCGGTGCGCATCCGGGCAAAAGAACCGCAGCCAAAAAGAAAAGAAACGAAAAAGATAAACCAACAAGCGTTGTCATCCTGAACATGTAATACCCCCTCGGTACTTTTACTTCTAATAGTGTGGAAATAATAAGTGCGAAAAGGCACTTATCTGCTTTATACCGGGTTTATACTAACCGCCACGGCCCTTGCGGGCCACAACAGGGGATGAAAATGGGTTTTCAAGCCCGTTCCCCGCTTGGAGGAGGTCCGCTTTCCCTGTATCGGCGACTTTGTCAAGCGGCAATAAGCGCTTGGCGAAGTAAATGCTGGGAACCGGCCCGGCGGGCATGAACGCCCGCCGCCTGCAACCGTGGCAGGACGCCTAAGTTTGCAGGTCGGCCGGCGGAAGCTTGAACTGAGCCCTAGCGCTTTGCCGCGAAGATAACCGGAGCCGATACCGGGAAACGGAAACTCCATTTTCATACTATAGACGAATCAGCACCGTTCAAGTTCCCTCTAAACTCCAAAACCTGCTGCAGATTTAGACATGCTAAACTCACACATCTGATAAAAAACCCGGGATAGGAGCCCAATCATGCTTTCCCCAGCAGGTTTCTGTTTTTATTTCGAGATCAAAAAACTGCCCACCTTTAAATACAACTAAAAATCCCCTTATTTCTTTGTAAATTTTTTGTCAACAACGATTTCAGATCGTATTTTTTGTATTTTTGGCTGGAACACTGTCCAAAAAAGTATTTCCTGCAGGAATTTCCTGTCCCAAAATATAAAATATAGTAACAACCTGTCAAGAAGTATAAGAAAAAGAAACAAACAGGCACGAACGGACCTGCACCTGGAGGAAAGATTTCAGCAGCTATCTGGGAGGAAGTCGGTTGATGCGAAGTTTTCGGGAAATCCCTTTGTGGAAAGATGTGACTGCAGGGCAGTGGGAGGACTGGCGCTGGCAGCTGGACAACCGGATCACAACCCTGGAACAGCTACAGCAAATCCTGGATCTGGGGGAAAAAGAAATCCAGGGACTGGAGCAATGTTGCCCCCCTTTTTTTCGCCTGGCCATCACCCCCTATTATGCCTCCTTGATGGATCCCGGCAAGGAAAACTGCCCGCTACGCCAGCAGGGAGTGCCTACAATATTGGAACAATATGGGAACCACCCTTCAAGGGAAGACCAAGTTTCACCCGACCCCCTGCAGGAAGAGGCAAGCTCCCCTATGCCCGGGCTGGTCCATCGCTACCCGGATCGAGTTTTGCTGCTGGTCACCGACCAGTGTGCCATGTACTGCCGGCACTGCACCCGCCGCCGCCTGATCGGGGCAGCCGAGCAGGCCAGAAGTGCGGAGCAGATCCAGGCCGCTATTGATTACATACGGCAAAGGCCGGTTATAAGGGATGTGCTCCTTTCCGGCGGCGATCCCCTGCTGCTGGAGGATGACCAGCTTGACGGGATGCTTAAACAGCTGCGCTCGATAGACCACGTGGAAATTATCCGCATCGGCACCAGGATGCCGGCAGTAATGCCCCAACGGATCAACCAAAAGCTATGCAAAATTCTGGCCGGCTATGCCCCCCTTTACCTGAATCTGCAGTTCAACCACCCCAGGGAGGTCACAGCCCCTGCTGCGGTCGCCTGCAACCTCCTGGCCGATGCCGGAATTCCCCTGGGCAACCAGTCGGTCCTGCTGGCCGGGATAAACGACTGCGCACAGGTCTTGAAAGAACTGAGTCACCAACTGTTAAAAATCCGGGTCCGCCCCTACTACCTGTATCAGTGTGATCCCGCCCCGGGCATAGAACACTTCCGGACGAAAGTGGCTGCTGGAATCAAGATTGTAGAAACTTTGCGCGGCCACACCAGCGGACTTGGCGTGCCAACCTTTTGCATCGATGCACCCGGTGGAGGAGGAAAAATTCCGGTGATGCCACCGTATTTGATCAGCCAGACACCGGACAGAGTTGTCCTGCGCAACTATGAAGGGAAAATTTATACCTACCCTGAAGCACAACAGATACAGCGCAGCGCTGGCCCCCAAGGAGATCCGCTGCGCTGAACTGTTTCCTGGTAAACTTTTTTGATCCTGAGCCAGCGGAACAAGCTTTAAGGGTAAAGGTCAGAAATTTATCTACATTTGCTTCCCGATGTATACGCAATAAAATTAGTAGGCTGAGTAGTAACCATCTGCAACAATAAAGACAACCTGGCACACTGACATCACTCCCCTACGGTGAGAGGAGAGCATCTAATGTATGGAGAAGAAGCCGGGAAGATAAAAGTGGCCATTACAGGCCAGGGAAGGTTCAGCCCTTTCGGCAGGGGTGATGAAGCCCTTTCCCCGTTCAGAGCAGGCATGGACCGTAGTGAACGGATAAACCGGGATAATAAACTTTGCCCCTTATCCTCGCAGGACCACGGCATTACCGGAGAACTGGGCCAAAAAGGCTGGCGGGCTTCCCTGTTGGCCATTGCCGCTTCCCGCACAGCCCTGGCACAGGCTTATCCTGGCAGTTCAGGGATTCACCGACAAACAGGGGTTATTATCGGGACATCCCTGCTAGACATAAGTGCCCTGGAGCATTACCTGGCTATTTTCAGGCAGCAAGGGCCTAAAGCCCTGCCTCCATGGGCCCTTCATTACGGTCTCCCCCTGGCCCATGCCTCTCATATTGCCGTTTCCCTTCGCCTGCAGGGGATGTGCGAAACCTTAAGCGACCCTTTGACATCCGGGCTCCATGCCCTGGGCATGGGTTACCGGGCCTTGACCAGGGCAGAGGTGCCGGCTCTTTTGGCCGGAGGGGTCGACTCTCCATCGGGCAACCTGCTTTTTCCTGCCCTGGCCGGGATTTATTCCAAAAACTCTCCCGATAAAGGGCCGGTAGAGTTGGCTGAAGGCTGTGCCATCTTCCATCTCCAGGGTGAAAAGGCTGGGGCGACCCCCTCTGCATCCAGGCCGCTCGCCTATATCTGCGGCTACGCCACAGCACGCATGGCAGGAAAGAAGAATGAAAAAGAAGCCCTGCTCCAGCAGCTGGCAGCAGAGGCGTTTCCTGATGGTGAAGGGGTGGATCTTTTGCTGGACACAACAACTCTCCCCGCTCCTTTCCCCGGGATGCTTGCTGCCGGCCCGGCACTGGCCTGCGGACTGGCGGTTGCCTGGATGCAAGCCCCCAATTCAGATGCCTGGAAACAATTTTCGAGTCTACAGCCTGAACCTTTATCTCCTCTCCGCAATCGCGAAGCAATTCGTCGGGCCATTGTTTTTGCGGATGGACCTGCGGGAGAGTCGGCTGCCATCGCTCTTGCAGCACCATGGGACCGGGACAGCGGGCAGTACAAAGAGCAGGGATGGAGAAATAATCAAGCAGGACGTGGAAATAAGTATTTTTTGTTTTCTCCTTCAGGCCAACAGATGTCAGCGTCCAAAGCTGTTATTACCGGGATGGGTGTGGCTTCTGCTCTCGGACTCGGGCGTGACACTTTTTTCCAGGCCTTGCTCAACGGCGCCAGTGGAGCAGAACATTACCTTCCACCCGGAGCGAACAAGGCGGGGCCATCCACTGCAGCACTGGTCCGCGGCATGCCGGCAGTTGCCGGCATGCCGCGCAACACTCAACTGGCCTGCGCAGCAGCTAAGGAAGCACTGACCGATGCCGGCTTAATGACACCTGCCCCTGGCGGGGCAATAACGGACAGCGCTAACATAACCCCGGGAAGGCCTGCAGGGGAGGAAAGAGAAAGAATTTCCGGAAACAGCAAATTCAACCGGACTGATCCAGGCCTTGCTTTCCACACCGGCCAAAAAGGCAATCAAAGACTGCCCTCCCAGCAACCCGGCAAAAATATGACTGGCAAGCCTACAATCGGACTCTACCTGGGTGAGACTCTTTCCTGTGTAGAAGCATGGATCCACCTGGAGAAACTCCTGCGGGAAGACGAAAAGGAACATGAAACCGACAGCCGAAGTCTTCACGATGCCTTAAACAGCCTTCGCCAGAACACAAAAGACCAGCTCGTCAGCCGTTTTCAGCTTGGGGGCGAAGCGGTCACCTTCGCTTCCGGCTGTACAAGCGGACTTTTGGCCCTGGGCCGGGCAGCAAAAAATGTAGAGTACGCAGGACAGGTGCCTGGCCCCCTGTTCCTGGCCGGGGGCACAGACTCCAACCTGTTTCCCCTGGCTTTTGGAATCCTTTCCCGGGCCAAACTGCTTACAACCTGCCCCGACCCGCGCAGGGCGGGGCGACCTTTCGACCGGGAACGAGACGGGGAGTTAACGGGCGAAGGAAGCGCCCTGTTCGTCATTGAGCACCCGGACAGCGCTGCTCAAAGGGGTGTAAAACCGTATGCTGTTTTGTCCGGCTTCGGCTCAGCAGGCGATGGCCACCATTTTAAGTACAACAAACCTGACGGGGCAGCACTGGTAAAGGCTGTCCAAAAAGCCCTGGAGCAGGCCGGACTCAACGCTTCAAAGATTGATCTCGTCATTGCCCATGCTTCCGGGTTTAAAGGAAGTGACGCTATCGAGGTGAAGGCACTGTCCACCCTTTTTAAGGTCTGTCAGATCCTCCCGCCTGTCGTGTCGATTAAAGGTGCTACAGGACAGCCGTTCTCCGCGGGCGGCCCCCTGCAGGTCGCTGCCGCCCTCTGCGCCCTGCAAACTGGCACCATCCCCCCAACAGCACACTTCAGCTGCGCCGATGAAGACGACCCTTTCGACCATGTGCCTACCGCCCGCCAGGCGGAAAAACCAATTCAGCACGTGCTGGTGACATCATACGGTTATGGCGGGGGTAAAGCTGCTCTCATCCTCTCTGCATGGGGTGATACAGGATGAAAATCCGCCAGGCCGAACAAAAAGACAACAGTGCATTGTGCTACCTGGACTCCCTCTGCACCCAGGGCCAGGGGCTGGTCTTTCATTACCAGCGGGCAGACTTTTTCCTTCGTCCCCGGCTTTATGACAACTGGGCCGTATACCTGGCGGAAGATAGGGGATCCGTTATCGGGAGCATTTCCGCCTGCTTGAAAAACGTCCGCTTGGATCGTTCTTTCGTCGACGTGGGCTATTTTTTTGACCTGCGGGTTCACCCGGCAAGGAGACGTCAGGGCACTGCTAAAGCTTTGGTCCAGGCAGCTGCAGAATTTGTTCTGCAGGAAGGAGCCCGGTATGCCTATACATATGTGCTGGGGTCAAACCAATCCACCATGGCCATGGTCCGCAAGTTGAATATGTATACGGGGGCATCTTTCCGTGTTTTCTTCATGTCCGCCCTGGATGAACGCTTAGCAAACCCGGAGGTAATCCGGTCTTTCGACCGGGAAAGCCCCAGTGATGCCCGGGTAAAAGCGGAAGCATACCATAGAAACTATGATTTTTATCCCCGGGAAAGCTTGGTGCCTCCTTTTGCAGCACCTGAACCGGCTTTATCTTCCTCTGTCCCGCAGCCGTTTCGCGGTTTTTTTCAACTGCCAGCAGATACCGGCGTCCAGGGATGCCTGTGGGACAGCTCGGTACTGTCGACCAAGGTTGTGGACCATGTCCCCCTGCCGCTGCGTGCGGCAGCAGCAATGCCCCCTTTTGCCAGGCGGCTAATGGGTCTGCCCGCCGTACCGCCCAAGGGGCACCCCTTGCGTATCCACCATCTTTTTGACCTGGTTTGGGAGGAAGATAATCATGCCCACATCCGGGACCTTATCACTGAAATCCGTGCCCGGGCGGGCGTTGAAGGGGGGCAGATTGTGATCTGCCACCTGGACACACGGGATCCCCTTGGCACATTGTTAAAAAAGCAGTCCTTTTACTCCCTGGAAGGCGCCCTGCTGCTGCGCACTCCCGTAGCAGGCGAAAAACCGCCGCCCGTCTCACGGGCCTATTTTGATGTAAGGGATTTTTAACACAAGAGGGAAAGAGGGAAGGAAGGAAGGAAGGAAGGAAGGAAGGAAGGAAAATAATGAAAAATTCATCCTACGAAACAAACCATAAAACTCATGAACATCCCCATGGCCCTTCTCCCGGGTTCAGGGTGATAGAGTTTCAACTGCTGCAGGACTGCAATGTACGGTGCGCTTACTGCGGCTACGAGCAGGAATCAGCCCACACCGGCGATGTTCTGCCCCTTGCCTTGCTCGAACAAACCCTGCTCCATGATCTGGCCCAGGCGCCGCCGGATTGGGTCTGGTTCGAGGGAGGAGAAGTCACCATGGATGAAAGGGCACGCTCGATCCTGCTGGATGCTCTCTCCGTGACACAAAAAGCGGGTATAAAAAGCCGGATTAACACAAATGCGCAAAAGTGCAGCCCGGAGTACAGTCTTGAGTTGGCCCGCCGGGGAATGTCCTTTGCCTGCGTCTCCTGTGACAGCGTAGACCCGACCCTGTTCTGCCAGATGCGCGGCCTGGACCCAAAACAAGGCCCCCGGTTGTTCCAAGAGTTCACTGCCAACGTCCAGGGTCTTCTTGATGCCGGGATTACTGTCGACCTGGAAGTAACCCTGACGCGGCACAATATCCATCAACTGGAAACGGTTTACGAGTTTGCTGAGAGCCTGGGCTCGGAAAAAGTGCTCATGGGGGTGCAGTTTCTTTCAGCCACAACCGACAAAGTTTTTGACCTTTACCCCGATTTTGACTCCCAGTACCAGGCCCTGCTCCGGCTGATCCAGCGAGCGGAAAAAGGCCGCATTCCCATCAGGCTCTGCTGCTGTCCCCTGGTGCCCTGCAGGTACCCGGACCTGTACCATCCCCGGGAAAAAGTGATCTGGGTAGGATGCTCCTGCGGCTACGACTATGTTCACATCCATGCCAACGGCGACGTGTTTCTCTGCGGGTTCTGGGACCACTCCAGGCCCATGGGCAACCTGCATCAGGCCCCGCTTTCCCGGATCTGGCAGGAAAGCGCCCTGCGAACCGAGTCCCAGTCGACCGGGCCGGAGCGCTGCAGCGGATGCACCCACTGGGCAGGGGAGCCACGCTGCCAGAATCTCTGCTTTGCCGTGGCACACCGCAAAACCGGGGGATTTAATCAGGAAGCCTATACCCTCACCGAGGAGATGATCAAAAAAAGATGAGTGAACATATCCACCAGACCAACCCCTGGGAATACACCCCGCCTGGAGATAAAGAAGCGCTGCGCTACCTGTCCATCGCTGTCACTACCATGTGCAATTTCCGCTGCTCTTTCTGCTCCAAAGCAGGCCAGTCCCTGCGGCACCTGGATACCGGCCTGCTTTACACCGCACTCCGGGAAGCCATGGAGTTGGGGCTGGAAAAAGTGGAATTCACGGGGGGAGAACCCCTGCTTTACCCCGGCATCCTGGATCTGATCGATTCCTTAAAAGAAAAAGGTATAACTGCCCTGCTGGTAACCAACGGGAGCCTCCTCGGCAAAAACACTGCCCGAAGGTTGGCCCGGGCCGAGGCAATGGTAGCTGTTAGCCTTTCCACTCTCCAGGAGCAAAAATTCCACCAGATGACAGGAACGAAAAAACAATATGCTGCCGTGCATCGTGCTATCCACCTGCTAAAAGATGCCGGCTTCAGTAATGAAAAAACGCCTCTCATTGCCATACAGAGCATTGCCTCCCGTGAGACGGCAGAAGAAATTCCCCTCCTGCAAAACTGGGCTGAAGAACAGGGCTGCCTGTTCATTATCAACCGGCCCATCCCGGTAGGCGCCATGGATTCAAAAGCCCTGATCTCCCCGGAAAGACTAAAAGAATTGCTGGACCCCGGGGCCAGCGTGCCTTTTTCCCTGGACTCACCCTGCAACAGGCTTACCGTGGGCTGCTACATCGGAACCGATGCCATCGTCAGGCCTTGCCCCTGTATCGATCTCCATGCAGGAAACCTGCAGGAAGAATCCCTAACCTCCACCTGGAAAAACTCCCCGCTTTTGAACCAAAGCAGGAACATCCAGGCACAACTGCAGGGAAGCTGCGGGGTGTGCCCGGAAAACCGGCGCTGCTACGGCTGCCGCGCTGTCGCCTATGCCGTTTTTGGGAAACTAACAGCACCAGATCCGGGATGTTTTCGCTATAACGAGAAAGAAAAGCCCAACTCATGGAGAACTGGAGGGAAGACAGGATGAAAATCGCTTTTTCAGCCGTACCCGTGCCCCCGGCACCGCTGAGCATGATCCAGCGCGACTACTACTTCTACCTTTTCGCTTCGCGCATTAAAAGCGTCCTCGGGCATCTTGATGAGACGGACTTTTCCCGCTTCCAGTTCCTGGAGCCGGTTCACCTGGGGCTGCTGGCCCTGATCGCCTACCTGGAAGAAAAAGGACACATCTGCTCTTACTTTGCCCCGCTCAGCAGCGGCAGCGGACCCGACTGGCGCGAGGAAATCTTACTGCAAAAGATTCTCCACCGGGTGGAGGAGTTTGATCTGATCGGCCTTTCCCCCATCACCGCTGCCTGGCCCGCTGCTTTGCGGATGGCCAGGGCCATCAAAAAAATCCGCCCCGGGGTACTGCTGGCTATAGGGGGACCCCACGCCTGGGCCCGGGACCAGGAGATCTTACAAAACTCACCTTTCGACCTGGTGGTAAGAAAAGAAGGAGAAGCCACCACAGCAGAACTGCTTTCTGCCCTGGAACATGGCACGCCTTTGGATACAGTAGCCGGGCTCACGTACAGGCAGAATGGAGCCATCATCCAGAACCCGGACCGTCCGCGCCTGGACCGCTCCAACCTGCCCGCCCCCGCCTACCGCCACCTGGAGGACAATTTCTCTGCAGAAGAACTTAAACCTGAAAAACAGATCATGATCCCCATTTCCAGGGTCACCCCGGCTACAGGATGTTCCAACAACTGTGTCTGGTGTGCCGATTTTTGGAAAAAAGAGGTCTCTTACCAGAATCTCCCTGACTTCCAGGAGGAGGTCAACTACTTGAGGCGCAAACGGGGCAGCCGGTATTTCTACCTGGGCACCCACGATTTTTTTCATGATCTTGCCGCGGCAAAACAAATCGCCGCTGCCATGGGAGAACTTGCAGGAGGAGAGGAGATACACTGGGAGGCACAAACAAGGGTAAATCCCCAGGTCACCCGCCAGGACCTAAAAGAGCTGGCCCGCAATCACTGCCGCTGCCTGCACCTGGGCATCGAAAGCGGCAGCCAGGAACTGCTGGACGCCATGGGGAAAAATATTCTCCTGGAAGAAGCTCAGAGGATGTGCGAAATGGCCCGGGAGGCAGGACTCCATACCCATACCTACTGGATCATCGGGGCACCCTACGAAACCCCGCATACGGCCATGAAGACCATCGAAACCATGCGCCTCTGGCTGGAGCGGGATATCTCCTCTTCCTGTGAAATCAACCTGCTGGTCGGGTATCCCGGGACCCCATTTTATGAAAACCCCGGGGAATACGGCATCACCTGGCAGGAAGATAATTATGCCCGCTACGACGGCAGGAGTGTTCCAACCTTCGCCACCCGGTCTCTCACCACCCGGGACCTGGAATACCTCTTTCAACGCGCCCTGGACGAATACTGCCTGGCCATGTCCGGCAAAATTGGCAGCAAGGAGTCCATCATCCGCGAACTCGGAAAAAGGCTGCCCAACTTCGACCCGGCAGTAATGGAAGCAGCCTTTTGAAAAAAGCTGCTTCCATTACTGCCGCAATTTCTCCCGCTTTTTGCAGGTGCTACAGGTGATACCAGAACAAGCATTTCAAAAATATTTCCTGCAACATAAACCTTCCAAGACCCATCGTAACAAGATGTGGAAATATTCGCTACCCATTAGCGAAAAACCAGGAAAAGGATCACCGCTAACAGAACAACCAGCAAGGCAACAGTTGGCCCGCTGAGCCCAAGCCGTTCCGGAAACTCACGAAATATTTTTTTGCCTGTCAATTTTCCCAGGACCCAAAAAATGATCAGTACAGATAAAAGAGCAGCGAGCCAGGCCATCTAAACCGTCCCCCGTTCCCCACAGTTTTGCTTGCAACTAGCTTTGAGCAATACAACCAACCAATTAAACCCAACCACCCTGATGTTGTCACCATTATACATTATTATAAGGCTTTTGGCATAAAAAAGATTGGCCTTGCTGTTGACATACTCCCACGGCTAAAGCCGTGGGCTTTCTGCTATGTTGATCGTAAGGTATCAATCTTACATCCGGGTATTAAGCAAAAGAGAGACAAAGCGATTGATGGCTTCTTCCTGGTCCTCTCCTTTTTCCAGGCTCTCCAGCATGCATTCACGGAAAAAGCCGGTCACCACCAGCTTGGTGGCCCCTTCCAGCGCTGAATGAACTGCACTGAGCTGTGTGGCTATTTTTTCACAGTCTTGCCCTTCTTCGATCATACGGCGGACCGCCCGCACCTGCCCCTCCATCCTGGAAAGCCGGTTCAGTACTTCTTTTTTCTTTTCTTCTGGCACTTTCATCGCCGGGCTCCTTTCTGCATTATCTACCTGGTTACCCCTGTGTTTCAGCAACTTGCTGTGTTGTCTGCTGTGATTTCCTTTTATATTCTTCCGCCTTTTCTTTCCCGGCCAGTTCTATTATGCCTGGCGGACAGTTTTTGACACAGGTATAACAGCGGATACACCGTTCATCCTCGAACTGGTAGTCCTGGGAGAAATTCCGGTGGGGCTCCAGCTGCACCGGGCACACCCGGGCACACTTTTCACATGAACGGCACAGGTCAGGGTGCTGCACAGTAACCTTCTCGTCATACTTCCCGGCCAGACCCAAAGCTTTACCCAGTTTATAAAAGATTTCCTGCATGGTCCCCATGGGACAGAATTGGCACCAGGTGCGGGGATTGATGGCCACCGCCAGCAGGCCGCCGATCAGCAAAACCACCAGGTACGTGCTGGAAAAGACAAAGCCGATCCTTTCATATAGCTGCCCTGCATCCATGGTCCCATAAATATGAATGAACCGGTTTGTTAGATTATACATAAAAAACAACAAGACCGCAGCGACAACCAGGCGGGAGCTTAAAACACCCGGGATTTTTACCTGGCGGCTGATGGGCTGCAGCAGGTTGTCAAAAAAGCTGCCGTGGGGGCAATAGTTGCCGCACCAGTATTTCCCCTTGAACAAGCTCATCCCCACCAGGGCTGCCATAATAAATGGCACCAGCAGTCCCAAAAGAGGGAAGAACTGTCCTCCTACTCCCACCAAAAGGGTTAAGAACCAGGCATAGCGCTTGACCAGGGAAAAAGACCGGCTGGTTTTGATGTAATATGAAGCGGAACGTGAACTGCTGCTCATTAGTTTCTCCTCCTCTGTTATTCCAGATATTTGCCTTTCTATGATATACCCCAGGGCCCTTCAGGTTTAAATTCTGCCCGAAAATACCCCCTGGGGTATATAAGGATTATAAATGAATCCCCGGACGCTGTCAAGGGATCCATTCTTTTTTATTACTGCTCAGCCCATTTATTACTCCCTACGCTGCGAAACAGGTGAACGGTTCCTTTTAATTTCCCTGTCAATCCTCCACTGCGCTCTGGAAACGCCAGAACCTTCCTCACAGCTTCGCCTGCAAATAGCACTGAGCAAAAATTTATTTATCCGGTATAAGAAGCGACCTTTTGGATATAACGGTCCACATTGAATTTTGATTTGCTGCCTTTATAGCTCATATAACGCACCTTGCCAAATACAGGCCTTTCCCCCCAAGCCCGGTCGTGCACACCGCCGATGCTCCAGGCGATGCCGGTATACCCGTTGGGGTCACGGCCGTCCAGGGAATACTTGTCATTTAAATAGATGGCAACAGCCAGGGCTTCCTGCGGTGAGCTTGTCCATTCCAGTATTTTCTTGGCCCAGTACATGCGCATGTATCCGTGCATCTTGCCGGTTTTGACCAGTTCCCATTGAGCTGCATTCCAGAGCACATCGTGAGTCTGGGCCGCCTCAAAATCTTCCTGGGAGTACCTGTAATCCCGCTGGTCCAGAGCATGGAGCGCATGGGTTTCCCTGGCCCAGCGGGGAAACCCTTCAATAGAGTCATAATAGCGATTATAGAAACAAAAATTGTCGGACAGCTCTCTCCGGACAATTAACTCTTCCAGGAAAGCATCTACAGCCCCTTCTGTTGCGTCGGAACGACTGGTTTCATACGCCAGGCGCTGGGCGCTGAGCTGCCCGAAATGAAGATAGGGGGAGAGGCCCGACTGACCGTCTTTGGTCGGGTCGTTGCGCTGTTGATCATAAAAATCCAGTTTCGACTCCAGGAAATGGCGCATCGCTTTTTGCCCGGCCTTTTCACCGGGAGAAAGCCAGCCGACCGCTGTTATATTCCGGTCTACCCGGAGCTTTTTCACCGCCTGCTCCCAATCAGTTTTCGCCTGGTCCCTGCCTGCCCCGTAAGGGTGGATTATTGCCCGGGGAATATCGGTTAAAAAATCGGAAAGAACCCTGTGGACCTTGGGCCTGAAGGTATAGGCAGCATACTCTTGCTTGGGAGATGCCTGCCAGCAGGGGATGATATTGTGAGCATCCACCTCGAAAAAAGGAGAATCTATCTCTTGAGCCACCATATCTTTCCACCGCTGGTTTATCCGCAGCGGGGAAAAATCACTGACCACCGCAGACACCTGCTGCCCGTGACAAAAACGGGGCATCTCTTCAGGCGGGTCGCCCATGAGCAGCACAAAACCGATATTTAGTTCATGCAGCCCCTGCTCCAGGGAAGCCAGGCCCTGGAGCATGAAATCATAGTGGCGCAGCGTTGCGCCCAGAAACTCCGGGACCAGGCAGAAAACCACTGCTAACGGCTTCTTCCAGGCCAGAGCCAGGTCTTGGGCATATAGCAAAGCCCAGTTATCCCCGATGCGCTGGTCCCGGCTCATCCAGTATATTACCTTACCATCAGCACTATCAGCAAAAACATTGCTGTTTAGCTGCCGGACCCGTCTTTCATCAACCATGTGATGCACATTTCCTCACCTGCCCTGGGAATATTTGCCACTATAATAAAAAAAGGAAAGGGAAATAACCAGCACTACAACACCCAGGATCACCCAGCTGCTGGAATACACCCCTCGCAGGTCGGCCACCAGCCCGAAAAGAGGCGGGGCCAACACCGTGCTGGTGCGGGGAAAAATCAGGGCAATCCCGGTCACTACGCCCACATGTTCCTTGGAAACCAGCTCGCTCACGGCAGTAAAGTAGATGGCACTGACCCCCAAGATGCAGAACCCGAGCAGGAAAGAAAAAATGATGATGGCAAAATGAGGAAAGGGGAACCTGCTCACCACCAGGCCGAAAAACAGGGTTAAGATCACAATAAGCATGCCCAGTAAAAAAAGCCCTTTACGCCTGTCCCTGTGCAAGACTTTTTCATTAACCAGCCCCCAAAAGGGTTGTCCAAAGATGCCGCCGATATGAAAAATACCCAACCCCAAGCCGGCAAACGTGGTGCTAAAGCCCAAATCCTGGGTCAGGTAAAGGGGAAAATGACCTGTTACTGATGATATGCTTAAACCAAAAACTATTCCCATGAGAAATACACTTAAAAGATAGCGGTTGCGAAGTAATAAAAAGACATCATCCTTCAATGACCTGGAACTTTTTTCTGCTGCCCTTTCCACCCTTTCCACCCTTTCCACCTGCACCTCCCCAGGCTGATAAAACCGGAAAATGAGCAGGGCAACAACAACAGCGAAGACACTGCCGAAAAGCAGCGCCGACCTCCAGCCCACCATAACGCCAATAAAAGGCAGCATAACAGCACCCATGAACCCCCCGAAGCCTCCACCTCCATGCACAATGCCCATAAAAAAGCTTCTCTTGGAAGGCTCAGCCAGTTCGAGCACACCCTTATTGACCGAAGGTGTTATAATGCTGAAAGCAATCCCGGTAAAAAAAGCAAGGATAAGGATGAGCCAATAATCAGGCGAAAGGGCGTGCAGGATGATCATCAGTCCCACCACTCCGGCGCCCAGAAAAAGCCCTTTTTTCGTGCCCAAACGGTCCACGATCCGCCCGCTGAAGATGGCGATCAACGTAGCGCTTAAAAAGTAAAAACTGGAGTAAAGCCCCACCTGGGTCCTGCTGATTGCAAACTCTTCCTGCACCAGGGGAAGGAGAGCTTTAAATCCCTGGATGTTGGCAAAAACAGCCATATAAGCTGAAGAGATAATCAGCAAAACAAACCAGTCTTTTTGGTGCCACATTCTTTTGCCCTGCTCTTGTTTCATACGGCAGCACATCTTCGATTACTTATTATCTTGTCCCTATTCTTCTGTCTCCTGTACCTTCCCAAACTGTTCATAATAAAAGATGTTCCACACTTTTCTACAGTTTCCTGCCATTATAATGATCTTTGGCCTGCCAAAGGTTGCCGGGATACAGCTGAATTTGCTCATCCAACAAGTTTTAGAAAGTAATACAAAAACTTTGAAGCAGGCCTGCTAAAATAAAAAAGGCTGACTAAACAAACTGAGATGTTCTGCCCATCTTGCATTTGGAAACAAATGAATCCTTATCCTTCCCCGTTTAATGGTGCAACACTAGAAGAGATTGGCCAAGTTTTCAGCACACTTTTTGATCCTGGTCTCCCTGCGTGACTTGGCCCAGATCACGATTTCTGTCCCGCAGATTTCAGCTCCTTTGCTCTCACAAATCTGTTTCATTTTCCGGGCAGCCTGGGTCCCGCCGGTCCAGGAGAAAGGCAGCTGCTTGGTTACAAAGCAGGCAACCTTCTTTCCCTCCAACGCAGGAAGCTGCTCCAGGTAGGAAGACATGGCTGATGACAGGGAAAAAGCATGTACCGGGGCCCCAAACACAACCACGTCATAGCCGTCAACGGGCGGGATCTCATCAAGCTGAACTTCTTTTGCCCTGGGGGGCGCTTCACCCGAAACTGTCACCTGGTCCACCTTCGCTGTATGACCTGCCTCTTCCAGTATTTCCTTCAATTCCCGGGCCACAGAAAGCGTATTTCCCGTTTGGGAATATATCACGATACCGATGTTCATTCGTTTACTTGCAACCTCCTTTTCAGTCAGCATAGCCTGATCATAACGTTTTTTTCTGTTTTTTGCAATTTATTTCCGGAATAAACCAGCGCAGCTGCCTTTTTCCACTTTGTGACTCACGTTCGATGAAGTATTGAAAATATTTCCTCCAGGCCATCGGCCATCCTGGGCCCAGGCCTGGTTAACAGGGCAACATCAAGATGGTAAACCTGGCCCAATTGGAACGCTTGCAGTTCATCGGGCCAATCCTCCCCTACCAAAAGTTGCTCCCAGGGAGCAAGAAAGATAATTACTTCCGGATCCAGTTCAAAAAGCTTTTCTTTTTCCAGGGTATAATACCCTTCTTTTTCCGCTGCCAGGTTATTGCCCCCGGCCATTTTTACCAGTTCACCGGCAAAGGTTTTATCTCCTGCAGCTACCAGCTCATCAGGGGAGGCCAGCACCATGACATCTATTTGTCTGGCAGAAGGAACCTGGGATGCTTCCCTCACAACCTGTTCCTTTCTTTCCACCATTTCTTCAGCAATCAGTAAGGCTTGCTCTTCCCGGCCCGTGATTTCACCCAGCAAAAGAATCGCTTCCGGTATTTCATCGAAGCTCCGGGGTGCCAGGATAAAGCAGGCAGTATCCGGGACAAGCTGGGATATATCAGCCACATACTGCTGGCCCTGCCCCGCAATAATCAGGTCGGGGACCAAACCGCTGAGCATCTCCTGGTCAAGCTCTCCCCAGCCCATGCTCCTGGTTTCAATATCGGGCGGATAGTCGCAGTAGGTAGTCACTGCCTTTACCCTATCCCCCAGTTCCAGGGCAAAAAGAATTTCCGTGATGGAGGGAAGGGTAGAGACAAAACTTTGCGGGGGTTCTTCGAAACGCAGTTTTCTTCCCCCATAATCGATCACTTCAATGGGAAAGCCGTCATTATCCCTTTCAACTACCTGGCCTCTTTCTTCCTTAACGGGCTCACATCCAGCAAGGAGCAACCCGAAAAAGAAAAAACAACAAACAATCCCGGCTACGCCATAACCAGAGCTTCCAAAATACTTTTTCAGGTTTCGGGTAAAAGCTGTTTTTGCCACAACAGGCAAACCAGGTAATATCTCCCTCCATCTGCTGAAGTACATAAAGAATGCCTCCTTCGGTAGTGGTCGCCAACACTTCCTCCAGGGCATTGAAACAAATAAATGAACCAGCAAAAACAAGATCTTTTTTTGTAACTGTTACCGTAAGATTTAGCGATTCAATATTTAATACTTTTTGAATATCGATCATCGTAAACAGGCGCTTGATATAGTTATCGTTTACATTCACTAGCTATAATTCGCTGCCCTGCTGATTTTAGCTCTTTAAACCGCTGTTGAAAAAAGACCGGGTTGCCAATCCCCGCACTACCAATGACCTGCAGTTGGCTGCAATCCACATTGACAAACCTGCACTGTTGGCTGATACAAGGATTGCAAAACATCCTTGAATTCAGCGGCAGTGTTAATCCAAATTATTTTTTTAAGTTCAGCCCTTGATATAGATTGCCCTTAAAAATTCATCCCAGGTCACTTCCAGGCCCAGGGCTTCAACGACAAAACGCAGGGGAACCAGAATACGCCCCCCGGTCAACTTTGCCGGGACATCCAGTTCAGAGGTCTCCCCGTTTACGTATACCTGTTTTTCATCGGGCCGAAGTTCCAGGGTACGGTCTTTGCTGGTAATGGTGGCAGTGCCTTTTTCGTTATCCCAATCAACCCGGGCACCTGTCGCTTCAGCGATCACCCGAATAGGGACCAGGGTTCTACCCGATTTTATCACGGATAGGCCTTCATCGTCCAGGCAGCGATCCTGGCAGACCAACAAAATTTCTTCCAGCTGTTCGCCCGGATGGGCCATTTGCAGCAGCGCTTCCGAAAGCCCACCGGGGTTATGGACGGCTAGACCGCTGCTGGAGGTGGCAAACCAGATATTACCCTGTACATCTGTGCTGATACTCTGGATATCATTAGAAGCCAGTCCACTATCAAAAGTGGAATAGTGTCTCCATGTCATCCCATCAAAACTAGCCGCCCCGGCAGGGGTCGCTGCCCAGATCCAGCCCCGCTTGTCCTGGGTCAAATCTCTTATCTCATTGGATGGAAGGGCTGCATCGGTCATATCGTATACATTCCATGCACCTTCACCTGTAATCCGGGCCAGGCCCCCGCCCCAGGTAGCCAACCAAACGCTGTTGTCCTCAGCGAAAAAGACATCACTTACATCGTTAGAGGGAAGTGGCGTAGACGCTGTATCCAATGACCGGACTTCTATCCCGGGACCTGCAAGATCCAAAACAGTAACCCCGCTATCCCAGGTGGCAAGCCAGATTTCTCCATGAGGGCTGACACTAACCACATTGATATTGTCTGAAGGCAGTCCGTCATCACTTTGATACGTACGCCACAACCCTTCCAAAGTTCGATAAGCTGCACCTGCATCCTGGGTAGCCATCCAGAGTCCACCGGCCTGGTCAAAAGAGAGGTCAACTATATTATTCGAGGGAAGAGCGCTGTTTTCTGTAGTGAAATGCTCCCAGCGCCCCTGGATGTTTTTCCAAAATACCCCCTCTCCAAAAACAGCATACGCCGCTCCCCCCTCCGGATGATAAGCGGCCCTGTTGACACCATATTCCTCGAATTCTGCAGGCGCCGCTGGACGTCTCCAGCAACCTGTATCTTTGGAATAAACGGACAAACCGTTATCCAGGCAAATCCAGGTTTCTGGTGAACCATCAATCTCGGCTATATTTTTCACGTAATTTACACGATTGGATGGAAGGTATGGGACATCGGCCCAATCCAACGGTTCATCGCGGTAAACCTTCCAGCTATCCATTGCCGGATCAAATAGAACCAACCCCTCTCCCAGGGTGCCAATCCAGACCCCGCCCCGTTCATCCAGGAACAAACTGGTTATCTGTGCATCAGGCAATTCACTGTTACCAGGAGAGAAAACCCGGGCTTTTCTTTGCCCGTCAACATGAATAAGACCGTCCCGGGTCCCCGCCCAAAGGGCACCGTCTGCTCCAACCTCCAGGCATTGGACAAAGGTTAATGGAGATTGGAATAGCTCATCGTTTTCCCCGCCTTCTTCGGGGGAACCCAACCAATCCTGTTTATCTGCAAGTCCGGCCAACCCCCGGGATGTTGCAAACCAGACCGTGCCATCGGTTCCTATGGCTATGTCAAGGACATCGTTAGCCGGGAGTTCACTGTTTCTGGTTGTATAAACCTGCCAATCACCGTCGGGGCTTACATAGGCGGCCCCTTGTCCATCGGTGGCGAACCAGGCACCTCCGTCCGGATCCGGCCTTACCCGGTAAAGGTGGTTTCCGGGAAGATCACTGTTCTGGCTGTTATATGTTACCCAGCGCTCTTCTTCATCCAGGTAGTAGGCACCACCACCCCAGGTGGCAAACCAAGCGCCGCCCGTTTCAGCTACCGCAACAGAACGCACCGCATCTTCTGGCAGCGGGCTGTTGCCCGGATGATAATGCTGAAACTGCCCCCGGGCATCCCGATAAACAGCTCCTTGATCCCCTGCCATCCAGAGACCGTCAGCTTCACCTGCTGCCAGGTCATGCACCTGGTTGACCGGCAGTTGAACGTTTTGGGAATGGTAAAAACGGCTTATTTCGGGGGTTTGCAGGTTGCGCACCATCAAGCCACCATTCATCCCCTGCCAAAGATACCCTTCTGCTACTTCCAAGCTGAGGATATAGTCCCGATTGAAGAACTGTCTCCAGCTTTCTTCCATCAAATCGGGCGCTGCCTCTGGACTTTCTGCCGCTCCCGTTGCAGCCTGGGCCAGAAAAAATATTGCCAGAATAAAAGCCACCGTAAGTCTTTTACATGCTTTTCTATTGTTAAACAACCGGTTTATTGACAGATAAGAAGAACCACCAGAACGATCCATATGATCAACTCCTAGAAAAAATAATAATGAGAACTGGAATAGAAATAATCAAAGCAGGGTGGAGCACTTGTGGAACAATTTTCATGCTCACCATCACGCCCCTCACGGGCTACAACTTGTGAAGCAATATCCTTTCAGGCTTTCCTGTTATCCTCCTCCATTCGTTTCACTATTTTCCGCAAGGTAAAAACCTGCTCATTGCTAATCCGCAAGCGGTTGCTTAGGCCTTTCATAATTTTGAAAGCCAGATCCGGATTATCACAAATGCATTTTTGAAAATTGTTTTCGTGAATAACCATCACTTTCGTCGGTTCCAATGCTTCCACGCTGGCACTGCGCGGTTCATTTTCCAGCAGCGACATTTCACCAAAAAACTGGCCTTTTTCCAGTGTGGTTAATACAACTTTTGATTGTTCCTGGGAAAGAAAAGCTTGAAGTTTACCTTCCAGGACAACAAACATGTTATTGCCGGGGTCCCCTTCTGCAAAAAGCAGCTCACCTTTCTCTAAATCGATAAACTTGGCCATTCCATTTCCTCCTGAGAATAATGCACAATTATTACTTGCTTTGCGCGCTGCCAGAGCACGTCAAATGGCTGTTTCGAATCCATCCCACGGCTAAAGCCGCGGCCTTTCTGCTGGCTTGATCGTAAGAAAATGCAAAAAAAATTCTTAAAAATAATAGTTCTTCCTCTTTCGGATAATACCTTCTTGAATTAAGAAACTTGCAGAAAAATTGTATAATTTATGGTAATAAATTGATTTATATGATAACATGCTTATAGTTTCTTTTTCTGAAAGGAGCTGACCGGAACGTGTCAGGCAAATCGCGCCGGGTTTCATTTATTTATTCACTAGCCATAGGGGCTTTACTGGGCCTTGTGATGATCTTTTTTGTTTATTTCAACCTGTTTGCCAACCTGGAACGCAACGCCTTTGACTTGCTTTTTTCCATCCGGGGCAGTGAAGAACCGGCCCCTGAGGTCATGGTGGTAGGGATAACAGAAGGCTGCCTGGAAGAACTTGGCCGCTGGCCCTGGGAGCGCGATATTCACGCCCGGCTGCTGGATATTTTGAAGGAAGGGGAAGCTGCTGCTGTGGGGATGGATATTATCATTGCCGAACCTTCCGCGGACCCTTCTGCCGATGCCGCCCTTATTGAGGCCACGGCCAGGGGGGGTCCATCTGTCTATCCCGCAGAAGCTTCTCCGGAGACAAGCACAGTTCCAGGTTTTTTAAGACCGCAAAACCTGGTGCTGCCGCTTCCCGGCTTGCTGGAACATGCAGGAGCCGGTTTTATCAACGTTACACCTGACGGTGACGGGATCTTACGCAATTCAATCCTTTGGATGGAGCACCAGGGAGAACCCCTGGCTTCCTTTGACCTGGCTTTGTGGGCTGCAGCCCGGGGCATGAAGGAAGCAGAACTGTACGAAAAACTGGATAGCCAGTTCACCCCTGCACCTGAAGGGCTAACCCTGGAAAACACAAGTTTTCCCCTGGACAGGGGAGGCAGAACCCTGATCAATTACAGCGGAGGTCCCGGCAGCTTTCCTGTTTTACCCTATCACCTGGTTGTAGACGGGGCTTATCCCCCCAGCACTTTTATTGACAAGGTAATCCTGGTCGGGTACTATGCCCCGGGGTTGGGTGATTACTATTTTACACCTCATTCAAAAGACACCCCCATGTATGGAGTAGAAGTACATGCCAATGTGCTGCACACCCTGCTCCAGGCCGGTCCCATCCACCAGGCACCTTTGTCCACCGTTATGGCGTTGGTTTTTTTCCTGGGCGCCGGAACCATGCCGCTGTTTCGGGCACTAAAACCGCTCTGGAGTTTTCTATGCTTTTTACTCATCGCAGCCGGATTCTTTGCCCTGGCAGTTTATTTATTTGACAGCCGCTCTTTTTACCTGGAAAGCACGTATCCTTTAATCACCCTGGGTTTAGGTTATGTCGTTGCCCTGGGTTACAATTTTATCCTGGAACAGCGGGACAAGCAGCGGGTAACCCGGTTATTCGGGCGTTATGTAGCCCCTCAAGTGGTCGAGGAAATCCTGGAAGTAGGAGAAGAAAACTTAAAACTGGGCGGCACCCGCCGGGAAGTTACCTTGCTTTTCGTTGACATTCGGGGCTTTACTCCTTTGTCAGAGAGGCTTTCTCCTGAAGAGGTAGTCGAAGTGCTCAACCAATTCTTTGACCTGGTGACCGCTTCAATCTTTGAAAATCGTGGCACGCTGGACAAATTCATGGGTGATGCTGCCATGGCAATCTTCAATGCACCTCTACATGAAAAAGACCATGCTTATTGGGCGGTAAAAGCAGCCCGGGATATAGTCCAAAAAGGCAAACTCCTGCAGGAAAAAGTCCAGGAGATATCCGGGGTCACCTTGAATTTCGGGATCGGGATCAACACCGGTTACGCCGTTGTAGGAAATATAGGTTCTGAAAACAGAATGGAGTATACGGCCATCGGCGATGCAGTAAACCTGGCCGCCCGCCTGGAATCAAACGCTGAACCTGGACAGGTTCTGATCAGTGAATCGACTTACCAGGCAGTGGCGGGGCAACTACCCCTGGACTACGCAGGAAAAATTTCCGTAAAAGGAAAGGCTGAGCCCGTGCAGATTTATCAACTTTCCAGTGAAAACAATGAGAGCAGTGAGAAAGCTGCTGCAGCTACAGAAAAAAGCCAGGGCTGAGATACGTTAAATGCAGGATTACCCATATACCTGCTGAGACTATTAACAACAATCTGCTTCCTTTATCAAACAGTAAAACAGTCCAAGCTTTTTCTTGAACCGGCTTAAAGCTGCTTTTCAGGAGGTGTATATTTTGGAAAACCTGGAGCCAAACAGCAGTACAAAAATGGAGCAAACCAATGAATTTGCGGAAACTGCCAGGCAGTTGGACAACCTTGTTTCCCTGGGAATCGCCCTTTCCGAGGAAAGAAACAGGGAAAAGCTATTGGAAATGATCATGTATGAGGCCCGCCGCGTTACCAATGCCGATGCCGGAACACTCTACCTGGTGGAAGAAGAGAAGTTAAGGATGAAAATAATTCACAATGAAACCATGGGGACGTTTCAGGGCGGAAAAGGAGAAAACATAGACCTTCCACCCGTACCCATCAGCCGCAGTTATGTCTCCGGTTACGTAGCCGCAACGGGAAAATCGGTCAACCTCCCGGATGTGTATCAGGCGGAGGGATTTGACTTTTCGGGGCCAAGAAAATATGACCGTATGACGGGGTACCGAACCCAGTCGATGCTGGTTATACCCCTGCGCAACCATTTAAGGGAAATCATCGGGGTCCTGCAGCTTATCAACGCCCGAGCCGAATCTAAAAGTGGAGAAGTTATTTCCTTTGACCCCCGCTTCCAATCGGCAGTAGAATCTCTTTCTTCCCTGGCCGCCATTGCCCTGACCAACATGCAGCTCATCCAGGATATAGAAAATCTTTTTGAATCTTTTGTCCAGGTGATGGTTACAGCAATTGATGCCCGCACGCCGTACAACGCCACCCATACCCAAAAAGTAAACTGCCTGGCCAAGCTGATCGCCCAGGAAATACATGCAGAAGAAAACGGTCCCTTCGCCGGTGAATACTACGATGAAGACAGGTTGAAAGAACTGGCCATGGCTGGATGGCTCCACGACATTGGAAAAATTGCCACCCCGCTGGAGGTGATGAATAAGTCCACGCGCCTGGGAGACCGGCTTCCCCTGGTCCTCACCCGGTTGGATTACGCCCAGGAACGGGAGAAAGCTCTTTCCCTGGAAAAAATGGCGGGGTTTCTGGAACAGGGGCGCCTCCAGGAAGCGAACCAAGAAAACGAGGCCCTGAAAGAAACGCTTAAGCAATTGCAGGAAACGTATGAACTGGTTTGTAAAGCAGACAATCCTGCAACTTTTGTCGATAGTGACTTACAGCAAAGAATTGCCGGCCTGGAGAAACTAACCTACCTGGACAGGGATGGTTCCCCAACTCCACTTTTGCAACCTGATGAAATCAATGCTCTTAGCGTTTCCAAAGGCACGCTGACAGAGGATGAACGCCAGATTATGGAAGAACACGTAAACATCACAGAAAAAATGCTTTCCATGATGCCCTTTACACGCTACCTTTCCAATGTTCCGAGATTGGCCTGCATGCACCACGAGCAATTAAATGGTGCTGGGTACCCTTACGGGCTTGAAGCCAAGGAAATCCCCCTGGACGCCCGTATCCTGGCTGTCTCGGATGTATTTGACGCATTAACGGCCAGCGACCGGCCCTACAAAAAGGGGATGCCCCCGGAAAGAGCACTGGAAATCATGGGCTATATGGTCCAGGAGGGGAAGCTGGACGGCAGCCTGGTTAAACTCTTGGAGGAACGAAGGATTTGGGAAAAAATGGAGACGGAGTAAGCCTCGCCTTACAGCGCAAGGTAGCACCGAAACTGCCAGAGAAATGGTTTGACGTCACCGGCACGCAGCGGAGGTCCAAAGACAAGACGATGGAACCGCACTCTTTATGGCTGAGCGGTTCACGTAAGACAATATACTTGCGTTGTAGGCTTAGAAGGTACGTTTCTATATATAATTAAATTTATAAAGGAGTTTTTCTTGATGCCTACTATCTTTTTTTACGGACCTGAAATGGACAAGGACAAGAAGCGCGAGTTAATCAAGTCTTTTACTGCCAAGGCCAGCGAGCTAACGGGTATACCCGAATCCGGTTTCGTGGTCTACCTGCGCAGCAGCGACCCTGAGGATGTGGGAGTCGGCGGAGAGCTGCTGGAAGATCGGAATAAAAAGTGAGGGAATGAATTTGCCAACTGCTACAACAGCCCCTGGTCAATAACACCGGAAATACGTTTTCTTGAACAATGAAAGCCAGGAAAAGTAAATAATTCCTGGCTTTTCTTTTTGCTGTATTGACTAAAAAATCCCGCTGGTTTCTTAATTGAAACGCTAAGAACCTTTACAGGCAAAGCCTGTTTCCTTTCCGGAGCTCACGGGAAAACCTGCAGCCATGCCATGCATGATAAATGCACGATTAATTTTCTTTGCGCGCACAACCCTTTAGCTTTGTCCTTCAAGTAATCTTTCAACCACAGAACGGGCTTCTGCAGTGTTTTGGGGCCAGAATGGCGACGTTTGAAAAACCTTGGCCAGGATAGGAGTGTCCAGGGACGCTTCCTCCATCTCCTGCTGGTCATGTAATACATCGGGGGTGCCATGGTTGACAATGCTACCTTTCGACATAATCACAACCTCATCGGCCCAGCTATACGCCAGGTCTACATCATGGGCGGAAATGATCACGGTCTTCCCCTCGCTGTTTAACCAGTCCAGCAGGGCAAGCAAACTTTTTGTTACCCTGGGGTCCAGGCCGGAAAAAGGTTCGTCCAAAACCAGCAGTTCCGGTTCCATAGCCAAAACCCCGGCAATGGCAACCCGCTTTTTCTGCCCCCAGCTCAGGTTATAAGGGGAACTGTCAACCAGCTCCTCGGCCTGGACTTTACCCAAAACAGCGTGGACCTTCTCTTTGATCCTCTCTTCACTCCACCTGTAATTGCGCAAACCGAAGGCAACATCATCATAGACCGTGGTGGAAATTAGCTGGTTATCGGGATTTTCAAAAACCATACCGACTTTTTTCCGCAGCTCCTTACGGATTCCCTTGCTTACCTTCAGGCCCAAAACTTCCACTTCCCCGCTTTGGGGCAGATTCAGGCCATTTAAATGATAAAACAGCGTGGTTTTGCCGCTACCATTTGCCCCCAAAAATGCAATCTTTTTCCCTGCATCCAGTTCCAGGTTGATCTTGTCCAGAGCATAAACCGTTTTATCAGCGGGATTGTTGCCTTGGCTTTCATAAGAAAAAGATAAATCTTTGATTTTTACAGCTTTCAACTAAATAACACCCCTATCCAACCAAAGCAGCAGTCCTGTTACCATCAATACCCCCAGGGTTTTGATCATGTCTTTGGCGTCCAGTGGACGTTCGGAAGATGAGTGAAAAGGTATCGACCCATCGAATCCCCGGGCTTCCATAGATTTCAGCACAATCTCGGAACGATCCAGGGCCTTGATGAACAAAGCCCCGGTAATCTCCCCGTATACCCTCAAGGTCTGTATGCTGAAACCATTGGAAAAGCCCCTGGAAAGCAAGGCCCTGTACGTATCCTGGACAATCTCCCGGAACATGAAAATATAGCGGTACGAAAGAAAAAGCACCGAGACGATAACCCTGGGCAACCTGATTTGGGCCAACCCCTTGAGGAATTTTTCCAGGGACTGGGTTCCCAAAACCAGCAATGTGGCCGTCAGGGAAGTTAGCGCCTTTAAACTGACAGTCCCTCCAAAATAGAGGCTGTCGTGGATATTCCCCAATCCCCTGCCCAGGATCAAACCAATAAAGATAAAAATCAAAAAGGGAAGTACCCATTTCACTCTTTTAACCAGGAAAAAAAGGGGTATTTTCACTGAGACCACGGCCAGCAGCACCAGGACAAAGGAAAGCATCAAGGGATAGATGGAATTCAAAGTGACCACGCCAAAAACAAATACGACCAAAGCAATGATTTTGGCACGGGTATCCCAGGCATGACCCCAAGAACTCAGATTGCTGTACAGATCCGGGCGCCAGGCATCCCCGGTCATATGGCCATTACTACCCATCATAATCCCCTCTTTCTAATAATTTTGCCTCTGTAAAAGGGCCGGACGGGCCTTCTCCAGGTATCTTAAAGCAAAACCGGTAACAGGCCCTTCAACCACTACAGCCAGCACCAGGTGAGTAATCAAGATCAAGTTCACCAGGGAAAAATAACCATACCCGTAACGCTCGTCGCTAAAATACATGATCAGTGCCAAAAAACCCCCTACGAGCACTGTAGCAAAAACGCCGGCGATAAAACCTCTTTTCAGTGGTGAAGGTATTGATTTTTTAAGGGCATAAAACAATTTTCCCGAAACCAGCGCAGGAAGCGCCACCATCAGTGTATTGATTCCCAGTGTAGTAATGCCACCATACTGCAGCAAGACAGCCTGCAGACCCAGTCCAACCAGGATGGCAATCACCGCCTTGGGCCCAAGTAAAATACCCAGAAAAGCCCCCAGCATGGGATGAACACAGGTTGGACCCGGCAGAGGTAGAGAAAATAAGGATACAACAAAAAAAGCACCTGTTAGCAAGCTGATTTTGGGTAATTCTTCCGTTTTTGTCTTCGCTGCGGCGTAAGCAACCAGGGCTCCAGTAGCCGCAATGCCGGTAACAACAACGGGTGTACTTAACACACCATCGGCTATATGCATGTCTTTCCCTCCATGATTTCAACATAAATACTGGGCCGCCGTTTAGCCAGCCTTGATATACAGTAGCGACTTAGCAATGGTTTTCCTTCCCATTGTCTTTTCCACTAAAGGAACATATTGGTCCGGCAAAAAGTCGTACTGATTTTTTAATATCTGACGCGGCTGCCGGAAGATCAAACGGGTTCCCTGTTTGGCATTGGAGATAAGATTTTCAAAAATTTCCACCTTGGGCTCCGCCTGTAAGGCAACCAGGGCGACCGAAAAATAAGGGGGATGGAAGTCTGCTGCATCCCCCTGTAACAATTCAATACGATCCTGCAGTCTATATTTGTTTAAGCTGTACTGCACTTTTTCAATCACTTCCGGGTCTCTATCCAGGGCGATCACTTTTGCGCCGGAGTATTTCACCAGGTTTAACGCCGTAGAAGGAATAGCACCACAGCCCACATTTAACACCACATCCCTGGAGTTGATTCCCCCCAGGTCTATTTCCCCTTGAGTAATCTCGGCATAGTATTTTTGACACAATGTAAAAACCGGGGATACCCCGCAACCTATTTTCTCCCATGAATGGAAAGTTTCCGTTAACAATGACAAATTGAATACCTCCATTCTTTATGAATAAAACAACATCAATATAAAATCCCAAGCCCCGAAAAAGCCCTGGCTTTCCCAGCCTGGAAAAGCCAAAACCATGAAAGCTGTTTCAAAAAGTTCTGCTGTTGCTACGCAAGGTTTCATTATTTAGGGCCTAAGGCCCCGTGCATCCATCGGATGACTGCGTATGATTGATCAATAACATTTTTACGAGCTAAATAAATAAACCTCAGCATAGAGGCTGAGGTTATTTTGAGCAATAAGTTAAAATTCACCTCCTCTATCCCTCGTAGAGTTGCGGTGGGCTAAAGCAGGCAGGTCTCCTGGCTCGAGTTCATGGCCAACTTGCGCCTTCCCAGGCTTTTTTGCCCAGTGGCTTAATGCAAGCCGCTCCCTCTTACAGTGGCGGGGCCGCACCGGCTTTCATACCGGTTTCCCTTTTAACCCCAAAGAAAAAATGGGGTGCCTACTTTACGTCGCCATATTCAATTGTCTGTACATGCTATCAAACAGTCCTCAGTTTGTCAAGCCTGTTGCAACCCCTGCGTTCCATTTATTTCCTTCACCACCTGAAGTAAACAAAAACCCTACCATGGTTTTTAAAATCCTTTTTAACACGGTGATATTTCTGTCGTACATCCTTACGATCCAGAAAACGCAGCACCCGCTTTTTCAACTGCCCGCTTCCCTTGCCACAGATAATTTCCACTTCGTTTAACTTTTTCTCCTCCGCATCCTTCATCGCGCCCTCTAGAGCTGCATCAATCTTGTCCCCCTGGTTATAGATCGGATGCAGATCCACAGTCAGGCTTTTTTTGGACATGATATTGCCTCCTCCACAAGCAGGACCCTTGAATACCACAGGCATGCCCAACCTGGACAAGCCAAAACCATTAAGAATTTGTAACTGCTTAGCGCTATCATCATTATATAGCCCACTGCTGGAGTTTGCCAGAGAGAAAAAGCTCCTGGTTGTTTTTTATGAACCAAAGTGCCAGCAAAAAGGCCAGCAGATCAGCCAGCGGAAAAGCCAGCCAAACGCCTGTCAGATGGAAAAACTGGGGCAGCAAAAGCAGCAGAGGCAGCAAAAACAAACCCTGGCGGGCAATGGATAAAATAAAAGCAGCCCGGGCATACCCGATGGCCTGGAAAACGGCTCCGGAAACCAGCTGAATCCCGACGGTAAATGATAGCATAAAGATAATCCGCAAAGCCCCCTGGCCCATCTCGATAACTTCCCGGTCACTGGTGAAAATGGAAACCAAAAGATTCGGGAAAAGCATGACAACTAAGAATGTGACAGAAACAATGACCGTGGAGACTTTCATACCCAAAACAATCGCTTCACTAACCCGCTGGTGTTGGCGGGCGCCGTAATTAAACCCGACAATGGGTAGTATGCCCTGCACAACCCCAATGCAAGGCATAATGGTCAGCATCATCACCCGGTTGATAATGCCAAACACGGCGACTCCCAGGTCACCGCCATGAACCGTCAGGACATTATTGGCTACGATTAACATCAGGCTCAGCGAAGCCTGCCGGGCAAAGGCAGAGGCACCGATGGCCAGTATTTCCTGGATAATATTTAGCCTGGGAACAAGATAGGCAAACTGAAAGGAAAGACTGCTCTTGCCTGAAGCGAAATAATAGACAATATAGACTACTGCCAGGGCCTGGGACAAAACCGTGGCATAAGCCGCCCCCCGGATTCCCATATCCAGCACAAAAATAAAGACCGGGGTTATAGCAATATTGGCCCCTGCCGACAGGATCATGGTCAGCATAGCTGTCCTCGCGCTGCCTTCTGCCCGGATAATATTATTTAATGTAAATAGTGTGGCAAAAAAAACTACACCGTACAGGATCACACCAACATAATCGCTGGCATAAGGCAGGACTGTATCACTGGAACCGAATAAATACAGCATCGGGGTGAGAAAGAGCAAACCGGCAGCTGCACCCATGACACTGATTACCAAAAGGATGGTAAGAATATTTCCAAAGACCTGGTTGGCCCGGTCTACTTCCCCTGCTCCCAGCCTCCTGGATATAGCAGAAGCCCCGCCGATGCCTACAGCCCCTCCCAGGGATGTTACCAGCATCTGGACTGGAAAGGCAATGGATAAAGCCGCCACACCCAGGGTCCCTACCCCGCGGCCGATATAGATAGCATCAACCACATTATATAGCGCCATAACCAGCAAACCGACAGCAGCTGGCACGCTCAAATTAACCAGGAGTTTTGGAATTTGCTCTGTCCCCAACAGTTCACTTTGCTGTTTCATGAAGCCTACTGAAACCTCCTTCAGTCTGACCGAGCTAAAAAAAAGGCGGGGAGTTAACCCCGCCTTTTTTAGCAGCTACATGAGCCGCATCCCGGTTCTGCTGGACCCTCGCTTGCTATAATGAATCCCTCTGCGGGGCTTAACTGGTAATCAATAACCTTGTTGCTAAGATGGGGAATCAGTTTTTTTTCAAACACGATAGATACCCCGTCATGCTGATCAACCTGGTCATCTTCCTCCTGTACTGACTCTTCCAGAGCCAGGCCCAGTTGGGGACCTCCTCAACCCATACCGCTAACAAAGACCCGGATATAGGCATCCTCTTTTTCCTGCTGTGCAAGGGCTTTTTTTAATTGCTCTGCAGCTTTTTCCGTTACTTTAATCAAGCCAATCAATCCTTTCACTTTATAATCACGATTCATTCTATTATAATACATATTCGTAATTGTGCAAGGATAAATTTACGGATTGCACTGCATTCTGTCTACTTTAAGGGAGAGCAAAAAGATCCCTGCATCCCTTAATTGCAGTATTAAACCATAAACAGCCGGCATATCCGGCAAATCCCCTTTTAAGGTGGAACTGCCATCGAGCTCATGAATGATAGCAAGTCCCCCAAAATAATCCGCTATCCAGTAATCCAGGTGTCCTGCAGAGCGCACCTGGACACGCCATACATGCTCTCCATTGTTGGCCTGGCTGTTTTTACTCATTTTTTTCCCTCCTTCGTTTTTTGTTTAACCCTAATTGAATGGCTATTAATTATGCTGCACACCAACACTTTAATTCAGCTCTGCCGCTTTTCAATTTTGTGTTTCATTTGCCCCAGAAGCGCCGGGTCTGTTTAATTAACAACAGAATATGAAACCCTATCACCTTCAGAGTAGTCTTCTGCTTGAGGATCAAGGATTACTAAATCTTCTTCTTGCAGGCCTTCCGTAATTACAACATCTCTTCTCGTCTCCAGTCCCGTTTTGACTGCTCGCACAGCAACCTGATCATGCTCAACAACCAGAAGAGCATCTTCCCCGTTAAAGGTAAATAATGCGGACTGGGGAACAACGAGCACATCTGACTGCTTCTCTGTTGTAAATTCAACATCGAGTTTGTATCCAGGAGCAATGTATAAATCTTCCGGCCTATCCGGGACTATAGTAACTTTAACACGCTCTTCTTCCAAACCCAGGGGAGAGTAGTCTTTCTCCGCATAGGGGGCTATTTCTATAACTTCTCCCGGAAAAACGACATCATCATCCCTTAATTCTAAAATCAGGTTAACTGACATACCCTCATAAATATCGTATATATCGCGGGTGAGCACCCTGGCTTCCACCTGGTGTTCATCGTTTTGCATAATTCTCATCAAAGAAGCCTGAGAACCTGCCAGCTCTCCTTCCCGTTTGTTAATATCAGTAATAATTCCACTAATAGGTGCTGTTATACTATGATTATTCATCTTGTGGTTTAACAGATCTATTTGAGCATGAATGGCTTCTCTTTGGGAGGCGATTACTTCCCTGCTTCCTTCAGGTGGTTGATAAGACTCATGTAAAACCTGCAGGGCTTTTTCCTGTTGAGCCAAGTTATATTCAGCTTTCTGCACCATTTCTTCCGCTTGTTCATACTCTGCTTCGGAGAAAACTCTTAATTCTTGCTCCTGCTGAGCAAGAAGGCTCTCCGCTTTGATGACCTCATCGCTGGCTTCTTCATAATCAGCCCGGGACACAACATCCGCTTCATAAAGCTTCTTAACTCGATCATAGTTTCGTTTTGCCACTTCCAGGTTTTTCTCAGCATCCCGGACCCTTAATTCATATCCCTCCTGATGGATTGTTTGCATTCTTTCCAGGTTACGTTTTGCAGCTTCCAGGCTGTCTTCTGCCTCATCTACCCGAAGTTCATAACTTTCCTGCTTTGAGACAGCGGGCTCTTCTTCCAATTGCATTTTTTCACCCTCAAGTGCTCCTAGTTTCGCCTGCATTTCTTTCAAGGAGTATGTCAATTCATCATCCTCCAATACAGCCAGCAATTCGCCCTGGCTCACTTGATCGCCTTCTTCAACCAACAACTCTGCTAAACGGGCATTGTATAGCGCATATACTTTTCGCTCCTTCAGGGGAACAACCTCCCCTTCTTCAGTAAAGCTCCGCGCCAGATCACGGGGAGTTACTTTTTTCACCTCTGCCTCCACTCCCTGCATCAGCTGGGTTACAGCAAAGGCAGCCACAAACAGTACCACTACAGCACCCAGGGTTATTTTCCACTTCGTTTTCATCCTAACCCCTCCCTGTTACTAATCTCTTTGTTCTTATTCCCTGGATTTCAGGACTTCCACCAGGTCCAATTTTTTCACCCGGCTTAAGGCAAAACGCTGGGCCACCCAGATAGAAAATATTGTAAACAAACCCCCTACGAAAAAAGCCTGAGCAGACACGTCCGCAGGCATGGCGTACATGTCTGTGCTGAATTCCCCGGCAAAGCCAACCTGGATCAACTGGGCCAGGGGAATCCCCGCCAGCACGGCAAAGACGCTGAGAAACCACTGTTCAAAGGTAACAACCGATAACACTTCCCGGGAAGTCATACCCAGGACCCGCATGGAAGCAAGTTCAAGGTTGCGTTCCGATAAAATGATAAAGCTGGAAACATAAATGATGGCAAAACTAAAGATGATGCCGATCAGCACAAAAAGATAAAGCGTTCCATAAGCCATTTCCCAGTACTCTTCCATGAGGCTGAGCAGGCCTTCCCTGCCGTCAACCCCGGCAACCATATCGCTCTCTCTATAACGTTCATGGACAGATGACAAACTATCCTGTTCATGGTGAAGATTAACCAGCAGTGATGTTACAAATGGGTGCTGGTTCAGCATTTCGTACAGGCCCGAAAGCTCCATATAAGCGTTCATGCCAATATACTGGGGAATCGTATCTACAACCATAACTTCTATCGAGTCATCAACATGGCGCAAGAAAGGGCTTTCCAGCTCCAGCAAATCACCTTTCTGGACCCCCAGGTTCTCCGCCAAGCGTTCTGAAACAATTAACCCCTCTTCGGAAGGATTAAGACGGTTACCATCGGCATCCAGGATATTGTACAGCCTGCCCTCCCGGGGCAGGCCCAACAAGATCACATCTTCTTCCCGCCACTGATGGGAAAACTTCACCGGCACTTCAGCCATCTTTTCCACTCTACTCACCTCGGAAGCCCTTTCCAGTTCCTGCTGGACCGGAAAGGCAGCCATCGGGTCATGAAGCCGGATCTTGGCATCGTAAACTTCTACATCCTCGTATTGATGGAACATAAATTTTGGCATCGCCTCAGAAACCAGGGACCAGGTAAAAGACACCAGGGCACAGCTGACCATGATCCCAAAAAACATAAAGCCGCTTCTGATCGGGCTTCTGCCCAGGTTCCTGATGGCCATCTTGCCCTGGACAGTCAGCATCTCCGTAAAAAAGCCAACTTTCTCCAGGACGTTTTTTTTCCCGGAGACCGGCGCAGGAGGCCGCATAGCTTCGGCCGGCTCAAGCCTTAAGGCATTTCTGCAGCCCATGTAACCGGCGAAACCCAGCACCACCAGGCATAATACAATACCCAGGACCAGGTAAGACAGGGAAAAGCCCTCGTAGACTTCGGGAAGATAGAAAAAATCATACAGAAGTACAGTTAAAGGGTTTGCCGCCCACATACCCATGACGCTCCCCAGCACGCCACCGAGCAGGGCCAAAACCAGGGCATAGGACAGGTAGTGCAGCATAATCTCCCGCCTGGTATAGCCAAAAGCTTTTAAAATCCCGATTTGTGTCCGCTGCTGGTCCACCAGCCGTTTTAGAAGGATAAAAATAATAAAGGCAGCAATTGACAAAATCAGCACAGGAAAAAATGCGGAAAGCGCTTCAATGACCTCGATTTCCTCCTGCAGCATAAAGTGACTAACCTGGTCTTCCCTGGGGTACATGGATTGTAACCCATAGCGTTCCAGTTCCAACTCCAGGCTCTCTTCCACCCGGTCATAGCTGGCTCCTTCCTCCAGGGTAAAGACCAAATCATTTATGGTGCCCCGCTCTTCGGGGAAAAGTCTCCACATGGTTTCGAGGGGGAGAAAAGCCACACCAAACTGCTCCGGGTTGGGGTAAAGCTCGGTTTCCAGCCTCAACATATAGACAAACTCCGGGCTTACAGCTTCACCTTCTAAAGAAAGTTCTTCTACCCGTCCCCCGGCAATGATTTCCAGTGTATCGCCCTGCTCCAAGTTATGGGCTTCGATGAAAGCACTATCCATCCAGGCATCAAGCCGCCTATCCGACAATTCCTGTCCCCACACCAGCCCGGCATTATTTAATCTTTCCGGGTCAGCCAGGTCCTGGGAAACCAGCTGCAGGTAGATACTTTCCTCACTCTCCAGGTTGTTGACCCTTACCTCCTTGACCAGGCGCCCGCTTACCTGCTCCACTCCATCTACCCTGGAAAGTTTTTCCGCGTTTCCGAAAGGCATGGACTCCAGTTCTGCAAAGCCGTGGGCAAAATTTTTGTCCCGGTAGAGGTTGTTTTGGGAAAGATACAGGTTATCCTTGGCAATGGAAAAAGAGACAAAAACCAACAAACCGATGATAATCAATGCCAGGCAGGCCAGGTAAGAACCCTTGTTACTTAACATATCCCGCAGCATTTTCTTCTTTAACATTACCAGCTCACTTCCTCCGGCGGTACCGGCTCATCGTTTACCTTCACCCAATCCACCAGGCCATCTTTCAAATAAACCACCCGGTCCGCCATCTGGCTGATATTGGTGTTGTGGGTAATGATCACAACAGTCTTGTTGTAATTGTCGCAGAAGTCCCGCAGCAATTTCAAAACCTGCTTTCCTGTAGGCAGGTCCAGGGCCCCTGTCGGTTCGTCGCAGAGAAGTAGACGAGGGTTCTTGGCCAGGGCCCGGGCAATAGCCACCCGCTGCTGCTCCCCACCGGAAAGCTGGGATGGAAAGTGATCTCCCCGGTCACTTAAACCCACCTGACCCAATAGCTCATTTACATCCAGGGGGTCCGTGGATATCTGGACGGAAAGATCAATGTTTTCATAAGCGGTCAGGTTAGGCATCAGGTTATAAAACTGGAAGATAAAGCCCACCTCACTGCGGCGGTAACCGGTCAGCTCAGCCTCCCCCGCATCATGCAGGTTTTTCCCATTAAAGTACAGCTCTCCCTCGCTGGCCTGGTCCATCCCCCCCACGATATTAACCAGTGTGCTCTTCCCTGAACCGCTGTGCCCCAGGACAACCACCAACTCTCCATGATAAAGGGTAAAGTCCACTCCCCGAAGAGCATAGACCGTTACTTCACCCATTTGGTATCGCTTTTTTACATTTTTAGCAACGACCAGTTCTGCAGACATGCTTTCTCCCTCCCTTACAACATTGGGTCTTAAACTGATACCATCATACCTCAAACCCCTACTCCATGAGACCTGACGAAAGTTGGGTTTGTGCTAAAAAGGTTCAAACCCTTACTTTTATAAAGATGTTTGAGCATTGTTTTGGTCCTATCATCCGGACAAATGAACTAAGCCTGCAGAACAAGACATGATTCCTTCCTGGAACAGCTTGGCCAGGACAAAAGCCTGGCCGGGAAAACCCGTGAATATAAAAAACGGCCGACTAACATGAGTTAGCAAGCCGCATGATGCCCTTATCTTGATCGATGTCACTACAAGAAACCTGTGAAACTGTTGCATAATTTGTTGCATGTAAAACATATGTGAGAATAAACTGCCCTTATTCACCATTATTTTAGGTGTCCTCTTTCACCGTCTTTTCATATTCTTCTGCTGCTTTTCTCCACTGCTTGGAAAGGGCCTCCAGGTAATGGGCCACTTCCCCTTCCAGCACCTGCTCGGCACCCTTGTGGGTTGGACTAGCATTCACTTCATCGACCATGCCCTGCAGTGCCCGGGGAACATCAATAATCGGGCAGGGTGCCAGATGATTATTGTTAAACGGAATTCTACTCTGGTATTCAAGGAAAAACGGGTTTTGCAGTACTTCCTTTACGCTTTTGTCTTTAATATTATCCACCGCAAAGTGGACAAAGGCGCATGGCTCCACATCGCCGGCCGCGTTAATGTGGAAATACTGCCTGCCGCCCGCGATACAACCCTCTGTGTGATGACCATCGTTCCAGAAGTCAGCGATAAAAATGGGCTTATTGCGCCGGAGTTCCGTGACCCTGTCTACCAACCAAAGCCTCTGCTCAGGAGTAAGCATGAGGTCTATATTGGGGTCTCTTCCCACAGGGACATAGTGAAACGACCAGACATAAAGAACCCCTTTTTCAATGAGAAAGTCAATATACTCATCGCTGAACAGGATATCCACGTTGTTTCTCATCGCCGTTATCGAAGCGCCAAAAAAAACTCCCCGCTCCCTTAAACTGTCCATGGCCCCTGTAACCTGTTCAAAGGTGCCTGCTCCACGCCGGGCATCGGTTTGTTCCTGCCAACCTTCCAGGCTAAAGGACGGGGACAAGTTGCCCAGCTCGGCCAACCGGTCAGCAACCTTATCATCAATTAAAGTGCCGTTGGTGTAAGCCATAAAGAAAGAGTTAGGATGTTCAGCGATCACATCTAAAAGGTGGGGATAAACAAAAGGCTCCCCACCTGACAACACAATCCAATGGATACCCAGATCCCTGGCCTCGGAAATAATCCGGCTAAATAGTTCAGGGTCCAGCTTGTCAGCTTTGTCGTATTCCCCGGCCCAGCAACCATCGCAACTTAAATTGCATGCCGAGGTAGGATCAATAAGAAGCGCCGCAGGGACATTGGCCCCAATTTCCTCTGCCACCTGATTCCTTTTCTGCTTCCCGATAAAAGTTCCTTCAATAATCCAGGAGTTAATTAACTTGTGAAGCATTTCCGGATTGCTCGCAACCCGCCTGGCCTGCTCTTTCACTCCGGGATCTCTTTCAAATCGTTTTTTCATCACATCGATCATTCTTTTATGGTGAGGTAACACAGCTGTTTTCTCCAGGAAGTTCATTATGGTATTTAGATTGTTTTCAGGATCTTTGGTCATATACTGGATTGCTTTGTCCAGGGCCAGTTCGGCTGCCAGTTTCTTGACTGAGTCCAGATTCATTTTTACTTCCCTCCTTTAGAAAAAAAGATATAATGTTTTATTTGATAAAAAACCAGGCGGCTGAAATTCTTTCCCAGTTCCTGGCTGTCATTTTCTTTCTACATTCCCTGTAAGTTTAAACAAGCGCTAATGAAAATATATGCTTAATACTGCATATAAAATTATACATGCTAAAATTTGCCTTGTCAAGAGCTGGAATTTACAAAAATTGTAAATAGATGTTGGAACACGGACGCAGTGAAAGCCCATTTCCTGGATATATTTTATGGCCACCCGTACCTACTTGCAGGCCAGCTTCTCTTCACAATGGCTGATGCTTTTCGCTGCTCCCGGTAACCTCGAAACAAAAAAGAAAAGCGCAGGCATGGCTTTCCCGCTTGGACCTCACACCTTGCGCTTGAAAGGTTGCTGCTCATCGTTGCTTCAAGCTAAAAATCAATGAAGCTGGTCAAATCCTTTGTCAGGTCTGTATACCTGTAGCCTCGATAATCCGTATCGGATTCAACCATTACAATGGGCCTGTCGGGGTTTTCCGGGTTATGCTGTTCGATAACCGCTTTCTTGCCGTCCAGGGTAACTTTTCTTTTTTCAGGCAGGATGAAAGCCGAAGTAAACAAAACCCGCAAAATAATCGGTGAATACTTTTCATTCAGTGCATAGAACCTTTCCAGTATCTCCGAGGCAGAGTTTGTTTCTGCGCTGGTAAGATTCAACTTATAGCAAGCCCCAATTAACTGGGCTGATGGATCTACATCTTTAATCCCATGCGGCACCCCCAACCCATCCAACGTTTCATGATGCTGCATGATGGCTTTTGTCATGGGTTGTACCAGGTTGGGCTCTAGTTCTTTTACAACCCTGAGTGTTTCCTGGGGATGGTTTTTGTGGTCGACATCGTGGTTTTTTATGGCATTATCATCTGTGATTTCCTTTAAACCAATATCCGCTAAATAAGCGGCAATCACCAGGGATTCCTTTTTTTCTTTAGACACATCCATATTCTTCATAAAAGAGGCCACCTGGATAGAAGAGTTTAGGGCATTTTGTTCTACCGTCTCCACTTTTTCAGCTGTGGAGATAGAAATCAGGTCAGACAGGTTTTCTGTGTTTAAAAGGTCGTGAACTGCCTTTTTAGATTTGTTCCAGTTTTTCCTGTCATAATAAACATCATAAGCGGATTCCTTTAAGATCTCAAATTCTCTTTTTGCTTCTTCCGATATTTTTTCTCTACCAAAGGGAGCGCTCCCTGACATTACCTGGTTAAAAATCTTCTTTATTCGTTCCTGTTCCCGGGCAATTTCCTGTTGCGAGCCAAGAAATACGTCCCGGTTGGCAAGGTGATCGATATGTGCCTGGGTTAAGACTGTTCCCGCTGGCAACAAAACAATACCGGTCCTGGCGCAGACAACACTCATCTTGAGTTTGTCACCGGCTTTTAATTCATTGATTAACATTTTTCTCCCCCCTTTGGCTAATTATATCATAGAAACTTTCGCAAATACACACCCACATCAGGCCATCGGTGTCTTCTAATTCAATATTTGCCGTTAAGCAAGATGTGTTTTACAGGCAAGAATAATTTGCTGTTTTTTTCCGCGCAGCATGATAAAATAAGGAAAAGTTAAGACAGCAAATTCCGCCTGTGTCAGCATAAGGATGCACTGGCACAGCTTTGGAGGTGTATGATGAAGTTACTCCCGGAAATAAAAAAGCTTTTGGAAACGGAGAAGTTGTGTACGTTGGCCACCAGTTCGAAGGATCTTCCGCACCTAAGTTTGATGAACTTTACCTACCTGGAAGAAGAAGGACTGATTATTGTAAGCAGCCGAGCAGATACCACCAAAGTAAGATATATGATAGAAAATCCTGCTGTTGCTATTTTGCTTCATAACCTGGAAGATCAATCAAAGGCACCCTTAAGCTGCACTCTCTATGGCAGAGCAGCCATCGTGCCACAGGAAACGGACAAAGAACGCTATTACCGGGAAGCCCATCACAAAACCCACCAAGAAATGGGGCAATTTATCAACGGTGAAAACATTGTAATCATTGGTATAACCATCAAACACGCTGCCTTATCTGATCTGGAAGACAGTGTCCGCACCTGGTCTGCCGCTAACAACTACGAATAAATCAGCATAACTACTCAGCACTCTTTTAAAGGAATCAGCGGAGACGATTCTGGCACTTTTCGTAGCGAAGCGGAGGACCGAAGGGGAAAGCGACATAACTGTCCCCTTCTTCCCGATGTAAACGCAATAAAATAGGGGTATTCGGATTTTGTGGTTGAAATATGAGCATTCTGTCATAGTGTCCAATTATTTAAAATCGGATTTTGTGGTTGAATTGCCTTATTTTGGAATACAGTATAATGACATTTTTGTTTTTTGATCAATGCATTTCAATGTAACTTTAAGTATAGTTTTAAAGCCTTAACTATGATAAAATAAACCCATATTTTAGTGAAGGGACCGAGAAACAGGTCCTTTTACTTTTAAATAGCTTTGCAAATTCAAGAAGGATGACAGACATAGAAAACAAGCTTACTTGAAGAAGAGAGTCAACTACAAAACAACTAATCTCGGAAAACTATAACGGATTGCGCCATCTCAAGCATTCTTTCCACATCCAAAGTGGAAGATATCTTAAAAAGTTTATTCTCATATATCCATTCTATCTCAACAACATCAAACCGCTGCCTGCTAATCATATACTCAATGCCGTCGGTTCTTTCGAAATACACTTCTGTGTCATCAACATCGTAAGTCTTACCTATATTTTTTTTATCACTTAAATCTCTTTGCATGAAAGTAATTGAGCTATTGTTTATGAGTAAATCACAATAAATTACCCAAGAAGCATCTATTTCGTAATAATAGACTCTCTGGACATCCTCTAGTGATGCATCTTTAAAGAAATAAAAGTCTCCTTCATAAAGGCCAAGGAGCTCTTCTATATTCGTTTCGGTAATCATATCACCCGTATGGATTCTTTCTGTATCTTCAGGAGTAACCTCTCTGATATGCTCAGGCACATCTGATTCCCCAAAAAAGAAATGCCTAATATTGACTCTGGTTTCATCAATATATTCTTTGATAACATTGTGGAAAACACTCCCAAACGGCAAAGCTTCTAGAGAAGTAGGTAAACTTATATAAAATACCAAAACTAGGGCCGAAACGATAATTGCAACCTTAAGCCCGAACTTTTTCCTCTTATTAAAGGAAAGCCCCATCACTCTTCCAATATTTTTCCACATTTTTTTGGAGTTTGGGTTTCCTTGACTTTCGACCTCTTTATGGACAGCTTCTTTAATTAACTTATCCAATTCATTCATAAAAGAAAACCTCCTTCCCACCTGTATCAAAAGCCCCAACTTCCTTTGCGTGAAGAGACTCTTTCATTAATGCACGAGCTCTATTTAATCTGGACTTAACAGTCCCCAAGGGAATGCCTATTAACTGAGCGATTTCTTTTTGGGGCATTTCGTTGTAATAATACAATACCATAATTATCTTAAGGTCGGGAGGAAGCATATTTAAGGATTTTTGTATTGTTTTAACAGCTTCATTTCTTTCTACGTTGATTTCTGGGTTGTCAGGTTCACTCGTTTCAAGGCGTTGAAAATAGTCATCAGCAAAAAGAGGGGTCTTGCTTTTTCTTTATAATAAGTTAAGGGCCTTATTTGTTCCAGTACGAAACAGCCAAGCCTTTATTTGATTTTCGTTTTCAAAATCATCCATGCTGCAAGATAGAAAAAAGGCGATAAAGGTTTCCTGTGTTATATCTTCAGCGTCCTGCTTGTTGTTTATTACTGACTTGACAACCCTGAAAACCTGGAGATGAAAATTCAGGAATAATTTTTTAGCTTTAAGCCAATCTTTGCTTGATGACATATAATTCCCCCCTTCATATTATTTTGACAAAAATAAATATTTCCCTTTTTTGTGAACCAATTGTATCAGTTGTTTGTTTACTGTATAAGCAAGTTAAATTTAAAGGAGGCACTAAAGTAATAAAACCAAAAATTATTTTCTTGTTAGCAGCATTTTTAGTTATC
>CAZOOA010000008.1:25757-71397 GCA_964581355.1 uncultured Desulfovibrionaceae bacterium | reverse complement strand
TACTGTGCCGACAAATACTCCTGCTAAAAAATCTCCTTTACCATTCATAGATTTCCTCCCCTTTCCTATAATTAATTAATTGATTTAATTGATTACCTTAATTGGTCATTCTAAATGATAACAAAGAAAATGTAAAGGGAAAATCTGGTTTTTCAGATGCTTAATTCCAGCTTTCCTGTTATTAATATAATAGTTTTTAAAACACATTACTATATTTCTTATATTAATTTGGTATCATTTAATTAATTTGAATCTAATGGAAGTTTTTCTTTTACGTTATCGATAAACTCTTTAGATGAACTGATTACAGCCTCCTTCTTTTCTTTTGCTGTATCTACTGCTTGCTCTTTCAAGTCTTTACCTTTATCAGCGATACGGATCCTGGTTTCTTTGCCAGAATACGGAGCAAAAAGTATCCCTGCAACTGCTCCTACAACAGCACCGACAAGTACTCCTGCTAAAAAGTCTCCTTTGCTATCCATGCTTATCGCTCCTTTCTAAATCTTCTTTAAATACTATTTTATATGAAAATTCTAGCTCTGTAAAGGAATAATGCCGTATATATTATATAAATAAAACTAACAGAACACATATTATTAATTCTACAGCGAGGTTAAAGACTTTTTTAGCTTTCATAGAAAACGATGTTGACAGACAGGGGAAAAAAGTTTATGATAAGGTTTAAGTTCATAGTTCAAAAAACAATGAGCAGGATCAGTAGGGATTAAAGAAGTGCCCAGAGAGTTACCATCTGCTGAAAGAGTAACCTCTTCTTTTTTCACCGAAACTCCCCTGCGAGTAGCCGGCTGAAATGACAAAGAGTAAGTTCGGACGGTGCTTCACCGTTAAAAGAAGAACACTTAAGCGGACAGAATTAAAGTCTGTCAAGTAGAGTGGTACCACGGAAGATACCTTTCGTCTCTATATTATTTAGGCGAAAGGTTTTTTAATTACAAATACTTTAGAGGTGATTAAAGTTGGAAAACAGGATTATGATTTTTGACAGCACATTGCGTGACGGAGAGCAAACCCCAGGGGCCAAGCTTAACCCCGAGGAAAAATTAAAGATTGCCAAGCAACTGGAACGACTTAATGTTGATGCAATAGAAGCAGGCTTCCCTATTTCTTCCCCGGGAGACTTAAATGCGGTCCAGCAAATATCGCGAGAGGTTAAAAAGCCGGTGATTACTGCTTTGGCAAGAGCTGTGAAAGGAGATATAGACTGTGCCTGGGATGCAGTGAAAGAGGCTGAAAAACCCCGCATCCACGTCTTTTTAGCAGCGTCCGATATTCATATGGAAAAAAAGCTGCGCAGATCTCCAGAAGTTTGCCTGGAAGAAGCGGTTAAGGCAGTTAAGTATGCTAAGTCGTTCACCCATGACGTGGAATATTCTCTGGAAGACGCTACCAGGGCCAGACCTGATTATATTATGAAAGTAGTTGAGGCAGTGATTGATGCCGGGGCAACGGTGGTGAATATACCTGATACAGTAGGATATACTACCCCCGATGAATTCGGGGAATTAATCCGGAAGATAAAGACTCAGGTGCCCAATATCTCGAGGGCTACTATCAGTGTGCATTGTCACAATGACCTGGGCCTTGCAGTTCCCAATTCCCTGGCCGCAGTGGCAAATGGCGCCCGGCAAATTGAGTGTAATATTAATGGTATCGGTGAAAGGGCCGGCAATGCTTCTCTTGAAGAGATCGTGATGAACCTGCAGATTCGTAAAGATCGCTATCCCTACTGGACGGAAATCAATGAAAAGGAAATATACCGCACCAGCAGGCTAGTCAGTAAGCTTACAGGGATCCCCATTCCGGTTAACAAAGCTATCATCGGGATCAATGCCTTTGCCCATTCATCAGGAATCCATCAAGATGGTGTTCTGAAAGATAAGAGCACATATGAGATCATTAATGCCGAGTTAATCGGCGGTCAGGCCGCCCAGATGGTCTTGACTGCCCGTTCCGGGCGCCATGCGGTAAGACATCAGTTGGAAACGATGAATTATCACCTGGATGATCAAGAGTTTGAACAGTTTTTCCAGAAATTTGTGGAACTGGCTGACAAAAAGAAAGAAGTGTATAATGAAGACTTGGAAGCATTGATGATCGATGTCTCTTATGCAGAACCAACGTACGAACTGGAGTATCTCCAGACCAGCAGCGGCACCAAAACCATTCCAGCTGCAGTGGTCCGACTTCGCAAAGATGAAGATATATTGCAGGAAGTATCCAGTGGTGCCGGGCCCATTGACGCAGCGTACAATGCTATCGATAAAATTACTGGAGTAAACCCCCGGCTGGAAAGCTATAATTTGCGGGCTGTAACCCACGGCCGGGATGCCCTGGGTGAAGTTTCGATTAAAATAACATATGATGATAAAAACATTATTGGTCGGGGAATGAGCACGGATATTGTCGAGGCCAGTGTTAAGGCGTACTTGGACGGGATTAACAAACTGCTGAAAAAATATACCTACCTGAACAATCATTATAACGGTAACAGCAAAATCAGCCTGGAAGAAGAAAACCAGAAAATTGGTCTTTAAGTCTTCTGTTTAAGTCTCCTGTTTGAGTCTCCTTTTCCCTGTTCAAGAAATATTATTTGGGGACGCATCGAAAAGTGGCGTCCCCCTTACTTTTTCCTGCTATAATGGGTTCTCAAAAATGGGTTTCAAGTAATAACAACATAGTTTCCCAAATAAGCATTCTACACAAACCATTGTTTGCCTTTTCATCTGGTTTATGGTATAATATTTCTTAATCATTTTATATTCTCTAAAAAGGTGGATGATCAGCAGTGAAAAATCTTACTTCAAGACAAAAGGAAGTATTGGACTTTATCAGTGAAGAGGTGGTCAATAAAAACTACCCCCCTTCTGTGCGGGAAATATGCCGGGAATTAAATTTGAAATCCAGTTCGACAGTTCATGCCCATTTAAAAGCCCTGGAGAAAAAAGGCTATATTCGAAGAGACCCGACAAAACCCCGGGCCATCGAAATTGTGGACACAAAAAGCTCATCAACCAGGCCAAGACACCGGTCCAAGGTAGTTCCGCTGGTTGGTCAGGTTACCGCTGGAACACCTATACTTGCCGAGGAAAATATTGAAAGCTATCTTGTCGTTCCCGAGGAAATGGTCAAAAACGATAAAGTTTTTCTGTTACATGTTAAGGGAGACAGCATGACGGAAGCCGGGATTTTGGACGGGGATATGGTCCTGGTACGGCAGCAGCCTTCAGCAGAAAATGGTGAGATTATTGTCGCCCTGCTGGAAGATGAAGCCACAGTAAAAAGATTTTACAAAGAAGAAGCACATTTCAGGTTACAGCCTGAAAACGCCAACTACTCCCCTATTGTTTCGGAAGATGTGATAGTTTTAGGGAAAGTAACCGGCCTGATTAGAAATATGGAGTAGCTGCCTGACCACTTAAACATAAAAAAACGCCCGGGAGTTATGTCCCGGGTGTTTTTTTATGTTATTTCGCGCCCGGACGACAGCGCCAAAACACGATTTTTTATACTAAAAGACTTTTAAGTACTGGTTGGTTTCCCAGGCATGGACCTGGCTGCGGTAATTGTTCCATTCGATGGTTTTGGCATCATAAAAGCGGTTGAAAATGTGTTCTCCCAAGGCTTCCTTGATCAGTTCGTCATTTTTCAGTTCTTTTAAAGCCATGCCCAGATTGATGGGTAAAATATCAATACCTCTTTTAATCCGCTCTTTTTCGCTGAGTTCATAAATATTGAAGTCTACCGGATCTGGAGGGGAAAGATCGCGTTCAATGCCGTCAATCCCGGCACGGAGCATTACAGCCATAGCCAGGTACGGGTTACAGGCCGGGTCGGGTGACCGTAGTTCCACCCGGGTTCCAACGCCTCTCCTGGCTGGAATACGAATTAGTGGACTCCGATTCCGTTCGGACCAGGCATTGTATACTGGAGCTTCATAGCCGGGGACCAGCCTTTTGTAAGAATTTACGATGGGATTTGTTATGGCAGTAAAACCCTTAACGTGCTCCATCAATCCCCCGATAAAATTGTAAGCTTTACTGCTGAGCTGGTTGGTGCTCTCCGGGTCATAAAAAATATTATTATCGCCTTGGAACAGGGACAGGTGTGTATGCATTCCTGAACCGTTGATGCCATAAACTGGTTTGGGCATAAACGTAGCGTGCAGGTTATGGGCCATGGCAATGGTCCGTACTACAAAGCGAAAGGTGGCAATATTATCAGCTGTGTTCAATGCGTCGGCATATTTAAAAGAGATTTCATGCTGTCCCGGTGCAACTTCGTGATGAGATGTTTCAATTTCAAAGCCCATTTTTTGCAGGTTGATCACAATATCCCGGCGGGCATTTTCTCCTTTGTCTACCGGGGTCAGGTCAAAGTAACCTCCCTGGTCATGGGAGACGGTGGTCGGTTCCCCGTTTTCATCTTGTAAAAATAAAAAGAATTCCAGTTCAGGTCCTGCATACATGTCTAAACCCAGGTCAGCGGCTTTCCTGATGGCCCTTTGTAGGGTATTGCGCGGGCAACCAGTAAAAGGCGTATCATCGGGATTATATACATCACAAATTAATCTTGCAGTTGCTCCCTCCCCCTTCCTCCACGGAAAGACACAAAAAGAATTGGGATCGGGTTTTAAGTGCATGTCCGATTCTTCAATCCGTACAAAACCTTCAATCGAAGAACCATCAAAGGCTAGTTCACCCTCCAGAGCTTTCTGCAATTGGGGTACGGGAATGGCGACATTTTTTGTAATACCCAGAATATCAGAGAACTGCAGGCGGATAAATGCTATTTTAAGGTCTTTAACAAAATGTAAAATATCATCATGAGTATAGTTATTCATTATTTCCCCCCTAGATAAAAAAAGATTGTTTTATTATATCACCCAACGAACCCGGTGTCTATGGAGTCCTTATTCATCGAATGATCGTTTTAATGATTGAAGCCAACCCTAGTAATATATGTTGATAGGATAGGCCGCCCTGGAGATATAAAACGTAAGGTTCCCGCACTGGTGCATCGGCAGAAAACTCGCCGGATGCCCCCTGGACAAAAGTCCCGGCCGCCATGTAAATGGGATCGGTGTAGCCTGCTGTCTGCCCGGGTTCCGGTGTTACATGGGAATTAATTGGAGAAAAGTGCTGGATAGCCCGGCAAAAGGTCTGTAGTTCATCCCGGTTTTTCAAGTAAACCGCCTGGACGATATCCCCTCGCTTATCCTCCGGCCCAGGCTCAACCCGGTAACCCAACGAGGCCAGGGCTTCAGCCATGGTTACTGCACCTTTTATGGCCTCTCCGACAAGGTGAGGAGCCATAAAAAGACCCTGGTAGTAAAGTCTTTTGCCCGAGACGAAAGCACCTAAATCTTTACCCAGTCCTGGGGCCGACATGGCTTCACTAACCTGCTTAAGCAGGTTGCTCTTTCCCACTACATAACCTCCTGTGGGTGCCAGTCCACCACCGGGGTTTTTAATTAAAGAACCTGCAATCAAATCGGCCCCAACCTGGAGAGGTTCCGAAGGCTCAACAAATTCACCATAACAATTGTCTACAAAAATAGTAATTTGCGGATTATACTCTCGTATGATGTTAACCATTTCCCCGATTTGGCCGACAGTTAATGTGGTACGCCTGGAGTTGTAACCCCTGGAACGTTGTATGAAAACCAGCTTTGTTGGTTCCTGCAACAAAGAGATGAGGTACTCATCAAGGGATTTGCAAACAGGGTTGGACTTTTCATCATGGTAGTCAAAGGAAACAAATTCAATGCCCTGTTCAGGCAAGTTGGAAAGAGCCCTGGATAGTGTATCATAGGGCGTTCCCGTTAACGAAATAGCCCGGTCGCCTGGTTTTAACAGGCCTTGGAAACAGGTGTACAAAGTGTGAGTGCCCGAAACGAAATGAGGCCGCACAATGGCATCCTCACCAGAAAAAACACGACAAAATAAAGCTTCCAGCTTTTCTCTGCCATAATCATTATAACCATAACCTTCATTGGAAGAAAAACAGTCATCGGTAATATTTTCCGCCTGGAATGCTTCCAATACTTTGGCCTGATTAAACAGGGTAGTATCAGCAATTTTTCTGTGACGTTCCTGCACTTTTGTTTCGGCTTCTTTAATAATATAGGCTATTTTTTCGTTCAGGTTTAGGATAGACCACCATTGTTTATTCAAAAGACCTTCATCCTTCTCTGTTTTTGGGAACTGCTGGTTCGGTATATATTTCAAATTCCTTGCTGTAGGTGTCTTTTAAGTCCACTTCAACTTGAACGAAGTCCTGTTCATAGACAACATTCAATACATTGCCTTTATTATATAAATGATGCAGGGTGGGCCAGTTTTCATATGGGATGTACATATTCATCCGGATCGTTTTCTGACAGGTTTTCTGTTCAATGATTTGATATAGTGATTGGAACCCCTGCTCCGTTGCAGCAGAAATAAATACACAATCGGGGTATTCCCTGGAAAGGCTTCTTTGGTAGGCAGCCAGTTCCTGTTCTGATAACCTATCTACTTTATTAAAAACCAGGATTTCTTCTTTCTCGCCCAGCCCGATTTTTTTTAAAATAGTATTAACTGTTTCGATCCGTTCCTGGTAGTCAGGATCGCTGATATCAATTACATGAAGCAGCAAGTCGGCTTCTTTTATTTCTCCCAGGGTGGCACTAAAAGCATCCACCAGTTGTGGTGGCAGGTTTTCAATAAAGCCAACAGTATCCGTCAGCAGGATTCTGCTGTTTTTATCCAGCTGCATGTTTTTTACCGTTGGATCAAGAGTGGCAAAGAGTTTGTTTTCAGTGAGAACCTTTGAACCCGTTAGGGCATTTAGCAAGGTGGATTTTCCGGCATTTGTATAACCCACCAAGGCTGCGACATGAAATCCCTGTTCTTTCCTACTAAAGCGGTGAAGATTGCGATGTTTTTGAATTTGAGCAATTTCTTTCCGCAGGGAAGCAATTCGTTTGTTGATTGTCCGGCGGTCAATTTCCAATTGGGTTTCCCCAGGACCCCGGGTCCCGATTCCCCCTCCCAGCCTGGATAAATGGGACCTTTTTCCTGTTAGCCGGGGCAGTAGATAGTTAAGTTGGGCCAGCTCTACCTGTAGCTTGCCGGCTTTGGAGAGGGCACGCTTGGCAAATATATCCAGGATTAGGGCTGTGCGATCAACAATTTTAACCGATTCACCCAGGGAGTTTTCCAGATTTCTTACTTGAGTCGGTGAGAGTTCATGATTAAAAACAATAAGTTCTGAACCTGTTTGCTCAATCACAGCATCCAACTCCGAAACTTTACCTTTACCGATAAAATAGGCAGGATCCGGCTTGTCTCTTTTCTGCTCAATCCTCGCTACTACCTTCCCACCTGCAGTTTCCACCAGGAGCTCCAGTTCCGTTAAAGAATAAGAAAAACCGTCGCCCGTATGCAGGTTTATAATCACAACAGGCTCAAGCGTTTTGGAAATACGAAACTCACCTCACCTTGAGAATTTACTTATATTTTAGCATATGGCTCAGGATAACACAATTTAATGACATCCGTGTTTACAGTGCCTTTAAATAGAAAGGGTACGGTGCTTTTGAACATAATTTCACTAAAAGGTTTATCAAAGTTATTTTAAACCAGTTCAGGCATTATCCTTCTGCTGCTCATTAGGATTTAAATTAATGGAAATGTTTTTAAACGGGATAACTGTAGAGACGGCATGCTTGTATACCAACTGCTGTTTGCCGTCAACTTCCAACAAAATGGTAAAGTTATCAAAACTGCGGATATTGCCCTTAATCTGGTAACCATTGACCAAAAAAACTGTAGCCAGCAAATTATCTTTGCGAATTTGGTTTAGAAAGTTATCCTGTAAATTGAAAGTTCCCTTCGACATCTTGAATCTCCTCCTTTTATTGGTATTGTTAAAATTCGTTAGATGTGAATTGATTTCCTTCTATTTCTCTACAAATGGCTTTTAAAATATGAGTAATCACTTTCATTTCCGGATCCAGTTCATACCAGTGAATACGTTGGTCGGCTCGAAACCAGGTTAGCTGCCTTTTGGCGAAATTACGCGTATCACGTTTAAAGTAGTGTACGGTTTCGTCCAGTTCCCATTTGCCCTCCAAAAAGTTAATTATATGCCTGTAACCCAGGGATTGGAGTGGTTTCAGGTTCTTGTTGTAATCGGCTTTTAACAGCCCCTCTACTTCTTCAATTAGCCCCTCTGCAATCATCTGATCAACCCTTTTTTCTATCCGTTCATACAGGGATGGTCTGGGCATGTTCAGCCCCACCATCATTGCCTGGTAAGGACTTTCTTTTTCTTGGGTCTTTTTCCACTGCTGGGAAATGGGTTCGCCTGTTACCTGGTAATACTCCAAAGCCCGGATCACTCTTCTGAGATCATTGGGATGTATTCTTCGGGCCGCTTCCGGATCAATTTTTTCCAGGCGGGCATAGAGATGTTCCTTGCCTTTTTTCTGAGCCTCCTTTTGCAGTTCTTTGCGCCCATGCAAGTCTGACTGCGTTTTAGTAAAAGCGTACTGGTCCAAGACCGCTTTAATGTACAGCCCGGTTCCGCCTGTCAGGATAGGAAGCTTCCCCCGTTCATATACCTGAACTATGGCTTTCTGGGCCAGTTTTTGATAATCGTAAACAGTAAACCGCTGGTCCGGGTTGACCACGTCAATTAAATGATGTGGTGCTTCTTTCTGCTCGTCCGGTGTCGGTTTGGCAGTTCCGATATCCAGGTAACGGTAGACCTGCATCGAATCAGCCGAAATGATTTCGCCACGCAGCTGCCGGGCCAGCTGAATCGAAAGGGATGTTTTACCCACGGCTGTTGGCCCTACGATGACTAAAAGCGGAAATTTTTCGTTTGCAGACATACTTCTCCCCCCACTTTCAGTTTCGCCTGTGGAACTGTTTTTCCATTTCGTCTTTATCTATTTGATAATACACGGGCCTTCCATGAGGACAAAAAAAAGGTTCCTGGCAGTTTTTTAATTGCTGGATTAATGATTCCATTTCTTCCAAAGATAATTTTTGGTTTGCTTTTATCGAACCCTTACAGGAAACCTGGATTAATAATTCTTTTTGGACCACCTTGTTATCCTTTCGATACTCGTTAAGTAACACGGACTCCAGGATATCCTGCAGCAGTTCGCCGGTAACAATATCTTTAATGAACACAGGAACCGTTCTGATAATAAAGGTATTATTGCCAAATTGCTCCATTTCTAATCCCATAGTTGATAGCAAATCCAGGTTTTCCAAGGCGCTTTCCGTCATAGCCGGGGAAAGTTCCATGGTTAAGGGAATAATTGACTGTTTGATCTGCTCTCTATCTTCTGTACGGAGCATCTTTTCCCAGATTATTCTTTCATGAGCTGCATGCTGGTCGATGAACAACAAACTGTTTTTCTTTTGCAGCATGATGTATGTATTGAACAATTGCCCCAGGATGAGATCATAGTGAAAAAAACTTTCAACCGGGGCCGGGGAAATTACCCGATCTTTAGCTGTATCATTCAGGTCGCCTGCCTGGTAATTATTCTTTTCTTCCTGCACCTGCTGTGCTTCCCTTAACTGCCCATCCCTTTCTTGTCCCTTTTGCTGTGGTGAAGGTGTTGGAAGGGTGTTAAGGGTGTGGGCTTGGAATTCCTGTTTTTGTTGCTTTACTTGTTCTATTTGCTCCTGTTGCTCCTGCTTTTTTTCTTTTCCCCCTCCCCCTTCTTCCCTTTTTTTATCCACTTCCCATCCTGCATGAATACTTGCCTGAAAGCCTGCATTTTTCCAACCTGGCCTGGCACTGGTGGAAAAATGATCTTTTAGGGCTTGTTTGATAAACTGGCGAATCTCTGGTTCATGATGGAAGCGGATCTCTGTTTTTGTGGGATGGACATTAACATCTGTTTCACCGGGCGGCAAAACAAAATAAAGGAAAGCGATGGGAAATCGCTTTGAGGTTACAAAACTGGCGAAAACCCTGTCCAGTTCTTCACGGATAAGGCTGCTTTTCACATAACGCTGGTTTACGAAAAACAACTGGTAATTCCGGTTGTTCCTGGAATAACCAGGATGGCTGAGATAACCTAAAAGGGCATATTCCCCCAGGTGAGCTTCAATGGGTACCAGTTGATGCCCCAATTCATTACCATAGATGGACAGGATAGCATTAAGGATGCTGCTATCCCCGGGGGTCTGCAGGACGCTTTTTTGATTTCTATCTAATGAAAAGGCTATATCCGGCCTGGATAGGGCCAGGTTTTGCACTAATTTAGTAGCTTTGGCGGTTTCAGCAGAGACACTTTTTAAAAATTTTTTCCGCACCGGTGTATTAAAAAAAAGATTTTTGACGGTAACCCGGGTACCCTGGGGAAACCCTGTTTCTTTAAACAGGGTTTCTGTTCCCCCATTGGAAAAAACATAACTGCCAACCGTTTCTTTTTCATGCATGGTGGTGATGGAAAGCCTGGAAACAGAAGCAATGCTCGGAAGGGCTTCGCCTCGAAAGCCCAGGGAATTGACAGTTTGCAAGTCCTCAAAGGTGGCGATTTTACTGGTGGCATGGCGCTCAAGGGCCATACGTAGCTCACCGGAGGGGATACCCCGACCATCATCAGTAACAGTGATTTCTTCCAGGCCACCCTGCTTGAAGGATATTTTAACCCTGTTGGCACCGGCATCCAGTGCATTTTCAACCAGCTCTTTGATGACAGAAGCAGGATTTTCAACCACTTCCCCGGCAGCTATCTGGTTTGTAGTTTGTGAATCCAGTTTTTTAATCTGCATGATTATCGTTCCTTTTCCCCAGAAGATTGATGACGGGATGAAAGTCTGGACTGCATGGTAAAAAGTGTGTTAATAGCTTCCAGTGGAGTCATGTTAACGAGATTGAGCTTTTTTAATTCCTGGATGATTTTATTTTCTTTCTGTGAGCGCGAGTTGTCGATTCCAGGCTCTTTAACCAGGGATAATTGACCGCTCATTTCCTGCCCTGGCACCAGTGAAATAGTTGGGTCTTGATTATTATCAGATTCCATTCTGCTTAGGATTTCCTGGGCCCGGTCGATGACTTTCTCCGGCAAGCCGGCCAGCTTGGCAACATTGATACCGTAACTTTTATCTGCTTTTCCAGGTACCACTTTGTGTAAAAAAATGATTTCATCACCTTTTTCCTGGACGGAAACACAGTAATTTTTTACAGCGGTTAGTTCTTCCTCCAATACGGTTAGCTCGTGGTAGTGAGTGGAGAACAAGACGGTTGCCCCTGTTTCATGATGCAAAAACTCCAGCACAGACTGGGCCAGGCTCATGCCGTCATAAGTACTGGTTCCTCTGCCGATCTCGTCTAAAATCACCAGGCTTTTTGCCCCGGCCTGTGATAAAATGGAGCCTGTTTCTTCCATTTCCACCATAAAGGTGCTTCGGCCGCTGCTTAAATCATCACTGGCCCCGACGCGGGCAAAAATCTGTTCCACGGGTTCAAATTTCATGGTTGCAGCGGGAACAAAACTACCCGCCTGGGCCAGGATAAAGAGTAAGGCAATGCTCCTGCAATACGTACTTTTGCCGGCCATATTGGGCCCTGTTAACACCATAATTCTTTTTTCTTCGGGTACAAAGTCATTGGGTACAAAAGGTACCTCCTGGGTAGCTTCAACCACAGGGTGCCTGGCTTCCCGGATTACAGTTTGTGCTGCTGAATGGACTATCTCAGGCTTGACAAAGCCGTAAGCCGAGGCAACTTCAGCCAGGGAGTACAGGCAGTCCAAAAACGCCAGATTTCGGGCTGCTTTTTGCAGGCTAAATGTGTACCTGGCAGACAGTTGACGAACCTCTTCAAACAGCTCGTACTCCAGTTGACCCAGTTTCTCTTCCGCATTTAAAATTAAGATTTCTTTTTCTTTTAAATGCTCTGTAATGAAGCGCTCTGCATTAACCAGAGTTTGCTTGCGGATATAATTCTCCGGTACCAGGTGAACGTTGGATTTAGTAACTTCGATGTAATAACCGAAAACTTTATTATAGCCTACCTTTAAGGATTTAATGCCTGTTCGTTCCCGCTCTTCTTTTTCCAATTGAAGGATCCATTGTTTGCTGTTCCTGGTAATTTCACGAAGCTCATCAATTTCTGTATTGTATCCATCCTTAAAAATATTACCTTCCCGCAGGGTAAAAGGTGCATCTTCAGCAATGGACTGCTGAAGCAGTTCAATGAGTTCGGCAAAACCAGGTATATCTGCGTTTATTTCGTTTATTTTTTCACTGGAAAACTCAGTTAAAGATTGCTTAACTTCAGGCAGTAATTGCAGGGTTCCCTTTAAGGCTAAAAAATCCCTGGGATTGACCTGTCCCATGCTAATACGTCCGCTTAATCGTTCCAGGTCATAGCAATTTTTCAACAGGTCAGCCAATTGGCCTCGCATAAACAGATTATTTTTCAGTTCCTCCACAGCATCCCAGCGTTTTTGTATTTCCAAACTGCATAAAAGAGGTTTTTCTATCCATTTTTTTAACAGCCTTCCTCCCATAGCTGTGCGGGTTTGATCGAGTAACCCTAAAAGGGAACGTTTCTTTTCTCGTGTACGAAAAGTCTCGGATATTTCCAGGTTACGAACAGTAATGGCATCCAGCTTTAAGGAATCATTCCTGTCCAGGACCTGGAGACGATTGACATGGTCGATACCAAACTTTTGCATCTTGGAGATATACTTGAGTGCTGTCGCCGTTGCACAAGCCGCCGAAGCATAATTAAGGATTCCTGAGCTTTGTACCAGATCATCCGGGAAAATAGTATTCAGATAAGCACAAGCATCATCCAGCCCTGTGATCTCCCCTTCCAGGTTCCTGGAAGTTTGAGGCAGAAATCGTTGTAAATGTTTTTGTAAGTATGTATCTTGCTCTGCAGGAGAATCCAGGACAATCTCGGCCGGGTGATAACTGTGAAGCTCATCAACTACCTGGTCCATTTCTTTTAATTGCAGGGCAAATAATTCACCCGTGGAAATATCGATCATGGATAAGCCAAATGAATTATCTTGTATATTTTTGCTTACGGACGCAAGGAAATTATTCCTTTTTTCCTCCAGGAAAGAGTCTTCAATTTTTGTTCCCGGGGTAATAACCCGGGTTACTTCTCTTCGGACCAGTCCTTTAGCCTGGGCTGCATCTTCAACCTGATCACAAATCGCAACTTTGTAACCTTTTTCCAGCAACCTGGCAATGTAGTTTTGAACGGCATGGTAGGGGACTCCTGCCAAGGGAATTCCATCGTCTTTACTGCCATCCCTGCTGGTCAAGGTGATTTCCAATTCCCGGGCAGCTAGTTTTGCATCCTCAAAAAACATTTCGTAAAAGTCGCCAACCCGGAAAAACAAGATGGTGTCCGGGTAAGCATTTTTTATTTCTTTATACTGCTGCATCATTGGAGTTAAAACAGCCAATGCATTCCCTCCATGTTTTCATTGCTTTTATTGATCCAAACTTTACTGGTTTATTATATCACAGCCTGTCAGTAAGAAAAAAGAACCCGCTAAAAAGATAGCGGGTTCTTTGACAGGCTTCTTGAAAAGAATGCGTCTTATTCGCCGGTCTCATCTGTAGGTGCTTCGCCAGTAATTCCTTCACTTATCGCGTCGTTAACCGATTTCATGATAGAATTAAATTCTTCCTGGGCTTTCATGAAGTTCCTTACGGAAATATTCGCATGCATCTGCTCTCTCAGGTCATTAAACTTGGCAACTTGCTCCTGGTCAGGCTGGACACCTGACTGCTGAGCAAACTCAATTTGTCTTTGAATTTCTTGGACATCCTGGATTAGCTGTTGAGCAGAGCTATCTGCCTTCAAATTTTCCCCAGTTCGCTCGAGTTCCTGGTACTCAGGGGTTTCTCTGATTTCCTTTCCCAGATCCTTCGCTTTTTCGTTTATAGCCACAAAAATCACCTCCTATCCAATTCCAAAAATCATAAGCACGCTTAAGTGATGATTGAGATAAACTCTTGCTTTTATCTCTACCGTTATTCTTTCTCGACAGAGTTCATGAATCCTTCCCAAAAAGAAAAAAAGCCCTTTAGGGGCTTAAATTCAAAAAAAATTAAAAATTAGACCACGTTTTCGCGACATTCGGCACAATTTCCGTAAAAATACAATTGTGCACTGGCAACTTCAAAGCCCTTTTCTTCATGTACTTTGTCAAAAAGTTCTTCGCTTTGGAACTGATCTATAGGTAGGTTTTCAACATCATCAACTTTATTGCATGTCTCACAGTAAGTATGTGAATGTGGAGTTGTTACTGCATCGTAGCGCAGTCCACCTTCTCCAACATTTAATTCTTGCACTAAGCCCACTTTTTTTAAGACGTCAACTGTCTTGTAGACTGTGGCCAAGCTCATGGCGGGATAGTTCGGCTTTAGTCTTTGGTAGATCATTTCTACATTAGGATGTTCTCTGGTTTCTTTTAAGATTGTATAAACAGCCATCCTCTGGGGAGTCACCTTAATTTTTTTGGCTCGGAGAGTCTCTTCGACTGTTTGCATTTTCATCCCCCAATAGTATTTTTAAAATTCTTTTTTAGTTTATAATATAACTTAGTATTTGTCAACCTTTTTTCCTTAGAATGCTCTATCTTATAAAAATTAAAAAATACTCGTTTTTACTTCACCCATCAAGCTCCAGGGCTGTGCTTCAGTAATTTTCACTTTTACCAGTTTTCCCACAAGATTAAAAGCAGATGGAAAATGGACCAGCTTGTTGGTGCGTGTTCTCCCTGTAAACATATTCGGATCTGTTTTGCTTTCCCCTTCGACCAGGACAGTTTGCACGGTATCAATAAGCTTTTTGTTTTTTGCCAGGCTGATTTCGTTTTGAATATCATTCAGGGTCATGATTCTCTTTTTTTTCGTTTCCGGATCTATTTGATCCTCCATTTTTGAAGCCTCTGTCCCTTCTCTCGTTGAGTAAACAAAAGTAAAAGCTGAATCGAACTGAATGTCTCGAACCATAAATAATGTTTCTGCAAAATCGTCCTCTGTTTCACCTGGAAAGCCAACAATTAAATCGGTAGTAATAGAAACACCAGGTATATTATCCCTGATATTTTGAACCAAACTTAAAAAATATTCCTTCGTGTAACCCCGGTTCATTTTTTCCAGGATACGGTTACTCCCGGCTTGGAGCGGCAGGTGAATATGTTCGCAGATCTTTTCCCCTTGCTGCATGGAAGCAATGATATCTTCAGAAAAATCCCGGGGATGTGAAGTCATAAATCGGATCATTTCAACACCCTGAACCTGGTCAAGTTTCGTTAACATTTGGGCGAAGGTAATGCTTTTATCCAGGTCTTTTCCATATGAGTTTACATTTTGTCCTAATAAAGTGATCTCTTTATAACCTGTACGGGCCAAATCATCTGCCTCTTTGAGAATCAACTCTGGTGAGCGACTTTTTTCCGGTCCCCTGACATAAGGGACAACACAGTAGGTGCAATAATTATTGCATCCGTAGCTGATGGGCACCCAGGCCTTAAATCCGTGCTCCCTTTTTATTGGCAGATTTTCCCGACTTTCTCCTTCTTCTAGTGCTAAAATGGTTCCCCTGCTGGTTTCGGCTTGTTCCAACAGTTCAGGAAAACGTCCCAGTGAATGGGTCCCGCTAATAAGATCAAGAAAGTCAAACCGCTCCTTCATTTTTCTGGCTAAATGCTCTTGCTGAGACATGCAGCCCCATAAAACCATAACCATTTCTTTTCGATTATCCTTGAGGGGCTTTAATTTACCAAGCCTGCTGAATACTTTTTCTTCTGCTTTACGTCTGACTGCGCACGTGTTTAATATGAAAATGTCAGATTCTTCTATTTTTTCTGCTTTTGTGTATCCAAGGTTTTCCAGTTGGCCCGCCAGTATTTCAGAGTCATGGAGGTTCATCTGGCAACCCATGGTTTCAATATAATACCGCTTTTCTTTTATATCCTGCTTGTTCATGATACTCCCTGCTTTCTAAAATCATTCAAAGGTATAGTAAATTTTTCGGGAAAGCCTGTCAAGAGTCGAATCCTGCGCTTTCCCGGGCAATATAAAGGGCTTTGTTATTCAGGTTTTTTCCTTTTCAGCTCAATTGCTCCTTCAGGACATATTTCCTGGCAACAGTAACAGCGCAGGCAGCCCGAATAGTCAATAACAACCTTTTGATTATTGTTCGCTGTTTCCAACTTAAGCACTTCTGCCGGGCAGTGTTCAAAGCAAAGCCGGCACGTAATGCAGCGCTCGTTGATTACCGGCCATAACCGAAAATGTTCCTGCAAGTTTCGCATCCTGGCAGGGAGAATTCTCCAGAGAAAGGACCATCCTCCCACTGAGGCTCCTTTATCGAAAGAGGTGGTAATCAGCTCTTCCAGGGGACCGTGTATTTTCAATTTTTCCCACTGGCTGCCAGCAATTTTCCGCTCTGCTGCCGCTCTCCAGGTAGTCATTTCTTTACTGGAAAAGCCGGTTATTTTTGCGCAGACAGCATCTACTGCAATGGCATTTGTGGAAGCTGCAATAACTCCCAGGGGTTTGGGACGGCCGCTTCGAGGTCCCGGTCCTTCCATGGCCACAACCCCATCGATCAGGGAAAGATCCGGCTGAACAGTCAGGTAAAGTTCTAACAGCATGCGGGCGAAATCATGAACCAGCGGAAATCGGGCATGATATTGAACTTTGTTCATTCCCACCATAAATCCGTAGCAGTTTTTTACTGTACCGGTTAGCCCGGTCAAAGCGTGAGTTTTCAGCTTTCCCAGGTTGATTACAAAATCAAAACCGAACGCTTCTTCTGCCAGGGGGAAAAGGTATCCTGTCGGCGAAGATACTTTCCGTGCGGTTTTAAAAGGAAGCAGGCTAATACCGGCTTCCTCTTGCAGTCGCAGCAGGTCGCATTCTTTGGCTACCCGTTCCAGGGAGCCGCGGGCAGGACTGTCTCCCAGGCATATTTGCGAGGCACCTGCTTCCCATACTTTTGTGGCTACAGCTTTGATAAACTCGGGATGGGTTGTAACCGCACTTTCCGGGGTAGCATTTGTCAGCAGGTTGGGTTTGAGAAGCACCCGGTCATTTTTGTTTAGAAATGACTTTAGGCCGCCGAGGGGCTCAAGAGCCTCCTCAACGGCCTCCAGGACCTGTCCCTGGTTATAACTTCGGCAGGCAGATAAACCGACACTTAAATCTAAATCTGAGTTATTATTGTTGGGGGTAATCGTCTTGTTCATATTTATTTATGGCTCGCTTTTCTTCTACTATTACTTCAAATAATGGATTAAAAAAACAATATGTTTCCACTTCCGGTTCTGTTTGATAGACAAGTAAAAACATTTCTTTGTTTACCTGGGCACACCTTTGCAGGTGAGCATCAGCCAGGCCTTTAAGTTGTAATTTTTCAGGGAGTTCTTCCAGCTGGTACACCTGGTCTTCCACCAGAATGCTGTCATGCCAGGAACCGCATTCCCACATACAAACACCTCCTCACTCAATCTCCATCATGTGAGCTTCCGTTTCAACGGCTCTATCACCGTTTTCCAGTTCTGTCCAGGCCTTGACAACAAAAAGATTTCCCCTTTGTTTCTCAATCTGGCATCCAAACAATATCCTTTCGCCAATAGGGACTGTTCGTTTGAAGCGGGCACTTATCCTTCCCGTGACCGTTTTATGATTTTTTGCTAACAAATGATTTCCGATCAGTTCATCCATAATAGCCATGATCAGTCCTCCATGAAAAACGCCATCATAACTTTGGTGGTTGCTGTCGGCATAAAACTCGGTATACGTAGTGTCTCCCTCGTAGCGGAAAGTTAACTGCAGGCCTTTAGGATTTTCCTGGCTGCATCCAAAGCACATATTATCTCCCATCATATTACCTCCGTAACGTAAGCTGTTCGGGAAAAAGCAATATTTTAATTATTATAAACATGAGCAGTGAAATGTTTTTGAGTCATTCAGAGTCCATGGTAAAATTGTTATTGAGGTTATCATTATTGATTTGTTTTAATATTTCTTCTGCCAACTGAATTGCATCCCGGGGAACAAAAACATTAATTTCAGCCAGCTTTCCGACAGTGAAACCGTAAATTTGACCTGCTGCTTCCTTGTTTCGCAGCATTACAGCAATACCTTCAGATTTTAGTCGGCCTTCCAGAAGAGAAGCTTTAATCGGATCTGTTTCTACTGTTAACCGGACCCATTCCCGGTCCTGGCTGGAATCCTGGCTGCTGAAATAAAAAAAATTACCTTCTTTTGCCAGCTGAACCGGCTGGAAAACCTCTTTTGCTTCTTCCAGGTACTCCAGGTCATCTCTAAAAGGCGGCAAGTGAGTCAGGATCAGCTTCTCAACCCTGGCTTTTTTCCCCAATAAAGCTGCCTGGTGGGCACTCATGTGATTTGCCGCTTCATGTTCGAGATCTTTGTTTAAGTAACTTGCTTCACATAAAAACAGGGATACTCCACCAGCAAACTGAGCCAATTCTTCAAAATACTCTGTATCAGCCGAGTAGACTATTGTATTGGAACTCTCATGAAAAGTAGCTTTTACAGCAAAACAGTCAATTGAGTGAGCTGTTTTTAGAAATGAAAACTGAAAAGGGCCCACTTGGACCATTTCAGATGGTTTAATCGGAATGATATCGTATACGTCCTTATTAAATAAGCGGCTGTACTCTTCTGCAGGTTGGTCAGGAGTAAAAACCGGTAGAGGGGCACCACGCCAGCCATTTTCCAGATGGTGTTTGACAGCATAGCGCAGGACAAAGATGTCGGAAATATGATCACTGTGCAAGTGAGTCAAAATAACTGCATCCAACTCTTCAAGATTAATATGCTGCTGCAATTTTCCCAGCACACCGTTGCCGCAATCCAGTAATATTTTCCATTCCTCGTGTTCCAAAAGATAACCGGAACAGGCGCCTCCAGCTGGAGGATAAGGGCCATGACATCCGAGTATCGTTAATTTCATCAAGATCCTCCTTCGAGGTAAAACTATATATTAAAATAAGAATCCTCTTTTTTCCCGAACAGTCAAATGGCTCAACCAGGCGACACTAACCAGGAAAATTAGTTTAAATAAATAACTATAATACAATGACCATTGGTTGGTAATGATATATCCGTTATTGATAAATAATATTTCTACCCAGGTAAGAACAGCGGCAAGAAAGATCAAATAAGGCAATTTCCAAAATTTTTCCACGGGCAAGAAGCATTTGATAATTAGGCCAAAGCCAGCTAGACCTACCAGGTAAGCGACGGGCATACCTTGGACCATAAAAGTCACCTGGTTGGAAAATAGAATATCATTTTGAATGACCAAAGCTTCGGTCATAAAAAAACCTAACAGGAGTGACCAGATTCCTGCACCCCAGTACTTTTTAATCCCACTGGGACGAATAAAAATGAGGTTGATTAACCAGATTATTGCTGCCAGTATTATCCAGGGCAAAAAAAGTCCTCCTCGTAATTAATTTTTCTTACCTGCTCTATACTAACCGCCACGGCCTATCCGGGCCACAACAGAGGATGAAAAACCTTTCTTATGATCGAAGCTCTGGTTTTCAACACTCCATTCCCCTCCAGGAGGAGGTCCGATTTCCCTGTATCGGCGACTTTGTCAAGCGGCGATAAGCGCTTGGCGAAGTGAATGCTGGGAGCCGGCCCGGCGGGCATGGACGCCCGCCGCCTGCAACCGTGGCAGGACGCCTAAGTTTGCAGGTCGGACGGCGGAAGCTTGAACTGAGCCCTAGCGCTTTGCCGCGAAGATAACCGGAGCCGATACCGGGAAACGGAAACTCCATTTTCATACTATAGTCGTCCTGAGCGCAGGATGGCCCATAGCCACCAGAAGGCCATTAACGCTGCAAGTATAAGTCCTATTTCTGCCAGGGGAAACCTTCTGAATAGGGTGACTTCGGTAAACTGCAACATCAGGGCTAAACCAACAATGATGCTGGCCAGCACTATACTAAAAGAGAGCCTGTTGATCATGTTGTTCAAGCGATAGAGAATATGTTCTTCATCAAAGATTTCGACTTTGACTTTAAAGTTTCCTTCTGCCCCTTTATCCAGGAGCGTGATAAGCCTTTCGGGAAGTATTTCGGCTAAACGCATATAACGATTGGAGAATTTGTACAGTTCATTGGACAAACGCTTTAAAGAAAGCTGCTGGCGGAGCAATTCTTTGCTCATGGGTTCGACCAGCTCGGCGATGCTGTAATCAGATTCCAGGTCGGAGACCAAGCCTTCCAGGGTTAAAAAAGTTTTTGCCAGCAGGGCGAAGTCTGGTGGAAGCTGAATTCGATGCCTGAAGGCAATGTCCATTAAATCGTGCAAGACTTCTCCCAGGTTTAAGTCTTTTAATGGAAGCTCAAAATACCTTTCCTGTAGACGTTCCAAGTCAAAATGAAGCAGCCTTTTATCTGTTTGTTCCGTTACGACCCCCAGGCTGGTGATTCCGTAAATAACCCTTTCTGTATTCCTGGATAGCAAGCCCAGGAGCATTTTATTAAACAGGATCCGTTGTTCTTCATTCAGGTGTCCTGCAATGCCGAAATCCAAAAAGAAGATATCTCCGTCCGCTGTTACACCAATATTGCCAGGGTGCGGATCTCCATGAAAGGAACCATCAAAGAAGATCTGCTTTATGTAGATACGGCCCAACTTTTCTACAATCTTTCGGGTGTTATAGCCTTCTTTTATCAATTCGCCCCGGTCTTTTAGCTTGATCCCTTTAATGAACTCCATTGTTAACACTTTTTGTGTTGAATGAGTCCAGTAAATGGTGGGAATCAGGATGACATCTTCACCGGTAAAGTTTCTTTTAATTTTTTCGGCATTTCTGCCTTCATGGTGATAGTTCAATTCCATAGTGATAATGTGCTTGAATTCATCCACCAGGCCCCGCACATTGTACAGGCGGCCCATTTCCGAATATTTTTCCACCAGGTTGGCTATTTCTTCCAGGATGGCCAAGTCTTCTTCAATGCCATTTCGGATATCCGGCCTTTGGACTTTTACGGCTACTTGCTCACCAGTGTTCAATACAGCCTTGTGGACCTGACCGATGGAAGCAGCCGCTAGAGGCTCCTGCTCAAAAGATTGAAATAACGCTTCCAAGCGGTCACCCAGCTCACCTTCCACCGTTTGCCTAACCCGTTCGAAGGGAAAGGGCGGTACCTGCTCCTGAAGCTTTTTGAACTCCTGCAGGTATTCATCAGGGACAATGTCCGGCCTGGTGCTTAAAAGCTGTCCCAGTTTAATAAAGGTCGGGCCCAGCTCTTCCAGAACTTTACGCAATCTGACAGACTTGGAGAGCTCCTCCGCATCTTTTTCTTGTTTTGGACGCGGCCAGGGTAGACGCCTGGTAAAATCGTCAATACCCAGATCATCAACAATTTGTCCCAAACCATACCGGGCTAATGTATTGATAATCTTACGGAACCTTTTAAGCTGCCATTTTTTTAGGAACAAACAAGTTCACCGCCTGTCAAACTATAAATGTAAGATTATAACAAAACCTGTGAGGTAATCACAGGCTTTGGGTTGCAACTTTTTGCCGCAGGTTAGGAATCGGTGTCTTCCAATCTTGATTCCAGTTCTTTTACTCGTTCTTCCAGTCTTTCTATTTCTTCTCGAGAGACAAGCTTATATTTTTGCATCCAGTTGGCAAATTCTGCATCTAAGTAATCTTTAAATTCCTGGCGCTCTTTTTCCCCGCGTTCAACCAGTTCCTGGGCCATTTTTTTTGCCTCTTCTCTTCTTAAATCTCCCCGCTTGACCATTTCTTCCACCATCTGATCCGCTTTTTCCCGGGTAAAAGAAAGTGTACCCCAACCCAGGGACAATAGAAGATTTAACATAATTAACCATCCTTTTCTCGTATTTTACCTGCGCAGTATATGTCATAATTTTTCCATTTTCGGCCCAAATAATACTTTGGCCGCAACTGTTCAGCTCATTTTCCACTTCAAAAGCCTCGAAACAAAAGAACGGTTTAGTTTATTGCAGCTCTTCTCTTCAGTCTTTCCATTTGCCGGATACATCGGAAATGTTCCTCGGCTTCGCTCATGCAGATCGGTCGGAGCAATTACCTTTAGTCGAAGTTAAAATCGCCATGTTTTTGAAAATGGTGGATTAACCCGCCATCTTCTAAAATCTTAATCATTACATCAGGTAAAGGGGTAACGGGTATTTCCAATGATTTTGTTTTGTTGAACACAATTCCCTTTTGCAAATCAACTTCCAGTTCATCTCCTTGATCAATTTTGGATGTATCGCACTCGACGACAGGAAGACCTGTGTTAATGGAATTGCGGTAGAAAATCCGGGCAAAGGATGAAGCCAGCACGCAGCTTATTTTGGCATGCTTAATTGCCAGCGGCGCTTGTTCCCGGGATGAGCCGCAGCCAAAGTTTGAACCGGCCACAATCATATCGCCATCATTAATTTTATTATAGAAATCGGGATCCAGGTCTTCCATAACGTGCTTGGCCAGCTCATTCATGTCCAGGGTTTTAAACTTGTATTTTCCCGAGATAATATAGTCTGTATTAATATCATTCCCAAATGTAAAGGCTTTTCCCTTTAGTAGCATATAACTTGCCTCCTTTTTCCCATACAAAATAGATTAGCTCAGGTAAGAGCGGGGATCGGTTGCTTTTCCAGTTAAAGCGGAAGCGGCCACCGTCGCCGGTGATGCCAGGTAAATAAATGCTTTGGAATTACCCATTCTACCTTTAAAGTTCCTGTTGGCTGTAGAAAGAACAACTTCACCATCGGAAGGGACCCCGTTATGAGTGCCTACACAGGGTCCACACCCCGGTGTAACCACTGCAGCCCCTGCCTCCACTAGCGTTTGAATAACACCCTCGTTCATGGCTTCCAGGTAAACATAACGCGAAGCCGGAGCAACGATGAAACGTACGTCAGGGGAAATCTTTTTCCCTTTTAGTATGTTGGCAGCAACACGCAGGTCATTTAATCTCCCATTTGTACAGGTTCCCAGGAAGGCTTGCTGGATGGGCATATTTTCAATTTCACTCAGGGGGGATACGTTATCGACAGTATGCGGGCAGGCAACCTGGGGTTCCAGCTGGCTAACATCATATTTTTTTATCTCCAGGTAATTGGCATCAGGGTCAGCTGACACCGGACGGGAAGTTTTTGATGAGCGGCCGGCGAGCCATTGATCCACCTTTTGATCATACTCCATTAATCCTGCTTTGGCTCCCATTTCAATGGCCATGTTGGAGATGGTAAAACGTTCTTCAACACTCATGTTGTTAATGGCTTCCCCGGCGAACTCCGCTGCCAGGTACGTTGCACCATCAGCGGTAATGTCTCCAATAATCCTAAGGATTAAATCCTTGGAAAAAACACCTGGTTGGAAGGAGCCCTCACATTGAAACTTGATTGTTTCAGGAACTTTAAACCATAGTTTTCCTGAAATCATGGCAGCAGCCAAGTCTGTTGAGCCGACACCGGTAGAAAATGCGTTAATGGCCCCATACGTACAGGTATGGGAATCAGCTCCAACTACCAAATCTCCAGGGACAACGTGTCCCTGTTCCGGGACAAGTTGGTGACAGACACCGTCTCCAATATCATAAAGTCTCAGGTTTTTCTCTCCGGAAAATTCCCGCATGAGCTTGTGCAGTGCCGAGACGCCTTCTAAGGGACTGGGTGCGCTGTGATCGATAACAAAAGCAACTTTTGCTGGATCGAAAAGTTCTTTTCCACCCATTTCATTAAAAGAATTGATGGCCAGGGGTGCTGTCCCGTCTTGGCCCATTACAAAGTCCAACCAGGCGATTACCAGGTCCCCTGCATAGACATCTTCGCCCGACTGCTGGCTGAAAATTTTTTCTGCAATTGTTTTCCCCATTTTTTTCATCCTTTCCCTTCAAATCAAGAAATTTGCTGCATTATTCCCTGCCAAACCTTTACTCTGTACTGACAGGTGCGTAATCTATACCTTTTTCATACTTTTTATGCATATAGTCTTCATAGATATAGACCAGCTCTTTATCAAAGAGAGGCCTTTTCATTTCTACAGTGGCACGCCGGACCATGGGAAGCAGTTCAGCAGCCTCTTCGTCAGACAGGTTAATGCCGTATTCCAAAAATTTCAGGACCAGGGCCCTGGACCCGGAATGCTTGCCGATTACGATTTGCCTTTCCAGTCCAACATCTTCAGGGCTGAACACTTCATAAGTCCCGGGGAATTTAATTACACCGTCAGCGTGAATGCCGGATTCGTGGCGGAACATATTGTCACCCACGATAGCTTTGCCTGCTGGCAGGTTTCTTCCTGATGCCCGGGCTACATACTCGGATAATTCGCGGAACATTTGAGTTTTCAAGTCCTGGTCTTTGTGGAACAGAAGCTTCAGCGCCATTGCTACTTCTTCCAGGGCGGCATTACCGGCCCTTTCCCCCAGGCCGTTAACTGTTACGCCGACAAAACGGGCACCGGCTTTCACTCCGGCCAGGGCATTGGCTGTAGCCATGCCAAAATCATTGTGGGTATGCATTTCAATGTGCATATCTGTTGCTTCAATCAAGCGGGAAATAATATCATAGGTGTTGAACGGATCTAAAACACCTACCGTATCGCAGTAGCGAAGCCTGTCAGCTCCGGCTTCTTTGGCTGCAAGGGCAAATTCTGTCAGAAAATCAAAGTCGGTCCGGGAGGCGTCTTCAGCATTCACAGAGATATAAACACCGCTTTTGTTGGCAAATTCCGTCGCTTTAACCATACTTTCCTTAACCGCTTCCCGTGTGCTGCCCAGCTTGTTTTTAATATGAATATCCGAGGTGGATATGGAAATAGCAACAGCGTCAACACCGCAGTCCAGGGACTCCTGGATATCGTTGATACTGGCCCTGTTCCAGGCCATTAAGCTGCTGCCAAGCCCCATTTCTGCCATTTCAGTGATCACTTGTTTTTCATTCCCTCCCATAACGGGAATTCCCACTTCCAACTGGTGAACACCGATTTCACTTAGCATTTTGGCAATCCTGATCTTTTCCTGGTTGGAAAAAACGACACCTGCTGTTTGTTCACCATCTCTCAAAGTGGTATCAACTAAAATAATATCGTTTTTTTCCAATCCTTGCTTTAATCTTTTCATGATTTACCCTGTTTTTGAAACAGGGATGCACCTCCTTTCAAGGTTATCAGGTGGAGTATTATTTTGCCAGGTTGTTTAGTTCCTGGCCTGTCCCTGTCCCAGAATGATAAATTTGGTGCTGGTAAGAGCAGTTAGTCCCATAGGCCCCCGGGCGTGCAGTTTTTGCGTGCTGATTCCCATCTCTGCTCCCAGCCCAAACTCAAAACCGTCAGTAAACCGGGTTGAAGCATTTACATAGACTGCTGCGGCGTCAACCCTGGCCAAAAAGGTGTGAGCCCTTTGGTAACTGCTGGTAAGAATCGCCTCGGAATGCCCCGTTCCGTATTGATTGATATGCGCTACAGCTTCATCAAAGCTGTCGACAATTTTTACTGCCAGGACCATATCCAGGTATTCGGTCGCCCAGTCCTCATCTGTTGCTTGTTGAATGCCGGGGAAAATATCCAGGGTTTTACGGCAACCCCTTAATTGGACGCCTTTTTCTTGCAACAATTTGAGAATCTTGGGAAGATAACGGGAGGCAATATCTTGATGTACCAGTAATGTTTCCATGGCGTTACAGACTCCCGGGCGCTGAGTTTTGGCGTTATCGGCGATTTCTACAGCCATTTCTTCATCTGTATCGGCATCCACGTAGGTATGACAGTTGCCTTCACCTGTTTCCAGGACCGGGACCGTCGCATTTTCTACAACGGTTTTAATCAGAGCAGCCCCTCCCCTGGGGATTAATACGTCCAGAAATTCATTCATTTTCATCAATTCCAAAGCTGCGGCCCTTCCTGTGTCCTCGACCAGGGTTACAGCGCCCTGTGGAAGGTTGTTTTCCTGCAGCCCCTGCTTTAAAAGCCTGGCCAGGGCTTTATTGGAATGAATGGCCTCGGAACTTCCCCGCAGCACAACAGAGTTTCCTGATTTTAAGGCCAGCCCTGCTGCATCTACAGTCACATTGGGCCTGGCTTCATAAATGATTCCAATCACGCCGAGAGGCACGCGAACTCTGCCTACCTGCAAGCCGTTAGGCCTTTTCCACATGGAAATTATTTCTCCAACGGGGTCGGGTAGAGCAATAATTTCCCGAAGTCCTTCAGCCATGCCCTTGATGCGATCAGGGGTCAGTTGCAGGCGGTCGTAAAATGCCTTGGAATATCCTTCCTTGGCAGCCAGGTTATCCAGGTCCAACTTATTTTCTTGAATTATAAAGTCTGTTTGTTCTTCCAGAAGCGCTGCAATATGCTCCAGTGCCGTATGCTTTTCCTGTGTTGAAGCCTCCGCCATTTTCACGCCAGCCTCTTTTGCTTGGGCAATATCTTGTTTCAAATCTGACATTTTTCACAGGCTCCTTTCATTTAAATTTAGCACAAAACCAGGTTGTCCCGATGGATAACTTCTTTATGGCTGGCATAGCCCAGGATCTGCTTGATCTCGCTGGACTTGCAACCTTTGATCTGTTTTAATTCTTCGGCACTAAAATTTGTCAAACCCCGGGCTATTTCTTCACCGCTGGAGGAGAAAATGCTGATAGTTTCTCCGCGGGAAAAGCTGCCGTTCACCTGGACGACTCCTATGGATAAAAGGCTTTTTCCTTCCTGTGTCAATGCACTTTCGGCGCCCTGGTCAATAACAATGCTGCCTGTTATTTTTTGACCGAAAGCGATCCAGCGTTTTCGGCTGCGTAGCTGTTCCTGCTGACCACAGAAAAAGGTCCCTGTGTTTTCACCGTTTAAAATTTGTTCAATACTATTTGGTGTGCGCCCATTGGCGATAACCATGCTGATCCCTGAGGTCATGGCCATTTCTGCCGCTTCTATTTTCGAAATCATCCCGCCTTTGGCCAGCAGCTCTTCTGATTTTCCAGCAATTTTTTTTATTGCCGGGGTGATCTCATCCACGTGTGAGATACAAGTGGCATCTGGGTCATGCATGGGATTGGCCGTGTAAAGACCATCGATATCGGTAAGAATAATCAGCAGGTGGGCGTCAATCAACGTGGCAACCAGTGCCGAGAGTTTATCATTATCCCCGAACTCTATTTCACTGGTAGAGATGGTATCATTTTCATTAACTATGGGGATGGCTCCAAACTTGAGCAGGTGAAGTAATGTGTTACGGGAATTCAGATAGCGTTTGCGATTTTCCAGGTCTTCGCGTGTTAAAAGAACCTGGGCGACTACATGACCGTACTCGGCAAAATGTTTTTCATAGAACTGGATTAAAAGGCCCTGACCAATAGCGGCCACAGCCTGTTTTTCCTGGGTGGAAGTAGGTTTTCGTTTTAATCCCAGACGCCCTATGCCGGCCCCGACAGCACCTGATGATACCAGGACCACTTCCTTGCCCTGATTTTTTAAATCCGCTATCTCGCGCACAAGCCTGTCAATCAGTCCCAGGTTTAGTTTTCCTGTATCGTATGTTAGAAGCCGAGTTCCAACTTTCACTACAATTTTTTTGACGTTTTCCCTGTCGATGGATCGTTTCAAGCTGTCTTTTCCTCCTGCTGAAATAATAATTAGCCGCCCAGTTCCCGGCTCCTTCTAGTGGCCTCTTGAACTGCCCGGATAATGGAAGCCCGAACAGTCCCCTGCTCCATTGCTAATAGTCCGGCACTTGTTGTTCCGCCGGGGGAGGTGATTTTGTTTTTGAGCACTGCGGGGTTCTCCTGGCTTTCAAGTAACATACTTGCTGCTCCATATACTGTTTGGGCGGCCAGCTGTTGTGCATCATCCCGGCTAAGACCCATTTCCACACCACCGTCTGCCAGGGATTCAATAAATAGAAGTACGTACGCCGGCCCGCTTCCACTTAAAGCGGTAACGACATCCATGTGTTTTTCATCCAAAACCATCACTTTCCCCAGGGCTTCAAGCAGCGTTACGATTTCCTGCTCCTGGGCGGCAGACACGGTCTCTCCTGAGCTGACCACACTCATCCCTTTTCCAATTAGTGAGGGTGTATTGGGCATCACGCGAACGAGCTTTTTATCACTACCCAAAATGTTTTGAAAAAAGTTAAGTCTTAAGCCAGCGGCAACAGAGATAACCAAATGGTTATCTCTAATTTTGTCTTTGATTTTTTCCAGCAGGGTTGGCATGTCTTGAGGTTTAACAGCCAAAAAGATCATTTGAGCTTGAGAACAGAGTTCTTCTGCTCCAGACTCGACCCGCACACCATATTTTTCCTCCAGGATTGTTGTTTTAGAACGATCCTGGTCAAAGACTACGACTTCCGCAGGCTTTCTCAATCCTTTTTGCATAATACCTTCCAATAACGCCGTTCCCATGGTTCCGCATCCTATAAATCCGAGCATATTTAGCCTCCTGGAAGTGAACAGATTCTACCTTATTTTATTATAAAGGGGAACGCAATGCAAGGCAGAACTGCCTATTATGGGGAAAATAGCAAAACAGGGCATCCGTTGACGCTTTAGAGGAAGCTGGTGGTAATAAATAACCTGATAAAAGAAGTGGCAAACTATGGGATATTACTGAAATTACTGAAGTTTTAGCTTAGAGTAAATCTTGCCAGTTTTGCCGGGATAATAAGTGTTCCAGGTTATTCAGTTTCTCTTCCAGCGCTTCCAGGAAGCGGGATGCTTCCAGGAAGCGGTTTTCCCGGATAGATGTTTCCAGCTCTTGGGCTGTTTTAAAGCCATTTTCCAGGCCCAGGTTGCCCAGCTGCCCTTTGATACCGTGGGCAACCACCGTCGCACTGTCCCTGTCCCGTTCTGCCAGCAATTCCCTGAGCTGCTTGAGATCTTTATAAGCATCATTCAAAAGCAGTCCTACCATTTCAACCAGTAGATCTTTGTCGCCGCCCAGGTTTTTTAAAGCAGCAGTCAATTCCTGCACGGTTTCTTCTTGAGTGCTGGAAGAATGCGGTCCATTTACCTGTTGCTGGTTAAAAGTAGCGGCCTCCCGGGTTTTGTTCAGCACATCCTCTATAGCCAAGTATAGTTCATTGGCATCAATAGGCTTGGACATATATCCGTCCATCCCTGCTTCCAGGCACTTCTCCCGGTCCCCTTCCATGGCATGAGCTGTCATGGCAATAATCGGTATATGTCCGCCTGTTTTTTCTTCCTCTGCTCGAATCCGTTTTGTTGCCTCTAAACCATCCATTTCCGGCATCTGGACATCCATCAAGATCAGGTCAAATGTGCCAGAATGTAATAAGTCCAGGGCATGCTTTCCGTTATGAGCTGGGGTGACAGAAAAACCATTTCTTTCCAAAAGAACAGTAGCCAGTTTCCGGTTCATAGCTTTGTCTTCCACCAAAAGTATTCGCTGAACCTGTTTCACAGCCATATCATTTGTATCAGAATATTGATCAGCAGGATGAGTACTCCAATACTTGGACTGGGAAAGGATCTGGTAGATTTTGTTTAACAGATCCGATTGTTTGATTGGTTTGACCATATATCCTGCTAGGCCTGTTTGATGAGAGCGCTCCGCGCCATGCTGCATATCTACAGAAGACACCATCATCATGAGTACGTTTTGCAATCCTTTCTTTTGGCGAATTTTTTCTGCTACCTGAAAACCATCCATGTCAGGCATTTGCTGGTCCAGGAGAACCAGGTCATAAGAATGTTCCTGGAGTACGGCATCTTGCAGCATTTCCAGCCCCTCTTTTCCGCTGGGAGCTGTATTTACCTGTAGGCCCCACCTCTCCAGCACTTCCTTCATAATCAAGCGGTTCGCCTTGTTGTCATCAATAACCAGCACTTTCAAACCTTCCAGCTCGGTTAAGGTCGGAGCTTTGCTGTCGTCATCCAGAATAACTTCTCCTTCCGGCTCTTCCAGGGGGATGGCGAAGTAAAAGATGCTTCCCTCCCCTTCTGTGCTGGCAACACCGATATTTCCTCCCATCAGTTCCACGATTTTCTTGGAAATCGCCAGTCCCAGCCCGGTACCCCCGTGCTGCCTGGTGCTGGAACTGTCCACCTGGCTAAAGCTCTGGAACAGTATCTCCTGTTTTGCTGCAGAAATCCCAATGCCGGTATCTTTAACGGAAAAACGCAGATACTGGTCTGAATCTTTTTCGATTTGCAGCACTACTTTTCCAACCTCAGTAAATTTTATCGCATTCCCGATTAAATTGATCAGGACCTGTCTTAAGCGGTTGGGGTCGCCCAGGAGCAAAGGAGGCACATTATCTGCAACAGATAAAAGTAGCTCCAGATTTTTGGCTTGGGCGCGCATGGTCAAAGGTGAAATCGTTTTTTCAACAAGAGTGAGCAGGTTGTAAGGAGTATTTTCCAGCTCCAGGCGCCCGGCTTCAATTTTGGAAAAGTCAAGGATGTCGTTAATTATCGTCAATAGTGAATCTGCCGAATCTTTAATCATCCCGGCAAATTCTTTTTGTTCTCCATCCAGTTCCGTTTGAACAAGCAGTTCGGACATACCGATAATTACATTCATTGGGGTGCGGATCTCGTGGCTCATATTGGCCAGGAACTCACTTTTGGCCTGATTGGCTGCCTCTGCTTTTTCTTTGGCTTCAGCCAACTGCTGGTTGGCTTCCTGCAGCTTTTTTTCCGCCTGCTTACGCTCGGTAATATCTGTATGAGACCCTGCCATCCTGTAAGGAATCCCCTCTTCATCCCGCAGGGCTTCTCCCCGGCCCAGGATCCAGCGGTAGGAGCCGTCTTTGTGGCGAAAACGAAATTCAATGTTAAAAGTGGAATATTCCCCTTTTAAATACCGGTTGATGAAATCCATAACCCCCGGCTCATCTTCTGGATGGAGCAGGTTTTCAAAGGTTTGAAAGGAGCTGGGCAGCTCATCGTCGGCATAACCGATCATTTCTTTCCACTTGGGAGAAAGATAAAGGCTGTTATCTCGCAGATCCCAGTCCCAGATCCCGTCTTGAGATCCGTTTACTGCCAGCATAAACTGTTCCCGGCTTTTCCACAGCTCTTCTTCCATTTTTTTGCGTTCGGTTATATCAACTTTGAACTCGGCTGCAAGCCATTGTCCCCGTTTATCTTGAAAAGGAACAGTGTGCACTTCCACAATCCGTTCATTTTCTTTAGGCAGAACCTGCTCCGAGACGATGACCTGCTTGGTTTCCAGGGCCTGGGCGATTGAACATTTTGCGCAGGGGACGCTGCAGTCTTTGAAATACTCATAGCATTTGCGTCCTGTAGGATCCCCGTAAACATTCTGCCAGAGGGGATCGACATAATGCAGATTATATTCTTCGTCAATAATATCTATCCCTGTCCTGGTGGCGTGTAAAATAAACTCCAGGCGCTGGGTGGTTTCTTCCAGTTTTTCTTTATTTCTGACCATTTCGTTTTCCGTGCGTTTTCGTTCCGTAATATCGGTAATGGTTAAAAGGACATGATTTTCTCCTTCAAGGAGCAGCCTGGTAGCATTGATAGAGAACCAGAACCGGCATTCCACACCCTCAAAAGAAAGGCTCTGTTCCAACTCTACTTCTCGAACCGGTTCTCCCGTCTCTAAAACCTGCTCGAATGTACCGCGGATGGAGCACTGCCGGCAGGCCGGGGCATGCCCACAGCCTTCAGGAGTGCTCAAGGCGTGGACACAACACAGGCCGTCTCCCGGCTGACGATTCAGTATCTCCACTGCCTCTTTCCGAATCATTTCTGTTGCTACGGTATTGACCCGGACTGCTTTTGTATTCTCATCAATGAGCAAAACAGCTACCGGGATCCCTTCAAAGATGTCTTGCAAAATATCCCGTTCCCGTTCCATTTGCTGAGAGCTTTCCTTAAGCTGCGCTTCCATGCGTTTATGTTCCGTTATGTCTTCAAAAGTGGTATATGCCTGGTGTGGTTTACCCTCACCAGGCCGAAATAGAGGGATGGCATTGACGATTATCCAACTGTAAAGATTGTCACGGGGATTATAAACACCCATGATTACATCGCGGACCACCTGTCCTGTTCTCAGAGCGATCATGGCCGGGTGCTCAGTGCCGTCAAATTTTGAACCATCTTCACGTAAAAAACTCCAGAGAGGATCAACTGTAGTGCGACCCCTCATCTGCTTCAGTCTTATCCCCAGCATCTGCTCAGCGGCTGGATTGGCAGAAATGATTTGACCATCATCAGAAAGGAAAATTACTCCCTGGGGCATGGTTTCATAAAGGGCACGATACTTTTCCAGGTCTTCGGACATAAACGACACGCCTCCCGTTGTTACGCAGTATTTTACCTGCTTTTTCCTCCTTAGCCATCACTATAAACGAAATGAAAAAAACTTTCAACATTTTAAACCTAAAACCTGCCTTCTGGCCTGAAAAATAAGGCCCCGAAAATGCTCTTACATATTGTTCCAGGACCCTCTTCTCACTAATCAGTAAAGCTTTAGATCAGCACTCCAGGCTCTGCCGGAAATCCATTTAAGTAGAAATGTTAACGGTTCAGCTTGCTTGACAAAAAAATGTGCATGCGTTAAAATTAATTACGCATAGGGGAGTAGCTCAACTGGCAGAGCACCGGTCTCCAAAACCGGGGGCTGCGGGTTCAAGTCCTGTCTCCCCTGCCACACAAAAGCCGAAGCCACGGGCAACCGTGGCTTTTTCCGTTACCTGGAAGTTGCTCTTGGGAATTGCTCTGATATGATCATTGAAGTATGATCATTTAACTCGAAGCAGTTTGGGTGAAATGGCAATACATGAAACTTCCGAAGCTGATCTTCCAATTCCCTGCTACTCCGGTTGAGTCAAGATAACATATATGGTAAGTTAACCCTACTGCAAACAAAAACTGAAACTGGCGAACCTGGGCTTTTCACCGGTGACTAAATCAATTTTTCACGCTCCGGTTTAGTTTTTGTTTTCACTGCTTTAATAACATAACTATTTGGACAGGAGTTGTTAATCGTGGCTGACATCAATCAATTAAAAAAAATATTGTCCCGCATCGACGGTAGAGGTTACAAGGCGTACCAGGATCTTAAAGGCAGCTACCAATTCCCTGGTTTCCAGTTAATCATTGATCATATCCAGGGAGACCCTTACGCCTCCCCCTCCCGCTTGAGGGCCAGGGTGCCGATGGCAAAAGCGCAATTTCCCAGTGACCTCTATGAAGTTTGTGAAAACCGTATTGCTATTCAGGATTATTTGGCCCGTTGTTTTAACCAGGCCATCCAGGCACAGGATAAAAACAGGAAAGCGAAAGGTTCTACCGGCCCCAGCGGGCAGATTTATATCGATTCCGGTAAACAGGAAATTTTGGAACGCAGTTCCATTATTGTCTGCCAGGAATTCGTAGAGGCGCGGTTTAGCATGGGGCTGCCGGCCCGCGGAAGGACCATCCTGGGCAGGCAAGCGGAGACGATGCTCTGTGAAGATGTCCCTGCCCTGGTCAATGCCTCTCTATTCTGGAAACACATCGACCAGGGAAAAGCCCGAAAAAATGTTGAAACAAATTATGTTCAGGAAAATCTACGGGAACAGCTTACTCAGCATAATCTTGTTGCTTTTTTAGCCAATCAATCCATTTTACCCCGCGAAAGCGGAATCAGTGATCGCCCCATGAAAAGTGGCGAAGCTCTGCCCTTCCAGGCCCCTGAAAGTCTCCGGGTCAGTCTGGAGAATCCGTTTGGGGGTCAAATTACTGGAATGGGAATCCCCGAAGGGGTTACTTTGATCGTGGGGGGCGGTTATCATGGTAAATCAACCCTGCTGCAGGCTGTGGAAAGGGGTATATTCAATCATATCCCGGGAGATGGCCGGGAACTTGTCGTAACCCGGGATGATGCAGTTAAAATTCGCTCGGAAGATGGACGTAGAGTGGCCAGGGTCGATATCAGCCCCTTTATCGGGGAACTGCCAGGCGGTCGAGACACCCGGGATTTTGCCAGTGATGACGCCAGCGGTTCCACTTCCCAGGCGGCTAATATTATGGAGGCCCTGGAGGTTGGCACACATCTTCTGCTGATGGATGAAGATACTTCTGCTACAAATTTTATGATCCGGGATGCCCGCATGCAGTCCCTGGTAGCAAAAGAAAGAGAGCCAATCACTCCTTTTATTGACAAGGTATCTTCCCTATACCAGGATCTGAGTGTTTCAACTTTACTGGTAATTGGAGGATCCGGGGATTACTTTGACGTGGCCGATACAGTAATCATGATGAGCGATTTTCATCCGGAAGAGGTAACGGAGCAAGCAAAAAAGATTGCCCGGCAATACAAAACAGGGCGCACTGAAGAAGGAACTATATCTTTCGGTGAAATCAGGATGAGGGTGCCTGATCCAAAAAGCTTTAATCCACAAAAAGGGAAAAAAAACAAAATCGGCGCCCGGGGAGCAGGAAATATTCAGTTTGGCCGTGAAAATATCGACCTTTCGTACCTGGAACAACTGGTAGACCCCGGGCAGGCCCGGGCTATCGGCGACCTGATTTATTATTTGCTCAAGCAGGGATACATGGATGGAAACAAAAGTCTCCGGGAGGCTTTAGAGCAGGGTTATAAAGATTTAGGAGTAAAGGGATTGGAGGTAATTTCACCCTTTTTTGGCCAGCACCCGGGGGAATACGCTTACCCCCGCCCCCAGGAAGCTGCTGCCGCCATAAACCGCTTAAGAACACTGCGCATAAATAAAATAAAGTAGCTTATTATGAACGCTTCAGTTCATTTTTGTTGGACTTAACGAAAAGATAAACGTGCAGGACAATGGTCTTGGCAATTTTATAAGTAGGGACAGCCAAAATCATTCCCAGCAGGCCTCCCAGCCTACCTGCAACCATAATTAAAAGAATAATGGTTAAAGGGCTGATAGCCAGCTTTCGGCCCATTACCTGCGGTGAGATGACCAGACTCTCAAGTTGCTGGACAACAATCACGACTACAATGACTTTGAAGATCATTAACGGGGAATGCAGGGCCCCAACAATGACCGCGGGAATTGCCCCGATAAATGGGCCTAAAAACGGGATCACGTTGGTTACCATGGCAAAAAGCGCCAGGACCAAGGAATAGTCCAACCCGATAATCAAAAATCCGATATAGACCAGGACTCCTACAAATATACAGACAATAAATATTCCCTGTATATAGGAACTGATTGCTTCATACATATCCGACAGAGTGTTTTTAACATTGTCCACGTGTTTTTCCGGAATGTAGCGGGTCAAGATCCCCGGCAGCAAATGACCGTCCCTAAGCATGTAAAACAAGATAAAGGGGATCAAAAACATGATCATTAATACATTCGTTACGGCATCCAGAAACTGCGTAATGTTGGCAACGATCAAAGAAAAAGACTGGCGAACCAGGTTGGAGAACCATGTAGCCAGGTTTTCCAGGTTGATAGATTCCTGCGCCCAGATTTGCGGCAGGATTTCAATCTCCTCCAGGGCCAGCAGCAGGACCTGAATTTCCTCAATGATGCCCGGCGCTTCATCCATCAACTTGGTTACTTCCCTTTGCAGGATGGGCCCAAGCAGGAAGACAAACAAAACAATTACTCCTACCATAAGCAGATAAATAATCAAGATGGATATGACCCGTGGGACCTTCCGGCCCTGCATCCAGTTTACAAAGGGAAAAGTAACAAAATATAGCACCCCGGCAATTAAAATGGGGAAAAACAATGTATTGAAGATAACGATCAAGGGGTGAAAGACAAAAGAAATATGCGCCCCAACAAGGATAATTAGAAACAGGAGCAATATTCCTGTCCCAGCCCGAAACAACCTTGAATCCCACAATGTATCTTCATCCTTTCAACAGGGAGATGCTTCCAGGAACATAGATTAACCCAACTGCATCTCATTGTATCTCATTTCAGTAGAACAGGCAATGGCATGTTTGTGGACACACCTCGTGGAAAGAAACATTCCAACTTTCCCCACGGAACTTTTTTGTAGAAGGAAATCCAGGCACAGCGTCGAAAAACGTAAATATATGTATTAGGGCTTCGTACTCCAAGGAAAGGAGATAGGGATCTTCTTTGATTAAGCCAAAATAATTAATTAAAGGAGAATTCCCGCCAGAAAATGGTTCATCTGAAGAAGATAACATTGATTTTGTTTGTTTTAGCCATATTGGCTTTTCTTCCCGGGTGTCACATGTTTGAGCTGGAGTTTGAGGATCCAAGGTTAGAGGAAATCATCCGAGAAAAGGTGGGAATCCCCGAGGGGCGGCTGACCCGTGGAGATGTCTCTGGTATGATTTCCCTGGATTTAAGTAAAGAAGGAATTTCTAATGTTGCTGGATTGGAGCATGCTTCCTCCCTGGAAAGTTTAAACTTGAGAGGAAATGATATTGTTGATCCTTCACCCCTGGGTGAGCTCGAAACTCTGTGGGAACTGGATTTGCGCGAAAACAGGATCAACGATATTTCCGCGTTTTCCAACCTGGACAACCTGGAATACCTTTTTCTTTCCCACAACCAGATCAGCAATATCGAAGCCCTTGAGGATTTGAGCGTTCTTTTGGTCCTGGATCTGGGACACAACCAGATCCGCAATATTCACGCCTTACAAAACCTGACGGAATTGTTGGAACTGGACCTGCAGCGAAATCGCATTTTTGACATTGAGGCCCTTTCCCATTTGGAACAACTAAATGAGCTGTACTTAAACCATAATGATGTCCGGGAAGTTGATGCCCTGGAAGAACTAACAGAGTTGTGGAAACTCGACCTGAGTAATAACCTGATCAAGGATATTGACACCCTGGAAAACCTGGAACGCCTTACATACCTGGATTTAACCAATAACCAGGCAAACAATATCTCTCCACTGGAAAACCTGGTCCAGTTACGGGAATTAAACCTGGCCCACAACCATATCCGTGATATTTCGCCTTTGGCTGAGTTGAACAAGCTTGAAAAGCTGACCCTTGATGTGGAACATATTGTGAACCTTCATGAACTGGAAGGCTTGGAAAGGTTGGTTATTTATGATCAGGACGGGAACCCTGTGTCTTTTGATTAAGTAATTGGATCATATTTTTTTTGTATGTTTCCACTCCTGGCTGGTCAAAGGGATTAACCCCCAGCAGGTAACCGCTGATGGCGCATGCTTTTTTAAAAAAGTACGTTAATTGGCCATAATAATAAGGGGATATTTCGGGGATAGTTATTTTAAGGTTGGGAACCTGCCCTTCTGTATGGGCCAGCATGGTTCCCTCACAAGCTTTCTGGTTGATTTCATGCAGGGAACGTCCAGATAAATAGTTGAGCCGGTCCGGATCGTCATCCAGGTAGTTAATCATTACCTGCTCCCGGGGTTTATTGACCCACAAGGTGGTAGTAAACAGGGTACGGGCTCCATCCTGTACGTACTGGCCCAGTGAGTGTAAATCTGTGGTAAAGTTCATTCCCACGGGTAAAATGCCTTTATGCTCTTTTCCTTCGCTTTCCCCAAACAGCTGTTTCCACCATTCTGTCAAGTAATAAAATGCGGGTTCATAACTGACCAGGACTTCAACCCCTTTCCCCTTCCTGTAAAGCAGGTTGCGGATAGCGGCATACCGGTAACAGGGGTTTTGCCCTGTTTCTTTTGCCTGATAAAGATCATGCGCTGACCTGGCACCTGCGATCATTTGATCAATATCCACCCCTCCTGCTGCTATGGGCAGAAGACCCACAGCAGTCAAGACGGAATAGCGTCCCCCGATATCTCCGGGAACAACAAAACGGGTGTATCCTTCTTGATCGGCAATATCTTTTAAGATCCCTTTACTGCTATCCGTGGTAACAATGATCCTTTTACGAGCCTCGTCGAGGCCGTATTTTTTTTCCAGAAAGGAGCGCAGCAGGCGAAAAGCTAAGGCAGGTTCCAACGTTGTGCCAGACTTGGAGATTACATTGATCATAACCTCTTTCTCTTTGATAATATCGAGCAAATGCTTAAAATATGTCGGGCTTAGGTTTTGCCCTGCAAAAAATATCTCAGGACCCTGCCGTTCTTTGATTGAAAGCTGATTGTAAAAAGAATGATTCAACAATTCCAGGGCCGAGCGGGCACCCAGGTAGGACCCCCCTATACCAACTACAATGAAAACCTGGGATTTTGTCCTCACTTCTTCAGCAACTTGCTTGATCCGGTCCAGTTCAGGTATTTCCTGCTGGGGCCAGTGCAACCAGCCGGTATATTCTCTTCCTGGCCCGATCTGCTGGTGCAGCATTTCATGAGCTTTTTCCACGTAAGGTTGAAGATATTCCAGTTCATGTTCCCGGATAAATTCTGACGCAAAACGGTAGTCGAAAGCCAAATTTTTGTTCAAAACGCTTTCCCTGCTTTCTTTAAATTGATATAGTAATATAGAATACCCAGGGCTCGATAAAGTCGTGGTGTTTCGTATCATCCCATTTTCTCAATTAACTGAGGAGGATATTCATGCTGGTTCTTGATGCTCACGTACATTGTGGATTGACTCTAAGGGTTGAAAGGATCTTGTCTTTGTGGCAAAAAGCAAATATCGACGGCGGCGTTATATTCTCACCAGTAGAAGAGATTTACGATCGCTATGATCCCCACTTTACGGACAGTGATTTTTACCGCCAGTCTCGTGAACAGGTCCACAAGTATCTTGAAGGATTAAAAAAAGACTGGATTTATGTTTACTGGTTCGTCTGGAACGATTTTCTTTTCCCGGGGGATTGCTTTAGCGGTATAAAATGGCACCGTCATGCCAATGAACCCAAGTACCAGGTTGAGTCCCGGGCCTGCCAGGCATTTATTGAGTATATTTGTGAACATCAATATCCAATTATTATTGAAGACGAGTTTCTCAATACACTGGAACTGGTAAGCACCATAAACGGACGGACACCGATCATTATTCCTCACTTTGGCTTTTTAAATGGAGGGTACCGTCGTCTAAAAGAAGCGGGCCTGTTCGAAAATCCTTCTGTTTTTGTCGATACAGCCCTTGCGAGCACTGCAGAGATCAAGGATTTTGCCGGGGACTATGGAACCGACCGGATTCTTTTCGGCAGCGATTATCCCTTTGGCTTTCCTTCCCAAGAGCGCTCTAAAATTGACCACAGTTTTGCTCCTATAGACCAGGAAAAAATATTTTCTACAAATCTGCTCTCAATTCTCAAAGAGTAAAACAAGAGACACTTTTTCTTTCCATTATTCATAGTTACCTACTGGGATAATCATCAAAGGGTCATAACCAATGTCCAAAATAGATTTCAGTTCCTGGTCATCAAAGGCACCTACTGCAACACTGCCCAACTCCAGGGCTTCTGCCTGCAGGTGGATGTTCTGGGTAATATGGCCGACCTCAATGTGTACGTAGCGCTGCCCCCGCTCCCCGTATCGTCTTGTCGTCCGTTCATAATCAGCGGCTAGAATTAATGTTGCCGGGGCCTGGGCAATAAAACCCTGGTTTAATGCAGCCTGTGACACTTGTTCCCTGTAATCACCTTCTTGTAACGATGCCAGCTTGTGATTTGACTGGTCATAGTGAAATATTCCGGGCGGGACAGTTTCATTATCATCCCCATCCTCTTGTATCTCACCCACAACAATGAACAACTCCATCGGGTGTGTCCCGCCGGCAGAAGGAGCTGTTCGTGTGGCACCGGTTGTTCCATCCACTCCTGTTCCCTGGGCGGCCCATAGTAGCTGCGATAGTTCCTGTTTCGTTACAGCCTGTTCTGTAAAATTTCTTTTTGAAAGGCGCAAGGATAGAGTTTTTTCGATGCTGACATCCCCGTCCAGGTCAGGCTCAGGCAGGGTTATGCTTTCATGAATCGGCTCGGGATCCTCTACATGGTTGGCTGCAGGGTGCGGGGAACAGGATAGATAAATAAACGGGACCAACAGGCACAGTAATAAGAGGATCGTTTTCTTCATCATTAGCCCTCCCCTCCAGCATACATAGCTTTACTCTTTTTGGCTACTGCAGGTGTTTTTTCCACAAGGATAATTCCTCTTCCTCTACAGCAGCCCGGGCAATCATAGACATGGTCCGGGCTACCTTGTCTGACCATTCCTCATCCTCGGCATAATAAATATTCATGGAACTAAGGGTATCCCCTTTATAGTATTCACCGCCTGGCTTTAAGTAATGATCCTTAATAAAGTCGGAGATATATAAAATACCCTCTTTTTTTGTTTCAAATTCCAATGCATGCTCAAAGGGGCCGAAATAAAAAGCGCCGAAACCAAAAAGGTTATTTTTTTCCTGCGCCAGGGCAGACCGTCCAAAATTAGACTCGTGTACTGCAATAGAGGCAAGGATCAGTGCGTTTACTCCAGTCTTTTGCTCTGCTTTAATAAAATACCCCCCGGTTCCCTCCAGTTCATCAGCCTGCAGCGACTCCCAGGCATTCTCTAACATATCGGTGCTGAAGCCCGAAGGAGTTAAAACAGACACTTCGTCTCCTTTTACCTCAACGGCATTATAATAATTCTCGTAGCGGAGAGAAAGGATTTCTTGTAATTGTTTTTTTTCCTTCTCAATTTCTTCCAGGTATTCCAGCTTTTCTTGCAAGACTATTTTAAGGGATTCCAGGTTTTCTGTTAGCGGTTGTTCCGAAACCGTTCCGTTTTCTGATAATTGCTGCTCTAGCACATCCTCATCCAATTTTGTTAGAATTTGGTACAGTTCACGCTGTTCTTTTCTCATCGTTGCGATACTGTTTAAAGACAGAACAATTATTAAGATAACTGTTGAAACAAGAATAAAATGCTTCCTCGGCAAATCTTTCCCTCCCACTGAAATAAACAAAAAAGGATATCATTGCTTCTGTAGTAGATAGTATATCATAAATCTTCAACACGGCTATATATTTTTATCTACATATTCTGTACTTCCAAAGCCATTCCTTCAAACGTATCCTCTCAAGAAGGTAATTCATATGCAATTACCTGCAGCTTCAGAAGAAATTTTATATTGTTAAAAGGAGCAGGTTAATTCATGCAGAATATAAATTAGAATAATGTGGTTTTTCAGGAAAGCGTTACCTTGCTCAAGGAGGATGCTTCAGGTGAAAGTAAAATGGAAATGGATCATTATATTTGCAGTTCTTATCCTGCTTATTGCTGCAGGAACAACCCTTGCGGTCCTTAGTCGTCGTGGGCTGCCAGAAATGGAAGGAGAAAAAAAAGCGCCTGTCAACAGTGAAATTGTTGTTTACCGTGACAGCTTTGGTATACCATATATAAAAGCAGACAACCTGGACGATCTGTTTTTTGCCCAGGGTTATACCCAAGCCCAAAACAGGCTTTGGCAGATGGATCTCAACCGCCGGGCTACAGCAGGGAGGCTTTCAGAAATTTTTGGTGAAGAATTCCTGGAAACCGATTACTTTTTAAGGTCACTTTTAATGAGCCATGCCGCGGAGCAGGCGGTAGAGAAGCTAAACCCGGAAACAAGAGGAGTCCTGGAGCAGTTTTCTGCAGGAGTGAATTTTTATATCGACAACCACCTGGATAACCTTTCTTTTGAATTCTTAATCCTGGATTACACTCCCGAACCCTGGAGCGTGGAAGACTCTTTAAGCATAGGCAAACTAATGGCCTGGGATTTAGGCGGCAACATGGAAACGGAACTTTTCCTTGCTGCCGCAATCAGGCTGCTGCCTGAAGATAAGGCATTGGAACTTTTCCCCACCTATCCTGAATACGGCCCCACAGTCATCACCGGCCAGCAACCAAACAGCATCTTATCAACCCTGCAAATTATTACAGATATTAAAACAGGACGCCCCTCCCAGGAAATTGGCAGCAATAACTGGGTCGTCAGCGGTGCATTAACCGCTTCGGGGAAACCGTTGCTGGCTAATGATATGCACCTGGGTATGGGTATGCCATCCATCTGGTATCAAACCAGGTTGGAAATACCGGAAATGCTGACCTTAAGCGGTGTCATTTTCCCAGGTGTTCCAGGCATTATCGTCGGGACCAATGGGCATATCGCCTGGGGGGTTACAAATGTCGGCCCTGACGTGCAGGACTTGTATATTGAACGCCCCCATCCTGAAGAAGATTACCTATTTGAATATGACGGTCAATGGGAAAAAGCTAAAGTCTTGGATGAAGAATTTCATGTTCGGGACTGGGACGAGCCTGCTAACAAGGAAATCATTATCACCCGTAATGGCCCTATTATTTCCGGTCTTGAGCATCCTGAAGAAGACACTTTAAGCTTACGCTGGACTGCCCAGGACCATACGGAAGAGATTGAGGCAATTTTGCGCTTTGCTCATGCACGGGATTGGGAAGCATTTCGCAGAGCACTGGAACATTTTCATGTCCCGGCCCAGAGTTTTGTTTTTGCTGACAGAGAAGGAACTATTGCCTATAAGGCCAGCGGGATGATACCTATTCGCAGGGCAGGCAAAGGGCTGTTTCCCGTACCGGGATGGGACCCTTCTTTCCAGTGGGAAGGTTTTATCCCTTTTGAAGAACTACCAGAAATAATAAACCCCGAAAGTGGCTATATTGCTACGGCAAACCACAAGATTGTCCCCGAAGATTATCCTTACTTTATCACTACAGAGTGGGCTCCACCGTACCGGGCCATGGCAATTATTCAAGAACTGGAAAGCCAGTCCGGCCTGGATGTTCAGTCGATGAAAGACCTCCAGTATAATGTAAATAATTTGCATGCAGAAAAACTGTTACCAGTACTAATTCAAAAGCTGGAAAACAGCAGCCAGCAGTGGACAGAAAAGGAGTCTGCAGCCCTGGAACTGTTAAGCTCCTGGTCTGAGCAGCCTGTTGATAACCGGGATGAAGCGGGACCCTCCATTTACCACAAGCTTTACCTGAAGATGTTAGAAATCACTTTCCAGGAAAACATGGGAGATAAATTGTATCAACAGTTTTTAAAAATATCTCCTACCAATACATTTGATCGAATGCTGTTGTCTGAAGAAAAAACCGCCTGGTTTGAAGATTTTTCTGGAGGTAAACAGGAAGTAGTTGATAGAGCCTTCAGCAAAGCCGTTTCCTGGCTTGAAAACCGACTGGGCAGCGACCCGGAAACCTGGACCTGGGGTTCACTGCATAAAATACCCTTGGATCATAACCTGGACCAGATACCGCTTATCGGGGACTACTTAAACGATGGTCCTTTCCCCCTGGATGGCAGTCACAATACAGTTGCTGCAGCCTCCTATCCTTTCCACAGACCTTTTTATGTCACCCATTCCGCGCCTTGGCGTTTTGTGGCCGATCTTGATAACCTGCACAGCAATGTTTGGGAGAATATGGCTGGAGGTGTTTGTGAGCACCCATTGAGCCCCCATTACCGGGATCAAACGCCTTTATGGCTGGAAGGGGATTATTTGCCAGTTTACCTGGAATCCAGTGAAATGAAAAAAAATACACCTGGTGATGAGATCCAGGAGTATCGTTTTATTCCTAATTAAGACATCCATCAGGATGATAAGACAGTTTTCATTTTCAGGGACGTTCTACCAGATAATGACTCTTAGTACATAGATTGAACATAGAGGTGCAGCCTGTGCACACATTTCGCCAGGGCATATTTTGCCGCCTGACAAAGACGTCGATACAGGGAAAGCGGCCCGCCAAACTGAGGGAAGCGGGTTAAACACCCATTCTCATCCCCTGTTGTGGCTTGATAGAGACATGGCGGTTAGTATATTTTTTTGCCCAGGATTCTTTCCCTCAATGCCTGTCGGATATGAAATGATTTTTCACCCTCGCCCAGGTTTTGTAGCCAGTCAATCAGATCATCGTCCCTTCCAGGCATCAGTTTAAAGCTAACAACGATTTGCTTTTTGGGTTGCTGGATAACTCCTTGTCTATAAACAACTTTTTGGGTCGTCCCGTCGGGGTGGATAATGCTAAAATCGCCTTCCATGATCCCTTCCTGCCATGTGCCCGCATATTTAATCCCGTCAGCTCCGGTTAATGTTCCCTTTCCATGAGGAATCCCTTTTTTTAAATCTCCTGTAAAGATGCCTTCTTTCAGCCGAACAGTAGCCTGAGTAGTAACCTGGGAAGAACTATCGTTACTAAAGGAAGAGTTATCACGAGAAAAACTCCAGGAACTTTTTCCTGAGGCTTTGTCCGTCTTTACATTGTTTTCTTCATAAATAATATATTTGTTCAGGTCTTTTGAAACCACAGGCTCTGAATATTCATCTAACGCTTCATTACTGCCAAGCATGGACAATTGTTGAGACGGATCCGGTTCCTGCCCATCTTTAAAGTGACCGTTTTCCCAGGTTCCGCTCTGCACCGAACCATCGGAATATTTAAAAGTACCCTGGCCGTTGGGGACACCGTTTCTCCATTCGCCTTCATACGTGCCGGAAAAGGTTGTAAACGTGCCATATCCGCAAAACTGACCCTCGACAAACGTTCCAACGTACTTGCTTCCATCGGGAAAGGTCATTGTCCCTTCCCCATGGGGGACGCCGTCTTTTAATTCGCCAAAATACTTTTCACCATCGGGATAAACCAGTGACCCCTTGGACAATTCAAACCCTCCTTAACCTAGATAAATAATGTTTTATTCATCTTGAGCATCGGGTATTCCAAAATTTACCCGGTGAAAATCTCTTTTCAACTTTTCTATTGACTCTTCGATGCTTTTACTACAACCGGGACAATGTTCCATGTGCCGCCCAATTACTTCGCCACAGTGACATTTAATCGCATGAATGGAATAGTGCCTTCTTCTGCTACTGGTGCTTATGGTTGTGCTTGGTCTAGCAGCAGGTTTTTGTAGAACTTCTGTACCGTTTTCTAAGGAAGTTTTTGCTTCCGGAGCTGTTTCTTTTTGATTACCTGCTCCCTCATGCTCCTTGTACTGTCGCTCATTGATAAAGGTGTTTAATGCGCTTTCAAATTCTTCGTTAAATAAATAGGTGTAGATCATCGTTGTAGATAGATCGGCATGTCCCAGGGCTTTTTGCACTACTCTTATATCCCTGGTTTTGTAGTAAAGATCAGCAGCAAAAGTATGTCGCAAAGTGTGAGGGAATATATTTTTTTCTATTCCCGCTTTTTTGCCCAGCCTTTTTACCATTTCTCTAACGTATCGGTCTTTGAGGATCTCTCCCTTAAGAGTGCAGAAAAGGTAGCTACTCTCTGGTTTTATTCCGTTCCATTTTACGATATGCTCCACGTCTTCTTTACCCAACCAAAGGGTCCGCCCAATATCTCCGTTAGAGCGCTTAACAACCAGTTCTCCCGTTTCCAGGTTCAAATCTAAGGGAGTCAGTTTGATCACTTCAGATAATCTAAGACCGGCATTAAGCATTACCCGAATCAAGCACAGGTTTCTTAATCCCGTAGGTGCTTTTGGATTTGGTTGGGAAAGAAGCATTTTTTGTTCCTGGTAGGTTAAAACTTCGGGAAGTTTCCTTGTTCCGGGACTATCTTGAGTCATTCAACTCACCCCTGGATCAGTACCTATTTTATTTGAGATCAGTACTCCATAAACATCATACGTTAGCTGGAAAAGGATGTCAAGAGAGGAAAAAGAATTTTCAAATCCCTTGGGGAAATCTCTTGGGGGTAGAACATACCAGGGAAGAGATTTAGGGTGAGTA
>CAZOOA010000008.1:8559-25657 GCA_964581355.1 uncultured Desulfovibrionaceae bacterium | reverse complement strand
CTTGGGGAAATCTCTTGGGGGTAGAACATACCAGGGAAGAGATTTAGGGTGAGTAATATCGTCTCAGGTTGTCGTTATTCATTCATATAATTGTTTTTTTGGGCAGGGAAATCAGGCATATTATGCGTGGAAAAAGCAAGTCTATTTTCAAAATACAAGCTGCGACTGGGAAAGGCTACGGACACATTTTCATCTTCCAGAATACTCATTATGCTAAAATTGATGTCTTCTTTCACTGCCAGGAAGTCAGCCCATTTAGTTGTAACAGTAAAAAAATAAATGAAAATATCCAGACTGCTGGCACCGAATTCATCAAACCGGACAAATATAATATCTTTGTGGACTTCCTGGTGGTTTTCCAGGAGACTTTGGATTCTTTCAACACAGCGTTTTAATTTTTCCCTGGGAGTTGAATAGGTAACACCAAGTTGAAACGTTACTCTGCGCCTGCCCATGCGAGTCCAATTAGTGACAGCTTGGTTGGCTAATATCGAATTGGGGACTGTAACCTGGGCATTAGCAAAGGTTCGAACCCTGGTGCTGCGGAATGTTATGTCTTCAACCGTTCCCTCCACGTCAGGGGTCTGGATCCAGTCCCCGATAGAAAAAGGTTTTTCAGTGACAATCACAACCCCACCAAAGAGGTTTGCTATCGTATCCTGAGCAGCCAGGGCAATAGCTAAACCGCCCAGGCCCAGGCCGGCGATAAATCCATTAACGTCGAACCCCCACTCCTGGGCGACAACGCTTAAAGCCAGGGCCACAACGATAAACTGAAGCAGTTTGGATAAAAAGGGTATTAAAATGGGATCAATCTCGACATTCAATTTTGAGGAGATTTCTTCCACCAGGATAGAAGAAGCAATCAAATAATAAAGTCCCCAGGAAAATATAATGATAATGATGGAACGGAATAATTGGAGAATAAAAGCATCTGCCGGGGCAGAGAGAGGCAGGTAAAGACTGGCCAGGTAAATGCCCAGAAAAACTATGAAAGTTTTTAGCGGTTTCTCAAAAGAAATCAGGATATTGGTATCCAGGTCAGTAGGCGACTTTTTTGTAAGCCGTAAGATAAAACCGAATAAATGTTTAACGAAAACACTTCTGAGCAGAAAAAAAATAAAAATGATGAGTGTAGCGATTCCAAACTGCTGCCAGAATACCTGAGAATAAATAAAATCGAACAATAGTTGATTCTCCTTACAGGTGAATTACAATTTGGCATAATATGGGCAGAGCTAGTCCGGTGGACAAAAACACCCGCTCCGCAACTGTAAAGCGAAAATGTATAATAATCTGGCAGCCAGGTGGTATTGCCAGGTAATACTGTGCATGAATGCTGCCGGAAGAATTAATTAATCAGTTTATCTTTATTGACTTGTTTTTGTATTGACTCCAGTATATCCAGGGCTTTTTGTGGTTTTTCACCTGAAAGCGAAGCTAAATACTCCAGCAGTTGGCTTGCTTCTTCCTTTTCTTTTTTCAGTTTCTGCTGGTCATCCTCAATTCTTTTCAGGTCTTGGGTGATGGATTGAATATCAGCAACAAGTTGAACAGTGAATTCCAGTAATTCACCAGTAAAATTAAGCACTTCCTCCAGGGAAACATCTTCTTCATTTATAGTTTGAATTCTTGTTTTTAAATAATCAAGTTTTAGTTCTCGTGTACCCATTACGCGCCTAACCTCCTTGACAGTTCTCTTAAGATCATCGTTAATTTAATTGTTTTCAAAGTCTTGTTCAGGACCGCTTCCTGCTTCGCCCAACTCAGTGCCCTGATCCCAGCCGATGACATATTTTACTGCTGCATATAAAATGCCGATCACTATTGGGCCAAAAATAATAAATTTATCCCCTGATGTTAAACTGTCCCACCCTCCCCCGGTCAGGAAGGATTCAAGCCAAAAGTCAAAATCAAAAATATTCACCATGTAATGCATCAGGTAAACCAGGGCTGCAAGGGGTGCAAATACTACTTTTAATAAGCGGGCAAGTAAATTGTTTTTAAAATAATTGATGATTTCTATTACCCCAAGCCCAACGAAAACGGTACTGGCGATTGTAAAAACAGGAGAAAGCAAAAACAACAAGTAATGAACAGTAATTTCTGGGAGATCCATTGTTTTTTCCTTTCTTTCAGTAGTTGTTTATTTAATTCTTTCAATCGATTAAACATATTTCAACAGTCAGTTGATACATTCCTTCCAAAATAAATAAAAAAAGCAAAGCAGATTATAAGAATAACTTGCTCCCATGCTAGTTCTTCAAATTTATCTCCGGGCCTTAAAGCTTTTAGTTTTTTCTGCTGCTAAAGGTGGCAAGTTTTTAATCCGTTTAAAATACCGTTTCATTTCTTTAAAAATATGAAACAGGGCAGCTCGACTAACAAACTCATCCCTTGTAGTGGGCAATTCCATGTTTTCATAAATACTTTCCAGATCTTCAATTCCCTGTTCAATAATGGTGTAATGAATATTCCTCCCTTTTAAGGCTCTTTGTTGCGCTTTGCTTAAGATTCGCAATAGCTTGGCCAGGTATTCCGCCTGAGGAACGGAAACATTCATCCTTTTGGACAGTCTGTACATTTCTTCAATATATTCCAGAAAACGTTCGTAGATCCTGAACAAATCGCGGTATTTATCCGCCATGGTGTCATCGGCAAAATGAAATTTTTGTTCTTCCCGAAACAGCTTGGATGTTTCCATAGCCTGATGAATCTCTTCTCGTAATATTTCACAACGATCAGTAAAATTTTGATCTTGATTACTTTCGGGGCTTAATATCCTTGAAGCGATTTCGTCAAGCATTTTTCTGAGCTCGAGATCGATTTCTTTTATTATACTCCTGATTTCCTGGTTATGGTTTGGGGTAAAAAAGTAGTTCACACCCAGAGCAGAAACAGCACCAATAAAGGCCAGAAAAATTTGTTCTGCAAAAGTGACCCACTGAAAACTTCCTCCCAGGTAAGAAATCATGTGCACTGCTGTTACCAGCGTAATGGGAATCTGCTCCTGCCACTTCATCTTTAGGCAAAAAACAATCGCCAGGATTGTAACCAGGGCAAAGGTAAAGGGATTGTTGCCAATTAATGCCCCCAATGTCGTACCCAAGATCGCCCCCATTAAGACGCTTCCAACTTTCGCAATACTTTGCAGCAAGGAATGATAGAACGTTTTTTGTACTGTAACTACAGCTACAATTGCTGTAAGAGTAACTCTATCCATCCCCAATGCTTGGGCGATCGAGACGGCAATAGCTACCGCAAGTCCTGTTTTTAAAACCCTGCCTCCCAGGTGAATGTTTGGCAATTTGTCAAACCTTCCTTCTCGCTGTATTCCTTTGAAAACGTTGGTTCAAGATAGTAAACACGTTCTATTATAACTTCTTGCGTGGCATCGTCAATAGCGATAATTTTCATCCGGCGAATAATAACCGAATCATCTGTTGCCGGTTCACCTGATAAAGTAAGCAGAAAATCTAGCGAAAAAGATTCATATTTCTGTTTAAATAATTCTGGCAGATGATTGACAAGTCCTGTTTGCTTTAATTCCTCGAAAGGAATATAAATGGCAACTTTTTTTGAAACAGATGAATTATTTTCTTTACTATGATTATGGTGTTTGTCTTCAATAAGCCTTGTTTGTCCAAGCAAGGTTTCCAGCGCACAGAAATAATAGCCCGGGGGAAGCAGGAACTGGTCCAGGTTGTCCAGCCCCAGCATGGAAGAGTTTTTCCAGGTCTGATCTTTTTTGTCTTGCACAAAGACTTCCCCGGTATTGCGACGTATTACCGAGAGCCCATATTCCGGTAGATGGCCCAGCAAAGTGTTTCCTTTTAACAGACGGCCATCAAATTCCAGGAAATATTCATTTCCTGTTTCCTGAATTGTTATGTTTAAACTGGTGCTACGCTGCAGGTTTTGGAAAGCCAGTCCCATCAAGATCAACGGCTTTTGCTTTTCCTGAAACATCTGGATAATCCATGCAGCGCCTGAAACAATTAACAGGACAACTAACATAAAGAGGGCCATTGTCCTATAGTCTTTCAACAGGACATTTTTTCTGCTTGGACTACTCATGAACGATCAACTCCTTCCTTTTGTTTCATTTTATGGTGTAAAAGGAAGGAGTAATACAGGAGATTTTTAAAAAACAAATTATGATGTTTCGGTTTGCAGGTTGGCCAGCAGGAAGTTGAGCTGAGCTACATGCACTTTTCCGCGGAGATAACCGAAGTCGATACCGGGAAAATAAAAACTCCATTTCATGCGAAACTATTCCTTTTCCAGACTATTTCGGTATTGTTTAATAATTTCTTCCGCGGAACTTGTCCCCAGGCGCTGCGCTCCTGCATTGAGAAGGCTCCTGGCCCAATCCAGCTCTCTGATACCACCGGAAGCTTTAATCCCAATATTTTCTGGGAGAATTTTTCTTAAATAACCGATGTCTTCCATAGAAGCCCCCCGGGGTCCATAACCTGTTGAGGTTTTGATAAATGCAATGCCGCCGGATACAGCACATTCAACAACCGCATCGATTTCCTCCCTGGTTAAAAAACCCGTTTCCACAATTAATTTCACTGGAACTCCAACCTGGACTATTGCGGAGATTTCTTTGTACAGCAAGTCCATTTTTCTGTCTTTTAATGCCCCTATATTCACTACCAGGTCAATCTCACAGGCACCATCTTCTACAGCTTTTTCTGCTTCTAACAGCTTAACCTCTGCCTTGGTGGCGCCTAAAGGAAAACCGATTACAGTAACCGGTATAGTTTGATTCCCTGTCAAAATAGAATTAGCCAGGGCAACCTGGCAGGGATTAACACAAACGCCAAAAAAATTGTACTGCAGCGCGTTTTGACACAGCTCGATAATCTTTTGCTCGACGGCATCGGCCTTCAATAGGGTGGATTCGATTGTCCGTTCCATAATTATATGGTGTTCACCTCTTTACTCTTCAAAAGTTGATTGTATTACCCTTTCATCACCCCAAGGGGAGAAAGCCTGGTAAGCGGTTTGATCAGATCTTTTTGTATGTTTATAACTTCTTCAATATCTTTATAGGCCATCGGAGCTTCGGAAAGATCTCCTTTCCAACCGCTAAAAACGATTCCCTGCATCGCTTTGTTGGCCTTCTCTTTGGTTATAACCCGGTTGGCTTCTTTGCGGCTGATTACCCGTCCAGCACCATGAGAACAGGAACAAAAACTTTCCGGGTTGCCCAAACCTTCAACAATATATGATGAAGTCCCCATGGAGCCGGGAATAACGCCTAGCTGGTTTTTCCTGGCGTTAATAGCGCCTTTGCGGTGGATCACCACCTCTTCACCAAAGTGGTTTTCCTTGCTGGCATAATTATGATGACAATCGATTCTTTGTTGAACCTGCCCCCCGGTCACCCGGGAATAGGCGTTAAAAAGTTTTTCTGCCAGCAACTCCCGGTTGGCCCGGGCAAAATCAAGACAGTAATTCATCGCTTCGAAGTATTCACGTCCTTCCGGCGTTTCCAAGGATAATGGAGCCAAATCGTATCCTTTCGGAACCGTCTTGTTGGCCTGGTTATATTTTTTCGCCAGGTTATTGTAATGGCTTGCAACCTTATAGCCGATATTCCTGCTTCCTGAATGGACCATCAGCCAGATGTAGCCATCGCTACCCTGTTCAATACTGCAGAAATGGTTTCCGCCACCCAGGCTTGATAGTTGGTGTCTGGCTGACTGTAGTTCCTGTTGAATAATGCCAATTTTGGGGGCAGAACGAAAACCTTGCCATTCCTGGGGCTTTTTATTATGCTTAAAGCCTACGGGGATACTCTTTTTCGCTTTTTCCAAAGTGGTTTCTATTTCCCGCTTGCTTATCTCTGTGCGATCTGTCTTTAAAGCAACGATTCCGCATCCAATATCTACGCCTACCGCATTAGGGATAATCATTTTATCCTGGGTGGCAAGGATACCGCCAATAGGCATTCCGTAACCCTGGTGGACATCGGGCATAAGGGCAATATGACTGAAAGCAAAAGGCAGGTTCGATAGATTGATGGCCTGCTGCATGGCACCCTCCTCAACCTCCCTGGCCCAGATTTTTATCGGCAACCTTCCTTCTTGAACCACTCTCATAAAAATTCTCCTTTACATGCATAATGCTCTTAATAACAGAATTTTTGTTTGTTTTTAACAAACATTTTTGGTATGATTGAACAATAATATGGTTGGTATAATTGTTTCGGTAATATCACCATAAAACCCTTTTTCTTTTCCTGAAAATATGGTTATTATGTAAAGAATCGGCACTCTGGCAAAAAACGCTTTTGGTCAAAGGAGGAAACTTATGACTCACAGGATCCTAGTTAAAGGTGCAACTATTATTACCATGAATGCCAATAGAGATGTGTTTGAAACAGGAGATGTCCTAATTGAAGAAAACCTGATCAAGTCCATCGGCCCAGAGATAGAAAACCCTCAGGAAGCTACAAAAGTCATCTCCGGAAAAGGCAAAGTGGCCCTGCCGGGATTGATTAACTTACATAACCATGCCGCCATGACTTTGTTTCGCAGTTATGCCGATGACCTGCCATTAATGGAATGGCTGGAAAAGAGGATCCTTCCTGCAGAAGCAAAACTGACCGGGCATGACGTATATTGGGGTACATCATTGGCTTTACTGGAAATGTTAAAAGGCGGGACCACCACCTTTGTTGATATGTACTATCATATGGATGATGTAGCTCAGGCCTGTGTGGATAGCGGCATCCGGGCAGTCTTGTCCCATGGAATTGTCGGCATAAACAGTATCTTAGGCAATAAAACATTAAAGGGGGCCAAAGAATTTGCCCAGAAATGGCATAATACAGGAAATGGGAGAATTACCACCATGCTGGGACCTCATGCTCCCTACACCTGCCCCCCGGACTTTTTAAGGAAAGTGTTAAAAGAAACGGAACACATGGATACCCCTTTTCATATTCACCTGGCGGAAACCCGAAACGAAATGAATGACTCCCTGAAAAACTATCAAAAAACCCCGGTCGCCTTAATGGAAGAAGTAGGTCTTTTTGAACGGCAGGTCTTGGCTGCACATTGTGTCCATGTTACAGAAGAAGACATGGATATACTGTCTAAACGTAAAATAGGAATTGCCCATAACCCCGGCAGCAATCTCAAACTTGGTAGCGGTATTGCCCCGATTGTCAAGTTGCTGGAAAAAGAAGCTTTGGTAGGACTTGGCACCGATGGTGCAGCAAGCAACAACAACCTGGATATGTTTGAAGAAATTCGGCTCTCCAGCTTGATGCAAAAGGGCTACCATGGTGATCCGACTCTTTTATCAGTTGAGGATGCTTTGAGTCTGGCCACCCGCCGTGGGAGTGGAGCTCTACAAGTGGGTGATATCGGAGTTTTAAGGGAGGGAGCCAAAGCAGACCTGATTCTTATGGATTTTGAAAAACCCCACCTTCAACCTTCGGATAATCCCCTCGCGAACATTGTATACTCTGCATCTTCTAATGATGTAGATACGGTAATCGTGGATGGCAATTTACTGGTTGAACATGGGCGTTGCCTCACATTGGACGAAGAAAAAATCTATTTTGAAGTGTCAAAAAGCGCAAAGCGGCTCAGGGTTTGATTTATCGTAATCCTCTCGCACAGCTATCCAGTTTGCTCATCAGTTTGTTCATTTGAATTTTGGTTTTTCACAGTGAAGCCGGGGAACTGACTCTTCCCCGGCTTCACTGTACTTGTATGGATCTGAAAAGGTTGCTGCTTGCGTATACTCTATTTTAGTAGCGGTAGTGAGGCGGCTTAAAGGGACCTTCAGGCTGATGACCAACATACTCGGCCTGTTCTTTATCCATCTTGGTCAGTTTTGCACCGATCTTTTCCAGGTGCAACTTGGCCACTTCTTCATCCAATTCCTTGGGCAACCTGTAAACCTTGTTTTCACGTTCGTTCTCTGCCAGGTCAAGCTGTGCCATAACCTGGTTGGTAAAGCTGTTGGACATGACAAAACTCGGGTGACCTGTGGCGCACCCCAAGTTCACCAGGCGTCCTTCAGCAAGTAAAATGATACTGTGCCCGTCGGGAAAAGTAAAACGGTCTACCTGGGGCTTAATGTTTTCTTTTTTTATCCCCGGGTAGCTTTCCAGCTTCTCTACCTGGATTTCATTATCGAAATGGCCAATGTTACAGACAATAGCCTGGTCTTTCATTTTTTCCATATGCTCAACTGTGATTACATCTTTATTGCCCGTTGCGGTAACATATATATCCGCTTCAGGAAGGGCATCTTCAATGGTTACCACAGAGTAACCGGCCATTGCAGCCTGAAGGGCACAGATGGGGTCAACCTCAGAAACCAGTACCCGGGCTTTAAAAGCGGCCAGGGCTTCGGCTGAGCCTTTTCCAACGTCACCGAATCCGGCTACAAAAGCTGTTTTCCCGGCTATCATTACATCGGTAGCCCGCTTAATACCATCAAGCAAGCTTTCCCGGCATCCATAGATGTTGTCAAACTTACTCTTGGTGACTGAATCATTTACATTGATGGCCGGGAACAGGAGTTTACCGTTTTGCTCCATTTGGTATAAACGGTTCACCCCGGTAGTGGTTTCTTCGCTAACTCCCCGGACTTCCGGGACGATTTTATGCCACAAGTCCGGTGTTTCTGCGTGCATTTTCTTTAACAGCTTATTGACTATCTGTAATTCTTTATTCGATGTCGGTTCATCGAGAATAGCAGGGTTGTCTTCTGCTTCATAACCGTGATGTATCAATAAAGTGGCATCGCCACCGTCATCGACAATCAGGTGAGGGCCGGAACCATCGGGCCATAAAATGGCCTGCAAATTGCACCACCAGTATTCATCCAGGGTCTCACCTTTCCAGGCGAATACCGGGACACCATGGGGATTTTCAACGGTGCCGCCTTTTTCGGGCGGACCCACAACAGCAGCAGCCGCAGCCTGGTCCTGGGTGGAGAAAATGTTACAGCTGGCCCAACGGACATCTGCTCCCAGTTCAACCAGGGTTTCAATCAGGACAGCAGTTTGTATTGTCATGTGCAGGCTGCCGGTTACCCGGAGACCATTTAATGGCTTTTTGTCAGCGTACTTTTCCCGGGTGGCGATCAAGCCCGGCATTTCTTTCTCCGCCAGTTCGATTTCTTTTCTTCCCCAAGCAGCCAGGTTAATATCGGCTATCTTGTAATCCATCTTCGTTTTTTCCTTCATTATTATTTTTTACCCTCCTGATTTTTTTCTGCAGGTTTTAAAGAACCTGGGTTATTATTGAGTTATTTATCCTAACCATCTCAGTGATTATCCAGTTTTCCAGTGACCTTCATTAATCGCTGTGCGGATTTCCAGGGCTCTTTGCTCTTCAAACTGTGCGCCCGTTTGACGCACAATCTGGGCTGCAATATAAGAAGCGATTCGACCAGCATCCTTTAAGGTATAGCCTTTGAGCAAAGCATATAAAAAGCCCGCTGCATAGTTGTCTCCTGCACCTGTACTGTCGACAGCTTGAACAGTGAAAGCATCTACCGGTGAAACTTGACCCTCTGCAGAAGCAATACAGGATCCATCAGAACAGTTCTTTACAGCAGCAATTTCCACTTCTTTAATCAGCTCCCGGGCCGCTTTTTCAGGGTTATCCAGCCCCAACAACAGCCTGGCTTCTTCGCAATTGGCCAGAACAATGTCAACACTGCTGCTGATTAACTTGGCAAAATCTTTTTGGTGCCTTTCCACTGCAAAAGGATCTGCTAGATCAAATACCACTTTTGTCCCGGATTTACGAGCTGTTTCAATGGCTGCGCCAAGAGCTTGTTTTTGAGGTTCGGTATCCCACATATAACCGGTAAAATATAGGTACCTGGCTGCAGCAACTTTTTCGTGATTTACATGGTCAGGACCAAAATTCTGGCAAACACCGAGCCTTGTGCACATGGTCCGTTCATAGTCGGGTGTAACAAGGACAATACAACTTCCGGTATCTCCCGACCCAAAGGCCAGATCCGAAGTTACATTTTGTGCTTCCAGTCGTTTGCGGTATATATCTCCCAGTTCATCATTGCCTACCATCCCTGCCAGGGTGGTGTTGATCTCCAATGCTGCCAGGGTAATCATGGTGTTGGGAGCAGAACCGCCGCAAGAATACTTTTTCTCACGGTCTTTGATGTAATCCAGAATTTGATTGCCTCGCTCTGTATCGATAAGTTCCATGGTACCTTTATTTAAGTTCAACTGGTTGATTTCACTGTCATTGGCATAAGCATGTACATCTATTAGCGGGTTGCCTATTCCATATATTTCCACTTTCTCTTTATTGCTCATCGGATTATCTTCTTATAACCTCCTTCCCTGCTTGGATTTGGTTTTCCTGGCAACTGCCAGCATAAACCACAACTAACAACAATAAATTATATCATTTAACTGGTGAAGAGTCAAGTTCACCCCGGGAAATTTCCATATACTGGATATTTCGGGAGGCAAGCAATAATTCTTATAAATGCTTGCGATTCGACGCTCTGCCTTGATTCAACTCATCTCATATTTCCCATCAAATTTCCCACTTGACTTCTTTTAACTGGTCCAATAACTGGTAATTGGTCAGGTCAAACTGGATAGGAGTAATGGAAATATATGAATTCATGATGGCAGCTACATCGGTATCTTTTTCCTCCTTCATATCTGAGGAATCTACCGGTTCTCCGGCCAGCCAGTAATAGCTCTTACCCCTGGGATCAATTCGTTTTTGGAATGTATTGTGATAATGACGCAAACCCAACCGGGTCACTTTTACACCAGCTATTTCATTACGGGCTTTATTCGGCACATTGATATTTAGCAGCGTATCTTTGGGTAAGTTGTATCCGCATATGCAGCGAAGTGTCCGTAGGACAAAGTTGGCGGCAAAGCGAAAATCAGGAGGCCTGCTCTGTTCTGGCGGAATTACCAGGGAGGCAGCAATGGCTGGAATACCCAGGATCACTCCTTCGATGGCCGCCGAAACCGTTCCCGAATAAAGGACGTCAGTCCCGATATTGGCTCCCCGGTTAATTCCGGAAACAACCAGGTCAGGCCTGTTGGGCAGCAGGTATTCAATGGCCAACTTGACAGAGTCAGAGGGAGTCCCGTTTACGGCCCACCCTTTTAGGTTTGAATTATGGAAAAAACGAGTTTCTTCTGCACGTAAGGGCCTGTGCATGGTGATAGCGTGTCCTGTAGCACTGCGTTCATGGTTGGGGGCAACAATGTAAAGTTCTATTTCTTCATCTTGCTGCAGGGCCTCACCCAGCATTTGAATCCCTTCGGCATAAATGCCGTCATCATTGGTTAACAAAACAATCAATCAAATCCCTCCGTCACTGGTTAAAATTGTTTCATCGGTTATTTATCCTGGCCGTAATCTTCCATGAAGCCTTTCCTTAATTTGCTTACCTCTTTCGATGTAAGCTTGCAAGGATCTCCCAGCAGTCTTGACCAGAGCAATATTTCAGCACTGCGTTCCAACACTTGGCACCTCTGGAAAGCTTCTGCCAGGGTTTTCCCAAGGCATACAACCCCGTGGTTTGCCAGCAGCACGGCAAAGCCTCTTTTCCCTAAGGCTGTAACAGCATTGAACGCCAGTTCCTGGCTTCCGGGCATGGCATACTGGGCCACAGGGACACTACCTCCAAGCATCTGGGCCATTTCTTCTGTAACAACCGCGATCTCTTTTCTGGCCACAGCAAAGACTGTGGCATACTTGCTATGAGTATGTATGATCGCCAAGGCATCATTTCGGGCCTTATATATTTCCAGGTGCAGAAGAAGCTCTGTTGAAGGCTTCCACCTTGATTCTACCACCTCTCCCTGGAGATTCACAGCTACCATATCATCAGGCTGGAGTATTTTACAGTCAATGCCGCTGGGGGTAATAACCACTTTTTCTGCTTCCATGAGACAGCTGACGTTTCCCCATGTCCCAAAAATCAAGCCTTCTTCCTCAATGCCCCGGGCATATTCCAGTACCTGTTCTTTGCTTCTTTGCAGCAAGGTCATCAAGCTACACCTCACCTTCAAAAAGTTGCCTGATCTTACTTTCGTCAGGCGAGCAGACCACAGCTTTTTCTGTAACCAGCGCTGTAACAAGGTGGGCAGGGGTTACGTCAAAAGCGGGGTTACGGGCTCTGGCCGCTGGGGGGGTGATCTGTTGTTCCCCCACGTAGAGAACTTCAGTTTCCTCTCGCTCTTCGATGACAATCCCCATTCCCGTGGGGGTGGACAAATCGACAGTCGACAGCGGGGCAGCTATATAAAAGGGGATTTGATGTTCCTTCGCCAGTAGGGCCAGGGGATACGTGCCGATCTTGTTCGCTGTATCTCCATTGGCAGCAATGCGGTCAGCGCCGGTGATCACGGCAGTCACTTCTCCCCGGCTGATAAAGTGCCCGGCAGCACCGTCGGCGATCAGCTGGACTGGAATTCCTTCTTTCTGCAGCTCCCAACAGGTTAAACGAGCGCCCTGAAGCAGGGGGCGTGTCTCATCGGCCAGAACATTTCTGAGTTTGCCCTGCTCAAACGCACTGCGAATAATTCCCAGGGCTGTTCCATACCCGGCTGTGGCCAGGGCTCCGGCATTACAGTGAGTAAGCAGAGTGCTGTCTTCTGGTATTAGTTCGGCGCCTTTGGCGCCAATGCTTTTATTGGTCTCAATATCCTCGAAATAAATTGCCAGGGCTTCTTGTTCCAGTTCCCTGAGCAGCACTTGCTCTGAACTGTTCCCCAGAACTGATACTTTTTTGAGCATCCGTTCTACACCCCAGAAAAGGTTTACTGCTGTGGGGCGAGAGCGAATCAGTTCGGAGCCAATCTTTTTAAAATATTCGAAAAAATGTTCCCGTGCCACGCTTCCTTTTTCCAATGTTGCCAGTTCTTGCGCAAAATAATTCTGCGCGGCCAACACTATGCCAAAAGCAGCAGAAACTCCGATAGCAGGAGCCCCTCGTACTACCATCTCCCGAATGCACTCCCGCACCTGTCCAGGAGTGCTGCAAATAATATAGCGCTCTTGATGGGGAAGAAGCCTTTGATCCAGCAGCTTCAGCATACCACCCTCCCAGATGATAGGACGGATTTCTTCCATTTCTCTACCTCCCGCATAAACGATTTCTCTATCCACCCAGTTCTATGTCTTCTTTTTCCCAGCACCTGCAGTTTCGTTCATCGGGGAGAGTAACCAGCACATCCAAAAACACTTCCCGAATGATGCTGATCTTTTCATCAACCATATCAATGACTTCTTTATGGGTCAGGTGACTTTTTGAAATGCCCGCCGCCAGGTTGGTAACCAGTGAAAGAGATGAATAACAAAGGCCCGCTTCTCGGGCCAGGGTCACCTCCGGCACGCCGGTCATTCCGACAACATCTGCCCCCCAGGTGCGGAATGCTTTAATTTCTGCCGGTGATTCGTAGCGAGGACCCTCTGTGCAAATGTATGTTCCTTTGTCCACGTACGCAAGCCCTTGTTTATTGAAGTGTCTTCCTAATGAATTTCGCAACTGGGGACAATAAGGTTCCGTGAAGTCTGTATGGTAAACTGCCCCGTCTTCCCCATCAAAAAACGTATCGACCCGGGTTTTTGTTTGATCGATAAACTGGTCAATTACAACAAATGTCCCCGGTGCATACTCTTGTCTCAGAGAACCAACGGCTGTTGTTGAAAGGACCCGTTCAACACCCAGCTTCTTTAGAGCAGCTATATTGGCCCGGTAATTGATTTTGTGAGGTGGCAAGCTATGCTTTGCCCCGTGACGGGTAAGGAAAGCAATCTTTTGTTTTTGATAAGTTCCTGTTAACAGCCTGGAAAGCCCGTATTCTGTTTCAACCTCTATTTCCTTGCTCTGATCCAAAAGGCCGGGTTCATAAAAACCTGTTCCCCCGATGACAGCTAATTTTATCTCCATTGTTAAGCCCCCTTATCATGTAAACAGCAAGTTTTACAGTTCCCAACTTTCCAGGTATTCTTGTTGTTCCCCTGTTAGTTGGTCAATTTTCAAGCCCATACCTTTTAACTTCAACCAGGCCACTTCCTGGTCTATCTGCAGGGGAATCGAAAGAACCTTGTTTTCCAGTTTTCCCTGGTGATCCAGCAGATATTTCAAGGCCAGCACCTGCAGGGCAAAGGTCATGTCCATTATTTCTGCAGGGTGGCCATCCGAGGCAGCCAGGTTCACCAGGCGTCCTTCGCCTAACAGGTATATCCTTTTTCCATGGGACAAAGTATACGCATCGACACCCTGTCTGACCCTTTTCGGACCACCTGTGATCTTATCCAGCGCTTTTTTATCGATCTCAAGATCAAAGTGACCGGCATTGCTTAAAATAGCCTGGTCTTTCATGACTTTAAAATGTTCTTCTGTTAATACTTTATTACACCCGGAAACGGTCACAAAAATATCTCCCCTGGAAGCAGCTTCCAAAAGTGGCATCACTTCAAACCCATCCATATGCGCCTCGATCGCCTTGACCGGGTCAACCTCACAAATAATGACTTTTGCGCCCAGTCCTTTAGCCCGCATAGCCACTCCTTTACCGCACCATCCGTAGCCGATAACCACCGCGACTTTTCCGGACATAATTAGATTTGTAGCCCGCATAATCCCTTCCCAAACCGATTGCCCTGTCCCGTACCGGTTATCAAACAGGTATTTACACATGGCGTCGTTGACGGCCATCATGGGAAATCCCAGGGTATTTTCTTTTTCCATGGCCCGAAGGCGGATGATTCCTGTGGTCGTTTCTTCCGCCCCTCCAATAATATGAGGAATTTTATCATGGAATTGTTTATGGATTAATGAGACCAGGTCACCCCCATCATCGATAATTAATTGGGGGGCAGAATGAACGGTTTTTACCAGGTGATGCCGGTATTCTTCCTCTGTGGCATTGTGCCAGGCGTAAACATCCACTCCTTCCTGGACCAGTCCTGCAGCTACGGCGTCCTGGGTGGATAAGGGGTTGCTCCCTGTCAGGGTCACATTAGCACCTGCTTCTTTTAGCACCAGGCCCATGTAAGCTGTTTTTGCTTCCAGATGGAGGCAGATGGCAATATTTAATCCTTTAAATGGGAGTGTCTTTTTAAACGCCCGTTCCAGTTCGTTTAACACAGGCATGTGGTTTTTTACCCAGTTGATTTTTTCAATTCCTTCTCCAGCCAGTTCACTATTCCTAATGATAGACATAGCAACCCCTTCCTTTCCTCTTTTACAACTCTAATAATACTTCGTGACCTGACAAGAAAATCCTGCAAAAGATGCCCTTGTCAGGCTGGCTACAACAAATAAGGCCTTGAGTCAAGGCCTTATTAATTAAAAACATGTTTGACAGTCAATTACCTGATTTTAATATTCCAGTTTTGCCCGCCATTGTTATCCCAGTGCTCTGCACTGTCTTTGAAGCAAAAATTCAGTTCTTTTGCCCCCTCAGCTTTCAGTGTACAGCAAAAATCATGGTCCCCCACCTTGCTCATATTGACGGTAACTGGATTTCTCCAGCTGTCAAAACCATAATGCAGCCACACTTGATCGGCCCCCGATTGCGCTAGCAATCCCCTGTAATCAACTAAAACATCCTGCCCTTTTTTAGGAATTTCCGGGGCAACTGTCACCCTTTCATACTGCAAATCCTCACCTCATCTGCGCATATATTTATTTATATTATGCAGCAGAAAAGAGGTGGAATATAAGTGGCAAATACAGGACTAATCAACATCTTCTACAAAAAGTGTCAAATCTTTGGTTAAATCGATATAACGTCGTCCCATAAAATCATTTTCGCTGTGTACCATGACAATCGGTCGATCGGGATACAACTTGTTCAGGTAAATAATTTCACCTTGCTTGTCGTTACTCAACCTGATTTTCCCTTTTTGCGGGTAAACGCTGACATTCTTCAGGAAGATGGCAATAATTTTTGGGTTTAATTTATTGCAATAAGCCATAAGAATTTCCGTTGCAGCAAAGGCAGGCTCTGCTTTTCTGTACGGCCTTTCACTAACAATTGCATCATAGGTATCTGCTACAGCAATTATTTGAGCCCAGAGATGAATATCTTTTTCTTTAATGCCGAAAGGATATCCACTGCCATCGTTTCTTTCATGGTGCTGAAAAATAGCATTCTTAATATCCTCGTTTAACCTGTACTGCCGGGCAATAGCTCCGCTGTGGTTTACATGCTGTTTAAGGATATGCCATTCTTCTGTAGTCAGGTTTGCCCTCTTATCCCTTATTTTCGCCGGGACTTTAATCAACCCGATATCTGCCAGTGCAGCAGCCAGGCCCAGGTTGTAAAGCCTGTCGATGGAGAGCCGCATGGCTTTGCCGATGAAAAGAGAATAAATTGTTGTATTGACTGCATGAGAAATGGTATAGTTTTGAATCAATCGCAAAGCAACAATTTGCTGCATGGAGCGAGGTGTTTTGACGATCTGGTTAACCAGTTCTGATATGGATCTTTTTAACGCTCTCCATTCATTTTCTTCACCCGTTTCATAAAAATTCTTTACGGCAACACTGAAGTTGGCAAAGCACTGCCTGGCTGAAGTAGAGATCATTTTTTTGGGAAAACTGTCCAGGATTTTCAACTCTTTAATCTCAGTCGGCCGTTTTGTTCCCCTATCCTGCTCTTTGGATTCAACCGTTTCAGTAATCTCTTCATCGGATACTTCCACTGGGACCTGTACTTCCAGCTTCAGATCCGGGTATTTTTTCTTTAACACTTCTTTGACTTTATCAGTGATTTTGATCCCCGCACCCAACAAAACGCCACCTTTTTCCGGGCAAAGGAGTCTTTTAGCCAGTATCATCCCTGGCTCAACTTCGGTTATGGGTAAGGTTTTGAGAATTGACATTTTGGACATGCTTGCCAACTCCAGTTAGAGTTTTTTTGAAATCCTTATTACTTAATTCTTCATTTCCGAATTTATTCCTGCTAAATTCATACAATTGTTATATATTACAACAAACACGATAAAATAACACGATAGGGAGACGAAAACTAATATCCCTGCCTTGAAGAAGGTTCTATAAGCATCTTACAAACTTGCCGGTGGTCCTGGTATGG
>CAZOOA010000008.1:0-8459 GCA_964581355.1 uncultured Desulfovibrionaceae bacterium | reverse complement strand
TTAAAATCCGGCTGCGCAGGGTTGGACGGCAATGTAATATTATCGTAGCTATCACCGGTTATTTTCCGGAATATTTGGTTGGCCGGTTCAATCAGTTTCGTCCTTGTTTCTTCCATCAACCGGTTATAAACCTGATCCAGCATAAAGGAGGCTATATTATGTTCTGAATATTTTTCCATTAGGCCTCTCAGTTTTTGCATTGCTTCTTCAATCTGCTCTCGCGCCTCCTGCAGTTTTTGGTCTGACTGCAGTTCATGCACTTCTTTTTCCAGCTCTCTTTTTTCTTCTTTGCCTTGTTCCAGTTCTTTTTGTAGTATTTCAATTCTTTCCTTCGTATTATCCTGCAATTTTTGGACCTCTTCGGTAGAGGCGAACTGATCGCACCATGTACCGTAAGCAGCCAATAAATCCCCTTCTTGCATCCTCTCTTTTTCTACGTGCCCAAGGATGAGGCAGCGCCACTGCTCTGAATCAAGGTATGCCTCGATTTTCTGCCGCAATAATTCGTTCTCGTTCCTGATTTGTTCCAGCTGTTCAAATTTTTTACCCCGGATGATGAATGCTGCCAACAAAGATTCCAGGGGTTCATCAGCAAACTTTTCCTGTACGGCAGGGTCTTCCTGAGCCAGCAGTTGCAAAATCTCATTTTCCAATGCTTCTCTTTGATCCATGGTTTCCTGCAGTTCACGGGCCAGTTTCAGGTAAGAAATGCTGCGGTCCAATTGTTCAAAAATGGCCTGCCTGTTGTAGAAAATATCATCGTGTTCACTATCCAGCAACCCCAATCGGCCCAGTATTAAGAGCACAGGGGCCAAGTCTGCAGATAGTTTTTCCTTCTCCTGCGCCAACCTTTGTCTTTCGCGGCGTATCTGGTTGTCAGTACGCTGCAACTGCCGGGTGTTGCGAAGATAATCCAGCAGGAAATGTGTGTTAATTTCCAGGGGTATGTTAGCCTGCCGCTTTAACTCTTCAAGATCCGCTCTTTTGATTTCAAGTTCCCTGTTTAAAGATTCGAGCCGATTCTTTAAGGCTTCCCTGGAGGCTTCAATGCTGCGGATGTCCTTTTGTATTTCAGCTAGCTGGCTGTATTTTACCTGTTCTGTATGGTGTTGTTTCAAAAAATAGACCAGAATTCCAACGGCCCCGGCAAAACCTGCAGCAGCAGCAATCCAGGTAGAGAAAAACAGGCTTAAAAGAACCACTGCCAGAACATCAGCACCTAGCAAAATATATACCTTTCTTAGCAGGGTTTGTTCGACTAAAGGCAGTCTGTCCAGTTGATTATTTTTCTCCTCCAGCAGTTTTCCCTGGTCCTCCAGATCTTTTTCTTTCTGCCTTTTTTCTGTTTCCAAGTCATATAACTCCCGGAGAGTTTGTTGCAGCTCCTGTTCTTTTATTTGACCAGCCCTGACACGGTTAACTTGATCAAGTACTTCTTTTTGAGGCCGGGAGCCGCAGAGTTCCTTTAAATCTGCGTTCAGCTGGTTTATTCTGCCCTCCAGGTCTGCCTCTTTTTGCAACAGATCACTAACCTGCACTCTCCAGCCGGAAATTTCCCTGGCAAACCGGTTCATTTCTTCGGATAACTCCAGCAAACTGGAACGCAAAGGGGTAGCTGAATCAAAACCTGTTTGTAAACAAAACGTTTCTTTTGCTACCTGTTCTTGTTCCAGGGCATTTTTATATTTTTCCTGCAGCTGCACCGCCTTTTGCAACCCCCCTGGTGGATAGGTGAAAAGAAGTTTTTGGTTTGCGTCTTCAGTAAGTATACGGTTACTGTATTTATATTCCTGGTAATCTGCGAAGCGCTCTTTGATCAATTCAAGGCGCTGACTTTCTTTTACTGTATCATCTAGATCCTGTTTCAGCTTCGGGATCAGCTGTGTGTTTAGTTCCTGCAACCTACTGCATTTGCGTTCATATGCATCCATTTGCTCATTGGCCTGCTCTCGTTGTTTTAAGGCCTTCAACCAGGTTTCGCGCGGTTCTTTTAACTGTTTTATATTCAAGGAACCATGTTTCCCCGCTATATGAATTGCTTTTTTTTCCAACTTTTCTTTTGTTTTTAGCAGCTGCAGGGCATCACTCCAGCCTGCACCCAGCAATACAGCCGAAATCTTTTTCTTTTCCTCGTTGTCTATATTTTCGGGAGCCTGGCGCAGTTCATCCAGGCTGATGGTAAAAATCTGTCTATAAGTAAAGGAATCCAGGTGGTTGTATAGTTCCTCAATGGTCGCTTCTGGAGCCTGGTTTAAAGGTTGAACTATCGGATTGCTGTTTCCAAGTACTGAGATACAGTAGCGGTGACCGTTGCGTTCCACGTCAGCAATTATTTCGTGCTTGTTAACTGCAGGAGGTACCAAATCTTTTTTTTGAGGCAAACCATAGCCCAAATAACGAAGAGCGTTCATAAACAATGTTTTTCCAGAGCGGTTGAGTCCAGCGATTACGACCAGGCCGGACGTTAGGTGGTTTATCTCCTGGTTGCGAAATAGACCAAAATCACTCAGGTAAATACGCTTTATTTTCATTCTTCTTCACGCCCCTCTATAATTCCTTGCGCAGCCAGGATCAACGCACGTTCAAGCAATAACTGGAAATCATTTTCTGTAAAGGGAATCCCGTTATCCCGAATATCTTCATGATCAATTTGCTTATGCCATGCTTGCCCCATTACTTCCCTGGCTTGCTGGCGTAATGCTGGGTCTTCATTCAATTCCTGGTAAACCTGCAACAATGTATTGAGCACCACATCTTCTTCTGGTAGATTTTCCAGGTTAACCTGAGGCGGCATTATCTGAAATTTTATGTTTTCTGTCCAGAGGAAGGGGTTCCCCAGGCCATAATTCTTGCGCAGCTGCTCCATGAGCTGGAAAGCTATTTCCTCATCTTCCGACAAACTATGATATATTTCACCCCGCCCGGATAATAGCCACCGGACAATAAACCCGTCCACGTTCACTTCTTCTCCCGGGGCCAACTCCAGGTTATGGTCAATATCCAATACTGTGGTCTGTAAAAGTTTTTTTGCCTTTTTAGAGAGGGTGGAGAGCAGCTCATCAAAGGTACTGTCTTCTTCTGTAACTGTTACCTCACAGATCTTCCAGTGTATAGATGCAGTAGGAATAACCTGCAACTGGGCTTTTTCCCCCTTTTTCAATTGAACGAGCAAACATCCACCTGGCCAAGGCTCACTGATATCCCGACCCTGGGGAATACCGGGCATGGCAATAACCGGGTACGAATCGTAAATAACGGTTCTTTTATGGTAATGTCCCAGTGCCCAGTAGTCGATACCCTGGATGCTTTTCAGGCCTTCAATGGAACAGGGAGCATATTGCTTCAGAGAGGGGTTTAGATCCGTGTGGAGCAGGCCGATATTGATCAAATGGTGATCAGGTGGACTGTAGGATTGGTAAAGAGGCCTTGTTTCGACAGCCTGATTGTAGGATTGGCCGATTACCCGGGCTTTTACTCTGCCATCACTGCCTTTGACTTCAAAGATGTCCGCCTGCCTGGGTGAATGTACATGTACATTGTCCGGGTATGGAAAAAAATCGGACTGCCGCGCAAAAGGATCATGGTTGCCGTAAACCATGTAAATGGGAATGCCGGCTTCTCCAAGCCGGTTCATTTGTTCAATTAAGAACCCTTTAGCCCGGGCAGGCCGCTCGACCTGGTCATAGATATCGCCACAAAGCAGAACAAAATCAACCTGGTGCCTCAGGGCTGCGTCAAATATTCGCCGAACAGCATTGTAACCGGCTTCTTCAACTTTTTCCTTTAATTCAGGGGACATTTTCCCCAGGGAACCGAGCAAACTCCCCATATGTAAGTCTGCGCTGTGTATAAAGGTCACAACATTTCCCATCAGTTTAGCTCCCTTCAATACAGTACGAAAGTCAGAGATCTTAACAGTTTTGGTCAGTTGATGGAAGTGGTTCATTGCCCACTTTCATCAACTTGTGAACAAGCCTACATTTTCCAACCTGGTGACATTGATAAGGAAAAACCCATTTTTAACCATTATAACAAAAAAGAAAATTAAAAAAACAGATCTCCGCCAAATGATTGTTGATTTTTTATGCAGCAATGTCGATATGCTCGATAGTGAATTTCTTGAACTACTGTAAAGTTTGGAGAATAAAAAACTCCCTACTTCTTTGTAGGGAGCCTTTGGTGCGAGAGAAGGGATTTGAACCCCCACGGGCTATTGCCCACTAGGTCCTGAACCTAGCGCGTCTGCCTTTCCGCCACTCTCGCATAAAATGGTGAGCCATCCAGGACTCGAACCTGGGACACCCTGATTAAAAGTCAGGTGCTCTTCCAACTGAGCTAATGGCCCACACATATTTTGAGGAGCAATGCTCCATCTTCTTCAATATAATGGTGGAGAGGACTGGATTTGAACCAGTGAAGGCAACGCCAGCAGATTTACAGTCTGCCCCCTTTGGCCAGACTCGGGTACCTCTCCACATTTTCTGGAGCCGACGGTGGGACTCGAACCCGCAACCTGCTGATTACAAATCAGCCGCTCTAACCTTTGAGCTACGCCGGCAAGTACTGTTCATCCAGTGCAATACATAGTATAACGCATTTTTTTTCCCTCGTCAACACTGCCGAAACAAAAAATAATGCAATTCCAGTGAATAAAAAAACAAGCAATGCCTAGAACTAAAATGATTAATATCAATCTCTTTAGAGAGGTGCAAAATGCAGTTTCCACAGTTTGAAACCCTGTTTGGGGTTTTAGGCAAAATTGAAGAAGCATTGAAAAAGGAACCTGAGCCCCAGCAAAGGGAAGTCCTGATCAACAGTATACTCGATTTACGCAATACTATGGACCAATGTGTAAAGTACTGGCTTCAATTTGAAAACAAGCTTAACGAAATGCAGGCACAATATGATTTTCAACTACCTGATTTATTACCTGATGGTTTTCTTGAGTTGGAAAAGGAGTTCCTGGATGAAGAAAATCTGAATAAATTGACCGGTGAAAAAATTGAAGAAAAGTCAACTCCTTTAAAAATGGAGTCAATCTTTTCACTGCTCTGCGAGAATGAAGATGAAAGCCTGATTTCATTCCGGAAGGGGTTGGGTTTCTGGGATCTTTCTATGCTGCAAGAAGCCATCGGGGAATTTGAAAAAGTCGTTAAGCAGGAACCCAATTTCATTTTTGGTCACTTTTGCCTTGGTTTCGCCTATCTGGATAAGGGAGAACACGATCAGGCCCTGCAAAAATTAAGACTGGTTAAATCACTAAGCCATGATCCCCAGATAATTTCCCTGGTACATAATGCCATCGGCAGTATTTACGCCCGGGAAAAAAAATTTCATCAGGCACTTGATGAATACTCCAAGTCCCTGGAAGAAGATCCGGGCAATTATATGGCCCAATTTAACCTTGGTGTCAGTTATCTATATTTAAAACAATTCCAGAAGGCCATAGAAATCTTTTCCCGGATGCAAGACACATATTCAGAAGACTGGGAAATACTTTACTTGTTGGGCCGTTCTTATTCATTATCAGGGGAATACCTGAAAGGACTGGATTCATTGAAAAAGGCTTTTAACATCAACCCCTCAGAAACAAAGATTCTTTTTGAAATGGGTATCCTCTACGAACTCATAGGTGATCCTGTTAATGCCAACAATTGCTTTGGTAAAATCATAAACAGATAAAAGGGCAGACTCCAATCAATTGGTATAACTTGTTGGATCGTTTCCACCGTTCTTTTCACCATCAACGTCGCTGCTTTGCTGTGAAGAGCACAACTCTTTCTCCATTTTTATAGGAATGGTTAGGGTAATCCGTGTCCCTTCGCCTGCAGCAGTATGGATTAACAATTCTCCACCAACAAGAGCGGCTCTTTCTTTCATTCCAATAAGCCCCAAATTTTTTTGCTGACCTTTCTCCATCTGCTCCAGGTCAAACCCGACTCCATCATCTTCTATAACTGCGTACAAGTTGTGGGAGTTACTTCCTAGCTGGACCTTTATTTTGTTAGCTTTTGCATGCCTGATAACATTAGTCAAGGCTTCCTGGACAACACGATAAAATGTTGTCTCCACTGCAGCATTAAGCCGGTTTTTTAGAAAATTATCTATTTCAAAATCTATAATAACCCCTTTGTGCTGTGTCAGCTCGTCTATATAGCGCCTTAATGCAACAAGAAGCCCCAGATCGTCCAAGGTACTGGGTCTAAGTTCATAGGAAAGCCATTGAATCTCTTCGATTGTTTTGTATACGATTTCTCTTAAATTATTTGATAGTTCTTTGGCTTTCTGTAAGCTTTCTGCCTCCTGAATCAGTTTTAAACCCAGCATTAAACTGGTTAAGGATTGCCCCGTTTCATCATGAAGTTCACGAGAAATTCTTTTCCGCTCCTCTTCCTGACTGACGATTATTGTTTCCAGCAGCTGGTTACGTTTGTTTTCTATTTTCTTTAAATTGTTTTTTAAGATCTTGTTTTCTGTCCAGCTTAACTGGAGAGCCTGGGTGACTCTTTTAGCAATAAAATAAGCGATGGAAAGAGAAATTCCAACGCTTAATGCCAATATAGCCAATATGGTTCCTGTAAGTTGTTTTTCCTGAATAGCGCCTGGCAGGAAACAGGTAAGGATTACACCAAACCCAACCAACAAGGGAATAGTGCTGACAACAACAATAAGAAACAGTTTTTGCCACGTCTCAAACCTCAGTTTCAACTCTATTGCTCCTCCACCCAGGAAAGAAATACTGTGCATAATGCATAGATGTTGTTTGCTCTTTGGCTCCTTAACTAGCCACTTTTGCTTTCTTCTTCATTGAGCAACCCTTTCTTGATAGCGTACTTGACAAGGTCTGATCGATAATTCATATTGAGTTTTTCTCGAATACGAGCTTTATGGCTTTCCACCGTTTTAATGCTTACGACAAGCTTGTCAGCAATTTGCTTGTTGGTATAACCCAGGGCTACCAGTTTTAACACTTCATTTTCGCGGTTGCTGAGTAGTTCTTTGCTATCGTTATCATTTTGTTCTTTACGATATCCGTTATACAGGCTTTTTAATACGGCCTTGGTTAAGGAAGGGTCCAGGAATATTTCATTACGATGGACGGCACGTATAGCAGTGAGCAATTCTATATCCGCAGCCTTTTTTAAAATATATCCATCGCCACCACTTTCCAAAGCCGTATGCAGGTAGCCTTCATCATCGTGCATGGTCAGAATAAGAACTTTGGTCTCTGGAGCTAAGCTCTTCAATTCAGAAAGAATCTCCAGTCCATTCATATCATCAAGGGAAAGATCAAGCAAAATAACGCGAGGATTTAATTCTGATGCCATAGTAGCTGCTTCTTTGCCTCTTCCTGTTTCACCAACAATTTCCATATCATCCTGTGAATTGACAAGCATTTTTAAGCCAGAGCGTAATATAGCGTGATCGTCAACAACTAGTATCGATATTTTTTCCATAGCTCCACCATCCCTTTCCTTGTCTCATTATACAGTAAATAAAAATGACTGGCAACAAGTAGTTGAATTATTTAAAAGAAAGGAGCAGTAGAGAATATTTATCGATAAGGTATGTTTGAAAAAATAAAAAGCGAGGGGAAAATATTTATCTCCCCTCGCTTCATAATGTTCAAGCGGTGTTAATTACTTTACCTCGAGTTCTTCTGTTTCTGCTTCTTTTTCTTTTTCTACTTCGGTCTTTCTCATGGTAAACCAGCTGGACAGGGCACCTGCAGCCAATCCTATGGCAGCAACTGTTTTGACCGGTCCCATTGCCACTTTCCACAGGTAAGCGCTGAAGGAAACCTGCGGATCTTCCGGCAAGCCGTACAATTCCGGGGAGTCTGCCAGGACATAGATGACATTTAGTCCGCCCAACTCTTCTTCCCCGTAAATCTGGGCATTGTTAAAGCCCCTGTCCTGCAATGCTTCCACTCTAGCCTTGGCTTCTTCGAGTTTTTCATCCCGGTCACCGACTGTAATTGCCCCTGTGCAGCATGCAGTTGCGCAGGCAGTTTCCATGTTGTTGGCAAGCCTTTCCGTGCAGAAGGTGCATTTATAAGCGGCATCGTCAATTCGAGGAATTTCAAATGGACATGCGCCCCTGCAGGCACCGCAGGCAATACACATTTCTTTGTCAATCCTGACCGCACCATTTTCCTTTTTCACAATCGCGTCAACGGGGCAGATATCTTTACACGCCGGGTTGGCGCAATGCATACAGGAAAAGAAGTTGAAGTACCACTTTACCCCGTCTCCGTCTTCGTGTTCATTGAATTTAACGCGGCTCCAGGTTTCAGGGGCCAGGTCGGCGGGGTTTTCATAGGAACCTGTGAACTCTGTCTCCGTTGCAGGCAGCTGGTTCCACTGCTTACAGGCGACCTGGCATCCTTTACAAGCCATACACTTGGTTACGTCAATCAGCCTTGCTACTTTTGCCATTTAGCCCGCCCTCCTTATATT
>CAZOOA010000007.1:0-81597 GCA_964581355.1 uncultured Desulfovibrionaceae bacterium | reverse complement strand
CGTTGCTTGCTTGAGCCATTATTATTATGTCCAATTTTACTAACGAAATAATGAAAAAATTCGAAAACAAAAAAGGATTTCGCTGAGTGTGAATAGAATAAATATACAAACAACAGTCTTCTTTCCAGTGGGCAATTGAAAAATGTGCAGAAAAATATCTATTCTTATTGGATTATAAGTGAAGTTGTTGGTTAAATTTATGTTTAAGGGGGGGGGGCTTTTACTGCAGAATTGATTATACTTTCAACTCTTGGCTGCAGGGCATTTTTATTGGATTGATTTCTTCTATTATTATTTTAAGGGAGGCTAAAAAATGGCTGGACGTAACATGAAGGATTATGAAAAAACTTATGCGGAGTTTAAAATGGACGTTCCTGAATATTATAACTGGGCAAGGGACATGTTTGATAAGTGGGCTGAAGACCCAAACAAGCAGGCGATGCTTTGGGTTGATGATTTTGATAATGAGAAGAGTTTTACCTTCAAGGAATTTTCTCAACGTTCTAAACGCCTGTCAAATGTTTTAAAGGAACAGGGAATCAAACAGGGGGACCCTTTGCTACTTATTTTGCCCCGGATTCCTGAGTTTTGGGAAGTATTTATTGCCTGCCTGAGGTCTGGTGTTGTAGTGGCTCCTGGAACAGCCATGTTAACTCCAAAGGATATTAAATTTAGAGTGGAATCTTCCGAGGCCACCTGCATTATTACCAATGCCGACAATGCTCCCAAAGTGGATGATATTAAAGCTGAATGCCCCACGTTGAAATCCTGTATAATTGTTGGTGATGAACGCGATGGCTGGGTAAAATATGAAGAAGCCTTAAGTAGCGCTTCTGACGAGTTTGAGGCTGCGAATACAAAATCGGAAGAAAATTCCATCTTGTATTTTACATCAGGCACTGTCGGAATGCCTAAGATGACAGTCCACAACCATGTCTCTTATCCCATGGCCCATACCATCACAGGGAAATTTTGGTTGGATCTGACTCCCGATGATTTACATTTTAACCTTTCAGATACAGGATGGGCCAAAGCTGCCTGGAGCAGCTTCTTTGGTCCCTGGAATTGCGGAGCTGCTGTTTTTGTGCATAACCCGGGAAGTCCTAAATTTGATGCAGAGCGTAATCTTCAGTTGCTGGAAAAGTACCCCATTACCACCTTATGTGGTCCCCCAACGGCTTACAGAGTTTTTGTATTACAAGATTTAAATAAGTATAACTTTAAGGCTTTACGGCACTGCGTGGCTGCTGGCGAACCTTTAAACCCAGAAGTTATTGATGTTTGGGAGAAAGCCACAGGGTTAAAAATTCGCGATGGCTACGGCCAGACTGAAACTGTGCTCCTGGTTGGGACATTCCCACCCCTGGAAGTCAAGGCCGGTTCAATGGGGAAACCATCTCCTGGGTTCACAGTAGCTGTTATCGATGATGATTGCAATGAAGTTCCTGTTAACCAGGAAGGTGATATTGCTGTCAGGATTAAGCCGGAAAGACCGGTAGGTATTTTTAAAGAATACTGGAAAGAACCGGAAAGAACGGCCGCGACTGTCCGTGGGGATTGGTACCTGACCGGGGACAGGGCAGTCCGGGATGAAGATGGTTATATCTGGTTTGTCGGTCGTTCCGATGATGTTATTTTAAGCTCAGGTTACCGCATTGGCCCCTTTGAGGTTGAAAGTGCTTTGATTGAACATCCAGCCGTAGCCGAGTCCGCTGTTGTGGCCAGCCCTGACGAATTCAGGGGTGAAGTTGTGAAAGCATTTGTTATTCTGACCCCTGGATATAAGCCATCAGATGAATTAGTCAAGGAGATTCAAGAGTTTGTCAAGTCAAATACTGCTCCTTACAAATATCCGCGGGAAATTGAGTTTGTAGAAGAATTGCCGAAGACGATTAGTGGCAAAATCCGCCGTGTTGAGCTGAGGGATATGGAGAAAAAGAAGAAGAGCGGCAGCTGATTAGATACTTCCTTGTAATTGTTCAGATCTATTTGCGTGCTAGGCCGCGGGGACGGGTTTTAGAGCTTCCTGAGTAAAGTGGAGGTGATCCAGCCGCACCTACCGGTACTGCTACCTTCTGCTTCGCGGCACATGGCAGAATAAATGGGCTGATCAGTTACACTGCCTGTAATAATTTCGTATATATGTAAACGAGCTGGTTAATTATATTGGCTCTCACGAACAGTTAAGTGCCTAACAACAGGCCGATAATGAGTTCTATTATTCGGCCTGTTTTTTTTGGGTTTGTTCACTTTTATTGTTGACTAAATGAAAGGAAAAAGAGATAATTATATAAGAAAAGCTTAAATGTAAATTGACTGCACGAATAGTGTCGAAGTGTAGGGATCTATGAGTGCTGCCAACTGTAAAGAAACAAAGGGGGTTCGGTTTAAAGGATTGTTTTCATGAGTGATCTGCTTGCTCTTTAAAGAAAAAAGAAACTAAAATTGTTTTAAGGAAGGATGAGTGTTTTATGAAGATGCCAGGAATCACAGAATTGGTTTTAATTTTAGCCGTTGCGCTGATTATTTTTGGACCCCGTAAGCTTCCCGAAATAGGTCGTTCCATTGGAAAGGGGATCCGTGAATTCAGAAGTGCAACAACCGAAGTGAAAAAGAGTGTAAGTTTAGATGTGGATGAAGATGAAGATGAAGACGAAGAAACACCTGCAAAGGCGAAAAAGCAGGAAAAAAATTCAGATGAAGCTAAAAGCAGTGAAGAAGGAGTTACAGCAGAAGGCTCAGTAGAAGGCTTTAATGAAGAGAAAGAAACAGAAGAACAAAAAGTTTAGTGTAACTGCTCAGCGCTATTTGTAAGCGAAGCTGCGGGACGGTTCTCGCGCTTCCGGAGCGCAGCGAAGGACCAACAGGGAAAGCGCAAGAACCGTCCCCTGCTTCGCGACGTGTTGCACAATTACATTAGGCTGTGCAGTTACAGTTTAGTTATGGTTATGTTTCTAATTATGATTAAAAGGAGGGGTTGAGTAAATGTTTACAGGAAAACCAGGTTGGCTGGAAGTTGTATTAATCCTGGGGATCATTCTAATTATTTTTGGGCCAGGTAAACTGCCGGGATTGTTTAAAGCAGTAGGTGAAACAATAAAGAATTACAAAGAGGGGATTAGCGGCAAGGACAAGGAAAATGAAGAGGGAGTCCAGCAAGAAAAATAGCCTGATTTTGTGGTAGAGGTTCGGGGTAAACGAGAGGGGTCGAATATGGCTGTTGTTAGAAAAAAAAAGAAGAAAACGAAGGTTAGTGAAGCGGCCGAGATGGCTTTTTTTGAACATCTTGAAGAGCTGCGAAATCGATTAATTTATGTAGCAGTTGGCGTTTTGATCATATCGATCGTCGCGTTTCTTTTTATTGATGATATTATGGGCTTTCTTACACGCCCTGCCCAAGACCTGGAGCTTATCTACACCACTCCGGCCGAGGCTTTCATGTCACAGTTGCGCTTGGCAGTTATAATCGGGATAGTAGTGAATTTACCTTTCATATTTTTCCAGATTATGGCATTTATTATGCCAGCCCTCCGCGAAGCTGAAAAGAAAGCGGTAATACCATTAATTGTCTTGATGATCTTCCTGTTTGCCCTGGGAATTTCTTTTGGTTATTTTGTTGTCTTTCCCTTTGCTTTGACCTTTTTTCTCGGATTTGCTACAGAGCAACTTTTGGCACACTTTAAAATAAGTGAGTATATCTCTTTCGTTGTTGCTTTCTTAGTAGCTTTCGGGGTTGTTTTTCAAGTGCCCTTGGTGTTCTGGTTTTTGGGGTATCTTTCAATTATTTCATCAGATACATTGAGACGGAATAGAAAGTTTGCCGTTTTAATCGTGGCTGTTCTATCGGCTGTTATTACACCACCTGATTTATTTTCCCAGGTTCTAATGATCGGCCCCATGATGATTCTTTATGAAGTAGGTATCATGCTGGTACGAATGACAGAAAAAAGAAGATCAAGATTGAAAGAAGCTGAAGATATGTAATTATTACAGGAAGGGTCAAAAAAGTGCTCTTGAATAATTCTCTTAGTGCTGTTATTTTGGCAGGTGGCGACAGTAAAAGGATGGGTACTAACAAAGCTTTTTTAACATTGGATGGGAAACCCCTGGTCGAGCTTGTTTTCCGCAAGTTGGAAAGCATATTTGATGAGATTCTGATTGTAACGGACAGGGTCGAGGAATTTCGCTATTTAAATGGTAAAATTGTCTCTGATATTTTACATGTTGGGGAAAAAAATGCACTGCGGGGTATCCATTCCGGCCTTTTTCATGCTTCAAGTCAGGCTTGCTTTTTTATTGGCTGTGACATGCCTTTCATATCCAGATCTCTGATAGGCCACATGTCGAAACACGCATTAAACTACGATGCTGTGATTCCTTGCGTAGGAGGCTACTTTCAGCCCTTATTTGCCTTCTATAACCGCGGCATCTTGGATTTGATAGCCAGCTTTTTAGAGGAAAAGAATTTTAAAGTTACTGCATTTTATTCAGAGATTAAGATCAGGGAAATTGATGAAAAAACCATTACCAGCTATGACCCGGAAATGATATCGTTTTTTAATATAAACACCCCGCTGGATTACGAAAAAGCGAAAAAGCTTTATTCAGGAAGGAAAAGCTGCCAGGGGTAGATAGCAGTTAGTGCCGAAACTGCAGGAGTTTACATTGCAACCCAGGAGGGGAATACAGTGCTAGAAAAGTTGGTTGATACATTTGGGCGGAAAGTGAATTATTTAAGACTTTCGGTAACAGAACAATGTAACTTAAACTGCTTTTACTGTCGGTCTTCTCCTGTTGAATGCGGTGTGGCTACTCAGGAGGCTTACCTGAATGTTGATGAAATTGTCAGTATTGGTGAGGTTGCTGTAGAGCTGGGGATTCAAAGAATTCGGCTGACAGGTGGAGAACCTCTGCTGCGTCCTGACATCTTGAAGATTGTTCATGGTCTAGCAAAAATTCCAGGTATCGAGGATCTTTCACTAACAACAAACGGTGTGCTGCTTCATAAAATGGCTTTTGACCTGGCAGAGGCAGGGTTAATGAGGATTAATATTAGTCTTGACTCCCTGGATGAAGCCAATTTTAAACATATTACCAATGGGGGAAAACTGTCCAACACGCTTCTTGGAATTGAAAAGGCGATTCAAGCAGGGCTGACACCTGTTAAATTAAATGTAGTATTGCTTAAAGGCGTAAATGACCACGAAATTAAAAACTTCCTGCTGATGACATTAAACAAAGAAATTGATATTCGATTTATCGAATTTATGCCCTGCAGTCAGGAAGGAAAATGGACGAGCCACTTTCTTTCCCAGGAGAAAGTCACTGAAATAGCCCAAAATATTGCCCCCCTGGAGTCTGTTGAAGGGGAACACGGTGGAGGTCCGGCCCGCTACTTCAGGTTGCAGGGCGCTATGGGGAAAATCGGACTTATCTCGCCCTTAAGTCAACATTTTTGTGATCGCTGCAACCGGCTGCGGGTGACTTCTGATGGTAAAATCAAACCCTGCCTGTTTTCCAATGAAGAGATAGACCTGGCTCCTCATTTGCGGGATAAAAAAATACTCAAAGAGAAATTCAAGGAAGCGCTTAATGTAAAGCCCGATCCGGGTCAGGTGGCCGAAGAACCCCTTGAGCGTGGCAAACAGTTTAAAAGCATTCGTTCAATGACGCAAACAGGTGGCTGAGGGAAAAGCAATAGCTTAACAAGGAGCGTAAGTTTTTCATGGAAAACACGGGTAAGCGAAAAGGCAAAGTAGTTGCTGTCAGCCGAAGTGAGAATCAAGGGAAGCGAGGCCCCTGTTAAAACAGGGGATACTGTGCATACATTATAATCTTTTCCCGCCATGAGAATTAGTATTTGGGTAACTGGAGGGATATTATGGCAGGACATTCAAAATGGGCCAACATTAAACACCGTAAGGCAAGGGCGGATGCGCAAAAAGGCAAAGTCTTCACCAAGCTGGCCAGAGAAATAACGGTGGCTGCCAAAGAAGGCGGCGATGATATTAATATGAACTTTCGCCTACGGCTGGCTGTACAAAAGGCACGAGAAGCAAATGTGCCTACCGAGAATATCAATCGTGCTATTCAACGCGGGGCAGGTGGCTCTGATAATGATGGCCTGGAACAGGTGATGTATGAAGGATATGGTCCTGGGGGAGTGGCTGTGTTGATACAAATCTTAACAGATAACAGGAACAGGACAGCCCCTGAGATCAGGAACATTTTTTCCCGAAATGATGGCAGTATGGGAGAATCCGGTTGTGTTGCCTGGATGTTTTCCAGGAAAGGGTACATTACCATAGACAAAGTTGAGAGTTTACCTACGGAAGATGAGCTGATGATGCTGGCCCTGGAAGGTGGAGCCGAGGATTTTAAAGAAGAAGAAAACAGCTATGTCATTACCTCTGAACCCGAGGATTTTGAAGCTTTGAGAGGCATGTTGAACGATCAACAGGTTCTATTGAGCACATCTGAGGTGACCATGGTTCCCCAAAATCTAGTTCGAATTGATAACCTTGAAGACGCCTCCAAAGTGCTGCGTCTGCTAGAAGCCTTGGAAGACCATGAAGATGTCCAAAATGTTTACTCAAACTTTGATATTCCTGAAGAAATATTGCAATCAGTGTAACCGGATTTTTCAGGAGAAGGCTAACACGGTTTAAACAAAAGAATGACTTGTTTCTCTCTAAAAACCTTTTGGTAGGAAAAATCATGCCTTGGCCCGGATGGGTTGCATGATTTTTTTAGGCCAAGTTTGGACTAATTTCTCCGGTAGGCTATGCAGGTAAACGCGCCATTAATATAGAAATAATGGAATAGCTGTTTGCAGTTATGGCTTTGCAACCATTAAAATTTGGGAGAAGAGAAAATGATTGTCCTGGGAATTGACCCTGGCCTGGCAACTACAGGTTATGGAGTGATTAAAAAGAATGGTGAAAGGTTTCAGGAGCTGGACTATGGTTATATAAGCTCTCCTGCAGGAATGGTTTTGGCTGAGCGCCTACAAATCGTTTACCAGGGCATTAATCAGCTTGTAGAAAAATTTTCACCCCAGGAGATGGCCGTAGAACAGTTATTTTTTTGTAAAAATGTCCGTACCGCCATGCAGGTCGGTGAAGCGAGGGGAGCAGTGCTAACAGCGTCAGCCCAGCAAAAAATCCCTGTTTTTGAATATACGCCGCTTCAGGTAAAGCAGGCAGTCGTTGGCTATGGACGGGCCGAAAAAAGCCAGGTACAGCAAATGGTTTGCCTCTTGTTAAGCTTGCAAGAGGTTCCCAAGCCTGATGATGCCGCCGATGCCCTTGCTGTGGCTATCTGTCACTTGCAATCGCAGCAGTTTAACAGTCTGATTGAAAACGGATCCAAAAGGAAACCCTGAAACAGCACTTTGTTGGAGTAAGAGCCAGGTTTGAAAAGGGAAAACGCCATACTTTTTCTTTTTTTAAGGGGGGAGTAGCTTGTTATGGTACCTGCGTGGTCAAATGGTAGATTGTTCTCCACACTATGTTATTGTTGATGTAAATGGTTTTGGATTACAGACTTATATTCCAGCTTCAAGCTACTTTAAGCTGCCAGCCCAGGGAGAAAACATAATTCTCTATACATACCTTCAGGTTAAGGATGATAGTTTTGCCCTTTATGGATTTCTGGAATTCCAGGAAAGAGATTTTTTTGAGATACTATTGGGCATCGGTGGTATTGGACCCAGGGCTGCTCTTTCCCTGATAGGACACCTTAGCATTACCCAAATCATTGAAGCAGTTGTTCAGGAACAGCCGCAAGCATTTACGACTGTACCGGGAGTTGGCACAAAAACGGCCAAACGTATTATTTATGAATTAAAAGAGAAGCTAGATAAAGATACAATCCAAAGATACCTGGTTGATCATACCTCCGTTGATAGCCTCTGGATCGAAGTTTCACAGGCTTTAACGGCGCTGGGTTATTCCGAAGTTGAGATATTACGGGCAAGAAAAGAACTATCTTTTGCTCAGGATGCAACGGTGGAAATTCTGTTTAAACAAGCACTTGCGCAGCTATCGCAGGATTAATCGGTTTCAGGTGCAGATGTTGGAACTGGTGGGGAGGTTTTTGACTTATGGATGAAAACCATGAAGAAAGGATTATTTCATCCCGTTCCAAAGTAGAGGAGAACCAGTATGAAGTTTCTTTACGTCCCGCTTCTTTTGTGGAATTTTTGGGCCAGGAAAAATTAAAAGAAAAACTGGGGATCTACGTGGAAGCAGCAAAAAAGAGGCAGGAATCCCTGGACCATGTGCTGTTGCACGGGCCTCCTGGCTTGGGTAAAACGACCATGGCTTATATCATTGCCCGTGAGATGGGTGTGAATATAAAAATGACATCAGGCCCTGCTGTCGAACGGCCAGGTGACCTGGCTGCCCTCTTGACAAATATGGCAGATAATGACATTCTTTTTATTGATGAAATCCATAGATTGCAGCGTAGCGTAGAAGAAATATTATACCCGGCTATGGAAGATTTTGCCCTGGATATTATGATTGGTAAAGGCCCCAGCGCCAGGTCTTTACGGCTGGAACTTTCACCTTTTACTTTGATCGGGGCAACAACTCGTGCCGGGTTGATTTCTTCACCTTTAAGGGACCGTTTCGGAATTGTTGAGCGGATGGATTTTTATGCTGTTGAGGATTTGTATCAAATATTGGAACGATCTTCCCGGTTGCTTGGTGTGGAAATTGAACCTTGGGGTGCCCAGGCGTTGGCCTTGGCTTCCCGGGGAACTCCGAGGATTTCCAACCGTCTTTTGAAACGGGTTCGAGATTTTGCCCAGGTTAGGGCAGGTGGGGCCATTACAGAAGAAGTAGCCAGAGAGGCCATGGCAGTCCTGGAAGTAGACAGTATTGGACTGGACCGCACAGATTATCTTTTGATGGAAACCATTGTTGAGAAATTTAATGGCGGTCCGGTTGGGTTGGAAACCATCGCCGCTGCTATTAATGAAGAGGCTGGGACCATTGAAGAGGTATATGAGCCATACTTGATGAAGATCGGGTTTGTTAAGCGTACGGCTCGTGGGCGGGTGGCAACAGAAAAATTATACCAGCATTTAAACATTAAGACGGAAAAATTTGAACAGCAAAGGTTTGATTAGACCGGGAGAATCTGATAGTTTCTACTTCACTGCCCTATCGAGCAACAACAGGAAAGGTGTGTTTTTTCCGATGGAATTACTGCTCCACGTTTGCTGCGCTCCCTGCAGCATTCTCAGCTGGCCCTTCCTGGAGGAGGAGCACGGTTTTGGAGTAACAGGATATTTTTTTAACCCGAACATCCATCCTTATCGTGAGTTTAAAAAAAGGATGGGTGCGCTTCAGAAATTGTGCACAGAAGAAGGCAGGAGTATCATTTGGGAAACAGATTATTTACTGGAAAGTTTTTTACAAGCGGTGGTTGGGCAGGGAAAAAAGCGCTGTCAACTATGTTATGAAATGAGGCTGGGACAAACAGCCCAAAAAGCGAAAGATTCCGGCTTTAAACATTTCTCCACCACTTTGTTGATCAGCCCGTACCAGGACCAGCGTTTAATTTGTCAACTTGGAGAGAGAATCGGTCAGGATTTGGGCATTGATTTTGTTGCCCTGGATTTACGCCATCTGTTTCAACAGAGTATAAAAATATCGCGGGAAAAAAATATTTATACTCAGGGCTACTGTGGATGCATTTACAGTGAACAAGAAAGATATGCTCCAAAATAGCTAATTTCGAGGTGTTTGGATTGCTTGAGCCGCAAGGTATCGGGAAGATATTGTTATTTTTGGGTGTCATTCTGGTTTTTACAGGCCTGATTTTTCTTTTCCTGGGGAAGTTTGGTCTGGGACGGCTGCCTGGGGATATATTGATAAAAAAGGAGAACCTGACCATATATTTTCCGATTACGACGATGATCCTGGTTAGTGTTGTTATCTCTCTGCTGCTATATTTTTTTCGGAAGTTTTAACATTAAGAGGTGATGATGATCAAACTGGCAAACTTTTTTCGACCATGGACGGGAAGAATAGTGCTTATTTTCGGCGTGTTGTTTTTCTCATTTCTATCCACCCTGGGACTGGCCCAGGAAGAAAGGACAAAACTCAGGGTAGGCATTACCCTGGAAAACAATTATGTCGAAGTGTCTATTAATGACTCCTACAGGCTTGTGGAGCAGGCAACGGAACAAGAAATCTCGCTTTCTCCGGGGAAATATTCTTTTCACCCGGATCGTGATGATATTCAAATCAAAGACGAATCGGGGGATACCATTGGTCACTATCCTGAACCCCTCTGCCTGGAACCAGGTAAAGAATCTTATGAATCATCGGTTTTTATCATACATAATGCTGAAAAAGGTGAAAAGTACCGGGGAGCCCTGGAAATAACAAAAGACGGACAGGATGAACTTCAAGCGATCAATATCGTAACTTTGGAATCGTACGCTCGAGGTGTCGTACCCCGGGAAATGCCTGCTTCGTGGGGTAATTATGGTGGGATGCATGCTTTGAAAGCTCAGGCAGTGGCCTCCAGGACTTATGCACTCTATCACCAGCAACAAGGGCGCCACGACGGGTATGACTTATGTGATACCCAGCACTGCCAGGTTTATGGAGGGAAAAATAGCGAACATGAAAATACCAACCAGGCAGTAAAAGAAACCCGGGGTGAAATACTGAAATACCAGGGAGAGATAATACCTCCATTTTATCATGCCACTAATGGAGGGTATACGGAACTGGCGCAAAATGTCTGGAGCGAATCTTTACCCTACCTGGATAGTGTGCCTGATCCCTATGACGACCCGGACAATCCTAAAAACATCAAGGATATGATTATCCACACCCAGGCAAAATGGGAAACCAGCCTGCCTGTGCGTGAAATTGAAAGCAAGCTTGATCTTAGCAGGAGCATTAGCGATATAGAAGTAATTTCAACTTTTTCCAGCGGGCGGGTCAATGAACTGCAGATACAACTTGCCGGTGGGGAAGCGTTATCCTATTTCAGACAACATGCGCGGTCGATTTTTGGGCTTCGAAGCCAAATGTTCCAAATTAGCGATTCTTTAAAAGAGCGGGTCTGGCTCAGCGGAAGGAGTCAACGCCAGGAAAGTGTTTCCGAACTGGAAGGAAAGTGGGCCATTGATGCTTCCGGGGAAACAAATATGCTTATCGGGGATAGTTTTTCTGTTGAAGGTGCCTCGGAAAAAACCCGGGTGCCCCACAAATCCTATGTCTTTACCGGTAAGGGATGGGGGCACGGTATAGGCATGAGCCAGAATGGGGCGTATAATCGTTCCAGGGATAACCATACATACCAGGAAATCCTGTCATTCTACTATCCAGGCACAGATCTTTCTTTAATTGATTGATGAGGGGATACTTTATGAGAAAAAGCAAGGTTCAAAATTTTGATTACGATTTACCCGAAGAATTGATCGCACAAGAACCTTTGCCGGACAGGGACCGTTCCAGGGTGTTGGTGCTGTACCGCTCAACAGGCCAGGTTGAACATTCTCATTTTTATCGTCTCCCCGAGTATTTACAAGAGGGAGATTTGTTGGTTTTTAATGATACAAAAGTGTTACCGGCGCGCTTTTGGGGTTGCAGAAAACAAACAGGTGGAAAGGTGGAATTTCTTCTGCTGCGCGAAATCGAGGATAAAAAGTGGGAGGTTCTTTGTTCACCTGGACGTAAAGCGCGCCCAGGTGATCGGTTTGTTTTTGAGCAAAAAAACCTGGAAGCAACAATTTTGGATCAAACAGAGCAGGGAACGCGGCTGGTCCAGTTCGAAACCGGTGAGGATTTTAAAGCGATGCTCAACCAGCTGGGACAAATGCCTCTGCCACCTTACATTAAAAAAAAGTTGGAAGAACCAGACCGTTATCAAACCATCTATGCTTCTCAAAACGGTTCTGCAGCAGCCCCAACGGCCGGCTTGCATTTTACTGCCCAGGTTTTTCATTCTTTGGAACAAATAGGGGTTGAAAAAGCCTTTCTCACATTACATGTTGGACTGGGGACGTTTAGGCCGGTGAAAACGGAGTTTATTGAAGATCATAATATGCACCGGGAGTATTTTGAGTTACCGGAACATACGGCGGAGAAAATTAACCAGGCTAAAGAAAGGGGTTCACGGGTAATTGCTGTTGGGACAACAGTTTGCCGGGTGCTGGAAAGCGCTGGTGTTGATAGAAACGGGCTGACTTCCTGTGCCGGAGAAACAGACCTTTTTATCTACCCGGGCTATCATTTTCAAGTGGTTGACGCTATGATCACCAATTTTCATTTACCTAAATCAACCCTGTTAATGATGATTTGTGCATTTGCCGGGAAAGAAAATGTGTTCTCTGCCTACCGGCAGGCAATCGAGAGGCGATACAGGTTCTTTAGTTTTGGGGACTGTATGCTGATTCTTTAATTATACAGTTTTCCGGCTTGCTGGATTTGACAACAAAGATTGAATGGTATAAATTATACTTTTAGCAGGGTGATGCCATGTCCTTATCTTGGGAAGTGACAAATCAATACGGTCAGGCTCGTACGGGCAAGCTGCAAACGTTGCGGGGCACGATTGATACTCCTGCATTTATGCCTGTAGGGACACAGGCCACAGTGAAAGCCATGACCCCGGAAGAACTGGAATTTATCGGTGTAGAGATTATTCTCAGCAATACATATCACCTATACTTGAGACCAGGGTCTGAACTCATTGCCAGGGCCGGGGGATTGCATGGTTTTATGAACTGGCACCGACCGATATTAACAGATAGCGGCGGTTTCCAGGTTTTTAGCCTGGGACCGATGAGAAAAGTAGAAGAAGGTGGTGTTGCCTTTCAATCCCACCTTGACGGGTCCAGGCACTTTTTTTCACCGGAAAAGGCCATTGAGGTCCAAAATGAACTGGGTTCCGATATTATCATGCCCTTAGATCACGTGGTTCCTTACCCTGCCACGTATGAGGAAACCCGGGAGGCTATGTTTCGGACCATCAGGTGGGCGGAACGCAGCAAGGGACATCATAACTTTAATCAGCAGTCGCTTTTTGCGATTATCCAGGGGGGGATGTTTGAGGATTTAAGGATGGAATGTGCCCGGGAATTATTAGATTTGGATTTTCCCGGTTATGCTATTGGTGGTTTAAGTGTGGGAGAACCGAAGGAGGTAATGTACCAGGTGTTGAACCAGCTGGCACACAAGCTCCCTGACAATAAGCCTCGTTATTTGATGGGAGTTGGCTCTGCTGATGCCCTGATTGAAGGTGTTCGAAGTGGAGTTGACCTGTTTGATTGTGTGTTGCCGACGAGAATTGCCCGTAACGGCAGAGTAATGGTGCCGGGTGGATACTTAACCTTGAGGAATGCACAGTTTGCCCGGGATATGTCTCCCATTGATCCGGATTGTTCTTGTTACACCTGCAAAAATTACAGCCGTGGATATATCAGGCATTTAATTAAAGCCAATGAAATTTTGGGTTTTCGCCTGACCACATATCACAACCTTTTTTACTTGACAGATTTTATGCGAAAAATACGTCAAGCCATCAAGGAGCGGCGGTTTGATTCATTTTACAGGGATTTTTTGGACCGTTTTGGAGCATTAAATTCATTTAAAAAGGAGTGAACAAAGCAATGCAAGAAGGTGTTGTAACATTTTTGCCGATTATTTTACTGTTTGTCATTTTCTACTTTTTGCTGATCCGCCCTCAACAGCAACAGCAAAAAAAACGAAAAGAAATGCTCTCTAATTTGCAAAAAGGTGATCGTGTAGTAACAATTGGAGGCATCTATGGCATGATTAAAGAGATCCGGGAAGATACCTTGGTTCTCAGGATTGCAGACAACGTAAATGTTAAAATGGCACGCACCGGGATTGACCGGGTAGTAAGCGACGAAGAGTAGGCTTTAAAAAAGGATACTTTGAAGCAGGGATAATCTTTCTATTAGGCGTAGCAGGACATATACAGACTGCAATCCGCATATATAAGTAGCAGAGAAATGTTTTAAGGCATTTCTTAATACCCGTTAAGGGGCGATAAGGAAATGCAAAAAAAAGCTTATGCGAAATACCAGAGTGGGTTGCAGTTACCTAAACTCAACTATGCTATTATAGCCAAAGGTTTGTGTTTGTCTTTCATTTTATCACTGGCCCTTCTCAGTGCTGTAAGTATCCTGTTTTTTTATTCTCCACTGACGGAGAATATTGCCCCCTATATCATTTACGGAATTACCCTGGCCAGCATTCTTCTCGGTTCTATGTACGTTGGAAAGCGGGTAGAGGAAAAAGGCTGGTTCCGGGGTGGAATCACAGGACTTTTATATGTCTGCATTCTCTCGGTCCTGGGATTGCTTTTGCTGCCTGACAATGGTGTCGCAGGAATAGCGCTTTTTTACCGTTTCCTGATTGGTTTTTCTTTTGGTGCCCTGGGCGGGATCCTGGGGATCAACACGTAAAGGTTATAGTTTTCCCCACAGGAGCAGGATGCCGATTAAAATAAATACGGCACCTGCTCCTTTTTGTATATATACCGGTGGCAGGTACCTGGAAATGCTGGCGCCTAAAAAAACAGCAACCAGGGCAGAAAGGACCAGGGCAATGGCTGATCCCAAAAAGATCCCCCAAATGGGTCGGTCCCGGGCTGCCAACAGAAATACTGACAACTGGGTTTTATCACCCAATTCGGCCAGGAAAATCAAAGTAAAAGTGGACAAAAAAGTTTGCCAAAAACTCATGTTTATTCCTCCAGCAACCGGAACGCCGGTATTATTTTCTGCTTTCGGTTCGTTTAGCACCGCTTAATACTATTTATAGTAAAAAAACAGGTTGACATACCTGAAAGGGTGTGTTAATATGCGTTTAATTCAATAAGAAAAATCCTGTGATGGGGAAGAGTAGGTAAAGGGACTTTTTACAGAGAGCCGGCGCTGGTGGAAACCCGGTAAAAGAAACTTTTCTGAATGGGCCCCGAAGGAAAGGATCGAACGCGATTAACCAGGGGTTGATTGCAAGTAGACTCCTACGGATCGTCTTACCGTTAAAAAAGACAGGGTATCGGATATGGTGCTGCACTGCAAGCTTATCCCGTACCTGGGAAGAGAGAAATTGCCGGGGTATGATTGATCCCTGCAATTTAATTAAGGTGGCAACGCGGAATGCCTTTCGTCCTTAGACGGAAGGCATTTTTTTATTATATTTCCACCGGAAAGAGGTGTAAACATGATTCAGCCTGGTCAGGAAGTATTTGCAGGGTTAGCTGAACGTTATTCCATTATCCCCATTTTCAAAACAGTTCCCGCTGACCTGGAAACTCCCGTTTCAATCTATTTGAAAACAGCGGGACAAAAGAAGAACAGTTTTTTGCTGGAAAGCGGTGACCTGGGGGAACAGGCACGTTATTCATTCATTGGATGCGATCCCTTTGTTGCCCTGGTTACAGAAGGTTCGGAAACCATTGTCTCGTATACCGGTGGAAATCGATGGCGTCAGCAAAAAGATCCCATCAATGTTCTCCAGGAGATAATAGAGAAGGAAAAGATCTATTTCCCTCCAGAATTAGAAACTTTTTGGGGCGGTGCAGTGGGTTATGTTAGCTATGAGCTGGCCGGGATCTGGGAAGATGTACCGGGCCTTCATCGTGATTCGGGTCTTCCTTCCTGTTATTTCGTCTTTCCCGGGAAAGTATTCATTTACGACCACAGAAAACATCTGCTGACAGCGGTTGTTTTGCTGCGAATCACGGAAACAGGACAGGAAGAGATTGATCAAATGTACCAGGAAGCGTCAGCAAACCTGGAAAAAGAATTGAAAACACTTTCGACAACTGGGATTTATGAGCCTGGAAACTCATCCGTTGCTTCTGCTAATGAAGGACGCCCTGCCCTGGAGAGTCCGGGCGCATATTTTACCGGGGATAGCGCATTTCCCCGGGAAGAATTCATGAAGGCAGTGGTAAAAGCTAAAGAATATATCAACGCGGGAGAAATCTTTCAGGTTGTTTTGTCCCGTCGGATAATTGAAGAAATCACCTGCCAGCCTTTTTCGCTTTACCGGGCTTTGCGCAGCTTGAACCCTTCTCCGTACCAGTTTTTCCTGGATCTGGATGGTTTCCAGGTGATCGGCGCTTCACCGGAAATGCTGGTTAAAGTGGAAAATGGCCTGGTCTACACCAAGCCCATCGCCGGAACCCGGCCGCGGGGTTCCAATGAGGAAAACGATCTGCACCTGGCCAGTGAGTTAAGTCAGGATGAAAAAGAGCGGGCGGAACATATGATGCTGGTGGACCTGGGCAGAAATGACCTGGGGAAAGTCAGCGCCTATGGAAGCGTGGAAGTCACCAAACTTTTAGAAGTAGAATATTTTTCCCATGTTATGCACCTGGTATCGGAAGTCCGGGGTTCGATCCTGGCAAAGCATGGCTATGGTGATGCCCTCAAAGCCACTTTTCCTGCCGGGACTGTTTCCGGCGCCCCCAAGGTCCGGGCTATGGAAATAGTTAATGAGTTGGAACCAGTCCCGCGTGGGCCGTATTCCGGGGCTGTGGGGTACGTATCCTTCAATGGAAAGATGGATACGTGCATTACCATTCGGACATTGGTCACTTCTGGAGGGTATGCTTCTATACAGGCCGGTTCCGGCATCGTAGCCGACTCCGACCCTTTAAAAGAATACGAGGAAACGGAACACAAAATGGCCGGCTCATTACGAGCCATCCGAATAGCAGAGGAGAGAGAACATGATTTTAATCATTGATAACTATGATTCGTTTACTTATAACCTGGCCCAGGCCTTGGGCGCCATGGGCCTGGAGATCAAGGTGCTGCGGAATGATAAATTTTCTTTAGAACAGTTGGAAGCGATGGCAATAAAAAGCATTGTCATCTCGCCCGGACCGGGAGAACCATATTCTGGAGGGCTAAGCCTTGCTGTCATTGATCGCTTTAAAGGGCGGGTGCCTGTGCTGGGAATATGCCTGGGCCACCAGGCTGTTTGTGCTCTCTTCGGCGGGAAGGTAGTCCGGGCTTCCCGCATGATGCATGGTAAACTTTCTTTAGTCTATCATCATAACAATGAACCGATTTTCCAGTCAGTACAGTCTCCCTTTGAAGTAATGCGTTATCATTCCCTGCTGGTGGAAAGGGAGTCCCTGCCTGAGGAGCTGGAAATTATTGCCGAGACGGACCAGGGGGAAATTATGGGAGCTCGTCACAGACGATACAAGGACGTAATTGGCCTGCAGTTTCACCCCGAGTCTTTTTTTACACCAGCGGGGAGCCAAATCTTGTTGAACTATTGCCGGATGTTTGCCTCTGAGCAGGTTGCTGGTTATTCGGCTGCAGTTGCTGGGCAGAAAGCAATGAGTGCGGACTTGATTAAAAGCTGAAAGAGCCGAAACGTTGCGTTGTAAAGGTCTGCCGAAGGTTGGCGACAAACCAGCAGGTAAAAAAGAGCGAAAAGAAAAACTTTACGGAGGTGAAGCCCGGCCAGTGCGCCGGGGCAGATAATGATCAAAGACACATTGGAACAAATCATTAAAGGTCAGAATCTGACAATAAAAGAATCTTATCAGGTTATGTGCGAAATAATGGAGGGAAAGATGAAAGAATCGCAAGTAGCAGCCTATCTGGTGGCTCTGCGCTGCAAGGGGGAATCTGCAGAAGAACTGTTGGGGAGCTGCCGTGCCATAGGGCAGTTTAGCCGGAAAGTCACGGTTGGGGAGATTCCCGTCGTTGATACCTGTGGCACAGGGGGAGATTCCAGCGGGAGTTTCAATATTTCTACGGTCACTGCTTTCGTGACGGCCGGAGCCGGTGTAAAAGTGGCAAAGCATGGTAACAGGGCAGTTTCCAGCCGGTCTGGAAGTGCTGATCTTTTTGAAGCCCTGGGGATCGAAATTGAATTGAACCCTGAGAGCGCGGCCGATTGCCTGGAAAAAACGGGGCTGGCTTTTCTGTTTGCCCCCTTAATGCACCCGGCTATGGCCAATGTGGTTCCTGCCCGTAAAGCCCTGGGCTTGAGGACAATCTTCAATCTGTTGGGTCCTTTAAATAACCCGGCTGGAGTAAAAAGGCAGGTTATTGGAGTTTATGATCATGAACTGGCAGAAAAGATGGCTCAGGTTTTGATCGCACAGGGGGCGGAACATGCCCTGCTGGTTTGCGGGGAAGACGGCCTGGATGAAATCACGATTAGTGGCAGGACGAGAGTCATGGAGGTAAAACCTGGCGGAATCAATACGTACCTGTTAAATCTCGAAGAGTACGGCTTAAAACGTTATCCTCTCCAGGAGATAAAAAGCCGGGATGCCGGGGAATCGGCCCGGATTTGCCTTCAGGTCTTAAACGGGATGAAAGGCCCCCACCGGGATGTGGTCTTAATCAACAGCGCTGCAGCTTTATATGTGGCCGGCAGGGCGGAAGATTTGAAAGAAGGGTTGGAACTGGCAAGAAAAGCCATTGATTCCGGTTTGGCCCTGGAAAAGTTGCGGTCATTGCAGGCATACTCTGACCAGCACAAAGCCATGGCTTCAGGTCAGAAAGGAGGTATAGCTTATGCTTAAGCAGATCGTGGCCCATAAGTGGGAAGAGCTGAGGGAACAGAAGCGAAAAAAGCCAGTGCAAATGCTGCTCCAGGAAATCCAGAAACAACCACAGCCCCGGGACTTGAAGCGAGCATTGCAGGCACAGGGCAGCCAAGTTGGCGTGATCGCGGAAATAAAGAAGGCAGCACCGACCCGGAGCACAAATTGCCCGGAGCTGGGTGTTTCCAGGCCTGTCTCCTGTAAAGTGGCTTCTGTTGCCAGGGAGTATGAGAGGGCGGGGGCCGCTGCCGTTTCCGTTTTGACGGACCATAAATATTTTGCTGGCAGCTTGGAAGATCTGGTGGAAACAAAGAATAATATTAACATTCCTGTGCTGCGTAAGGACTTCCTGATCGATGAATACCATATTTATGAAGCCAGAGCCAATGGTGCCGATGCTGTCTTGTTGATTTCCTCCTTGCTGGCATCAATAGAGCTGGAAAGGATGATTGCCCTGGCCGGCGAACTGGGTATGACCGCCCTGGTGGAAGCGGGGAGGGAAGCAGAGATAGAAAAAGCTGTCCAGGCAGGTGCAGAAATTATCGGTATCAACAACAGAAACCTGCAGACACTGGAAGTGGATTTGGAACGGACAGCCCGTTGGGGCCCTTTTGTCCCCCGAAACCGCCTGCTGGTTTCTGAAAGCGGTATTACAGGGTGGGACCAGGTAGTAAAACTGAAGGAAAAAGCGGGAATTGATGCGGTGCTGGTAGGGCGCACGTTGATGAAAAGCGCATCTCCGGCAGAAAAAATCATGGAGTTGAGGGGTAAAAATGTTCCTTGTGCGTGTTAAGATATGCGGTATTCAATGCCTGGAGGAAGGAAAGTCAGCTGTAGCAGCAGGGGTCCATGCATTGGGGTTTGTTTTTGCTGAAAGTCCCCGTAAGGTTTCCCCCGTCCAGGCCCAGCAGGTCATCAGGAAGTTGCCGCCGTGGATCAGTAAAGTAGGCGTTTTTGTCAACGAAGATATTGAGCTGGTCAATGAAATTGGGACCTTTTGCGGACTGGATACGTTACAATTTCATGGGGAAGAAACACCGAACTACTGCAGCCGGTTTCCCGGGTATAAAATAATTAAAACCTTTTCTGTTACCTCTGACTGGAATGCCGAGCGGGAAACCAGGACAATTTCTATGTATCCTGTTGATGCACTGCTGCTGGACACCTGTTACCCGGATATCAAGGGTGGGGGCGGTAAAACCTTTAACTGGGCTATTGCTGCTTCTTTCCAGGCAGAGGGCAGCCTGAAGCTACCTTTGGTTCTGGCTGGAGGTTTGAATCAGGACAATGTGTCAACTGCACTGGAAAAGGTCAATCCATTTGGCCTGGATCTTAGCAGCGGCGTAGAAAGCCAGGGGAAAAAAGACCCGGAGAAAATCAAGGCCTTTATGCAGCAGGTTCACAACTGGAATTACGAACAGATCCTGGGACACGTATCTTGTGGAGGTGAAAAGTAATGTTCAATAAGAGCCACAATCATCTTTTAGAAAGAGAAAATAGAACTGGGCTGGAAAATAAACATAATCAAGCAGACTCATCAGTGTCGGATTTTCCCGACAAAAATGGCTACTATGGAGCTTTTGGGGGAAGGTATGTCCCGGAAACCCTGATACCGGCTTTGGATGAGCTGACGGAAGGCTATGCGCATTTTCGGAACTCTATAGACTCACAAAAAGAGTTTCAACAGTATTTGAGCAGCTATGTAGGTCGGCCAACTCCCCTCTACCGCGCCAGCAACTTGGGTGAACACCTGGGTTTGTCCCGCCTGTATTTAAAAAGGGAAGATCTGAACCACACGGGTGCCCATAAGATCAATAACGCCCTGGGTCAGGCCCTGTTGGCCAGGTATATGGGCAAAAAACGGCTGATTGCTGAAACGGGTGCCGGTCAGCATGGGGTGGCTGTGGCAACAGCTGCAGCGCTTTTGGGCTTGGAGTGCACCGTTTTTATGGGCGAGGAAGATATGGCCCGCCAGGAACCCAATGTGTTCCGGATGAAACTGCTGCAGGCTGAGGTAAAGCCGGTAACGTCAGGCAGCAAAACGTTGAAAGATGCCACCAACGAAGCTTTGCGGGAATGGATCACCGTGCTGGAGAAAACCCACTATGTCATTGGTTCCGTGGTGGGTCCTCATCCCTATCCCCAAATGGTCCGGGATTTTCAGTCGGTTATCGGCCTGGAAGTAAAAGAGCAGATTATGGAACAGGAGCAGGACCTTCCAGGTTACCTGGTGGCCTGCATTGGTGGCGGGAGCAATGCCATGGGTATATTCGCGCCTTTTTTCGACGATAATAGTGTGCAGTTTATCGGGGTTGAAGCCGGGGGCAAAGGCCTGGAGGGGGATCAACACGCCGCCTCCCTTCAAAAAGGCTCTCCGGGAGTGCTGCATGGTGCATTAAGTTACCTGCTCCAGGACGAGCAGGGGCAGGTTGCCCCGGTTCATTCCATCTCTGCCGGGCTGGACTACCCGGGAGTTGGGCCGGAACACAGCTTTTTTCAAACATCCAGCAGAGCCCGGTATGTATCGGCTACTGATGAAGAAGCCCTCCAAGCTTTTCACCTTTTAGCCCGCAAAGAAGGGATTTTGCCGGCCCTGGAAAGTGCCCATGCTCTGGCATACCTTGAGCCTTTGGCCCGGCAACTGCAAGAAGATGACAGGCAAGATGATATTGTGGTCCTCAATCTATCGGGGCGAGGAGACAAAGATCTTTCAGTTTTATTAAATCATGGAGGTTTGTGAAGATGCAGAAGAGCCAAAAGCAGCAGGAAGTGCATAGAAGCACAAAAAGAAACCGGCTGGAGTATACGTTATCGAGGTTGCAAAAGAGTGGGCAAAAAGCCCTGGCTGTCTTTCTCATGGGTGGTGACCCGAATCTTGTTCATTCAGAAAAAATGTTCAGGGCTGCCCTGGATGGAAAAGCGGATATACTGGAAATTGGGGTTCCTTTCAGTGACCCCCTGGCCGATGGGCCGGTAATCCAGGATGCCGCTGCCCGGGCCTTGCAACATAAGACAAGCGTTGAAGATATTTTTTCTTTAACCAGTCGCCTTCGGGCAGACTACAATAATCCAATTGTACTGTTAACCTACTGGAATCCCATTTACCAGTACGGCCCGGAACTGTTTTTCCAGCGGGCTGGAAAGTCGGGGGTCGACGGACTGGTTATTCCCGACCTGCCTTATGAAGAAAAGGGCTGCTTTAAGCCGCTGGCAGAAACAAGTGGTGTGCTCTTAATCGATTTTTTGACGCCCATGACCCGGGAGGAAAGGGCAGGAAAAATTTTAAAGGACACCCGTGGGTTTGTCTACTGCGTTACCATTTCCGGTGTCACCGGGGAACGGGGCTTGCTTTCCCACACCTTGCCCGAAACTGCCGCAACAGGCCGCCGTCATACCAAAACGCCTCTTTTGGCCGGCTTTGGGATTTCTACGCCAGACCAGGCGGTTGAAGCCTCCCGGCTGGTCGATGGGGTCATTGTGGGCAGCGCCCTGGTCAAGGAAGTGGAAAAGAACCTGGAAAAACCTGGTTTGCTGCCGAAGGTTATTCTGGAAAAAGTCTCTTCATTTCGCAGGGGCCTGGATCAGGCTTTTCCTCTTGACGCAGCCCGGGGATAAGTATAGAATGAAGACGTACAGCCGGGTTATTACACTAAGACCCGACCAGACTACTGCGGGAGGTTGAAGTAATGGAACACATAAAAGTGGTTAAAAAAGGAAACCTGCATGAGATCGACGACCGCAACTGCCGTGAATGCCAGACTTCTTGCCAGTCAGCCTGCAAGACATCTTGCACGGTGGGCAACCAGGTCTGCCGGCAGGAGGAGGGAAAATAAAGTAGTCCACAAGGGCTGCTTTTTTTTAAGTTATGGATTCAGGGGATCGCAGGAACAAAGATCTGCATATTTTTCAATGTAAAGGCCTGGAGTTTGCTTATGATGTCAATAGCGGCTCACTGCTCCAGGTGGATCAGCTGGCTGGTGAAGTCATGAGACTCTTGGTTCAGGGATTTAGTCGTGATGAAGTTGTCCTGCGCCTGAAAGACCGGTTTGATCAACAAGAGCTGCTCAGCGTATTCCAGGAAATTGGTCGATTGCAGCGGGAACAGGTGATTTTTACTCCACCGGCCGTCCGGGGTCCAACTGCTTCCGGGCCACAAGCAGTTAAAGCCCTCTGCCTGCTTGTTTCCCAGGACTGCAACCTGTCCTGCCGCTACTGTTTTGCCCGGGATGGACAGGACCAGTCTGTCTTAAACATGCCCTGGGAAGTAGGGCGCAAGGCTGTGGATTTTCTTCTTGCACAGGGAAGCGGCCGTTTCAGGGAAATTGACTTTTTCGGCGGAGAGCCTCTGCTGAACTTTCCGGTAGTAAAGGGCATTGTCCAGTATGCCAGGGAAAAAGCTGGCAAGGTGGGGGTAGAGCTTGCCTTTACTTTGACAACCAATGCTTCTTTGCTTAATGATGAGATTATCGACTTTTTAAACCGGGAGAACATCAGCGTCGTATTAAGCCTGGATGGAAGGCCCCAGGTCCATGATTCCATGCGGAAGACCCACAGCGGAAAAGGATCCTACCAGGAAACCCTACAAAACATTAACAGACTTTTGGAGCAGCGGAATTATCGTGACTATTATATCCGGGGAACCTATACAAAAAACAACCTTGATTTCAGCCTTGACGCAGAACATCTAATTGGTCTGGGGTTTGACTCCCTTTCCCTGGAACCGGTAATCGGTACTGGCGACGATTTTGCATTAACGGAAGAGGATCTTCCTTTCCTCGAAGCGGAGTATGACCGCCTGACTGATATTTACCTGGAGCAGAAGCGGGAAGGGACGCCCTTTCTTTTTTATCACTTTCATGTCGATTTGGAACAGGGACCTTGCCTGTATAAACGGATCAGCGGATGTGGAGCCGGTACAGAATACCTGGCTGTAGCACCTGATGGCCGTTTGTATCCCTGCCATCAGTTTGCAGGCAACGAGGATTACCTGGCAGGAAATATCCTGGACGTGGAACAACTAAAGAATAATCCCCGCCTGCAGGAACTTTATGATGCTCCCAGGATCCACCAGGAGTGTAACGTATGCTGGGCCCGTTACCTGTGCGGCTATGGTTGTGCTGCAGCCAACCTGACCCAGGTGGGCCACCTGGAAAAAAATCATGTTTTGAGTTGCGCTTTGCAAAAAATGAGGCTGGAAAAAGCTCTCTACCTGCAGGCTGTTTAAGCCAATCCGGCCCAGGTATGAAACAATGCTCACAGCATTGAGGAAGCTGGATAACAGGAAGCAGGGATTCCATTTCTACGCCAGTTCAAGGAGGGTTTTGTCTGGATTTGCTGAGCTACAGCTGGGAGGAAAATGTAAAGAAAGAAGGCCCCCTGGCCAGGCGGATGACACCTCTTTCCCTGGATGAGTTTGTGGGTCAGGAACACCTGGTGGGGCAGGGCAAGCCGCTTCGAAAAATGGTAGAGGAAGATGCATTGGCCTCCATGGTTTTTTATGGTCCACCAGGAACAGGAAAAACAGCGCTGGCCCGGATTATTGCTTCCCGGACAAAAGCTCGTTTTGTCCGGTTAAATGCTGTTGCAGCAACGGTAAAAGATGTCCGGGGGGTACTGGATGAAGCAAAAACCACCCGGGTTTCCGTAGGGCAGAGAACGATCCTGTTTATTGACGAAATCCACCGCTTTAACAAAGCGCAGCAGGATGTTTTGCTCCCGGCTGTAGAAGAAGGGTTGGTTTACTTTATCGGTGCCACTACCGAGAATCCTTTTTTCTCTGTCATATCTCCCCTGCTCTCTCGTTGCCATTTATTTACTTTTGAAAGCCTTTCTTCAACTGATGTAAAAACCATCGTTCATAGAGCCCTGGAAGATCAAGAAAAAGGGTTGGGCACTTACCAGGTGTCCATCTCTTTAGGTGGCCTGGATTATTTAGCCGCTATTTCCGGAGGGGATGCCCGTATTGCTCTGAATGTTCTGGAATTGGCAGTACTGAACTCGCTTAATCAAAACCGGGAGTTCCCGGATGAACAGCTAACCGGTGAACAAGTTCAAAATGTGCTGTACAAAAAAAATTTGCGGTATGATCAGGAAGGGGATTACCATTACGATATCATTTCTGCTTTTATCAAGTCTATCCGGGGCTCAGATCCTGATGCTGCCGTCTATTGGTTGGCGAGGATGCTGGAAGCGGGTGAAGATCCGCTGTTTATTGCCCGACGTTTGGTAATCAGTGCCAGCGAAGATATTGGAAATGCCGATCCCGCAGCACTACCCCTGGCAGTCGCTGCGGCACAGGCGGTTCACCAGATTGGGCTTCCTGAAGGGCGAATTGCATTGGCTCAGGCAGCTACGTACCTGGCCAGTGCACCCAAGAGCAATAAAGCATACCTGGCCATTAATCAAGCCCAGTCAGAGGTTAGGCACAGCCAAGAACAAAGGGTGCCGGCCCACCTGCGGGATGCCAGCTACAAAGGAGCAAAACAATTGGGCCACGGCAAAGGATATCTTTATCCCCATGATTATCCTGGTCATTATGTTCCGCAATCTTATCTGCCCCAGGAGATGGAGGAAAAATTATTTTATCAGCCTTCAGAAGAAGGTCAGGAAAAAGAGATAAAAAAACGACTACAGCATTGGAGAGCTTTGAAGCACAAGAAAGGATAAACATGTTGTCTGCTTATAAAACCATTGAACAGCCCATACGAGTAAAAAGCGCCGTAGGTTCATGTCGCTTTTATGCTTCCGTGACCCCCTGTGTTACTGAAGGTGAGGCCCGCCGGTTCCTGGAGCAGGTGAAGGAAGAGCTTCCAGGAGCTACCCACCATGCCTTTGCTTTTCGGCTGGGAGTGGGCGACAGTATTCTCGCTCGCAGTGACGATGCAGGAGAACCTGCGGGTACGGCAGGTTCTCCCATGTTAGGTGTGCTGGAAAAATATGATCTGACCAACCTGATGTTGGTGGGAACCCGGTATTTTGGTGGTGTTAAGCTGGGAATCGGTGGTCTTGTCCGGGCTTACCGGGCTTGTGCCGAGTCCGGTATTCAGGGAGCCTCTATCTGCCAGCGGGAACTACAGGCAAGAATCATTTTGCGTATACCCTATGATTACCTGGGGGCGGCTGTTCAGCAAGTGGAGTCTTTGCAGGGAAAAGTGGTTGATTTTATCTACGGACAGGAAGTTACCCTGGAGATTCTGATACCCCAACGGTGGAAGGATGATTTACTTGACCAGGTTGCCTCGGTTTGTAAAGGGAATGTCCGGGTGGACTCCCCTAAAGACCAATAACGGAAGGAAAGTGTACCTATGGATCGCCTGACAGATTTGCACAATAACCCACCAGGTTCCAGGGTCTTGATGGCCATGAGTGGCGGTGTGGATAGTTCCGTGGCGGCCCTCCTGTTAAAGGAAGAGGGGTACATCCTGGAGGGAGTAACAATGCGCTATTGGATCGACTCTATTTCCCAGGAGCAGGCGGATGCAGGCGTGCAGGGCTGTTGTTCCCTGGAGGCTGTAAACGACGCCAAGGCCGTTGCTGGAGAAATAGGGATACCACACTATGTTTTTAATTTGAAAAATGCGTTCTATGAACAGGTGGTCTGCTACTTTACCCGGGAGTATTTGCGCGGACGTACGCCCAATCCCTGCATAGCCTGCAACCGGAACCTGAAGTTTTCCCAGCTGTTGGAGAAAGCTCTGACCATGGACTTTGACTTTTTAGCCACGGGCCATTATGCCCGGGTTGTTTACGATAATGAGGAACAACGATATAGACTTTTCCGCGGGCTTGATGACACAAAAGACCAAAGTTATGCTCTTTATACCCTGAAGCAGGAACAACTCTGCCGGATACTGCTTCCTTTGGGAGAAGTAACAAAACAAGAGGTCCGGGATATTGCTGCCAACAGGGGTTTGAACGTAGCTGAAAAAAATGAGAGTCAAGAAATCTGTTTCCTCCCGGATAATGATTATAGGGGATTTTTACAGCGGGTGTGCGGTGAGTGGATCCAGGAAGGCGAGATCCGCTCAACTGATGGAGAAAAGCTGGGGCAACATCAAGGGATCCCTTTTTATACCATTGGCCAGAGAAAAGGCCTGGGCATCTCTTCACCCCAACCCCTGTATGTTGTGGCCTTGGATCCTGAAAACAACCGTGTCATTGTGGGAACGGAAGAAGAAACTTACAGCGGTGGTTTATGGGTGGAAGATCTTAATTTTATTTCCGGCTTTGCCCCCTCGGATGAAAAACAGGTGGAAACGAAAATCCGCTATCGCTCAACACCTATCAAGGCAACCCTATACCCTCCGGAAGGAAAGATGGCCAGGGTTATATTTGAGAATCCCCAGAAAGCAGTTACACCGGGTCAGTCGGCTGTATTTTACCAGGGAGATGAAGTAATCGGCGGCGGCATCATCTCAAGTGCTATCCGATACTAGCAGAATCATAAATAAGGCCCCCATGCTCCCACAAAACGGGGCACCATCAGAAGGATGAAAAATGCGCGGCCAGCGTTGTCATGAGTAAGAATTTTATGCGACAGTTATTATTTTCAGGGTAGTCCATAGACCTGGCGCTGTTTTACCAAGCCGGGTATTTTTTTTTGTCCACCGGGAATACTATTCGCCATAGTTTTTATGCTACAATCAGAAAAAGGAGTTGCTGTATAGTGTATTGCCCGGTTTGTCAGAGCCATGATACGGGGAAAACAGGCTCTGGAATGTATTACTGTTCTAAATGCTTGATTGAATTTAACTACCATCAAGATGAGCCCAGATTGTACTACATGGACCCTGAGGGTAACCCAATTAAGATTGACAGCCAGGAAACGGCGGCAAAACTGGCCAACTATTTTGAAAAAGAAAGCCAACTGGTTTTAGAGGGCAGTGCCAGTGAACCTGATATTAACGATATTTTGTATAAAATAATTTCCCGGGACCACTAACTGAGTTGAATTAGGACAGGCAAATTATCTCCACCCTTATTCCATAATTATTCCCTGCAAAGGTTAAGAAATTTTACACATGCCAGTTTAGAGCAATTTGCTGAGGAATCCAGTTCTGTTGATCTAAAAGCGAAAGGAAATGAATAAGACTTGGGAGGTATTTGGGGAGTTATTTTAACTCCTTTGCTTTTTTCTGTCCTCTTAACCTATCTATTAACACCTGTAATCAATTACCTGGAAAGGCAAGGACTGGCTCGTCCAGTTGCAATTATAATTATTTACATCTTTTTTCTGGCGCTGGCAGTCTTGTTTTGCCTCAACCTGGTACCAACTCTGATTGGCGAGTTACAGGAATTAATTGGAGTGCTCCCCGAATACACCGAAATATTCCTGGAAGCCTTTGAACGGATGGAAAGTGAATACGAACGCTTTGACCTGCCCCAGGGAATCCGCCAGGCTGTTGATGAAGGGATAGAAGAAATTCAAAAAGACCTGGTTTTATTCCTGGAACGGTTATCGCAATTTTTCATCTCTCTTTTTAGTCAGTTTCTTGCCCTTTTCCTGGTACCTATAGTTACCTTTTATTTTTTAAAAGATGCCGAAACCTTCAAAAGCAATATTTTAAGACTTGTTCCTGCACATTATCGTTCCACGGTCCGGGAAACTTTGGGAGATATAAACAAGACAGTAGGATTGTACCTGCGAGGTATGGTCCTGGTCAGTGGAATAGTCGGAGCACTGGTTTACCTGGGCCTAATAATTCTGGGAGTAGAGTATGCCCTCTTTTTGGGATTAATCAATGCCCTTACCAATTTTATCCCCTATTTTGGCCCCTTTTTGGGGTCAATCCCGGCAATTATCATTGCACTGCTGCACTCTTCTTCCTTGGCCTGGAAAGTTGCTTTGCTGATCATCCTGGTTCAGCAGGTAGAAAGCCAGTTGCTGGCCCCCCAGGTTTTTGGGAAAAACCTGGGATTTCATCCGTTAACTGTAATCCTGGCGATTCTGGTGGGCGGCAAATTTTTTGGTTTTTTAGGTCTCATTCTCAGCGTCCCCATGCTGGCAATTTTTCGCGTTGTTTTTCGCCACTTGATGCCTTTATTCAAGGAAATTTATAGGGAACAGCGCAAGAAATAAATATTGAACAAGCCCATTTCTTTCCTTTTAATTGACATGCTAAAAAATTGTAGATATAATTGTTTTAATGAAAACGAGGAGGCCCGTTCATGAAAAGTGGCGAAATCCGTGAAGCTTTTTTAAATTATTTTAAGTCCAGAGATCACCTGGTTTTACCCAGCTTTCCCCTTGTCCCCCAAGATGATCCCACATTGCTACTTGTCGGTGCAGGTATGGCTCCTCTAAAACCGTACTTTACCGGAGAGAAAACTCCCCCGCATCCCAGGGTGGCAACTTGTCAAAAATGTGTTCGTACTCCCGATATTGAAAGGGTTGGGATGACAGCCAGGCACGCAACTTTTTTCGAAATGCTAGGCAACTTTTCTTTTGGAGACTATTTTAAAGAAAAGGCGATTGCCTGGAGTTGGGAATTAATGACCGATGTATATAAACTTCCTGAGGAACGGTTGCTGATCAGCATTTACGAGAATGATGATGAATCTTTTCAGATTTGGAACGAGCAAATCGGGATACCCAGGTCAAAAATATTCCGCCTGGGTAAGGAAGATAATTTTTGGGAAATTGGTCAGGGCCCCTGCGGTCCCTGCTCGGAAATTCATTATGATTTAGGTCCCGAGAACGGGTGCGGCAAAGCTGACTGTGCTGTAGGGTGCGATTGTGACAGGTTCCTGGAAGTTTGGAACCTGGTTTTCACTCAATTTAACAAAGAAGCCGATGGGAATTATACGACCCTGAGTCAAAAAAATATTGACACAGGTGCCGGTCTGGAGCGACTTGCTGTGGTTTTGCAAGGGGTTTCGTCCCTGTTCGAGATTGACATTGTCAAGCCTTTACTGGATTTTTTTGCTTCCAAAACCGGGCAGCCTTATGGGAAGGACGAGAAAAGGGATCTTTCTTTGCGCATTATTACAGAACATTTTAGAGGAGTAGCTTTTATGGTTGCAGATGGGGTTATGCCCTCCAATGAAGGAAGAGGGTATGTGTTACGCCGCATCTTGCGCCGGGCCGTTCGGCATGGTAAACTTCAGGGAATCGAACCTCCTTTCCTGTACGAGGCACTTCCGCTACTTCAAGAATTAATGGAAGAAACTTACCCTGAACTAAAAACTCGATCTGAGCATATATCGCGGATTATCAAAATTGAAGAAGAACGCTTCAATGAAACCATGGTCCAGGGGACAGATATGTTGAATGAATATATTGCAAAGATGAAAGAGCTGGATGAAAAGATATTAAGCGGTGCAACAGCTTTCAAACTTTACGATACATATGGCTTTCCTGTTGATTTGACAAAGGAAATTCTGGCTGAGCATGATCTTTCCATGGATGAAGTTGCTTTCCAGGAAGAGCTGGAGAAACAAAAAGAAAGAGCCAGGGCTGCCATGAGCATACAGTCCCAGGGTAGTAATTTGGCCTTTACTGCTTCCCTGTTTAAAGATCTAAAGACAGACTTTTTAGGCTATACTTCTTTGTCATCAGAGTCCAGGCTTTTAGGGATCGTTTCAGCTTCCAGGGAAGAATTACTGGAACGAGTAAGCCCAGAAAATAACCGTGAAGATATTTATTTTGTTTTGGATAAAACTCCGTTTTATGCAGAAAGTGGTGGCCAGATTGGAGATACTGGAATTATCCAGTCACCCAAAGGACGGGCTGTAGTAGAAGACACAATTATGGGTCCTGGTGACCATGTATTACAACGGGTAACCATTGAGGAAGGCGCTTTTGCCAAAGATGATCAGGTTGAAGCCTCAGTCGAGCAAAAGCGCAGGGAAGATATTGCCCGGAATCACACAGCCACTCACCTGCTTCATCGGGCTTTAAAGGATATCCTTGGCGATCACGTGAACCAGTATGGTTCCTATGTTTCCCCTGATCGTTTACGGTTTGACTTTACTCATTATGTTGGGCTGGAAACTTCAGAAATGGAACAGATAGCTAAAACTGTTAACGAAGTAGTGTTGGAGAACAGAAATGTAGATACTTTTTACGCTCCCATGGAGAAGGCCTTGGAAATGGGTGCCATAGCCCTTTTTGATGAGAAATACGATGAAGAAGTACGGGTTGTGGAAGTAGATGATTTTTCTATCGAACTCTGCGGCGGCACCCATGTTTCCTCAACAGGGGAAATTGGTCTGGTTAAGATTGTTTCCGAAAGCAGCGTAGGGGCTGGAATGCGCCGAATCGAAGCTTTAACCGGTAAAAATGCCTTTGAGTATTTTAATAAAAAAGAATCTGTGTTAAACCAGGCTTCTTCTTTACTGAAATGTTCACCGGAAAATGTGCATGTCAAAGTGCAGGAATTGTTTGAACAGCAAAAACAGCTGCAGCAGCGGATGAAAAAAATCCAAAGCCAGATGCTGCAGCAGCAAATCGATTATTTGCTGAATCAGGCGGACCATTCCCTGGGGATACCAGTTTTGAGTGCCCAGGTTGAAGCTGAAAGCATGGATATGTTAAGAGATTACCTGGATAAAGTCCGGGATAAAATGGGCAGCGGAATTGTTATGTTAGGAGCTATCAACAATAATAAAGTGATGCTGGCTGCTGCCGTAACCAAAGATTTGGTAGGAAAAGGCTACCATGCTGGAGAATTAATCAGTGAGACAGCCAAGATTGTCGGTGGCGGAGGAGGAGGGCGTCCTGATCTAGCCCAGGCTGGTGGGAAAGACCCTTCCAGGTTGCAGGAAGCGCTTACACTTGTTTCGTCTCTGGTTAAAAAGCAGGAGGCTCACAGTTAGTTGGTTTAACTACAAACTGTAAATTGTGCAGAGTCTTCACGTGGCTAGATAGAAGATTATGGTCACTTTGGGGAGGGGTGCCTGGTGGATAAAGACAGCTTTAACAATACAATGAGATTTAATGTAAAAGCTGAAGAAGAAAAGAACGAAGCGCGTATAATCTTAAGTGATGTATATTCAGCTTTAAAAGAGAAAGGCTATAACCCGATTAACCAGCTTGTTGGCTACCTCTTGTCCGGTGACCCCGCTTATATTACCAGTCATAACAATGCCAGAAGTATCATTAGAAAATTGGAAAGAGATGAGCTGCTGGAAGAAATTGTGCGAGTTTACCTGGATAAAGAACTGGAAAGAAACCTTAAATGAACGCTGGTAAGTCTTTAGTTTGCCTGGGGTCATCTGGTTTGAAGGTCTCTGAACTCTGTTTTGGAACACTTCCGATGAGTCCCTTGCAGGCAAACCTTGCCCTGGAAGAAGGGGCGGAATTGTTGGCTGAGGCATTTTTTAGGGGCATTGTCTTTTGGGACACGGCAGAGTTCTACGATAATTACTCGTACCTAAAGCTTGCGATTAAAAGAACCAAAGCGTTACCTGTGATCGCTACCAAGACGTATGCTTACTCAGAAAAAGGTGCACAAGCCTCCCTGGAAAATGCACGCCGCGCACTGGACCTGGATATTATCCCTATAGTCCTTTTGCATGAACAGGAATCGGCGTTAACTCTCAAAGGACATCAAGATGCTTTTAATTACTTGCTAAAGGCAAAAGAAAAAGGTTTAATCCAGGCGGTTGGAATTTCATCCCATACTGTAGCCGCTGTAAAAGCGGCTATTGATTTTCCGGGTATTGATGTGATTCACCCCATCATTAATTTTCGTGGTATTGGCATCCAGGACGGCACACTGGAGGAAATGCTCCAAGCTGTGGCTTTGGCAGAAAGAAAAGGTATTGGTGTTTATGCCATGAAGATTCTGGGTGGGGGGCATCTGATCCAGGAGGCGCCCCAGGCCATTGATTTATTCCGGAGTTTGGATTTTATTCATGCCTGCGCCATTGGTATGACCAGCCTGGAGGAACTGGAAGCAAACCTGGCCTTAATCAAGGGTGAAAAATTGACACCCCAGTTGCAAGAATATATTGCCCAGAAAAAGCGAACAATCAAAATTGAAGATTGGTGTACAGGATGTAACAACTGTATAAAACATTGTCCCCAGGAGGCACTCTTTTTCGATCAACTAACATCCCAAGCCAGAGTTGATTTGAACCGCTGTGTTTTATGTGGATACTGTGGTGCATACTGCCCAGATTTTTGCATTAAAATATTTTAAAAAGCAGGGGAATTGCAAGAGACATTTGATGATGAGAATACTGTGCCTGGATATCGGAGAAAAAAGAATAGGTGTTGCCGTTAGCGACGAACTTGGCTTGACTGCTCAGGGTGTATCTGTAATCAATAGAAACACGCTGTCTAAAGATTTAAAGCAGATCAAAGAGCTGGTGGAAAAATTCCAGGCTGGCAAGGTTATCCTCGGTTTGCCCAAGAATATGGATGGGAGTTTGGGAAAAAAAGCTAGAGAGGTAATGGATTTTAAAGAAACCCTGGAAAAGCATCTGGATCTAGAAATAAAAATGTGGGATGAACGCCTGACAACAATGGAGGCAGAAAAAACTCTTCTCAAGGCGGATGTCAGTCGTTCAGGTCGGAAGAAGGTTATTGATAAGTTGGCTGCTACTTTGATACTGAACAATTATTTGCAGTATCATGGTATTCAAAATGAATAATAAAGAAAGGAATGATATCTTTGGCTGAAAAAGAAGAGATTATTACCTTGGTGGATGACGATGGTGAACAGTTTGATTTTGTAGTATTGGATTATTTCCGTGTTGATGAACTCAATTATGCCATTTTATTTCCCGTCGGGAAAAATGGCCTGATACAACATGGGGCAGAGTCTGAGGAAGATGAATTTGGGGAGGGACTGGATGAAACGGGTCAAACAGATGAGGGAGAGGCAGTGATATTTCGCGTTGTCGAAGGGGATGACGGGGAAACGATGTTGCATGTAATTGAAGATGAAGAAGAATGGGAAAAAGTTGCCGGGGTGGCCTACGAACGATTGTTGGCCGGTGATGATGAAGAAGAAGATGAGGAGGAGGATGAAGAAGATTAAGAAAGAATCAGAGCAAACAATGTAATATTGCTCGAGAATAAAGCGGACGATGCTTGAAAGAGGGGAAGGGGAATGTCCGGGGTGAAAAAAAGACCGGTTTTGGTGATCCTGTCTGTAGTTTTACTGGTTTTCATTACATTGGGTTTTTTGGCATTTTGGCAAATTCAGGCCATGATCAGCCCAATAGACACACTAGCAAGTCAAGATGCAAAAGAAATTGAAATTCCTTATAATTCTTCCACCAGGCAGATTGCCTCTATCCTGGAGGAAGAAAATATTATCACCAATGAATTTCTTTTCCGTCTCTATATTCGTTACTTTGTGGATGATTACAACTTTCAGGCAGGGCATTACCAGTTGACCCCGGGAATGTCTTTTGATGAAATAATTGAGGCATTACAGCAAGGTGTTGTCTTAAAGGAAGGTATCCGCTTCACCATACCTGAGGGGTATACCATAGAGCAAATTGCTACAAGACTTTCACAAAGAGATATTTTTGACCGGGAAGAGTTTTTGGAAACGGCTGCGGAGTTTAACGACACAGAAAAATTTCCTTTTCTGGAAGCAATTCCAGACAAAACAAAGTACAGGCTGGAAGGGTATCTTTTCCCTGATACATACGAAATTTCTGATGAAGCAACAGCTTCAGAACTCATTTCCATAATGTTAGATGGGTCGGCAAAAGTGCTGGAAGGTGACTTCCAGGATAAGTTAGATGAAAAAGGCTTGTCCCTGCATGAAGCACTTACTTTAGCTTCCATCGTGGAGAGGGAAGCCAGGGTTGACAAAGAACGGCCTTTGATTGCAGCGGTTTTTCATAACCGGTTGGATAATGAGGCAATGCAGTTGCTACAATCCTGCGCGACGGTTCAGTATGCTCTAGGTGAGGTAAAGCCTGTTTTGACATACGATGATTTAGAAGTGGATTCTCCTTATAATACATACCTGAACCCGGGGCTTCCACCTGGTCCCATCGGTTCTCCAGGGTTTCGCTCCATAGAAGCGACCCTTTATCCAGCCGAGGTGGATTACCTTTACTTTGTTTTTAAAGAAGATGGGACAGGGACTCATTATTTTAGTGAAACGCTTCAAGAACATAATGCTTACAAGAGAAAAGTCCAAAGTGAGAGGGAATAGTTTCGACTGGAGTTTCCGCTACCCGGTCTAATGATAATCATGGGAATCGGGTTTCCGCCTGCATATTAAACGCAGGCGGTTATTTCTTTATATCCTGTAAAAAATGATCAGGCACAAACTATTATTCCTGCTTTGTCGGATTGGTCTCTCTTGACCTGACCAAATAAAGACTGTAATCTTGGTATTCATAGAAAAACCCCTGCATGGTAATGCGGCAGAGGTCTTCTCTTTGTTGGCAAAAGCGCTTTCTAAATACTATTAATGCAGTGCAGCTTCATTTTCCATTACTTGAGTTTGAATAAAATCTTCAATGGAATTAACATGTTCTTCCATCACACCCTTATCCATTTTCAGGCTTAAAGATGCATGCATGCAGCCTCCTTTTGCCTCTACCTTCCTTCTAATTTTTGCTATGGTCGACTTATCGCCCATCCCTCCCATGGTAACAAAAGGACATATTTTTTGCCCGTGCATTTCGGGCAGTTGGTTTAAAAAAGCATTAAAGGAAGGTGTGGGTTGTGCGGCCCAGACAGGAGTTCCCATGAAAATGTAATCATAGTCATCTGGATTGAATTTGCAGTTTTTAATGGGGGTTTCTTTGCCTGTCAGGGAACGAACAACTTTAAAAAGTAGGTTGCTGCTTTGTTCTGACTCTTCGATGGAGGTAATTCTTAATCGCTTACATTCCACGTTTCTTTTGCAAAGGCATTCTTCCAGGACCGTTGAGACTTCTTCTGTGTTTCCGGTACTGGAATAATACACAATTAAAGCTTTCATGTTTTCATCTCCCAAAGAGAATGTAAGGTTTCTTCTTTATTTATTATTATAACAGATAACACAAGAATCCGCTAGAAAAAAATCACCTTCTGTCAAATAATATCCTTTTGTTTATCAGTAAATTTCGTGGCGGTTAGTTTGCATTTGATACATCCAAGAAGTTTCCTGCCCAGGCTTTTTAATTATTTCTTAACATGATATAATTCTTACTAAATTAATTATAACTTCCGTTAGAGTAAGTTGGGTTGGGAAGCCATAATTGATTTCCCCAAAGCTTATATATTTAGTAACTGCTCGCATGCCCAGCTAAGGCTGGGGCGTTCAGCGGGGGACCGACAGGAAAGCGCGAGAATCGTCCCCCTGCTTTGCGGCGTGTTGTGGAATCACATAAGGGCTGAGCAGTTACGCAGTTACTATATTTATACATAAGAAAGGAGCATCTATATTGATCAAATATGCAGTTATACTTGGTGACGGTATGCCCGATTATCCCCTGGACGAGCTGGGAGGAATGACACCATTGCAATACGCCCATACTCCCAATATGGACCGATTGGCCCGGATAGGAAAAACCGGGAAAGTGGTTACTGTCCCGGAAAATATGCCTCCGGGAAGTGATGTGGCCAATCTTTCCGTTTTTGGTTATGATCCCATACGTTATTACACCGGCCGTTCTCCAATTGAAGCTGTGGCGATGGGAATTGAGCTTGGTGAAGACGATGTAACTTTTCGTTGCAACCTGGTTACACTCTCAGAGAACGAAGCTTATGAGAATAAGACAATGTTGGATTACAGTGCAGATGAAATCAGCACTTCAGAAGCTGCAGAATTAATTGAAGAGCTATCTCTTAGTCTGGGCAACCAGAACTTTGCTTTTTACCCTGGTGTAAGTTACAGGCATTTACTGGTTTGGCGAAATGCCCCAGATAACTTGGAATGCACTTTGACCCCACCTCATGATATTTCAGGCCGTGAAATTGGTGAGCACCTGCCTGCAGGCAAGCATTCCCCGGCTTTATTGAACTTTATGAAAGAGAGCAACCGCTATATTGCAGAGCATCCGGTAAATATTAAGCGCCGGGAGAGAGGGAGTCAGCCGGCCAATTCCATCTGGCTTTGGGGACACGGGAAACGCCCGTACCTGGACAGCTTTTCTAAAAAATACGGATTAAGCGGTTCCGTTATCTCTGCAGTTGATCTGATCAAGGGGATTGGTATTTGTGCAGGATTAACTGCAGAAAATGTGCCTGGGGCTACTGGCAACATTAAAACAGATTTTTCCAGTAAGGCCAGGTGTGCCCTGCAGGTGCTGCATGCGGGCAAAGATTTCGTTTATGTCCATGTTGAAGCACCTGATGAAGCGGGGCACCGTGGGGAATTGGAAACCAAAATTCGTGCAATAGAAAAAATTGATCAAAAGGTGGTCCAGGAGATCGCTTCAGGCCTGGATGATTTTCCGGATTACCGTTTAATGGTTCTTTCTGACCACCCCACCCCATTGTCCATCCGTACGCATACCAGCGAAGCGGTACCTTTCTGTATTGTGGATAAAGGGGACAGATCTCAAAATTCCCAAAACTCCCAAGGGCAATTTAGTGAAGACTTTGCAGCTCAGGGGATGTTTTTTGAGCAAGGCTACAAGTTGATGGATTTTTTTATTTCCAGGCAAAGATAAAGACCTTTTAAAGTTTAAAGCTCCAGCAGGTTATTATTAAACAAAAATTAAGAGCAGACATGCACAATATCCTTTTCCCTCCCATATGATTAAAGAGCAGCATTTAAGGAATCTTGTCAATGGGAGGAAAAGGATGTTTTCTTTTTTAGCCTCACTGGCTTTGGCCCTACGGGGAATTATCTTGCTGGTGTCATATATTGCCAGCGATTCATTCCCCAGACCTCTTCCCCCTGAAGAGGAAAGGAAATGTTTACAAAGGTTAAGCGAAGGGGATGAAGAGGCCAGGAGAATTCTTATTGAACACAACTTGCGGCTGGTTGCCCATGTAGTAAAGAAGTTTGAAAATAACCAGGAAGATCGTGAAGATCTTATTTCTATTGGAACCATTGGTTTAATTAAAGCGATCAATACCTTTAATTCTTCCCGGGGCGCCCGTTTGGCTACGTATGCTGCCAAATGTGTTGAAAATGAGATCCTGATGCATATTAGATCCAACAAGAAAAGCAAGCAGGAAACTTTTTTGCAGGACCCCATAGGGATTGATCGTGACGGAAATGAAATCTGCCTTTTGGATGTTCTGGGAAGTGAGCCCAACGAAGTGCTGGATCGGGTTGAAATGATCTTGCTGGATGAAAAACTAAAGCGGATCATAAGAAAGTTGAATTACCGGGAAAAAAAAGTCATCTTAATGCGTTATGGACTGGGTGGGAAGAAACAGTACACTCAGCGAGAGGTGGCCCAGGACTTGGGAATATCCAGGTCTTATGTATCGCGAATTGAAAAAAAAGTGTTAAATAAAATTGCAGAAGAGTTTAGTCATGAAGAAGCCAGCGGAATTAAATAGACTCCATTCATTGCCTAATGGACAAGCAATTGTATTGCAGAGCTTTCAAGTACGGTTTGAAATAAATGACAAAAAAAGGATTCATAGTTTACGCATCTAAAAGAAAAACTAAACTATAAGAGAAAAGCTAAACCATTAGAGTTTAACCCTGAGTGATAAAAAATAGTTGGGAGGTCATTTCTGTTGCATGTTTTCCGTTCGGGTGATACCTGCCTGTGCCCCCGCTGTACTGATAGTTCGGGGTGTAGCAGTTGGGAACCCCCTCTTGATAGTTCTGGCGTCCAAGAGTTTAAAAGCCGTTCTTGTGTAAGCTGCAGGTTAAACGATTCCTTGGCTCCCGAAGACTGCACTTCATGCTCCCTTTTCATACAACAGGAGCAGTGATAATAAACCCGCCTGTGGCGGGTTTATTTAATTATTGCCCGGGAAAGCGCACAAATCGAGTCCACAGCATTTGCAGTTTTGCTTTTTTTGCTATAATATGGAGTATACGATTGTGTAAAGAAAATATAAATGTGTTTTTGTCGCTAAAAGGAAGGAGAAAAAAAGTGTCACGTTATCATCTGGTGGACCAGCCATCGCTAATCAAATACATGTTTTATCCCCGTGAACATGTTAAACAACCGCCGGAAAACGCTTTCGATTTTTTTGTAACCGTTGATGAAGATGTTTCCATAGCCTGCCGTTTTCATATCGGCAACCAAGCCTGGCCCTGGATTTTATTGTTCCATGGAAATGGGGAAGTAGTAAGTGACTATGATGAAATTGCGCCTTTTTATCACCGCAGGGGAATAAACCTTGTGGTTGCGGACTACCGTGGTTATGGAGCCAGTGATGGAATCCCTACTTTCGCAAACCTGGTTGAAGATGCCCATACGCTTTTTAGAGCCATTGAGCAAAAGATTATTGACCAAGGTTTTCAAAAGGAAATATGGCTGATGGGGCGCTCCCTGGGCAGTGTTTCTGTCCTGGAGTTATGCAGCAGGTACCCTGATTCCTTTGAAGGTATGATCATAGAAAGCGGCTTTACATGTGTAACAAAAATTATTGATCACCTGGGTCTCCCTTTTGTAGATGTTGATTTAATGGATTTGGAAAAAGAGTGCATAGAAAAAGCAGAGAGCATCCAGGTTCCTGCATTAATTATCCATGGTGGTTTAGATAACCTGGTACCCCTTTGGCAGGCGGAAGAATTATATCAGCACCTGGGGTCTGCAAATAAAAAAATTGTTATTGTTCCTGGAGGGGATCATAATAATTTAATGCTGATAGGGATGGAAATTTACTTCGGCTCTATTCAGCAGTTTGTTTATACAGCTGTGGAATAAGAAATTGAGATGTGTAACATAATTTTGGAACTATTATTCCCTGCTGTGTTATATTATTCCTGGATCATTAAGGAGGTTTCGTATGTGGACAATTTTATGTCCCACACAAGTGGTTGAAGATATTCACCAAATTAACTTAAAAGCATTAAAGACCCAAGGGATCAAAGGCATTATTACTGATCTGGATAATACCTTGGTGCCCTGGAATGATCATACTGTCTTGCCCGAGGTCTTTGAGTGGATAAGTGAGGCCAAGCAGGAAGGTTTTAAGGTTTGCATTGTTTCCAATAACAATTTAAAACGAGGAGAAGGAATCTCAGAGCAGTTTGATGTACCTGCTGTCTGGAAAGCTGTTAAACCAAGACGCAAAGCTTTCAGAAAAGCTTTGGAGATTATGGAACTTGAGCCTTCAGAGGCCGTTGTGGTTGGCGACCAAGTCTTTACAGATGTGCTGGGGGGCAACAGGCTGGGTTTGCAAACCATCCTGGTAACGCCATTGACGAAAAGAGAGTTTATCGGGACCCGTTGTGTCCGCCAAGTGGAAAAAGCTGTCCTTTTTGGACTGCGCAAAAAAGGGCATATAAAATGACCTGGCAAAAGGTTAAACTCTGAAGCCTGGAAGAAAGGGGAAATTTATTTGAAATTGGATGGAAGGACGAGAGTTTTTGGCCTTTTCGGAGATCCGGTTGTGCATTCCTTATCCCCTGCAATGCAAAACGCCGGCTTTCAGGCTATAGGTTTTAACGGTTGCTACCTCCCTTTTAAAGTTGCACCCGAAAAGCTTACTTCTGCAGTCCAGGCAATCCTGTCCCTGGGAATATCAGGGGTAAATGTCACCGCTCCACATAAAGAAAATATTATTTCTTTGTTGTATGAATTGTCCGAGGAGGCAGCTTTGCTCGGTGCGGTTAATACAATCCGTAATGAAAATAATAGGCTGTTAGGTTACAACACTGATGTGGCGGGGTTTTCTTTTCTTGTACAAAACAACGTGCAAAAAAAGCACGAAAAGGAACATGTTGTTCTTTTAGGTGCAGGTGGAGCTGCCAAGGCAGCAGCATTGTCTTTGGCCGGATTTCGACTGGAACGCCTGGTAATTGCTAACAGGACTGTTCAAAAGGCAGAAAAACTAATTGAGCAGCTGGTAGAACTGAATTATTTGTCCTGGGGACAGGCCCTGGCTATTCCCCTGGAAAAGGAGGTGCTTAGAACACACTTTCATCATTCAACCATGATTATTAATGCCTTAAGTAGTGACCCTTATGAGTTAGACTATCTTCCGAAACAAAATTTACTGCCTGGCTGTCATGCCATAGATTTGCGTTATAATCCAATGATTACCCCTTTTATGGACTGGGCCCGGGAAAGTGGCGCAGTAGGCATTAATGGCCTTGATATGCTCCTGGGTCAGGGAGTGAAAGCTTTTGAACTATTTACAAGTCAAGATGCTCCTGTCTTTGCCATGAAAAAAGCTCTTAAAAATAATTTGGATTAAGTGTATTTGGAATCAAACCATACATCGTTATTAAAATAATTTTACATAGGAGTATGCATCTATTGAAACGCAAAAAAAACAATACAACAACTGTCTTTGAACTAGAGGAGACCAGGAATGAGGCTGTAAATGTAGATTCACCTTACGACAGGCTAAGCAACAGTTTTGAAGAGTCAGCCATTCAATCTGTCAATGCCTTGATTTATGACGGTGTAAAAAAAGACGCCAGTGATATACATTTGGAACCCCGGGAAAACAATCTTTTAGTGCGTTTGCGCATTGACGGTGCCTTAAGGGATTATCCCCCATTTCCCCAAGAGATTATGTCCCAGATCATTTCCCGGGTGAAATTGCTGGCAGGTATGGATATAGCAGAAAGAAGACTGCCCCAAGATGGCAGCATGTACCTGGAAATTGAAGGAAACATGATCCATATTCGTGCCTCCACCCTTCCGATCATCCATGGCGAAAAAATTGTACTACGTTTGTTGAGCCCCGAGAAAGTTATCCGTCCCATTGAAGAGTTGGGTTTTAGCCCAATGAATTTGCAGCGGTATTATCATTTTTTGGATAGTTCGCATGGCATGATCCTCGTTGCCGGGCCAACCGGGTGCGGAAAAACAACTACACTATATTCCACCCTGCAGTACCTGAATAAACGGGAAAAAAATATCGTTTCAGTGGAAAATCCAGTGGAGTATCGCCTGGAGGGAATCAACCAGGTGCAGGTAAACACAAAAATTGGGTTGACTTTTGCCAGTACACTGCGAACTGTATTAAGGCAAGATCCAGATATTATCATGGTCGGAGAGATCCGGGACAGCGAGACAGCAGAGATTGTCACCCGGGCCGGGTTAACCGGTCAAATGGTTTTTTCGACTCTGCATACAGGTGACGCTGCCAGGTCAATAACCCGCCTGCTGGATATGGGTGTCCAGTCATTTTTATTGACATCATCTTTAGTAGGAATTATCTCCCAGCGCCTGGTAAGAATCATCTGCCCCCATTGCCGCCAGGCCTATTCTCCGACAAAAGATGAGTATAATCTATTAAGCAAACTCCATTTTGAACAAAAGCCAGACTGCCTTTATCGAGGATCCGGATGTGAAAACTGCAGTGGTACAGGTTTTAAAGGCCGAACTGCCATCCATGAAGTTATGGCCGTTGACACTGAGCTTCGAAACCTGATCAAAAATGCAGTAAACACCACTGAGCTTAAAGCGAAAGCAATCTCCCAAGGAATGACGCCTTTAATTCATGATGGTATTGAAAAATGCAAAATGGGCCTCACCACTTTGGATGAAGTAGTAAGGGTGGCTTATTCCACCTTATAGAATGGAAAACCGTGTCTTGGCGCTGTCATCCGGACGACTGGGTAACTCTGTGGAAGAAACTAAGGTTCCCTCGGGGTCCTCGGGCGGCCTCCCCGGTTTAACTCCCATCCGGGTTGCTCCCGGCGGCCGATGTCCTGTCGGCCGGACCGCCCGAAAACCTTCGGTCACCAAGCGTCTTTGGCCACAGAGACCAACGTCGCCGGATGAATGCGCCATCTCCCCGGTTGGGAGGCGGGGAGATGAAAACCAGAACTTCGGACGCAAGCAAGGTTTTTCATCCCCTGTTGTGGCCTGGATGGGCTGTGGCGGTTAGGATGAAAAACCGTGTATAGGTACTGTCGTCCAGACGATGCCTTCTCCCCGGGTCCAAGGGGTGCGGTGCAAAAAAATGTGTTTTCAGGAAGGAAATATTATACAATATGGAGAATATAATGTTAATCTATATTCAAGCGATGCTTGGAGGTAATTCAGGTTATGGAGGTGGAAAATAGTTAGATACAAATCATTCATTTTCCTACAAGATACTAATATAAGTACAAGCTATTTTTAATGATTACAGGTAATTAATACTTTCTTTAATGTTCAAGGGGTGCTACAGTGGCTGAATTTCCGGAAAATGAGCAAAATGTTAGTCAATGGAAAGTCCGGTATGTAGAGTATTTAAAAAACACTTTAAATATACCGGTATCTTTTTCTTTTTTACGGCCTTCTTTTAAGTCGAGTGAATTAATGGCTTTAACGGCAAAATTTGCCGCCATGATGGAGGCGGGATTGCCAGTAATTGGGAGCTTGCGGGTTTTAGCCCATGAGGCTGACAATCTAAGGCTTAAACAACAGTTAGAAAATGTTGCTATCCAGGTTGAAAAAGGCTTTTCACTCACACAATCGTTTAGCATCCAGGGCAGTTCTTTTCCCCCAATTCTGGTTAGCATGATCAATGCCGGTGAAAACAGCGGCCGCCTGGATATTGCATTACAGCGGTTGACCCATCATTTTGAAAAGCAAGATGAATTGGAGCAAAAAGTTCGCTCGGCAACAGCTTATCCCAAGTTTATTGCCGTTGTTTTGTTCCTGGTGGTCTTTTTCTTGTTTATGTTTGTTATCCCTACTTTTCAAGGTGTTTTTCAAAGCTTGGGGGCTGAATTACCGTTGATTACCAGGATAATTCTTTCTGGCGGTAATGCATTGAATAACTACGGGCTTCTAATTATTGGCAGCTTGTTTTTTTTATTCATCCTGTTTTCCAGGCTAATAAAAACGGAGAAGGGTCTCCAGGTCAAAGATCGAGTCTCCCTGTTAATCCCTATATATAAGACTTTTGTGCGCAAACTTTTGGTGGCCAGGTTTTGCCGCACCTTGAGTACCATGCTGGGAAGTGGAATTGATATCATCCTGTCCCTGGAACTTGCTGGCAAGGTGACGGGAAGCATAGTATTTGAGGACCGGATCCAGGAGGCCAGGTTGAATATCATCCAAGGTCTTACTGTGACAGAGGCCCTAAAAAGGACGGGATTTTTTCCTCCCATGGCCCTTGGCCTGGTGAATACAGGAGAACAGACTGGCACCCTGGATAAGATGTTTGAACGTAGTGCTGCTTTTTATGAACAGGAACTGGATTACTTCCTGGCGCGTTTGGGCTCCATCCTGGAACCTGCATTTGTCCTTTTTATGGCCTTAATAGTGGGGAGCGTGGTGATGGCCATTTTTCTCCCCATGCTGCAGTTATTTACTCTTTATTAAACCCTGGCAGTTATTTATGCAGGTTGGTCGCCCGGACGACAGCGCCAAGACTCGGTTTTTCATACTATTTTTGCCTGGCGAGGTTCAAAAATGAGCAAAAAATATTTTTTGAAATTTCCTGGTGGACAGCAGGGGTTTTCTCTGGTTGAAGTTGTTCTGGCAATGGCAGTTTTAGGTGTATTGGGGGTTTCCTTGTTGTCTTTACTGGGGAACAGTTTTACTTTCGGCATCAATGCAGGCCAGAAAAGCCAGGCCCTAGGCCTGACCCAGGAAAAAATGGAACAGTTTTCAGCGATGACTTATGAGCAGATCCTGGATGAAGCAAAGCATATTGATCAAAACTTTTCCTGTCCTGGTGGAACGGTGCAGTCTTGCAAAGAAAAAGTGCCGGGCTTTGAGCAGATGGAGCGTTCTTTTCAAATTGAATGTGTCGAAGTGCAGGCTGCGGGCTATTCCATCCCAACATTTAAAATAACTGTAGAGACAGTTTACACTGGTGCTGGCCAGGGATCGGCAGTGCTTACTTCTTACTTGAGGGGCAAACGATAATGCATGTTTACGGCAACTATAAAGCGGAGCATGGATTCACCCTTATAGAACTGCTGGTTGCAGCGACATTGATGGGCATGGTTCTTATGACAGTATTTTCAATTTACTCCTTTGGCTTGCGAGCTTTTGAAAAAGGAAACCAGAAAATTGATTTACAGCAAAATGTTAGAATCGCCGCAGATATGATCTTTCGAGAAATTAGGTATGCAGATGGACTGAAGCAGGTCAACCGGTCTACAGTGCGCTACTCCAATCCCAGGGACAATAAACGGTATATGATTACGCATAAAAGAGATGAAATTGTCATTCAGATTAATTTCGTGGAAAATAAGATCGCTTATCACATTAAAGAACTGGATTTTTCGTTTTGTGAAGAAAGTCAGGTGTTGTATTTTTTTATTCTGGGAGATGACGGCAACGCCACTTTTTCCCTGCAGTCATCTGTGCAGCTAAAAAATTTGTAACTGAAATCATCGAAAAAGGAGGAAACATTCCTGGCCCGGGCAATATTGTTTCGAGAGCAAAACGGCTCAATCCTTGTTACAGTGATCATATTATTAAGTCTTTTGTTTCTTCTCGGGGGTGCTTTGTTAACTTTTGTGTTCAATGACTGGCAAATTGCTGTAAACCAGGAAGACAATCTCACCGCTTATTACTGCGCTGTATCAGGTATAGATATGGCCCTGGGGATAATGCAGCAAGATCCTGAATATCGGGGAAGCTTTTCTTTTGCTTTAGAACAGGGTGATATTGAAGTATCTGTAGAAAATTTATCGGGGATGGGTGGCGGTAACTGGGTAAAAATAAGTTCTTCCGGGACCGGCCATAAAGCCCGGGAAAGACTGTTTTTGCAGTTTCAAACGGTGCTGCCAACACCGGGGCAAGCATTTAGTGGTGCAGATTTGGGCTGGTTTGATCAGGAAAGTGGGGTATTATCTGTCGATGCGGTGGAGCAAAATGACAGCGATGTTTTTATTCGTTCTTCATTCTGCGGTAATACAGTTTTTGCTCCGCAAGATGAAAGCCCTTACCTTTTTTCAGCCAAATCCATTTTTTTTGAAGGGGACCCTTCTGTTGTGGTAGAGGGAGCTTTAGTGGAGTTGCGTGCTGAGACCCTGATATTTAGAGGGTCGGTTATCCTTTCCGGTGAAGATGCCGGTTTGTACTTGCAACCGGCCGGTTCCCAGGGAGTTTGGGTGCAGTTTTTAGGACCGGTAGGCAGCACATGCTCTTCAGTTTTAATCGAACCGGGAACGTATTTTATTTGTGAGCAAGTTTCAATAACCCCTACTGCTTCAATGAGCGAATGGAGCCAATACCGTGTAATCCCCAAGGTGCCGGGGAGTAAGCTCTGGGGACCGGAAATAGGCAGTTAAATACAGGAAACAAATAACAGGAGGGAAGAAACGATCCTGAAACAGGCGATAGAGAGCAAGGGCTTTACACTGCTGGAAATTATACTCGTAGTCTCTTTGATTGGTATTTTAACCAGCGTGGCTGCTGTGACGGCGGCTCCCCTGGAAAGGTGGCGCCTTGAAACTGCTGCCCACGAACTGGCCGGCAATTTAAGAAGTGCCCGTCAGGATGCCATCTCCTCTGGCCAATTCAGCCGGGTGGTCTTTTTTGTCAATGTGGATTGTTATTCCCTTCGCTTGAGTGATGGGGTCAGTTGTGTTAGACTGCCAGAAGGAATTAACTATAAAGGGACTACTTCTTTTTCCGGAAACCCTCCTGATGTTATCTTCAATTATATGGGTAGGCCGAGTGGAGGGGGAACAGTAACCCTGCAATCAAAAACAGGGGAAAAACGCTATATCATTATGACTCCTGTGACTGGAAGGGTGCGGATTTCCAGGAATCCACCAGAAAGCTGGCATTAAGCCTGGAATTCTTGAGTAATGGCGGTGATAAACATGGACAAACCAAACGATGATCTCCCGAATAATTTTCTGGGGGATAAAATATCGAAGCTGGAACAGAATATTGTCTTAATTGGATTTATGGGGGCCGGCAAATCGACGATTGGTAGCTTTCTGGCGGCATTGTTGGAGATGAAATTTGTTGAGACTGATGAGCTTATTGAACAAAAACTTGGCTTGCCAGTGTCAACCATCTTTGAAAAATACGGCGAAGGCTTTTTCCGGGACAGGGAAACTGAGATCATTCAGGAACTGAAGAGCCTTGCTCCAGGAACAGCTGTTATCTCCACGGGAGGAGGTGTGGTATTAAGGCCAGGGAATTTAACGGCGTTAAAGGAAACGGGACTTGTATTTTTTTTGGAAGCCAGTGCTGAAGAGGTTTTTAAACGGCTTAAGGATAAAGGTGACCGCCCTCTTCTCCAGGGCGGCAGCATCCAGGAAAAAATAGTTGCCCTAATGGAAAAACGGAAAGATCTATATAATAAAGCCGATTTCAAAATTTGCACCAACCGGAAAGAGCCTGGAGAAATAGCCCGGGAAATTATTGACCTCGCTGTGGCAGCAGGGCGGGACATTTGATGAAATGGCGGTTTTTTCAAACGATGGCAGGAATTTTAAGGAGAAAGTGGAATTTTAACAAAAAGCACCAGCATATTTTTTCAAACAGTTATCTGATCAGTAACTATGAGTTTTTCTCAACTAAGGAGATTAATGTATGGATTCCAGGAAAAAAATCATTGTGTTACATGGTCCCAATTTAAACCTGCTCGGCCAACGTGAGCCTGAGGTTTACGGGTTTCAAAACCTGGAGGCAATAAACAGGAGTATTGCTGAAGAAGGGCAAAAAAAGGGCTTGGATACTGAGATTCGTCAAAGCAATAGCGAAGGTCAATTAATCGACTGGATACACGAAGCTTCTACTAACTATGCTGGGATAATTATCAACCCGGGAGCTTTTACTCATTATAGCCTGGCTATCAGAGATGCCCTGGCAGCGATCGACCTGCCTATTGTGGAGGTTCATTTATCAAATATTTATGCCCGTGAAGAATTTAGGAGCCGCTCGGTAATTGCTCCTGTTGTTACCGGCCAAGTGAGCGGTTTTGGTGCGATGAGTTATTTGGCTGCCTTAAATATAATGGAAGATTTGATCAGAAAATAACTGTTTCACTGGGGGTGGTGATAGCGCAAAGGTGGAAGCACTTTCAAAGCAAAATGTTAGAATTTGATCTGCAAGCTGTACTGGTCACTCATCGCCCCAATATTCATTACTTAAGTGGGTTTACTGGAACCAGTGGTTTTTTATTAATTACTCCAGAAAAAGTATTCCTTTTTACCGATTTTCGCTACCTGGAGCAGGCGCAAAACCAGTCACCTTCCTTTGAAGTTGTGAAAATAGAAGGGGGCATGAATTATCAAAAAGCAGTTAATGTTTTAACAAAAGAAGGTATTTCTTCCTTAGCTGTTGAAGAGGACTATTTGTCTGTAAAAGCATATAAGCAATTGAAAAAAGCCGGGGAATGGCTTACATTTACTTCTGCCGATAATTTAATAGAAAAGTTGAGAGCCACAAAAGAAAAAAAAGAAATTGACAATATTTCCCGGGCTGCTCAAATTGCTGACCAGGCTTTTAAAGAAGTGCTTCCTCTGTTGAGGCCTGGGATTCGTGAACTGGATTTTGCCTGTGAGCTTGAATATTCCTTGCGGAAAAATGGATCAGAAGGGATTCCTTTCGAAATCATTGTTGCTTCGGGGCACCGCTCTGCTCTCCCTCATGGAGTGGCGAGCCAGAAAGCTATCGGGGATAATGAGCTGGTGACTGTCGATTTCGGTGCAGTTTGCGGTGGTTATTGTTCGGATACCACCCGAACTATGGTGGTAGGAAAACCTGATCAGAAACAAAAGCAGATTTTTGAACTTGTGCTTCAAGCCCAGGAACTTGCTCAGGAAAACTTGGAAAGCGGAATTGAAGTGGTCCGGGTGGATGCCCAGGTGCGCAGCTTTTTTCAACAGCACGGATTTGGTGATAATTTTGGACATGGTTTGGGACATGGTATTGGGCTTGAAGTTCATGAGCGGCCCTCTCTTTCACCTCGAGGCCAGGGAACGTTGGAAGAAGGGATGGTATTTACTGTTGAACCCGGCCTTTATTTCCGGGGGTGGGGAGGGGTACGTATTGAAGATCTTATTGTACTTCGTGCCAGCGGGCCGGAAAGTCTGACGAAAAGCCCAAAAGTCCTGGAACTGAATTAGTCCGAGCTAACTGAAATAACGGCGGGGGAGGGATTTAATGGATGATTTCCACAAATGATTTTCAAACAGGATTGACAATTGAATTGGATGGGCAAGTTTATACTGTTACAGATTTTCAGCATGTCAAGCCAGGCAAGGGGGCTGCTTTTGTTCGTTCCCGGCTAAAAAACCTGCGAACCGGTTCCATTACAGAAAAAACTTTTCGTGCTGGAGAAAAGGTCCCCAAGGCGATCATAGAGAAAAGGGAAATGGAATATCTTTATAGCAACGGGGAAGAATATTTTTTCATGGACACGGAAAATTATGATCAGGTCTCTTTGAGTGAAGAACAACTGGGTGACAACTTGAAATATCTAAAAGAAAATTTAAAAATTAGTTTGCTGTTTTTCAAAGAAGAAACAATAGGGATAGATCTTCCTCACTCAGTTGAACTGGAGGTCGTGGAAACGGATCCTGGTGTTAAAGGGGATACAGCTTCCGGAGGCAGTAAGCCGGCAAAACTTGAAACCGGCCTGGTAGTACAGGTTCCCTTTTTTATCAATGAAGGGGATAAGTTAAGAATCGATACCCGGTCCGGGTCGTACCTGGAACGAGTATAAAAAAAGGGAGGTATAAAGATGGAAGATTTAAATTCCCGCCTGGGTTACTTAAAAGGGCTGGCAGAGGGTCTCGGTATTGACGACAACACCAAAGAAGGAAAAATGATTCGCCAAATTGTTATGGTGATCGAAGATATTATTGATACTGTAGAGGACTTAAAGGAAGACCAGGAGGAGCTTTTTTCTTACGTGGAAGCCCTGGATGAAGATCTTTCCGACCTGGAAGAAGGCTACCTGGATGATGAGGAAGACCTGTACGACGATTATGATGATGATATTTATGATGTTCCTTTTTCTGTAGAATGTCCTGAGTGTCACCAGGAAGTAGCTATTGATGAAGACATTTTGGATGATGAAGATGCCCTGGAAGTGCTCTGTCCTGGTTGCGGCAAAGTGGTTTTTACAAACGATGAAGACTGGGATGCTGAAATAGAAGCAGATTTCCAGGAAGATGAAGAAAAGTAAATAAGCAGCCAGCAGGACAATAGACAGTTAAAAAAACGCTCCTTGTTAAGTAAAGGGGCGTTTTTTTATTTCCTCAAGGCTTGTGTATGCCATTCCGAGCCTTTTCTGAATATAATTAATATCTTAAGCAAATTGCATAAAAGCTTCGTTTTTTTAATAGTAATTGTTAAGGCAGGCTAATCGAAGTAATGAAGATAAACCTCTTTGGCAGTTTGTAAGGAACCAGGCAAGAAAATAAGCTTGGCTGGAACAGCGAACAGTAGGTGAAACCATGAAAAAGGCAAGTCAAATTATAAAAGAACAAATTTTGCCTTATCTGTCTCCTTCAGTACGAACTATTTTAAACATGGTCTCCCCTGATTTATTAAACCAGGTGGAAGAAATAAGATTAAGAAGTGTCCAGGGGTTGATGATTATACTGCCGGGCCTGGGTGGTGCATTCCTGGATCAGCGTGGCTGTATAAGTTCACAACATAAAGCGTATCTTGTTGTAAGCAAAGAAATAGAAGATACCTTGGAATTACTTTCGGGTTACTCGATATATGCATGTGAGGAAGAATTGAGGCAGGGTTACCTGACTATCCCCGGGGGACACCGGGTGGGATTAGCTGGACGGGCTGTAATAGAGAATGGTGCAGTGAAAATACTCAACTGTATCAGCTCCATGAATATTCGAGTATCCAGACAAGTTCTTGGAGCAGGGGAAAAAGTAGTCCCATTTTTAATTGACCGGCGAAAAGGGAGAATTTACCATACCATAGTAATATCCCCTCCACAAGCAGGAAAGACAACGCTATTAAGAGATCTTGCCAGGTCCATAAGTCAGGGGGAAGGTGTTTTTAACCAGGGATTAAAGGTTAGTATAATTGATGAGCGTTCAGAAATTGCGGGATGTTACCAGGGCGTACCACAACTAGACACAGGGTGCAGGACAGATGTATTAGATGCCTGCCCTAAAGCAGAAGGGATTATGATGGCTTTAAGAGCTCTTTCTCCTCAAGTAATCATAACTGATGAAATAGGGCGTGAAGAAGACATTCAGGCAATAGAAGAAGCCGTGAATTCCGGGGTTAGTGTAATCACATCAGCTCATGGTTGCAGTCTTGATGATATATTTCACAGACCTATACTGAATAAACTGATCCAAAAAAATTATTTTGAAAGGCTTGTTATCTTAAGCAGTCGTGATGGCCCGGGAACTATTGAAACTATTGTCGAAGGAGAAAAAGGGCTGCCTCTTTACTCATCCCGAGGAGGCGAATGATGATCCTAAAAATTATCGGTGCTGCTTTTATCATCAGTGCAGCATACCTGTACGGGGTTCAGCTAAGTTCCAGGTATCGTAATCGTGTAAACAACCTGGAGAGTTTACTGGTTTCTTTAGAAATGGTCCATGCGGAGATTAATCATGGATTGACACCACTGCCGCAAGCCTTTGCCCGGGCTGGAAAAAATATCTCCAACCCCATGGGAAATATCTTTCTGGACGCAGCGAAAGAAATGGAGAGCTGTCGGGGGTTAAGTGCTCAAAAATGCTGGGTGGAGGCGGTTCAGAAGTACAAAAATGAACTTGACCTTACCGAAAGGCAGCTAAATGAAATTAACAGGCTAAGTGTAATCTGGGGGAAAGGAGATAAAGCGGGGCAGTTGAAACAAATTGCTTTAATCCAGGATTTTATTAGACATGCCTTGGAAAAAGCACGTTTGGAATTGGATCGCAATGATAAACTGTGGAGGTATCTCGGCTTACTTGGGGGTGTCACTCTATCCTTAATGTTATTATGAGGTGCCTGCCAAGAATATTATAGTTCCCTAATTACAGGAAAGGGGTATTAAGGCTGTGGATGTTCTACGGGTTGACCTTCTTTTTCAGATAGCAGGCATTGGAATCTTTATTTCTGTTATTAATATTGTCTTAAAACAGGCCGGGAAAGAAGAACAAGCACAGATGCTTACCCTTGTAGGAGTTGTGATCGTCCTGCTTTTAGTCTTGCAGTTGGTAGCAGACTTATTTGAAAGCATCCGCACTATATTTCACATATATTGATCAGGCAGGTGTGGAAAAGATGCAGATTTCCCAGGTTGTAGGTTTGGGAGTTATGACCACCATCATCATCGTTTTCATCAGAGAATCCCGCCCTGAAATAGCCAGGCTATTGTCCCTGGTTGCTGGCGTTGTCATAGTGCTCTACCTAATTCATTATTTAAGCATGATTATTGAGCTGATCTTTAGTATGGCCAAAGAAGCAGGAATGGATTCAGTCTACTTGACAACATTGTTAAGAGTGATCGGTATTGCATACCTGGCGGAGTTTGGTTCGCAAATATGCCGTGATGCTGATGAAAAAAATATTGCCTTTAAAATAGAATTTGCTGGAAAAGTGATGATCCTGGTTATAGCCATCCCGATTCTTGTATCTGTTATGGAACGAATTATTGGATTTATTCCGTAAAAATGAAGAACCCTGCATTGGAGTGTACTCCTTATGATCAAGAGAATTAACCGGGAAGTGTTATTACGGTTTGGTAGTTCCCGGTGCCTCCTGGTAATACTATTTGTTCTTTTATTGCAGGTTCTACATATTGTTGAAAGTAACGCCATGGAACAGGAAATGAACCGAACCATCAATATGAAAACTTATCAGGATATCCAGGGGTGGGAGGATGTTGAGCGATACTGGGATGAGATGGATAGAGAGCTGGGTGAGTTTATGCCAGAGTTTAGTTTACAAGATGCCTGGCAGGATGGCATGGAAGAAGGAATATTGTCTGGTATAAAAGGACTTTTTAATGGACTGGCCCGCTACTTTATGAATGAATTGGTTATAAATATTAAACTTTTGGGTCAATTGATCCTGCTATCTGTGGTTTCCGCTCTTTTAAAGAACCTTCAAAGCGCTTTTCAAAGTGAGGAAGTAGCCCGTTTAACAGAGGCAATAGCTTTTATGGTCCTGTTGGGATTAGCCCTTGGGAGTTTTTCCCTGGCAGTGAAAATCGGAAAAAATGCTGTTGAAGAGATGGTAGGGTTCATGTTTGCACTACTACCCGTTTTACTGACACTACTGGCTTCACTGGGACATATAACATCTGTTAGTTTATTTCATCCTTTAATCATTTTTTCAGTTAACATGATGGCTAAAATCGTAAACGAGGTAATATTCCCATTAATATACTTTTCAACCATCCTTTTCCTTGCCAGCCACTTTTCGCCCCAGTTGAAAGTAAATCGCCTGGCAGAATTATTTAAAGATATCAGTATCTGGAGCCTGGGCTTCATGCTGACTTTGTTTACTGGTTTAACTGCAATACAAGGAATTGCAGGCAGCGTCGGAGATGCGCTGACACTAAGGACAGCTAAATTTATAACCGGTTCATTTATCCCTGTAGTAGGAAAGATGCTGGCAGATGCAGTGGAAACCGTTCTGGGCTATTCAATTCTGTTAAAAAACGGTGCCACCATTGCCGGTTTAATTACCCTGTCACTTATAGTAACTTTCCCCCTGGTCAAACTGTTAATCCTTATATTTATTTATAAGTTCGCTGGTGCCCTGGTACAACCTATCGGGGAAACTTCTTTAGGAGAGGCTCTTAATACTATGGGGAATTGCCTGGCTATTATTTTTGCTGCTGTGGCTACAGTCGCCCTTGTTTTTTTTATTGGCGTTTCCATCATTGCCGGGGCCAGCAATGCCGCAGTCATGCTGCGATAAAAACCAGTGGAGGGTTTAAAAGTGATTGATATGATCAGTTCGTTGGTTCGCTACATCGTTATCTTAATCTTTTTATCTACCTTACTGGAAATGATCCTTCCTCAAGGGGTCTTCAGGAGTTATCTCAGGGTTATTGTGGGTATTATGTTAATCTTTACCATCATTTCGCCCCTGCAAAACATTACCGAAATAGCTCCTTATTGGGAAACACCTGCCTGGGTTGGGGAAACAGGACAGGAGCAGCTGGAAAACATTCTTCAACAAGGAGAAACTATTCAAAAGAGTAACATTGAGCTTGCCCTGGATGAATATCATCAAAGTTTGCAAGAAGTGATTAGAAAAAAAATAAAAAATGAATACAACCTTGAAGTGGTGGAAGTAGAAGCTGAAATCGAACAAAACCCGGACAGCATTTCATTTGGTGTGATCGATGATATAAAAGTTTGGTTATCTTTTCCCGGATTGTCATGCCCTGGACAGAATTCGCAACCCGAAAAAGTTTCACGGGTCATTATTGGGCAGGATGAGGAAATCAATGGAGCCAAAGGAGGTGTTAACAAAGAGGAGTACAGGTTGTTTGAAGAGATAGAGCAAGAAGTGGTTTCATCTTTATCGGCTTTTTTAGGCCTACCCTGTGATAGAATCAGCGTAAAACTATTAGGAAACGGGGAAAGCAATGACTGAAAAACAATCAAAAAGTATCCCGGCTGTAATTAAATCATTTTTTACAGGTGAAGAGTTTGCAGATAAAAAGGAAAAGCGCAAGTTTCTTTTGATTTTTCTTGTAGCTGGTATTGTGATGATGCTTGCTGGCCCCCTGATTTCTTTACAGAAAACAGGGAATGATGGAGACGCGGGGGAATTTTCAGAAACAACCGCTCACAAATTGTGCTACAGTTCCGAGCAAGAGAAGATAGAAAGGAAGCTCCAGCAAGTTCTTTCCAATATGGACGGGGTTAGCGATGTTCATATCTTTATCAATTTTGCCACCAGGGGAGAGTTTCAGTACGCCCAAGACATGGAAGAGGTGAAGCGGGAAACAGTAGAAACAGATAGAGAAGGGGGTACGCGGGAAATATATGAAACAAACCAAAAATATGAGCATGTTTTATCCCGGGATAGTGGTGGGGAGAAAACAGTCTTATCAGCAGAAAAAATGCCGCAGGTGAAAGGTGTATTGATTGTGGCTGGTGGTCTGGGTGATTACGCTACACAGATTAGAATTGTGCGGGCAATCCAAAATGTAATGGATCTGCCAGCCCACCGGATAGCAGTTTTACCCTGCAGTTCAAGGTAGAACCGTCAAGAAGGGGGATGTTTGTGATTGATGAGCAAAAGAAATCTTTGGATTATTACAATCCTGCTGGTTGGAGTTGTAACGTATTTTCTTGTTACAGTTTTGGAAGAAGAAATGAGCCAGGTTGAAGTAGTTTTTGATGATTCAACTTTAACGCCCATGATTTCAGGTGACTTTACTGAAGATCCTTCCAGATGGGAGTTTGATGATTCCCAGGCTTTTTTTGTTGAATATCGACTGGAAAGAGACCGTGTCCGGTCGCAGGAACTGGAAGTGCTGAATGAAATGATCAATAACCCAAAAGTGGGTGAAGATGCACGTAGGGAAGCTGAAGTGCAGATTTTAAACCTGGTGGAATTAATGGAAAAAGAACTTATTGTTGAAAATATGCTGAAGGCTCAGGGTTATCCCGATGTTTTGCTGTTTTTCCGCCGGGGCGTAGCAACTGTAATGGTCTATGCTGAAGAGTTGGCTGAAGAGGACTACCGGAGAATTGCTGAACTGGTCTCGGTTATAACTGGAGCTGCCAGGGAACAGGTCCAGGTGGTCCAGCAAAGTTAATCTTTAGTATGAAAATGGCAGCGTTGGCGTATGCCGTACCTGCCGGTTTAGGTTCGCTTCAGGCAAGTTAAGCTGCTCTACTCGGCCCTTCGGAGACCAACTTGCAGACTCAGCATCCATGCTTCGGCTGCCAGGCGGCCGGCCTCCATGCCGGCCGGGTCCCCTCCCGGCCCTCGTTTCGCAGTAACTTGCATCTTCGCTGCACATGCACCGGGCGGGTTAGGCAAACGCCGCGCTGCCCTGGAGTAGCGAGCGTTCTCTCGGCTGGACCGCCCAAGAACCTTCGGTTACCAAACGCCTCTAGCCACAGAGACCAACGTTGCCGGACGAATGCGCCAACTCCCCGGTTAGGGGGCGGGATGTTGAAAGCCAGCGCTTCGGCCGTAAAAAAGGTTTTTCATCCCCTGTTGTGGCTCGATAGAGCCGTGGTGGTTGTATGATTTTTCTTTTAGCAATTATTAATGAATGGAGTTTGAAGTGTGTCACACTTTTTGTTATAATAAAAGATGTAAAACATTGATTTTACACAATATAAAGGAGGGAATGAAATGACTGAAGAAGGCAGGACCCTTCCTTCAGAACTAGGGGCCATTAGAATTGCTGACGAAGTGGTATCAATTATTGCAGGGTTGGCAGCTACAGAAGTAGAAGGCGTTGCTTATATGAGTGGAGGTATCGCGGGTGGAATCGCTGAAGCGCTGGGTCGCAAGAATCTTTCCAAAGGAGTTAAAGTAGAGGTTGGGGAAGAGGAAGCAGCAGTAGACCTGTACTTAATTGTTAGCTATGGCTCTCGAATTCCTGATGTCGCCTGGTCTGTCCAGGAAAATGTTAAAAAAGCTATTGAAACCATGACAGGGCTTAAGGTTGTCAAAGTCAATGTTCATGTACAAGGAGTGAATTTCCCGCAAGCACAGCCTGAAGAAGAGGGACTTAAATAAATATGCAAATAGGCTGACCTCCTGGTACATACCGGGAGGTTAGCTTTAACTTTCCCGAAAGGAGAACATTTTCATGCATACCGGCAGAAAAATTGTTTTTACTTTAGTCGGAGTACTGGTTATACTGCTCGGACTTTTTCTAATTTTGCTTACCCTTGGTCTCATTGACGGGAGCGCTCTTCTGGCTGTCGATCTGGACTTTTTGGTTGGCAATTTTAATTATACAGCCTTGGGTTTTCTAATTATTATCCTGGGGTTAATCTTGGTGAGTGTTTTTACATCAGGTAAAAGAAAAGAGAAAGATTATGGGAGCATTGTAAGTTTTACTGAAACCGGGGAAGTTAGAATTTCCTTGCAAGCGATCGAAAGCATGGTTCTGATGGCTGCCCGTTCCATTAAGGGGATCAGGGAAGTTAGTACAAAAACTGATTCCACGGAGCAGGGTTTGGTAATCTATTTGAGAATAAACACCATACCTGATGTTCCCATCCCCGGGCTTGCCGCAGAACTGCAGGAGAAAGTTAAAGAGTATGTCCAGGAAATCAGCGGATATAATGTTGCCGAAGTAAAAGTCCTGGTTGAAAATATCGCTCATGAAAAAATTCAAAAAAACGTTCGGTAAGGATGTGAAATGGCATTGCGGGAAAGCCTTCTAAGTTATATCTATGAAAACTGGGGCAAAGTGTTGGGCGGACTTATTGGGCTGGTGGTTGCTTTGCTAATTATTGTTTTCGGGTTCTGGTCCGGGCTATTTATTATTGCCTGTGTGCTGGCTGGGATTTTTCTTGGTGGAAGAATCGAAAACCAGGAAAGCCTTCGAAAAATTGCAAATATATTTTGGTTTAACCGTGACCAGTATTAAAAATACTGTAGCGGTTTTTTTAACGTTTGCATTCGAAGACAATTTTTTTGCTGCGGAGAAGGGAGTCAGGGTATTGAAAAGAAGGCAGGCCAGGGAATCTATTCTAAAGGCACTGTTTATGGTTGATACGGGGGAGAATGATCCGGAAGCGGTGGAAAGATATCTTTTAACTGAAGCGGGAGTTTCAGAAGAAGAAGGTGATTTTTTTCGTTCTTTTTTTTATGGTGTGCTGGAAAAAAAAGCCCAACTGGATTCTACGCTAAAAGATCATTTGATTAACTGGAAGCTTGACCGACTTTCCCCTGTTGTTCGAAATATCCTCCGGATGGGGCTGTATGAAGTCCTTTATTTACCAGGTATCCCGGAAAAAGTTTCATTAAATGAAGCCATTGAGTTGGCCAAAATATTTCAGGACGAAGAGGCCGCGCGATTTGTTAACGGGGTGCTGGATAGAGCCAGAAAAAGTGTTAAAGGAGAGTGTTAAATTGCACTACCTGGGCCTGGATACCTCTAATTATGTGACCTCGGTGGCAATTGTAAAAAAGGACCCGGGCCAGGAGCCTTTTTTACTGCAAGAGAGTAGAATGCCCTTAAAGGTTATTAAAGGTGGAAAAGGTTTAAGGCAGTCAGAAGCCTTGTTCCAGCATGTACAAAATATGCCCTTGTTATGGGAGGAAATATTTACTAATGCAGCCAGTATTAAAATAATTTGTGTTGCCGCTTCTGTGCGCCCCCGACCGGTGGAAGGTTCATATATGCCGGTCTTTAATGTGGGAGAAAGCTTTGGACGAAGCACCGCTTCATTATTGAATATCCCTTTTATTGGAGTCAGCCATCAAGAAAACCATGTTGAAGCGGGTTGCTGGTCTTCCCGTTGTGAGGTGCCCCATTTTTTGGCTCTGCATTTGTCCGGTGGGACGACAGAGTTAATGGAAGTTGTCAGGAGTCAAGGAAAGGATATGCAAATTCAGCTGCTGGGCGGAACCAGTGACTTGAATGCCGGTCAGTTTGTAGATCGTGTAGGAGTAAAGCTGGGTCTTTCTTTCCCTGCTGGTGGAGAGATGGAAAGAATCGCTGCATCAAGCTCCAAGGGTGGTTTAAAGGTGCCGGTTTCCGTCAGCGGTTACGACATAAGTTTTTCCGGACCGGCTACTTTTGTTGAACGTGCCCTGGTTGAAGGAGCTTCTCATGCTGAAGCAGCCCGGGGGGTAGAGGTTTGTATCGCCCACAGCTTGATTGAAGTACTGCGAAAGGCCGCATTTGATAAAGGGCTCGTTGATGTTTTGGTCGTAGGTGGAATAGCAGCCAATGCTTTTATCCGGAGACGCTTGCAAGAAGGAGTTCCTGCACTTAATTTTTACTTTCCGTCCCCGGAATTGGCTGGGGATAATGCTGTTGGGACAGCCCTTCTTGCGTCTTATCACCATGAAGTGTAGCTGTCTGCTCTGACTGGCTGCATGAAGCCGAGTCAAGAAAGAATATTGCGAATTTTAGGGAGAGAGAGGAAATCCTCGCTTAACGACGAAAATTATACATTATAAATTATAAATTTAATAATATTTTTACCTTCTCGAAAGGAAGGCAAGGTATTTTTGTACTTTAACCGTTATTGTCGTGTCGGTGAAGTTACAAAGGTCCCGATGCAAGGTGGTTTTGCAATGCTTGTGAAATCTTTAATAAAGGAGTTGTTGTTATGGCAGCAACAGAGAAAACCCTGGAAGCCGGCTCAATCCCTTATGAAGTGCTTGACCGCATCCTGGAAAAGTACCAGGGGGACCCCAGCGCGATTATTCCCATCCTGCAGGACATTCAAGAGGAATTTGATTATGTCCCCAAGGAGGGAATCGGGTATCTTGGTGAGAAGTTAGGTGTATCACCCGCAAAAATCTATGGTATAGCAACATTTTATGCCCAGTTTCGCTTGCAGCCCAAAGGCAAACACACGATTATGCTCTGTGTTGGTACGGCCTGCCATGTGAATGGGGCCAAAATGGTTGGCAACACCATAACTGACGAACTGGGGATTAAAGGGGGGGAGACAACAGAGGACGGGTTGTTTACTTATGAAGAAGTTGCCTGTATTGGCTGTTGCAGTCTTTCTCCTGTGATGTTGATCGATGGGGAAACCTATGCTATGTTAACACCAAAATCTACCCGTAAAATAATAAAAGAATTTAGGGGTAATAATGAAAGTGCGGATCAAGAGGATGCGGAATAAAACTCAGGAAGGGACTAGGGAGGTGCCTGTATGCACGACCGTGACAAAACAGTAGTAAAAGTTGGATTAAGTACCTGCGGTATCGCTGCCGGTGGTTATAAAACGTATGATGCCTTGGAAAAACAGTTGGAAAGCAGCAACCTGGACGTTGATTTGAAGAAAACAGGTTGTATAGGTATGTGTTACGCAGAACCCATTGTTGATGTGGTTACCCCCGAAGGAAAATTGTACTCGTACGGTGGCGTAACAGAAGAAAACGTGGCACGCATTGTGGAAGAGCATCTGGGCAAAGGACAACCCCCGGAAGACATGCTGCTCAATGAAGAAAGGGAGCGGGTAGTCGGCGGCCAGGACCGGATATCTCTTCGTAACTGCGGAGTCATTGATCCCGAATCGCTGGAAGAATATAAAGCACGCGACGGGTATAAAGCCCTGGAAAAAGCATTAAAAGAAATGACCCCGGAAGATGTTATTGAGGAAGTATTAAAGTCCGGTCTGCGTGGTAGAGGGGGAGCTGGTTTTCCAACAGGTTTGAAGTGGCGCTTTACCCGGCAAAATCAAGGAGATAAAAAATATATTGTCTGTAATGCGGACGAGGGCGACCCCGGTGCTTTTATGGACCGCAGCATCATCGAGGGTGACCCCCATGCCATTATTGAAGGCATGATGCTGGCTGCGTATGCTGTCGGGGCTGATGAAGGGCATGTTTATTGCCGGGCTGAGTATCCCCTGGCTATTACCCGCCTGGAGATTGCCATTAAAGATGCTGAAGAAGCAGGGTTGATGGGAGAAAACATCTTGGGAACGGATTTTTCGTTCAAAATGAAGATTAAAAAAGGAGCAGGAGCATTTGTCTGCGGGGAGGAAACTGCGCTCATCGCATCTTTGGAAGGAGAGCGGGGGATGCCCCGGTTGAAGCCTCCTTTCCCTGCAGAGAAAGGATTCTGGCAAAAGCCTACCAGCATCAATAACGTAGAAACCTTTGCCAATGTTCCCTGGATTGTATATAACGGAGCCGATAAGTTTGCTGCATATGGTACGGAAAAAAGCAAGGGCACCAAGGTTTTTGCCCTGGCTGGAAAGATGAAGCGTGGTGGTTTGATCGAAGTTCCCATGGGAATCACGCTGCGTGATGTAATATTTGGCGTTGGTGGTGGTATCAGGGACGATAAACGATTTAAAGGTGTCCAGCTTGGAGGTCCCTCAGGGGGTTGTGTTCCGGAGAGCCTCTTAGATACTTCTGTAGACTTTGAATCCCTGGTTAAGACAGGTGCTATTATGGGTTCCGGCGGGATGATCGTCATGGATGAGACCACCTGTATGGTCGATATGGCCAAGTTTTTCCTGGATTTTGTTCAGAACGAATCCTGCGGAAAGTGTGTCCACTGCCGCCTGGGGACCAAGCGGATGTTGGAAATCCTAAACCGGATTACCGAAGGACAGGCTCAGCCGGAAGAGCTTGATCTGCTGGAAGAAATCGCTTTTAATGTCAAAGAAGGAGCCCTTTGTGGGCTGGGTCAAACTGCACCAAATCCTGTACTGTCGACTCTGCGTTTCTTCCGGGACGAGTATGAAGCCCATATCAAAGACAGGCGATGCCCTGCAAAAGTTTGCCGTGAACTGCTCACCTATACGATTGACCCGGAACTTTGCACCGGCTGCACGCGCTGTGTAAAGCGTTGTCCGACTGAAGCTATTTCAGGTGAAAAGAAAGAAGTCCACGTAATAGACCAGGACAATTGTATCAAGTGTGGCAATTGCTTTGATGCCTGCAATTTTGATGCAGTAATCGTTGAATAGAAAAAGGTGCTCAGGTCAATTAATTTATCTTCAGTAAAGGGGTGGAGTAAAGCGCATGAGTCAAGTGAGATTAAACATCGATGGCCGGGAAGTGGTTGGCCATGCTGATCAGACAATTTTAGATTTAGCCAAGGAAAACAATATCCATATTCCTACGCTTTGTTTTAGTGGTGATACAGATGTGTATGCATCTTGCGGCATCTGTCTTGTGGAGATCGAAGGGATGCCCAGATTGCTTAGGGCCTGTGCTACCAAAGTTGCCGATGGGATGGTTGTTCAAACAGAGAATGAAAAGATCCGGAAAGCACGTAAACTGGCCTTGGAACTGATTCTTTCCGATCACAGCGGAGACTGTAGGGCTCCTTGTGTTATGGCCTGCCCTGCTAACTGTGATGCCCAGGGTTATGCTGCGCTGGTGGCAAACAAACAATACAGGGACGCTTTGATCCTGGTCAAGGAGTTTATGCCCATTCCGGCATCAATTGGGCGGGTTTGCCCGGCGCCCTGTGAAGAGGACTGCCGTAGGAACTTGAAAGAAGGTCCCGTAGCCATTCGCTACATGAAGCGCTTGATCGCTGACCTGGATCTGGCCAGTGAAGAGCCCTATTTGCCGGAAGTTGCCCCTGAAACAGGCAAAAAAGTTGCTGTAGTTGGCTCAGGGCCGGCAGGCCTTACAGCGGCCTATTTCTTAAGGCGCAGTGGTCACCAGGTTACAATTTTTGAAGCACTGCCGGAGCTAGGCGGAATGCTGCGCTATGGCATCCCGGAATACAGGCTGCCCAAGTCTGTTGTGGATGGGGAAATCCAGTTGATCCTGGACCTCGGCGTTGAAGCCAAAGCAGGTCTCCAGCTAGGTGAAGATTTTACCATTGACTATTTATTTAAAAATGGCTATGACGCAGTCTACCTGGCCATTGGAGCACAAAACAGCCGCCGGATGGGTGTACCCGGTGAAGACATGCCCGGGGTCCTGGGCGGCACTGAGTTCTTAAGGGCCGTCATGCTCAACGAGGAAGTCAAGCTGGGCAATAAAGTTGCTGTTATCGGGGGCGGTAATACTGCTATGGATGCAGCGCGTACAGCCAAGCGCCTTGGTGCCGAACAGGTTATGGTTATCTACCGCCGGGCCCGGGAACAGATGCCGGCCCAGGAAATTGAAGTTATCGAGGCCGACGAAGAAGGGGTTGAATTTCACCTGTTAGCCAACCCGGTACAAATTGAAGGCGAAGATGGCGTCCAAAGGGTGGTCTGCCAAAAGATGCAGCTCGGTGAACCTGATGATTCAGGAAGGCGCCGCCCCGAACCTATCCCCGATTCCTTCTTTACCCTTGATGTGGATACAATTATTGCAGCTATCGGCCAGGATGTTGGTATAGATGATATCAAAGATGATGTTAATATTGACAAATGGAATACGATAGATTGCCAGGAAGACACTTTCACAACCAATGTGCCGGGTGTCTTTGCCGGCGGAGACGCTGTCACAGGCCCTGGAATTGCTATTGAAGCCATAGCAGCAGGAAAACGGGTGGCGGAAGTGGTGGAAAATTACTTGAGCGAAGGCGAAGTTGAGCCCTACAAGACCCACTATAACATTATTAAAGAGGGCCTGACAGAAGAAGACTTCGCGGACCTGGAAACAGTGGAAAAAGTCAAGATGCCTCTTGTGCCGGCAGAAGTCCGGGTCAAGAACTTCCGGGAAGTAGAAAAAGGATTAACCCCGGAAAGTGCCTCCAAGGATGGGGAGCGCTGCCTTGAGTGCGGCTGCTTCGACGTCTTTGAATGCAAATTGAGAGATTTTGCCACGGAGTATGATGCCAATCCTGAAAGAATCGTCGGAGAAAAGCACGAATACGAAAATGAAGAGCATCCTTTCATCCTTCGTGAACCCAACAAATGTATTCTTTGCGGTCTCTGCGTACGCACCTGCGCTGAAGTTATCGGGGTCGAAGCACTGGGTTTGGTGAACCGCGGTTTTGATGCTTACGTGAGCCCTTCCCTGGACCTGCCCTTGGAGCAGACCAGTTGTGTCGCCTGTGGCCAGTGTGTTGCCATGTGTCCCACAGGGGCATTGGTGGAACAGATGCCCTTTACCAAGCCGGCACCTTGGAATTTAAAGCAGACAAAGTCCATTTGTGGTTTTTGTGGTGTGGGTTGCAGCCTAAGCATCGAGACTATCGGGGATAAAGTTGCCCGGGTTGTACCTTTAGAGGGCCCGGTCAATGAAGGTGTTCTGTGTAAAAAAGGCCGCTTCGGTTTCGATTTTATCAACAGCGAAGAACGACTTAAGACCCCCTTGATCAGGGAAAATGGCCAGTTGACGGAAACCACATGGGAAGATGCATTGGTGCATATCACCAAAAAATTCAAGTCTCTGAAAGCCCGCTTTGGCGGCGAAAGCCTGGCTGTCCTGGCCAATCCCAGGTATACGAATGAAGAAAGTTATTTAATTCAGAAATTTGCCCGGGCTACCCTGGGAACCAATAACATCAGCAGTGTCTCGGAACCTGACAATCTCCTGGTTGATGTTTTGGGCTGGGATGCATCAACTAACTCTTTTGATGAAATAGCTACGGCAGACTTTGTCTTATCTGTTGGCGCTGATCTGCCTGATTATCCCATTGCTGGTTTGAAGATTAAGCAGGCTGTGGAAAAAGGAACCGAGCTATGGGCGCTGTATAGCAAAGAATCTAAGTTAAAGCGGTATGCTGCGCGTAGTTTTGATGTAGACCAGCAAGCTTCTGTATCCCTATTTGCTGCTCTACTGCTTTATGCAAAGCAGAAAGGGTTGGCGGACCAAGCTTTTGTAGGGCAGTATACGGAAAATTTTGCTCAGTTGGATGAATGGTTGGGCAAGCAGTCCATGGCAGAATTACTCTCTCAAAGCGGCTTAACTGAGCAGGATATTGCTGCACTGGCCGAGAAATATGTGGAATCGAAGACTCCGATAATGGTAATCGGTGGCGGCAATCTGAACTCGGAAGCTGCGAAGTTGCTGGCCGGGTTTGTAACCCTGCTGGGTAAAGTTGGAAAGCCGCGTCGAGGCATCATTTACCTGCGCAGCCGGTGCAATAGTCAGGGCTCTGTGGATATGGGTATTTCTCCAACGTACCTGCCAGGTTTCCAGAATCTTAGTGAGCAGGATAATCGGGACAAATTCTCGAAGAAATGGAAAGCGGACGTTCCAGGTGTCCCAGGAAAGAATAACGAACAAATCCTGGAAGGGCTTGGTAATGGTTCAATAAAAGGTGTGTTTGTTTTTGGTGAGGATGTAGATAAACAGTGGGTTGAAAAACTGGGCAAGGCCGACCTGCTTGTTGTCCAGGATTTATTCCTTACTGATGCTGCTCAAAAGGCAGATGTTGTTCTCCCTGCTGCTGCCTTTGCTGAAACAACGGGCACCTATACCAACAGTGAACGTCGGATCCAGAAACTGAACCGTGGTTTAGAACCTGTTTCAGGAAAAGATAACTTGGAAATTTTGCTGGACTTAATGGAATATATGGGTTATCAACAGAGCATCGATTCGCCGGATGCCCTTTGGGATGAAATTACTTTCCTGGCACCGGTTTTCAAAGGTATGGACTTTGCAAACTTGAATGACCAGGGCTATTACTGGCCTGCAGGAATGCCCGTTTTTTCCATTGAGAAGCTTATCAACATTAATGGAAAAATTAAGTTCAGTTTGCCTGCAAACGACAAAAAAGCATTTAAAGAACTCAAGGTTACAGATAGCGGCGAAAAATACTTTAACAAGTATTTGGAAGAAAAGGGCCTAAAAACATAAGTGCCTTAAGAATGATTTTCTGATGAAGATGAAGTGATAGGGGGGGCGGTTCAAGTTTTATCCCCTTGAATTTAAACAGTAGAATAACTTGGAAACTGCCCCCAATCATACTTCATAAGATTTACATGCCTTTGAGTGTGAAGCAGTAATAATATATAATCTAAAAGGAGGTCATATTATGTCAGCAAAGGTTATTTCCGGTAAGCAAATAGCGGAAGAGATTAGGGGGGAATTAAAGCAGAAGGTCGCTGATTTGAAAGAGAAAGGCATCGTGCCTGGTTTGGGTGTTGTCCTGGTAGGTGAAGACCCTGCCTCTGTTTCCTATGTGACCAGCAAAGCCAAAGGATGCGAAGAAATTGGGATGTATGAGGAAACCATCAAGCTTCCCGCTGAAACGTCCGAAGAAGAAGTATTGAAAACTGTTGATGGCTTGAACAAGGATCCGAAAATTAGCGGCATTCTTGTACAGCTTCCTCTCCCAGACCACATCAGCGTGGACCGGGTCATTGGTTATATTTCTCCAGAAAAAGATGTTGATGGATTCCATCCGGTGAACTTGGGTAAATTGTTAAGGGGAGAACCCTGCCCGCTGCCCTGCACACCTCATGGAGTTAAGCAGATGCTGATGCGTTCGGGCAATGATCCCTCCGGTAAACATGTTGTGGTTTGCGGCCGCAGCAACATTGTTGGAAAGCCACTGGCAGCCATTTTAATGCAGAAAGCAGAAGGCGCAAACGCTGTTGTCACAGTTGTCCACACTGGGGCAAAAGATATCAGCTACTTTACCAAGCAAGCAGACATCCTGGTTGCTGCCATGGGACGTCCCAATGCGATTACAGCAGACATGGTTAGTGAAGGAACAGTTGTCATGGACGTTGGAGTTAACCGTATTCCCGATTCTTCGAAGAAAAGCGGTTTCCGCCTGGTTGGGGATGTAGACTATGATGCTGTTGCTGAAAAAGCCTCCTACATTACCCCGGTACCTGGTGGAGTCGGACCGATGACCGTCACAATGCTGCTGTATAACACCGTAGAAGCAGCCATCTGGTTGAATCAGGGTTAGGAGGTTTTTGTATGCCCGCCAAGCTGATCAAGGGAGATGAAGTGGCAGAAAGTATCCGAGCTGATTTGGCGAATGAACTCAACAACCTTTACGAAAAAACAGGCTTGATACCTGGCTTGGCTGTTGTAATAGTCGGTGAAAACCCTGCATCAATGACCTATGTAGCTAACAAAGAAAAACAAAGCCGAAAAATTGGTTTTTATTCACAAGTTCGCCGCCTGCCGGAAGATATCTCCCAGGATGCATTACTGGAAGTGATTGCAGAGCTTAATGAAGATTCAAAAATACATGGCTTCATGGTCCAACTTCCATTACCGGATCATATTGACGAACGCACTGTATTACAATCAATCGACCCGGAAAAAGATATTGATGGAACCCACCCAGTAAATATGGGCAAGCTATTCAGCAACGAAAAAGGGTTTATAGCCTGTACCGCCAACAGCATTATGCATATGATCGAACATACCAGGCAACCTGTTTATGGTAAATCAGCGGTGCTTATCGGCCGGAGCAATATTGTTGGAAAGCCTCTTGCCCTTTTGCTGCTGCGAAGAAATGCATCCGTTACAATTTGTCACTCCAAAAGCCTTGATCTAAGTGAAATATGCAGAGAAGCGGATATCCTGGTTGCTGCTGCGGGCAGTGCGGAGTTAGTAAAGGGTGATTGGATCAAACCTGGTGCCATTGTTATCGATGTGGGTGTAACCCAGGATGGTGACAGGGTTCTTGGTGATGTGGAGTTTGAGAAAGCTCAACAATCGGCCGGCTGGATATCACCTGTACCAGGTGGGGTAGGCCCCATTACCATCACCATGCTGATGCAGAACGCCTTGGAAGCCTTTAAACAACAGATTGAGGCATAGGCCTTATTCTGGAAAGTAGATGGTTAAAAGCATTTCATTAATTAAGCAGGTAAAGTTTCGGGAGCCAGGCACATTTCAGCCTGGCCCCCGAGGCTTGAAATGTCGGTCATAGGGGGACAAAAATGGCTGCAAATATTATCAACGGAGAAAAAGCTGCTGCTGAAGTAAGGGAAAAAGTAAAAAATGATATCAGTATGCTTCATTCAGAAAAAGGGGTTACGCCCGGACTTGCTATTCTTGTGATTAAAAGCCCTGTTGCCAGGTTTCATATTGCCCGGTTAAAAGAAAAGACTTGTCAGCAACTGGGCATTAAGTGTAAGGTTTTTCATTTGCCTGAAACAACCACCGATGAAGAAATTATTCATTTGATCGAGCGACTAAATACTACAACCCCTGTACATGGAATTAATATCCATCCCCTGCCACCACACCTGGATCATACCTTAATCTCCCAGGTTGTAGAACCACAAAAAGATGTAGAGGGACTTCATTTCTTGAACATGGGAGATTTTTTGATTGGCGATCATCATATGCCGCCTTTTGTAGCCAAGGGTATTATTAAGCTTATCGATTCTACTGGAGAAAGCATTGAAGGTAAAAGGGCTGTTATTGTTGGACGCAGCCAACTTGTTGGAAGACCAGTTTCATTTATGCTCTTGGAAAGAAACGCAACGGTGAGCGTGGTTCATTCCCAAACACCTGACTTGTCGACATTTACGAAGAATGCTGATATTCTGGTGGTAGCTGCGGGACACCCCTATACAGTCACCAGGGATATGGTTAAAGAAGGAGCAATTATTATCGACGTCGGTTTAAGCCAGGTAGGTACTCGCCTTGTTGGTGATGTTGATCATGAGGAAGTTCAGGAAGTAGCGGGGTGGATTACGCCTGTTTTAGGTGGAGTGGGGCCCGTAACCATTGCCATGCTTCTGGATAACCTGGTTGAGGCTTGCAAACAACAATGAAGCAAAGTGCAATTTATACTGTATCCCAGGTTAATCGCTACCTGAAACGAATTCTTATAAATGACATGATGCTCCAGGATCTCCGGGTTGTAGGGGAAATTTCTAATTTTAAGCATCATAAACCTTCGGGCCATATGTACTTCACCTTGAAAGAAGAAGATAATGTTTTAAGGGCAGTATTTTTCCGCGGTAAAAACCAACATCTGAATTTTTTGCCCGCTGAAGGAATGAAAGTAGTTGCCAGGGGAAGCACATCGATTTATGAACGGAGTGGCTATTTTCAGCTCTATGTGGAAAAACTGGAACCGGAAGGGCAGGGAGAGCTGTACCAGGCATTTGAACAACTGAAAGCTGAACTTCAAAAGCAAGGGCTTTTTGATACAGCGTACAAAAAGCCCTTACCCTATATATCCTGGAAAGTAGGAGTTATAACCTCTCCAACAGGGGCGGCAATCCGTGATTTCCTTACTACCCTGGAAAGAAGGTTCCCACATCTGCATGTTGTTATTTGCCCTGTTGCTGTTCAGGGAAAGGATTCTCCTTTTCAAATAACCAGCGCCTTGAGAAGGATGGACTCCGGAAAAGAATTTGATGTCCTGGTTTTAACCCGCGGCGGAGGCTCACTGGAAGAATTATGGTCCTTCAACAATGAAGAGGTCGCCAGAACGATCTTTCAGGCCCGGACACCAGTTGTGTCTGCAGTTGGTCATGAAACAGACTTTTCCATTGCTGATTTTGTGGCAGATTGCAGGGCATCGACACCAACTGCAGCAGCAGAGTTAATCACCCCTGACAGGTTTGAGCTGGAACAGAAAATATCTATAATGGAAACAAGGCTGCAAAGTTCGATCAAGAACATCATGTCCAGGCGCTGGAATACCCTGAATTATTCTTCCAGTACCAGGTACATCCGCTTTTTGCAAGATAGATTAAACTATCAGGCACAAAAAGTCGACGAATTGTGGCAGCGCTTAATACGGGACATTCATTATGATCTTAAAATGAATCGGTCAATACTGAAAAGCCTGGAAGGTCGCATGAATACCTTAAATCCTAAAAATGTGATGGAGCGGGGTTTTACAATTGTTGTCGACAGTGACAAAAATATTTTGAAAAGCATTCAACAGGTCCAGGAAGGCCAAGATGTGAATGTGATCTTTAAGGATGGAAAAGTTTCCTGTCATGTTGAAAATGTTTATCAAGGCAAACCGGGTGAGGAAAAAACTGGAAAAGAGGGGTCGTATTGACTGAGAAGGATCTGGAAGAGTTAACCTTTGAAGAAGCGATAAAAAAGCTGGAAGCAACCCTGGAAAAAATGGAAAAAGAAGAATTGACACTAGAGGACTCAATAAACAGCTTCCAGGAGGGAATGAAGCTTACTCAACATTGCAAAAACATCCTGAGCAAAGCTGAACAAAAAATAGAAATGCTAATGGATGATGGGACTATGGAAGAATATCGTGTGGATGAATAATTATTTTTACAAACTCCCTCTTTCAGGGAGTTTTTTGTAGCAAGGAGACCTTTGATTTTTGATTAAGGAGACCTTTGATTATGGATTATGGGATGGAATTAAAAGAAAAAAAACAGCTTATAGAAGATGCCCTTGATTCTTACCTGCCCGCTGAGGACAATTACCCTGTTCGTGTCCATCAGGCGATGCGCTACAGTATTTTTGCAGGGGGAAAACGTATCCGCCCTGTTTTAATGATTCTTTCTGCAGAGCTTTTCACCGATGAGATAAATAAGGTGCTCCCCGCTGCATGTTCTATGGAAATGATCCATACATACTCGCTCATTCATGACGATTTACCAGCAATGGATGATGACACGTACAGGAGAGGGCGTTTAACGTGCCACAAAGCTTTTGGAGAAGCTACTGCAATCCTGGCTGGCGATGCCTTATTGACCATGGCTTTTGAAATTTTAAGTGAAAATAGTTCTGCTTGTAAGCAAAACAAGTATTCAGAATCCTATGGGGATGATGTAAGGCCGGAAACTAAACTGCAGGTTATTAATGAGTTGGCCAAAGCTGCAGGAGTTAATGGAATGATCGGCGGCCAAGTGGTTGACCTGGAGTCAGAAGGAAAAGTGCTGGAAAAAGAAGTTATCGATTACATAAACAAGAATAAAACAGGTAAACTTATAGAAACATCTATCCGCCTGGGTGTGTTATTGGGTGGTGGCGAAAAGGATGACCTGGCCAATTTAACTCGTTATGGTATGATCCTCGGGGAGGCCTTTCAGCTTGTAGACGATCTGCTTGATGTGGTCGGCGATTCGACTAAAATGGGCAAAAAAAGTGGTATGGATGCAGAAAAAGAAAAAGCAACTTATATTGCTATAATGGGACTGGAAAAGACAAAAGCAAAAAGAGACTCTCTCTACGAGCAGGCAGTGGAACAGTTGGTGCCTTATGGCCAGTCAGCCTCTGTATTGCATGGTATTACCAACTTTATTTTTTACCGGGATTTTTAGTTGAAATCTTAACTGTATGGAATTTTCGGGTATCTTGAGATAAAACAAGCAATATGCTATAATCGGGTTGGGACGTAGGTGGCGCAGTATTCTAGTTAGAGCAGACGCTTCTGAAGGCGGGCCTAAAAATCCGCCAAAGGGCACATCGATGAAGTTCCTGGTGCCGGCTGCCGAAGCCCAGTCGGGGGTTGGTGCTGGGAGTTAAGAAGGACGGGGCGATCTACAAAGGCATGTAGGCGTTGACCCTCCCTTCGCGGAGACCTAAGTGCGTGGTTAATTGCCTTACTGGGAAAGCGCTACGGCTTAGGACAGAACCTGTGTGCGGCAGACGCTGGGCACAGTGTAGCCTGCCTTGAGTGGTTCTGGGGGAGAAAGGTCCAAGGGCCTTAGGAAACCAGGGCTGCAAAAGAGGCTAGGAAGCGTAAATGCTCTATCGAGGAAAACTCCTAGACTGTTTCCACCGGAGGGAGGCCTTATGGGGATTAAAGTGCGGTCTTAGTGGCAATCCAGCCCTGCTGGTGGCAACACGGCAGAAATGCCTTTAAAAGGAAACTGCCGGCTGGTAACAGCTTGGTAGGCATTTGGGAAAACCTGCTGGACCTGAAGCCGTAAAGTTTACCCATAAGGTTGCCACCTGGGTCCTGTTTTATTTTATTATGAGGTGTATGACAATTTGTCTAATAATAAACAAGCTATCAGAAAGCAAAAAACAGTCCGCTGGATAATATTGGCAAGTGTTTGGACTTTTTTTTTGGCTGTTGGTTTTGCTTTTATCACCAGGGTCCTTGTCCAAAGTATTAATTCAACAATTATATCGTTTGTCATACTCTTTGCCATCATCTTGCTGGGAATCACTTTTGATACCATTGGGACTGCAGTAGCAGCGGCTGATGAAACTCCCTTCCATTCCAAGGCTTCTAAGAAAATTTACGGGGCAAAGAAGGGTATTTACCTGGTTAAAAATGCTGAAAAAGTCGCCAATTTTTGCAATGATGTAATCGGCGATATCAGTGGTGTAATTAGCGGTGTTATTGGAGCAATAATAATTGTTAACCTTGCCCTGGTTACACCTGGATTAAATGAGCTTTTCCTAAATATTCTTCTCGCAGGTCTAATTTCTGCCATGACTGTAGGAGGAAAAGCTTTTGGCAAGTATCTGGCTATTAATTATTCCACGGAAGTTGTTTTTTTTACCGCACGTTTATTAACAACGTTTGGAAAACTAAGCATTTGGAACAAGGATGCTAAAGTAAAAAGAGGTTAGAACGCAGCGAACCACGCTGTAGAAGATAAAGCTTGGAAGTTGGTGTATTTCGTGGGTGCTCTCCTGAAAAAAATTCATGATCCTGATGATTTAAAACGCCTTACTGTAAAAGAGCTGGAACAACTTTCTACTGAAATCCGGGATTTTATCGTTACAGTCATTTCCAGGCAAGGCGGTCACCTGGCATCCAGCCTTGGAGTGGTGGAATTAACCGTTGCTCTATACAGTGTCTTTCATGCGCCTGAAGATAAAATCATCTGGGATGTCGGGCATCAGAGTTATACCCACAAAATTTTAACAGGACGCAAAGAGCAGTTCAAGAATATCCGCAGTCTTGACGGGATTTGCGGTTTTCCTAAAAGGCAAGAAAGCATTTACGATGTTTTTAGTGTAGGACACAGCAGCACTTCTTTATCAGCGGCTCTGGGAATGGCCCGGGCCCGTGATTTAAAGAAAGGCAGTAATCATATTATTGCAGTGATTGGTGATGGTGCTTTAACAGGTGGAATGGCATTTGAAGCTCTTAACTATGCAGGAGAAGCCAATACGGATTTGATCGTTATCTTGAACGATAATGAATTTTCCATAGACCAAAATGTGGGCGGGCTTCCTTCTTACCTGGCCCGCTTGCGGACAGACCCTAAATACTCCAGGCTGAAAGAAGACCTGGAGCATATTTTAAGTCGTATTCCACACATTGGAAAGACGATGGTTCGTTCCGTGGAACGGGTAAAAGATAGTGTTAAATATCTGCTTGTTCCCGGTATTTTATTTGAAGAGTTGGGCTTTACATACCTTGGCCCGATTAATGGACATAGTATTCCGCAAGTTCAGGGTCTGCTCCGACAGGCAAAAACCATCCAGGGCCCTGTATTAATTCATACTGTAACTACCAAAGGCAAGGGATATGAGCCAGCTGAAAGGGAGCCTGAAAAGTTTCATGGCGTAGGCAAATTTGACAAAGAAACTGGAAAATTTCCTTCGAAAAAAATCACAACTCCCACTTACAGCAGCTTATTTGGCTCGACTTTAACCCGGCTAGCCTCGCAAGATAAATCCATCGTTGCCTTAACAGCAGCCATGGCCTCTGGGACGGGACTGGATTCTTTTGCCAGGAAATTGCCTGACCGGTTTATTGATGTGGGCATCGCAGAACAAAATGCGGTTACAATGGCTGCGGGGTTGGCTGCCGAAGGGTTTAAGCCGGTGGTTGCAATATACAGCACATTCTTACAGCGGGCTTACGATCAAATTCTTCATGATGTATGTTTGCAGGAGCTTCCTGTAATTTTTGCCATAGACCGTGCTGGGCTGGTGGGAGAAGATGGAGAGACCCACAACGGGGTTTTTGACTTATCCTACCTGCGCCACCTGCCAGGTATGACCATTATGGCTCCCGGAAGTGGTGCTGAGTTAAAGGAAATGCTGCAAATGGCCTTGACCCTGGATTCACCTGTGGCTATACGGTATCCAAAAGGGGCAGCGGCTGAGCCTCTCCCGCCGGATTTATGTAACCTGGACTATGGGAAGGGCAAGCTGCTCCAGGAAGGTGAAGATGTCCTTCTTCTGGCAGTTGGGGCTACTGTTAAAACTGCTTTGCAGGCTTATGATCTGCTACTGGCAGAGGGGATTAGTGCCTGTGTAATCAATCCACGATTCATAGTGCCTCTGGATCGTCAGTTAATTTGTTCCTGGGCCAAACGTTGTAAATATGTTATTACAATCGAAGAGAATATTGTTTCCGGCGGTTTTGGCAGTGCAGTCCTGGAAGCATTGTCAGAAGAAGGATTAACCGATCTTCATATTCAGATGATGGGAGTTCATGACCCCTTTACGGGCCAGGGAACCAGGGAGCAGATACTGGAAACGGTCCAACTTACAGCCCAGAGTATCGCACTTAAGGCAAAGCAGTTATGTAAAGGTCGGGAGAAGGTAAAATAAATGGAGAAGCAGAAAAAGAAGGACCGGTTGGACACACTGCTTTTAGAAAAAAATCTTGTTGAAAGTAGAAATAGAGCCCGGTCGGAGATAATGGCAGGCAATGTTTATGTTAACGGAGTTAAAAAAGATAAGCCCGGTTTTTTTGTTTCAACCAGTTCAGATATTCAATTAAAAAAAACTTCAAATCCCTATGTCAGCCGTGGAGGACTGAAGCTGGAAAAAGCGATCAATGCTTTTAATCTTGTTTTTAAAGGGAAAGTTGTCCTTGATATCGGGGCATCAACAGGTGGATTTACAGATTGTGCTTTAAAGCATGGGGCAGAACTGGTTTATGCCCTTGACGTTGGATACGGGCAGCTGGCTTGGGAGCTGAGAAATCACCCCCGGGTGGTTAATTTGGAACGGTTTAATGCCAGAGACTTAAAACCGGAACACTTGGACATTAAACCGGACATTTCCCTGGTTGATGCTTCCTTTATCTCTGTTAAGTTACTTTTGCCAGTTATTGCTGGCTTTCCGGTTGAACAACTTCTTTGTTTAATAAAGCCCCAGTTTGAGGCGAAAAAGGAACAGGTAGGGAAAAAGGGGGTCATAAAAAAAGCACCTGTCCATGAAGAAGTCTTGTTCAACATTTTGGATACTGCCTATCAGCATAATTTCTTTTTACAGGGGCTTACATATTCCCCCATCCAGGGCCCCCAGGGAAATATCGAGTATTTACTGTACCTGGGTTATGAGATAAAAGGAAAAGAAACTTTTTTGCAACAGGAATATAGTGGTTTGAATGAAACGGTGAAAAAGGTTGTCCGGCAATCTCACGAGTTTTTCCAAAACAATTAAAATATAGGTGATAAACTTGTTTAAAGGTATTGGGGTTATCCCTAACTGGCAAAAAGATAATGCCAGGGAGGTTATAACAATAATCCAGGATTTTTTTAACAAACATGATATTCCTGTTTACATTGTTCCAGAAAAAGATCTTCTTCTTCATCTGCCATCTCCCATAAATGATCTTAAACAGTGGGACCAGTTGGTCGATCTGGCTATAGTTGTTGGGGGAGATGGCACTTTTCTACGGGTTTCCCGGGAACTTGCTTATATGGAATTGCCTATTCTAGGCATTAACCTGGGGCATAAGGGATTTTTGGCCGAAATAGAAGTTCATGAACTGGAACAATCGCTGCAAAAGTTAGTTGAAGGGAATTATGTGCTGGGAGAGCGCATGATGTTAAATACAGAAGTAATCCGAAACGGGGAGCTTTATAAGTCTTTTATTTCACTAAACGATGTTATTATATCCCGGGGGCCTTTTTCACGGATCATCAAGCTGGATACCTATGTGAATGAAGATTTTCTAGAAAGTTACCCGGGTGACGGGATGATTATTGCCAGTCCGACAGGCTCAACAGGGTACTCATTATCCGCCGGGGGGCCGGTTTTAAATCCTGCCTTGAAAGCGCTTGTTATAACTCCGATCTGTCCTCATCTCTTATACCAGAGATCCGTTGTCGTTAACATGGAGGATATGGTAACAATCAACGTTGCCACCAAGCATGGGGAAATCTTTTTGACATTTGACGGCCAGGAAGGGTTTGCTCTAAATTATAAGGATTGCATCCAGGTGAAGATGGCTGATTGTATCACCCGGGTGATTAATTTTCCTGGCAACAATTTCTATAAACTGTTGCATGATAAACTAATGGATGCATAAAGAGCTAGTTTTTTTGCTTGCACAGGCATCACGGAGGTATACTGCTTGATTACATATCTTTCGATGCAAAACTTTGCCTTAATCGAAGAACTTTCCTTTGATCTATATCCTGGTTTTAATGTGTTAACCGGGGAGACAGGCGCGGGCAAATCAATTGTTGTCGGCGCCATTAGCTTGCTTTTAGGCGAAAGGGCTTCCAGTGAACAGATTCGCTCCGGATGCGATAAAGCAATCATAGAAGCTGCTTTTTCTGTGCCGGGCAGTCAAACTGCACTCTATGAAAAGCTTCACGAAGCAGGAGTCGAACCTGCTGAAACGATCATTGTCTCCCGGGAAATTTCCCTGAGCGGGAGAAATGTATGCCGGATCAATGCCCGTATGGTCCCACTGGCTATTTTAAAAGAGGTCGGCCGGTTCCTGGTTGACCTGCACGGGCAGCACAGTCACCAGTCGCTGTTAAGGCCGGAACAGCATCTTTTTTTACTGGATGAATTCGGCGGAGAAGAGGTTCTTTTCGAAAGAAAAAAGTGGCAGCAGCTATTTGAGCAAAGGCAGGATATTAAACAAAAAATAAATGCTATCGGGGAAAATCCCCAGGAGAGAAACAGGAAGCTTGAACTGCTTAAATACCAAAGAGATGAAATTGCCGCTGCAGATATTAACCCGGAAGAAGAAGAGCAGTTGAAGAAACAACTGAACTTACTCAATAACCAGGAGAAGCTGTTCGCAGCTGTTACCCGGGCTTATCATGAGCTCTATAGCGGGGATACAGGCTCTATGCCTGTAGTCGATCGCATCAATGAGATAAAAAATGAACTGCTATCCCTGGTTCAGGTAGATCCGGAATTTGAACATTATATTACTATTTTAGAAGAAGCTTCTACAGGACTGGCTGAACTTAGCCATGATTTTTTCAGCTACCAGGACCGGTTACATTTTTCCCCGGAAGAACGTCAACAGACAGAAGACCGACTGGAAACGTACCGCCAGCTAAAACGTAAATATGGCCAAACAGTCGAGGAAATCCTGTCTTTTCAAAATCAATGTCAAGCCGAAATTGATACGCTGGAAAACAGTGAAGCCAGGATTAATGCCCTGGAACAAGAACTCAGCTCTTTAGAAGAGCAGATGGAGCAATGTGCCCAGGTTTTGCATGAAAAAAGATTGGTTGTGGCCATGCGCATTGAAACGCTGGTCAAGGAAGAATTAACAGACCTGGGAATTATCAACGGGATTTTTACGGTATCCCTGGAGGTAAAAAATACTCCAGACAGAACAGGCAAAGATGAAATAGAGTTTTTATTCTCGGCCAACCAGGGGGAAACTCCCAAACCGTTAGCCAGGATTATTTCAGCAGGAGAGATGGCCCGGGTGATGCTAGCGCTAAAAAGCATCCTGGCAGAACAGGATCAAATTCCTACATTGATTTTTGATGAAATTGACAGTGGGATCGGGGGAAAAACCATCCAGATGGTTGCCGAAAAACTGGCCCAGTTAAGCGCCTTTCACCAGGTTATCTGTGTTACTCACAGCCCACATATTGCCAGTTCAGCACATCACCAGTACTATATTTTTAAAGAAGTTGATCCAGATCACGAGCGGACGTTAACCCGGTTACAATACCTGGAAAGCGAGAGGCGTATCCAGGAAATTGCCCGGATGTTGGACGGGCAGGATGACAGTGAAATAACCAGGCGCCACGCCAAAAAGCTCTTGGAAAGAAGGCAGGATGCATGATTGAAGCAGGTTAAAACTCCACCTGTTTAAGGTGGGTAAGTTAACAAGATAATTACATTTTAAAGGAGGTGCGACTTGCTTTTACTGGTCAGTAAAAGTAAGCCCAACAATGAATTTTGATTTTACAGCAGAACAGGTTGACATGCAGAAAGCTGCCAGAGAGTATGCAGAAAAGGCCATTGCTCCCGTTGCAGCCAAGTACGATGAAGAAAATGAAACACCTATTGACTTGCTCAGAGAAATGGTTCTCCAGGGTTACAGCACAATGACCATACCTGAAGAATATGGTGGCGGTGGTATGGACTGTGTGACTTCCTGCCTGGTTGTTGAGGAGCTGGCCAGGGGGTGTGCCGGAATCACAACTAGCGCTGCCGCCAATTCCCTGGCTGCTTACCCTATCCTGGTAGGCGGTAGCCATGAACAAAAGAAAAAATATCTGACTCCATTATCTGAGGGCAAGTTTGCCGCCTTCTGTTTAACAGAACCCGGTGCCGGCTCGGATGCTGCCTCCATTGCAACTTATGCCAAAAAAGTGGATAACGGTTATATTCTAAATGGTAGAAAATGTTTTATCACCAACGGTGCTATTGCCGATACGTATACGGTGTTTGCTACTATTGACCGTGCCAAAGGAGCCAGGGCTTTAACAGCTTTTATCCTGGAAAGGAATTATCCCGGGCTGGAACCTGGAAAAAAAGAAAACAAGATGGGCATCAGGGCCTCCAATACCTCGGAAGTCCTGTTTGAGGATGTCTTTGTGCCCGAAGAAAATGTGCTGGGCCAGGAAGGTGGAGGCTTTCGTATTGCCATGACCACCCTGGATATCTCGCGCCCCATGGTTGGCGCAATGGCTCTTGGTGTTGCCCGGGCAGCTTATGAAAATGCTGTAAAATACGCCAGGGAAAGAGAACAGTTTGGGAAACCGATCAGTTCTTTCCAGGCAATCCAGTTTAAGCTGGCAGATATGGCCATGAAAATTGAAGCAGCCCGACTGCTGGTACTCCGTGCTGCCTTTATGGTTGATAAAAAAGAAAAACGCTTCTCTGCCCAGTCAGCCATGTCAAAAGCATATGCCGGCGATATTGCCATGGAAGTTACTACAGATGCACTTCAGGTTATGGGTGGTTATGGTTACATGAAAGAATATCCCATGGAAAAATACATGAGAGATGCCAAAATCATGCAAATCTATGAAGGAACCAGTGAAATACAGCGCCTGGTCCTGGCCAATGAAGTACTGAAAGGACGTATTTAACGTCTTTAAAGGACGTGATCAAGATGGTAAACTATGAGGAGATAGTGATTGATTTTCACCTGCATGTGGGTAGTAAAGAAATGACCAAGCCTTTTGTCTGGGAGTGGATTGAAAGCTTTATGGACAAAGGCAGCGGCCTGGACCAAACGATCAACTCGCAGGGGGAAATTGATCCTGGTGCACTTTCAACGCTGCTGAAAAACAATGGGGTGGATTATGGAGTCTGCCTGGCGGAGCTTTCCCCGATCACCACAGGGATAACGACTAACGAATATGTGGCTGATTTTTGCCGGGATCATCCAAGGCTGATACCTTTTGCCAACATTAACCCTTATATGGTAACCCGGCCCGATGAGGAACTGCTTTACTGTCTGGATGAACTGGGAATGCAGGGCTTAAAACTGCTTCCCTCGTACCAGCACTTTTATCCCCACGATCGCCGCCTGTACCCTTTATACCATCTAGCGCAGGAGCGAGATATTGTGGTGATGTCTCACACAGGCAGTTCTATCTTCCCTGGAACAAAAATCAGGTATGCGGATCCGATATACTGGGATGATGTCGCGGTTGATTTCCCCGATCTGAAGATATTACTGGTCCACAGCGGTCGGGGGCTCTGGTATAAGCAGGCAGCATTTTTAGCCCAGCTGCATCAAAACGTATATCTGGAAATTGCCGGACTGCCTCCCAAAAATTTATTAAAATACCTTCCAGATCTTGATAAGTTATCGAAGAAAACAATCTTCGGAACTGACTGGCCTGCAGTTCCTTCAATAAGACAAAATATTGATTCTATTAATGAATTGCCTTTATCAGATCAAAGCAAAATAAATATCTTGGGCTTAAATGCGGCGAAATTATTAAAAATTACCAAGAAACAAGAGTAATCCAAGCAATTTTTCCGCTAAACCTCGCCAGAACTGTCCCAACAATCTTGCTTCTGTTATAGTTCTGCGCAAATAACAATCTCAATAACCCTCCTGTCAGAATAGGAGGGTTATTTCTATTAATACCAGATAAAACTCAACGATTATGTAAACTGCCGGGGCATAAAAATAATGCTGGGAGGCAATTTAAAATTGTTTCATGTTAAATAGAACTGCGAAAACATTGTGCGAAAAGCATTGGAGGTTAAAATGCGATATTTTAAGATAATGCGCCCTTTAGCGCCTGCTGTTACCTTATTTTTCTTACTTTTTTTGTTCTTTTTGCCCCTGGAAGTACAATCGAAACTTGAGGATAATATACGGATTTTAAAAGGGCGGGAACAATCCTATGATGTCAGTTTTCCTCTTAGTCTATATATAAAAGCTGATCGAGACGGGGTTTTAAATATTAACGGCAGCACTGTCGAAGCCCTTCGTTTTAATCGTCTGGGTACTAATGAACATTTCACCCTTGAAGGACTGCAAAAAGGAAGTGTTGACCTTGAGATAAGCTTGTTTAACGGCTTAATTCCGCTCCGGCAGATTTCTGTCAATGTTTTGCCCGAATTGGAATTAATGGTGGGGGGGCATTCCATAGGAATAAAACTCCACGCCGAAGGTGTCATAGTTGTAGGTTATTATTATTTAAACACCAGCCAGGGACCTGTTTCACCAGCCCAGGAAAGTGGCATCTTGTTAAATGACGTCATATTGTCAGTAAATGAAAAAAAGATAAAAAACATTGATCATGCTGCTAATTTGCTAAAATATGAGGCACTCAAAGGACCAGTAAGCTTGGAAATTAAGCGGGGAGATGAAACCTTTACATTCAAGGTTTCACCTTTTCGCTGCCCTGAGACGGGGGAAATGCTGGCAGGGTTGTACATTCGTGATACATCAGCAGGTGTAGGCACATTAACCTTTTATAATTCGAAGAATCAATTGTATGGAGCATTAGGGCATGTAATTACCGATCTGGATACCCGTGCAGAGGTGGAAATTAATGATGGTTTAATTGTTAACGCGGATATTATTAATATTAAAATGGCCCAAAAAGGCCAACCCGGGGAAAAAGCAGGTATTTTCAGAGAAGGAAATGATATTTTGGGAACAATCAAGAAAAATACAACTTTTGGCATATATGGTGAACTGAAGCAGATCAAAGAAAAAGCGCCGCTTTCTGGTCCCTTACCCCTGGCTTTGGCTTTTCAGGTCGAGACGGGTGCTGCAGAAATGCTTACCGTTGTAGATGGAAACCAAATTGAAAGATATTGTATCGAAATAGAAAGGACTGTCAACCAGGACCGACCTGGAGATAAAGGCATTATTCTCCGAGTTGTGGATGAAGATTTGCTGGATATTACAGGGGGGATTGTCCAGGGTATGAGCGGGAGTCCCATTATTCAAGATGGACGACTGGTTGGAGCGGTAACCCATGTATTTGTCAATGATCCCCGTAGAGGATACGGGATTTTTGCAGAGTGGATGGCAAAAGAAGTCGGGTTAATTCCTACGTATTGAACCTGCAAAATTCTTTTGTTAGTAAAAAAAGAATTTTATAATATTTTTGTATAAAGCAGGAATCAGTTTCCAGGTGTCGAATAATTATATATTGACAAAACATTATCCTTTTAAGGGGGCCTTGTAGATGTTAAAAGTTATTATTGCGGACGATAATCGAGATTTTAACGAATTATTGTCGGAGTACCTGTTTCAGGAAGAAGATATGGATGTAGTTGGTATTGCCTACAATGGTAAAGAAGTCCTGGAAATGGTGAAGGAGGAGGAGCCTGATATTGTCCTGCTTGACATTGTTATGCCACATTTAGACGGAATTGGTGTCCTGGAAGAAATCAATAAAATGGAACTGGACCCCAAACCAATCGTTATAATGCTAACAGCATTTGGTCACGAAAATATTACGCAGAAAGCTGTTGAATTAGGGGCATCATATTACATATTAAAACCTTTTAACTTGGATGTGCTGGCAGAAAGGATACGCCAGCTTGGGAATCACCAACCTGTAGAACGGAAAATGCCCACCATGGTAGCTGAAACCATGCCCGTAAAAAAAGATAAGAAAAATTATATCGAAGAAATCACAATGATCATTCACGAAATCGGTATCCCTGCCCATATCAAGGGATATCTTTATTTACGAGACGCCATTTCCATGGTAATTGAAGAAATAGAACTGTTGGGCTCCGTCACCAAAGTGCTTTATCCCAGGATTGCCGAAAAATATGAAACAACCCCCAGCCGGGTTGAACGGGCGATACGTCATGCCATCGAGGTTGCCTGGTCCAGGAATAATATCGAAACCATCAAAAAATTCTTTGGCTATACCATAAACACAGAAAAAGGGAAACCGACCAACTCAGAATTCATTGCCCTGGTCGCGGACCGCATTCGCCTGAAAAACAAAAAGTATGATTATAAAGCTTTATAATCAGGTGCTATGAAACGCTTGCTTCCTAGAAAACAAATAAAGTGCCGGGAGAGTTTTCTTCTCCCGGCACTTTATTTGT